>JAKASJ010000041.1 GCA_021819085.1 Pseudomonadota bacterium | reverse complement strand
GCATCTGCCACCCTTATCCACTCGTGCGCTTGGGCGTTGTCACCCAAGGTGGGAGCCGGATGCGGTAATGCCGCTCGTCCGGATCTGTGGAGGGGGTGTTCAGTAATGGGCATCCCTACTCCGACTTCCGTATAGTTATGGATCTACCGCTCGTCAGCAATACAGCCAGATCTACCATTGATCTAAATGTTAAGCAACCGAAAACGTTGCCGCCCAACACGGGCGGATACAGAATTTGGAATCTCTGCCGCTGCTCACTGGTCCACCCTCCGTAATCGCCGCCGCAAAGTCAGCGGTCCCTCATACCCCGGGTAGCGTCCCTCCAGGCGGCCTTTGGCATCAAAGAGCAGTATGGCAGGCGGACCGAAGAGGCCGAATTTGTGCAAGACTGCCTCGGTCGCGGCGTTATTTTTCGTGACGTCGACACGGATCAGCGCCATCGTCGCCAGCATCGGCTGCACCCGCGGATCGGCGAAGGTGATGGTATCCATGGCTTTGCAATCAAGACACCAGGTAGCCCAGAAATCCACCAGCACCGGTCGTCCGCGGGCGGCGGCGAGCGCCGCCTGGAATGGCGGCAGGCTGGTCACCGTGTGAAAGGCCCGCGTCGGCGCGGACAGGCGGCGGGGGGTGAACGCAGGCGGATGTGGCGAGGACGGCCAGGGCGCCAGGACGTTGCTGCCCCCCCGTAATGCCCCGGATCCAAGTGCCAGTCCATAGGCAAACAGCGCCAGGCCAACGCCCTTCCCCAGCCGTCGCCATCCTGACACCCCCGGTGCGACCGAATCAAAGGCGCCGATGTACACCGCCACCACCAGTGCCAGCAACGCCCACATGGCGAGAGTAACGGGTCCCGGGATAATGCGGGACGCCAGCACGATGGCGACCCCAAGCAACAAGACCCCGAATACCGCCTTGACAGTATCCATCCAGCGCCCGGCGCGCGGCAGCAGGTGCCCCGCCGAGGTGCCGATGATGAGCAGCGGCAGTCCCATGCCGACGCTCAGCGCCAGCAGCGCGCTACCCCCCAGCACGACATTGCCGGTCTGGGAAATATACAAAAGCGCGCCGGCTAAAGGCGCGGCAATACACGGGCTGACGATCATTACCGCCAATGCTCCCATGACGAAACTGCCAACCAGGTGCCCGCCGCGGCCGACGGCGAGAAACCGCTCGCGGATTACCGCCGGAAACTGCAGATCGTAGAAACCAAACATCGACAGCGCCAGCAGCACGAACACTCCGCTAAAGACTCCCAGCACCCACGGATTCTGGAAAAACGCTGCCAGGTAGGCGCCGCTCAGGGCCGCAAGGATTCCCGCCCCGGTATAGGTCAGAGCCATGCCACTGATATACGCCAACGACAGCCGAAAGGCGCGGCCGCGCGCCTGCCGGGAATTATCGCCACCACTGCCTTGGCCTACGATCAGCGCCGACAGGATCGGGATCATGGGGAAGACGCACGGCGTGAAGGTAAGCCCGATGCCCAGAACAAAAAATAATCCCAAGGTGAGCCACATGTTGCCGCGCAAGACGGTGGCGTAGAACCCGTGGATCGCGGGCGTCTTGGCAGACGGCGGCACACGCAAAGGTAGCCCGGCTACCGGCCTTAAGGGGGCGGCCGCGACGGGCGAAACGCCCGCCCGTGCCGCCGGCAGCGGCAGCGCTACTGTAGTGGTGATCGGCGGATAACAGGTGCCGGTGTTGGAGCAGCCCTGATAGCGACTGGTCACGAAGAGCGCAGTCGGCACTGCGCCCTGCAGATGGTAGTGCATGACGAGAGCAATGGTCTTGAAATAGACCGGTATGCTCCCCAGACCCGGAAGCGCGAGCGTCTGCCCCTTCGGCAGCTGATAAGGCGTCAAAGCGACAGGTGCCGGGCCAATCTTCAGGTGTACGTGGTCGCGATAGAGATGATAGCCCGGTGCCACCATCCATCGGACATCGAGACGGTGATTCGGTGCCAGCTTGGCAGTAAAACGAAACGCCTGATTAGGCGGCAGCAGGCGCCCCTGGGCAAGGCCCGACAATCCGAGCACTGCGAAGATGCCGACCCACAACGACCGCACCCTTGCCGTTGCCATTACCGGATCTGCGCAATGAGGTTCTTGAGCGTCTGTGATCCCGGCGGACCGATTAAAAACTTGGCTTGGCCGTCTTTATCCTCATAAGCCAGGATCGGAACGATCGCATAGCCGGCAGCGGCCTCCACCAAATCGAGATTGTAATGCAGGGCGCCGCTCACAGCACGGCTCGGGATTGTCAGCGGAATCTGCATCCCGTGCTGGAAGGAGTAGTGGTTTTCGCCTCGCAGCAACATCTTCCGGGGATTTTTGGCCATCAGGATGGCCGCGGCCTTCGGTGAACTGGTGGCCGTGAGATACCCCAATGGCACCACCCGGACCGTCAGGTGATCGGGACCGATCAGAGGCTTTAGCTTATTCCACAGCAGGTAGCAATATGGGCAGTTGGGATCAAAAACGTCATACAGAATCTTCGGCCCATGGCCGAACGCGATCCATTTCGCTTTCGCAAGCCCCGCATAGAGCTGGGCGGCCCGCACTGACCTCGGTACTGCCGCATGCGCACAGTTCCAAGCCATGAAAATCAGCGCAGCCATGCCTGCCAAATATTTCAGCCTCCTTGCGGCATGCCCCCGTGGTGATCGTACCAACATCGCTCTCTCCTTGCGTTTATTTTGATTTTGGCCCGGCTGCAGGTAGTGCCAGGCCTGTCATTGACTATGAGACTATGACAATATGATAGCTCCCGCCATATCATCAGCTATGGCGTCGTGCTGATGGAGAGACGTCGGGAACCGCGACTATATTCCCTGAAACGCTGCGCTCGGTGAGGACACACCGAGCCCGACCCACGGTACATTTGTCCTCAAGTTTTAAACGACACGGTTGCCGAGTCGTTCGTCATTCGTAGTTACTGACACATGAATTTTGAATTGCCCTGGTGATCCGTGCGCATTGGGCGCATGAGCGCTCGGCATTTGGTGGGAAAGCGACAACGGTTTAGCAAGGATCCCGCATCGTGGAGAAAATGTTCGCACGTACTTCGATATCAATGCGTGCGGACGACAATCCTACCAGATAAGGCCATAACTCCAGGGTTGTCTGATACCATGGATGCGTGCTAGCTACTGGGGGTATTTACTGTTATATACACACCGTTATGTAATTTATAACAATAACTTATGTCATATTTTAAGATCGCCACCTGGAACGTCAATTCGCTGTCCGTGCGCCTCGAACAGGTGTTGGCTTGGCTTGCGAGCGAACACCCCGATGTGCTCGCGTTGCAGGAGACAAAAATCACCAACGAACGGTTTCCGGCCGCCGCCATCAGGAACGCCGGATATCATGCAGTCTATTCTGGCCAGAAGACCTATAACGGCGTCGCGCTCCTCAGCCGCGTTCCCGTTTCCGATCCGATTTACGACATCCCTGGCCTGCAGGATCCTCAGAGGCGCGTGCTTGGCGCATCCTGGGGAGGGATACGCGTGCTGAATGTTTATGTTCCGAACGGCGAGGACGTCGGTTCCGACAAATATGCCTATAAACTTTCCTGGCTCGCCAGGTTGTCCGCTTATATCGAGCAGCAGATCGATAGCCACCCGCGCACGGTGGTTCTTGGCGATTTCAATATTGCGCCGGACGAGCGTGACGTGCATGACCCGCTGGTCTGGAACGGACGCATTTTGTTCAGCGACGCCGAGCGCGCCGCATTCCGGCAGCTAATCGCTTCCGGTTTGTGCGATACGTTCCGGATTTTTGAACAGCCGGAGAAGCAGTTCAGCTGGTGGGATTATCGGATGGGTGCATTCCGCCGCAATCGCGGCTTGCGAATAGACCATATACTAGCGAGCTCCGACCTATGCAGGTTGTGCAAGGCAAGCCGTATCGACCGCAAGCCGCGCGCATTGGAGCGTCCGTCCGACCACACGCCGGTTATCGCGGAGTTCGATCTCGGCTAGCGGCCACGCAGTACGGCAGGTATCAGTTGTTTGACGCCGTTCGCAGGCCGAATCCCCAGACGTTCTTGAGAAGTTTGCCCAGGCCCTCGTATTCCTGTGCGGTGGCAGGCACAAACTGGCCTGACTTGAATTCGGCCCGCAGCTTGCTCGTTGCCGCGTTGCCTTGGGTGGAAAGCAGAGCCGCAATGATTTGAGCGCGCATTGCCGCTGGGACGCGCGGGCCGGCGGAAAAAGCCTGGTTCGGCAGCGGTTGGCTGCGGAAGATCACCCTGGCCGCATGGCGTTTCGCATTGATGTGCCGGTACAGCTTTGACTGCATGATCGCCGCGACACACTTGCCCGATACAACGCCCTGGTAAGCCTTGGCGAAGGTCCGTACAGCGATCAGTCTCGGCTGGCGTGCCGGGTTCGTGAACTCGAACTGAATCGTGAGCGTGGCCAGATTGGGGGGAGCAAACCCGCAGAGCGGATACCCCTCGAGATCCTCGAGGTTTTTTACAACCTTGTTATTCTTCGCGACGATGACCACAAACCTCAGATTTCCCGGCAACTTCACCAGCGGCGTCCACCCATACTTCGCCATGCGCCAGCCGATGAATGCAGGTCCATCGAATACGATATCGTATGCCCCGTTTTGAATGTCGCTTTGATAGGACAGCCAGTTGTCGACATAGCGGTAGGTGACCTTCTGTCCGGTGACCCGGGTGAGAAAGTTGGCAATAGGATCGTAGATCGTGTCGGCCTGTGTGACGGATTCCCGCGGCGGGGCGCCGAGCACCAATCCGGCGTACCCCGGTGCACTGAACAGTCCGCAAAGCAGCAACAAAGACGCGCCTATGAAATTTCGAGTCAGGCTCATTGTAATCACTCCCTTGTGATATCTCGTCCGAGGCTTTATCAACCTACAATTGATTGCTAGAACATCCGGCAGGAAATTGGACTCGGACCCCGAGTTAATAGAGTTTAGCCCACAAGGGACGGTCCGCAGGGGAGCTGGAACCGTTTTCCCGCCGTTCATCGCTGCCAAGTTGCCGTTTGTACCCCTGCCGCTGCACTTGCCCCCGCCAGTCGACACGCAAATCTGTTTCGTGGCCATGCGCGGCCGGGCATTGCACGCCGGGACCGGTACTGGCTGGTCTCTCCCCATCGCATCGCCCCATGTATGGCCGGGCCCCTGCAGTCTTTCGGCCCCTGCGATGCAGTCCCCTTGGCACGACAGGGGGGCTGGGATATAGTGCTCGCGCGATCAGAATTCATGCGGGAGAGGCCCTGGACGTACGCAAGATCCGGGGCGCCGAAGGCGCAACCGCCCGGAAACGCTCAGGCAAAAGGACCGCAGTAGAGACAGGATCGACTCTGGAGAGCGATAGGCCTTCCCTTATGTAGGGGCGAGCGCCATCCACCGAAGGGGCTCAAGCTCTCAGGTTACCGGACAGAGGGGCGATGGACACGATAGTCCATCGCCCTTTTTTTGTGGAGCGAGAGGCCTATGGCGCATTTCGAAACCGAAGCGATGGCTGCAGGCAGTGACGCAATTCAGTCCGCACCGGTGTTGCGGTTGCCGGAATGGATCCGGCGTGCGTTCAGCGAGGGCGAACGTTATGCCGCAACTGCGCGCGCAGTGCACGGCAACCGCCTTCATACCGTCTGCGAGGAAGCCCGTTGTCCAAACCAGGGCGAATGCTGGAGCCGTGGTACTGCGACTTTTATGCTTCTCGGCGATATTTGCACCCGTGCGTGCGGATTTTGCGCGGTGAAGACCGGAAGACCCGGCCCGCTTGACGACGGAGAGCCCGGACGCGTCGCTGCCGCAGTCGTGGCGATGCGCCTAAGGTACGTAGTGCTCACCTCGGTAAACCGCGACGACCTGCCGGACGGTGGTGCCAGCGTGTTCGCTATGACGTTGCGCGGTTTGTGGCGCATCAGTCCGGCGGTGGAAGTCGAACTCCTGACGCCGGACTTCCGCAATGTTCAGGACCTGGCCGTCCAGATCATGCGGGAAGCCATCGAAGAGAACCATCCGGCCGATCCGTCCACGGACCGGAGTGTCGTGTGGGGCCATAATCTCGAAACCGTCCCGCGCCTCTACCGCAACGCCCGCAAAGGTTCCAGGTATGAGCGCAGCCTTGATTTGCTCGCCCGGGTTGCGGCAGTTCCCCGCATTGAAGCCAAATCCGCGTTGATGCTGGGGTTGGGTGAAACCCAGACGGAGGTGGTCGCCGTCATGGAGGATCTGCGCCGCTGCGGAGTACGGCGCCTGTCGCTCGGGCAGTATCTGCGCCCATCCCGCGATCACCTGCCTGTTGCTGAATATGTGCATCCCGACGTATTCGCGGAGTATGAACGGATTGGGCGCGGCCTTGGCTTCGAGTGGATCAAAGCCGGACCGTTGGTGCGCAGCTCGTATCAAGCCGACGAAATTCAGAATTCAAATTAAACACAGCGAGCCGAGCCATGGGCCACAGAACATCTCTTTATGACACCCACGTCAGAATGGGGGCCAAGATCGTCGATTTCGGCGGCTGGGACATGCCTCTGCACTATGGGTCACAGGTCGAGGAGCACCATAAGGTCAGACAGGACGCAGGAATGTTCGACGTCTCGCACATGAATGTGGTCGATCTGAAGGGTGCAAACGTGCGTCCGTTCCTCAGTCTGCTCATGGCCAACAATGTCGACAAGCTGAAGACTCCAGGCAAGGCCATGTATACCTGCATGCTGAATGCCAAGGGCGGAGTGATCGACGATCTGATCGTGTACTACATGAACGAGCAGTGGTTCCGCCTGGTGATGAATGCGGGCACGCGCACCAAGGACTTGGCGTGGCTTGATGTGACCGCGCACGAAATGGGCGGGGTGAATGTCTTGGCAAGGCCGGATCTGGGCATCATCGCCGTACAGGGCCCGAATGCGCGGGAGAAAGTCTATCAGGCTCTGGGTGAAGCCCTGCGCCCGGCAACTGAGAAGCTCAAGCCTTTCTTTGCGACCAATGTCGGGGAACTCTTCATTGCCACCACCGGCTATACCGGGGAAGACGGCTTTGAGCTGATTCTTCCCGGCAAAGCAGCTCCTTACAGTTGGCAGGGGCTGGCCGAGGCCGGCGTTGCACCGATAGGGCTCGGGGCGCGCGATACTCTGCGACTCGAGGCCGGCATGAACCTCTACGGCCATGACATGGACGAAACCACCACGCCCCTGGAATCCGGACTTGCCTGGACTGTTGGCTGGGATCCCGCCAGCCGCAATTTCGTTGGACGCGATGCGCTTGAGCGACAACGGGCCCAAGGCGTTCCGCGCAAGCTGGTCGGTCTGGCGCTTGAGGACAAGGGAGTCCTGCGAGACCACCAAAAGGTGGTCTGCGGTGCTGCCGGAGAGGGGGAAATCACCAGTGGCAGTTATTCGCCGACGCTGGGACGGTCCATAGCCCTGGCACGTGTGCCAGCCGCTGTCTCCGGAGGCAGCGGTTGCGAGGTCGAGGTGCGCGGCAGGCGGCTTGCGGCACGCGTGGTCAAGTTCCCTTTCGTGCGAAATGGCAAGAGCTGTCTGGATTAATCGAGGAAAATTTCAAATGAGCGAAACACCGAAAGATCTCAGATACACCAAGACCCACGAATGGGTAAAGACCATGCCCGATGGCTCGGTCACAGTCGGAATCACCGATCACGCGCAACAGCTGCTCGGCGACCTGGTGTTCATCGAGCTGCCCAAGGTGGGCGCGGAATACGTCGCCGGCAAGGAGTGCGCCGTGGTCGAGTCTGTCAAGGCGGCCTCAGACATTTACGCCCCAGTCAGCGGCAAGATAGTCGAGGTGAACACGCGACTTGGTGATGCGCCGGAAACGGTGAACAAGGGTGCCTACGGGGATGGCTGGCTGTTCCGAATGCAGCCTGGAAATCCGGAAGAGCTCAAATCGCTGCTTGACGACACTGCCTATGCAGCGTTGGTCGAGGCGGAAGGCCATTAGATTCGGGGGCGTTTGCGGTTTTCAGCGAATCCCGACCGCCCCGGCCTGCTATGACCGGGAGCAGTGACGTCAGACAAGGTATTGCCTATGCCATTCATACCCCATACCGAGGCCGATATAAAGGCCATGCTTGCGACCATTGGTATCCAGGACGTCGATGACCTGTTCGATGAGATCCCGGCGGCGCTGCGTGGCGCCGAGCTTACGGCCGTACCGGAAGCGATAAACGAAATGGAAATCGGGCGCCTGATGCAGGAGCGCGCCGAGGCTGATGGTCACTACCTCTGCTTCATCGGCGCTGGCGCCTACGAGCACCATATTCCGGCCGCAGTATGGCAGATCACGACGCGCGGCGAATTCTACTCGGCCTATACGCCTTATCAGGCCGAGGCGAGCCAGGGCACGCTCCAGCTGCTGTACGAATACCAGACCATGATTGCCAGTCTCACCGGCATGGACGTGTCCAATGCCTCTCTCTATGACGGCGCATCCGCTCTGGCTGAAGCGGTGCTGATGGCGGTTCGGTTACACAAGAAAGGCCGCACGGTGCTCGCCCCGAAGACGGTCCATCCCGTCTATCGCAAGGTGGTCAGGACGATCGTGAGCAACCAGGGCATCGGACTGGTCGAGCCAGATTACGACACCAGGTCCGGGAACAGCCCGCTGGAAGCGCTGGAGGCGAGTTACCATGGCGACTGCGCTGCGCTGGTGATTCCGCAACCGAATTTTTTCGGGGTGCTGGAAGACGTGGATGCGATGACCGACTGGGCTCACGCGCACGGGCTGATTGTCATTGCCTGTGTCAATCCGATCTCGCTCGCCTTGCTCAAGGCTCCCGGCGACTGGGGCAATGCCGGGGCCGACATCGTTGTCGGAGAGGGTCAGCCGTTGGGGGTCCCCCTGTCTTCCGGCGGGCCGTATTTCGGGTTCATGTCCTGTAAGCAGGATTATGTGCGCCAGATGCCCGGGCGCATCATCGGTCGCACCATGGACCGAGACGGCCGGCCCGGCTTCACGCTGACGCTGCAGGCCCGTGAGCAGCACATCCGCCGCTCCAAGGCCACCTCCAATATTTGCACAAACCAGGGACTTCTGGTTACCGCCGCGACGATATACATGTCTCTGCTGGGCCCGGAGGGGCTCGAACGTGTGGCGGCCCAGTCGCACGCCAATATTTGCACGCTGCTGACGCGTCTGGGGTCGGTTGCCGGCGTGGAGCCAGTATTCGACCGGCCGGTCTTCCACGAAGCAGTCGTACGCCTGCAATCGCCGCCCGCCGACGTACTGCGTGCCATGGAGGCGCAGGGAATCCTGGCCGGTTTCGCGCTTACCGACGACTATCCGGAACTCGGCCAGTGCCTGCTGGTTTGTGCTACGGAAACCAAGACATCGGCCGACATTGACCGATACGCCCAACATATGCAGCGCATACTGAGCAAACGCCGCCTGGATCCGCCATGCGCGCAGAAGATGTGACGGCAGCAGCCGTCGGATGCACATCACCAAGGAGGAAAAGACATGGCTACAGTAACCCTGAAGGGCAATTCCATACACACATTCGGTGATTTACCCAAGACAGGCAGCAAGGCTCCGGATTTCCGCCTCACGGACGCCGAGCTGCGCGACGTCACACTCGCCAGTTTCGCGGGTAAGAAGAAGCTTCTCAACATCGTCCCGAGTCTCGATACCCCGGTATGCGCGACCAGCACCCGGAAATTCAACGATCACGCCAAGAGCCGCAGCGACGTGGTGATGCTGATTATCTCCGCCGATCTGCCGTTCGCGCAGAGCCGCTTCTGCAGCGCAGAACACACCGGCAGTGTGGTGACGCTATCCATGATGCGTGATCGCCATTTTGCCAAGGACTACGGGGTTCTGATCGAGGACGGTCCACTTGCCGGCATTACCGCGCGTGCGGTAGTGGTGCTCGATCAGAGCGACAAGGTGGTCTACGCGGAGCTCGTTCCGGAAATCGCGCAGGAACCGAACTACGAAAAGGCGATCGCTGCACTGAAGTGAACGGAGCCGGTTCCGGGCCGAGAGTGAATCGATACGAGCCGTTCTGCGCCCTCCGTCGCGGCAGGATTCCCGGTCGGTACGGTTCAGGTACAAATGCGCTAGCACAGGTGACAAGATGCTGATATTCGAGCTTTCCAAGCCGGGGCGCCGCAATCCGTCCCAGTCCCCCTCCATCGCGCCCGTGGTCGAGGATATTCCACAGCACCTGCTGCGACGGAAGCGTCCGATCCTGCCGGAGGTGTCGGAAATGCAGTCTGTGCGTCACTATACCAAGCTGTCCCAGAAGAACTTCTCGATTGACACGCATTTTTATCCGCTCGGCTCATGCACCATGAAATACAATCCGCGCGCGTGCAATGCGTTTTCCATGTTGCCGCAGTTTCTTGCGCGCCATCCGCTTGCGTCACCGGCTACGGGTCAGGGGTTTCTGGCATGCCTGTTCGAGCTGCAGGAGATACTTAAGGACGTAACCGGGATGAAGGCTGTGTCGCTCACCCCCATGGCCGGTGCGCAGGGCGAGTTTGCCGGGGTGGCCATGATACGTGCCTATCATGAGTCGCGTGGCGATCTGTCACGTACTGAAATCCTCGTGCCGGACGCCGCCCACGGGACCAACCCTGCGACCGCGGTGATGTGCGGCTACACGGTGCGCGAAATTCCCACGGATGCGAACGGAGGCATAGACATCGAAAGACTCCGGGCCGCCGTTGGCCCCCAGACCGCGGGCCTGATGCTTACTAACCCCTCGACGCTGGGAGTGTTTGAAAGGGACATCCAGGAAGTGCAGCTGATAGTGCACAAGGCGGGTGGCCTTCTCTACTATGATGGCGCAAACCTGAATGCGATCCTCGGAAAGGTCAAGCCCGGCAACATGGGTTTCGATGTGATTCATATGAATCTGCACAAGACCTTTTCTACGCCGCACGGCGGCGGCGGTCCCGGCGCCGGCCCGGTCGGTGTCAACGATCGGCTTCTGCCGTTTCTGCCCGTTCCGGTTGTCGCGCAGGCCAGCGACGGCCGCTATGTCGTCGAAACAGAAAAAGAACACCCCCAGTCGATAGGCCGTCTCTCGGCGTACATGGGGAACGCGGGGATCCTGCTGCGCGCCTATGTCTATGCGCGGCTGCTCGGGCGCGCGGGCATGAGGCGCGTTGCGGAGTTTGCAACCCTCAATGCGAACTACATGATGGCCCGTCTGAAGCAGCAGGGATTCACCGCCGCATTCCCGGCGCGCAGGGCGACCCATGAGTTCATCATAACGCTGAAACCCATCAAGGATGCCACCGGCGTGATTGCGATGGATGTCGCCAAGCGGTTGCTGGACAAGGGCTTCCATGCGCCAACTACGTACTTTCCAATGCTCGTGCCAGAATGCTTTCTGATCGAGCCCACAGAAACCGAAAGCAAGGAAGAGCTCGATAGTTTCATCGCGGCCATGGTCGCGATCGCCCATGAAGCGCAGACCAATCCCGAACTTGTCAAAAACGCGCCACATACCACGGTAGTGCGACGTCTCGACGATGTGAGGGCGGCGCGCGAGCTCGATCTCAGATGGAGGGCCCTGGATTAGGCTGCTATCTCATCGAATCGCCGGCCAGCGGAATGGTTCTGCCCGCCGGGTACTCCGCAATATCCGGAGCGGCTCTGCCTGACGGGCGCCCTGCCACCGGTTCCTTCCGGTCGAAAAGCTCCGGTCATCAACCCCCATTTCGCCATCAGGTCCGCTCGCAGCCGGTTTCGGGTATACTGCGCGCCATTTCGCCCGGGCGCCGATACTTGCCTGCAATGCACCCGGGACGATCGTGCGGTCTGACTGTGGGCAATGGACGGGGGTTCGATGACGGTACTGATCTGCGGTTCGTTTGCATTCGACACCATCATGCTGTTCCCGGACCGGTTTAAGCACCATATCCTGCCGGAGCAGGTGCATATTCTGAACGTGTCGTTTCTGGTGCCGCAGATGCGCCGCGAGTTCGGAGGATGTGCCGGCAATATCGCCTACAGCCTGCAGATGCTCGGCGGGGATGTGCTGCCCATGGGTACGGTGGGAGAGGATTTCGCAGCCTATGCGAAGTGGATGGACCGCTGGGGCGTTCGGCGCGACCATGTGACGGTCGTTCCTGGTACTTTCACCGCTCAAGCCTTCATTACGACGGATCTTGATGACAATCAGATCACTGCTTTCCATCCGGGTGCCATGGGCTACGCACATCTCAATTCCGTGAGTCAGGCCGGACCGGTTTCCCTAGGCATCGTTTCCCCTGACGGCCGCGACGGTATGCTTCTGCATGCACAGCAGTTTGCCAGCGCCGGAATACCCTTCATTTTCGACCCGGGCCAGGGAATGCCGATGTTCGGCCGCCCCGAACTCGATGCTTTCCTAGAGCAGGCCACCTACCTGAGCGTAAACGATTACGAGTGCAAACTGTTTCAGGAGCGCACGGGAGCGTCGCTGCGGGAACTCGCAGCGCGAGTTGACGGGCTGGTGCTTACCAAGGGCGGGGAAGGCTCCGAGATCCATTCAAAGGGCAAGACGCACGTGATTCCGGCCGCCAAGGCACAGCGAATCGCCGATCCCACCGGCTGCGGCGACGCCTATCGCGCCGGTCTTCTTTACGGAATTTCCCGTGGCATGGATTGGGAGACCACCGGACGTATCGCCGCCCTTATGGGTGCGATCAAGATCGAGCACCATGGAACCCAGAATCACCGCGTCGATCCCGGCGAGTTTTCCGATCGCTTTCGGCGCGAATTTGGCTACGCCTTCTGAGTTTTACCCTTAATCCCTTATGACCGGGAAGTCGTCCGCTTCCCACAGGACGATGCCTCCGGCCAGATTGTAGCTGTTGAATCCCATCTGGTTGAGCGTGTCGGCCGCGAGCGCGCTGCGCGCCCCGGTATCGCAACAGACGACGATCGTACGGCCGCGTGCGCTGCAAAGCGACTCAACGCGATGCTTGTTGCCGCAGTCGGCGGCGCTTTCAAGTGTACCGCGAGGCACCAGCAGTGCGCCGGGAATGTGACCCTTGTGGAATTCTTCCGGTTCCCGAACGTCTACTATGAGCAGATCGTCATGATCCGCGATCATTTCGTCGAGCTCATCCGGATGAATCTCCTGGATGTGCGCACGTGCTTCACGAATGAAATCTTCCAGAGTTTTTGGCGCCACTGCTTTGCCTCCATATCCGTAGCGATGGTCATGCGACGCCTAATCGTTCGCCCCCGATTTCACTGTCGGCAAGCACCGGTTCGAGTGCGTCCAGCTCCGTGACTGGTGCGCTGCACGCATGGCCGGTGCAAATGTAGGCAGTGACACCGTTTTTGGCGTTGCGGCTGACGAGCGCGCCGGGCAGGTCACTGGCGGTATCCGGTATGGCCAGTATGATGCGGCGCGGCGCGTACCGGCGTTGGCAGCGTTCGACCCAAGGCTTCATCGCTTCCGCAGTCCCGCACAATATCACCGTCTGTGTCGGATAAATGTACTCTTCCACTGCAGCAAGCAGCGCATTGTGTCCGGAAGGATATCGGGCAATTTCCGGGTACAGTGCCCGGACAGTGCTTTCCGCGGCTGCAAGAAAATGCGCATCCCCCAGGATATGGCCAAGACGCAGCAGCGCCAGCGCGGCAGTGCCATTTCCCGATGGCAGGGCGTCATCACCCGCCGGCCTGGGGCGGTGAATGAGTGGTTCATGGTCATCGGCGGTGAAGAAGAAGGCGCCATGATGCCGGTCTTCGTAGTGGTCGAGAAGTGTCTTGGAAAGTTCGATTGCAAACGCGAGATCGCCGTCATGCCAGTGCGCCTGCGCGAGTTCGAGCGTCCCGTCGATGAGGAAGGCGTAGTCGTCCAGGTAGGCGTTCAGGCGTCCGATGCCGTCCTTGCAGGTGGCGAGCAGGCGGCCATCCTTCCATAGGTGTGTGTGCACGAAATCGAGCGCCCGTCGCGCCGAATCGACGAAGTCTCTGCGTCCCAGTAAGCGTCCGGCATGTGCCATGGCCTTGATCGCAAGCCCGTTCCAGCTGGTAAGGATCTTCTCGTCGCGCCCCGGACGCACGCGCCGCTCACGTACCGCGAAAATCCTGTGCCGGGCGCTCTCGATCAGCGTGTTGACCTCTTTCTCCGGAATCCCGAGGGCACCGCTGATGTCGGCGCCGGACCTGCAGACATGCAAATGCCAGAATTCGTTCTCGAAGTTGGCGGGACGGTCCAAACCGAAATGTAGCGCCGCGACGCGGTATTCGTCGTCGCCGAGGATTGCCCGCAGCTCGTCCTTCGTCCATACATAGAAGCTGCCCTCATGACCCTGCGAATCGGCGTCGAGCGTCGAAAAGTAACCCCCTTCCGGAGACTGCATTTCACGCATGAGCCATTCTCCGGTTTCCGTCGCGACGCGCCGGAACAAATCATCTCCGGTGGCAATTGCAGCATCGCTGTAGAGCGTCAGCAGTTGCGCATTGTCGTAAAGCATTTTCTCGAAATGCGGGATCATCCAGTGCTGGTCCACGGAATAGCGGCAGAAGCCGCCACCCACCTGGTCGTAGATTCCTCCAAGCGCCATGGCGCGCAGCGTGTGCTCTGCCATCGCCAGGGCTCCGCGATCCGGTGCGGCAGGGTTCGATGCCCACTGGCGCAGGCACCGCTCGATGCTGGTCGGGTGTGGAAACTTCGGAGCGCCCCCCCAGCCCCCATCGCGCGGGTCGAAATGTTGCTCAAGTTCGCGTCGTGCCGCTGCGAGCAGCTCGGGACTCACACGCAGTCCCGGTTCGGGAGCGGCGGGCTCCATGTTCCGGAAGGCATTACGCACGGTGGCGTTCTGTTTCCCGATCTCACCGCGATGCTCGCGGTAGAACGACGCAATCCGCCGCAGTACGTCGATGAACGCCGGCATCCCGTAGCGCGCTGTATTCGGAAAATATGTTCCGCCGAAAAAAGGTGTTTGGTCGTCGGGAGACAGAAACATGTTGAGCGGCCAGCCACCCGGGCGTTGCGCCAGCATCTGATGGGCCAGCTGGTAGATTCTGTCCAGATCAGGACGCTCTTCGCGGTCGACCTTGATGCAGACGTAGAGTGCGTTCATGACGCCGGCGACTTCTTCGTCCTCGAACGACTCGTGTTCCATGACGTGGCACCAGTGACAGGCCGAATAACCGATTGACAGCAGTATCGGCTTGTCTTCGCGCCCCGCCTTTTCGAGCGCCTCAGCGCACCACGGAAACCAGTCTACCGGGTTGTGCGCGTGCTGGAGCAGATAAGGGCTGGTCTCGTCGATCAGCCGGTTGGTGTGGGGTACGGTGGTCGGGGACATCCGGGAATTGTCGGTTGAATCACAAAACGCACTATAGCGCGTCGAACGGAAACTGTCTTTGCTCGGAAGACCTTACTTGATCTCGGGTAATTCCGGCCAGGATCGGGCTGTCGGCCTGCGGATTTCAGGCCATGAGTCAGGCAAGGCAGGAATCGCTCCGCCACTGACCACCGCCCCCTCTGTCCCCCCTGTGTGGGAGCGCCAGTCCGGTCACCGACGCGTCCGTGGGAAATTTCCCATTCCGAGCGGTTTACCGTAAGCTTGCGCCCGCGCAATCTGGCACATTTACTATGACTTTTGCACCCCTGCGACTGAAAAAAAACGAAGACCGCCGCCTGCGTGCCGGCCACGTATGGGTGTATAGCAACGAAGTCGACACGGCGGCGACGCCACTTGCGGAATTTCAGCCCGGTCAGCCGGTGGTCATCGAAGACCACTCTGGGCGGCCGCTGGGATCCGGCTACGTTAATCCCCGCACCCTGATTAGTGCGCGCCTGGTGAGCCGGGACAGCACCCAGAGCCTGACCCAGTCACTTCTGGTCCACCGCCTCAATGTATGCTACAGCCTACGCGAAAAACTGTTCGGCAAGCCCTACTACCGGCTTGCATTCGGTGACAGTGACGGGCTTCCGGGACTCGTGGTCGACCGTTACGGCGATGTCGTGGTGGTGCAAATTACCACCGCCGGGATGGAGCGGCTCAGGCACGAGGTGGTTGCCGCCATTGACAAGGTCTTGCGGCCACGAGCCATACTCCTGCGCAACGATGGGGCCAGCCGGGAGATCGAAGGACTGGACAGTTATGTCGAGAGTGCGCTGGGGGAGGTGCCCGAGCGTGTCGCCATCGAGGAGAACGGCGTCCGATTCGAGGTCCCGGTGCTGGCGGGTCAGAAGACCGGATGGTTCTACGATCAGCGCCTGAATCGTGCGCGCTTGCCTGGATATGTGAACGGAGGCCGGGTTCTCGATGTTTTCAGCTATATCGGGGCCTGGGGTGTACAGGCCGCTGCAACCGGCGCTGCGCGCGTACTGTGCATCGAAAGTTCGGCGCGCGCCGTAGACTGGGCGCGGAGCAATGCTGCGATTAACGGTGTGGAAGACAAGCTTGCACTGATGCACGAAGACGCATTCGAGGCGCTGCGGTTGCTGCGCGCAGAGCGCGAGCATTTCGATGTGGTCATCGTCGACCCCCCAGCCTTCATCAAGCGCAAGAAAGACTCCAGGGAGGGAATGCAGGCCTATTACCGCCTGAACCAAATGGCGATGCAGGTGCTTGCCAAGGACGGGATTCTTGTTTCGGCATCGTGCTCCTATCATCTGGCGCGCTCCGATCTACAGCAGATTCTGCTGCAGTCGAGCCGTCATCTGGATCGCTTTCTCCAGCTTGTCGAGCAGGGTGGACAGGCGCCGGATCACCCGGTGCACCCGGCGATTCCCGAGACTAGCTACCTAAAAGTGTTTTTTTCGCGCATCCTGCCCAACTGAAGGGATAGAATCGGCGAATCTGCAATCCTAGCCAACAGTCTACATCTGGAGTTTTTGTCCATGCTTCATGCCCCAAACATAAATCCCGTCGCGTTCGGATTTCCGCCTTTCAGCGTCCTGGGCCACACCATTCACATCGAGGTGCACTGGTATGGGCTGATGTATGTCTTCGGGTTTATCGGCCTGTGGTACTTCGCCACCCGCCGCGCGCGCCAGCCAGGGTCCGGTTGGACCGCGGATCAGGTTGCCGATGCAATCTTTTATGGCGCGCTCGGTGTGATCCTGGGGGGGCGCATCGGCTATGTGCTGTTTTATAACCTCGATTACTACCTGTCGCGCCCGCCGGCGATATTTGAAGTATGGGACGGGGGAATGTCCTTTCATGGCGGGTTGCTCGGCGTGATCGCGGCGCTCTGGTTGTTCGGACGCAAGCATGGCAAGTCGCTGCTGGAGGTTACGGATTTTGTTGCCCCATGGGTGCCCCTGGGCCTCGGCGCCGGCCGCATCGGCAACTTCATTAATCAGGAACTGTGGGGCAAGGTGACCACCCTGCCCTGGGGGATGGTGTTCCGTGACGCCGGACCGCTACCGCGTCAGCCCTCACAACTGTATGAAGCGGTACTCGAGGGGTTGGTGCTGCTTACCATCCTGGTGCTGTTTTCCCGCAAACGACGGCCGGTCGGTGCGGTGTCCGCGATGTTTCTTACGTTTTACGGCCTGTTTCGCTTTCTGGTGGAATTCGTACGCGTTCCGGATCCGCAGCTCGGCTACCTGGCCTTCGGCTGGTTGACTATGGGTCAGCTCCTCAGCGCGCCCATGATCATCATCGGCCTCGGTCTGCTGGCCTGGAGCTATCGGCGGCAGGCGCGTCGCGGCAGCACATGACCCGGTGCCCGGGGCAGCCGGGTACGATCAGATTTCACCCCAGAATCAATTTCACGCTCATGACTACCAGGAAAGCCGCAAAGATCCGCTTGAGCAGTCTCACCGGAAGCAGGTGCGCCAGCCGCGCGCCAAGCTGTGCGAATACCACACTCGCGGAAGCTATGGCCAGAACCGCCGGCCAGTATACCGATCCGGTGGACCAGGCCGGCAGGCCGGTGTCGTGCCAGCCACTTGCCACGAAGCCAAGCGTACCCGACACTGCGATCGGGAATCCGCAGGCGGCAGAGGTCGCCACGGCCTGACGCATGTTGACGTTGCACCACAGAAGGAAGGGAACCGTCAGGCTGCCGCCTCCGATCCCCGTGATACCCGAGACCGCCCCAATGAAAGAGCCGGCACCGACCATTCCGGCCCGGCCTGGAAGTCGACGATGCGGCGCCGGAGGGCGGTTCAATATCAGCTGCACCGCGGCGATGGAGGCAAAAAGACCGAAGACCGCGTGCAATATCCTGCCGTGCAGCTCACTGGCCACCGTTGATCCGATCAGGGCCCCAAGAATGATGCCGGGGATCAGCAACCGGAATACAGGCCACTGCACCGCTCCCCGCCGCTGATGCGCCAGCAGCGAAGACAGCGAGGTCGGCACTATTGTCGCCAGTGATGTCCCGATCGCGAGGTGCGCCGCAAGGTCTGGTGCAAACCCCTGATTGTGGAATACGAACAACAGTGCCGGGACGATGACGAATCCGCCGCCGACACCGAGCAGGCCGGCAATGGTGCCGGCAGCGGCCCCGACCAGGACATAGACAATTGCGATCTGCAGCATGGCGAATCATCGACGGTTGGGGTCAGCGCATCCGGCCGGGATTATGCGGCTGGAACGTGCAAGACCAGGATGCCGGGTAACCTAAAATGGCAATTCCGGGAGGCGAAGAAATCCCGGGGCTCAGTTCATTTTATCCACACGGTTTTCGCATTGACAAATTCGCGTATGCCCAGGTATGAAAGCTCGCGGCCATATCCGGATGCCTTGATGCCCCCGAATGGCAGACGTGCGTCGCTCTTGACCATGCCGTTGACGAACGCCGTCCCGGACTGAAGGCGGCGGGCCATGTGCTCGCCCTTGCCGGTGTCGCGTGTCCAGATGCTGCCGCCTAGTCCATAGCGGCTGTCATTGGCGATTCGCAGCGCGTCGTCCTCATCCGCCGCCCGGATTACGATGGCGACCGGCCCGAAAAGCTCCTCTTCGTAGGCCGGCATACCAGGCTGCACGTGGTCAAGGATGGATATCCTGTAGAAAAAGCCCGGCCCGGCCACCGGTCCGCACCCCATTACCGGCACGGCGCCCATCCTGATTGAATCCTGTACCTGGCGGTCCAGCTCGTCCCGCAGGTCCGCCCGGGCCATGGGTCCGATGTGGGTGTCCTCATCGCTGGGATCGCCCTGCTTCAAGTCGTCCGCCCGGCGCCGAAACAGCTCCAGAAAGCGGTCGGCAACCGATTCCACGAGTATGAACCGCTTGGCTGCGATACAGCTTTGGCCGCCATTGAGGTAACGCGCAGCGACACCGACGGACGCCGCGAGCTCCAGATCCGCATCCGCCAGAACCACGAACGCATCTGACCCGCCCAGCTCCAGCACCGTCTTCTTCAACGCAGCCCCGGCTGCGGCGGCGATCTTGCGGCCCGTGGCCTCGCTGCCGGTGACGCTTACGGCGTGAATGCGCGGATCGGCGATGAGGGCTTGTACCTGCTCCCCGGGGATCAGCAGTGAGCGGAATACCCCTTCGGGAAAGCCGGCTTCCCGAAAGATGGCCTCGATCGCCAGGGAGCACTGCGGTACGTTTGATGCGTGCTTGAGTACCACAGTGTTGCCGGCCATCAAAGCAGGCGCTGCAAAGCGAAAAACCTGCCAGAAGGGAAAATTCCACGGCATCACAGCGAGCACCGTGCCCAGCGGGAAATAGGCCACGTAGCTGAGCCCGGCGTCCGATTGGATCTTCTCGTCGGCCAAAAAGCGCTCCGCGTGCTCGGCGTAGAACTCGGAGGTTACCGCGCATTTTTCGACCTCGGCGCGCGCCTCGCGGATTATTTTGCCCATTTCGAGTGTGATGAGCCGCGCCCAGAGTTCCGACCGCCCGCGCAGGATGGCCGAGACATTCCGCATCAGCGCCGCGCGGCGGGCAAACGTGGTTGCGGCCCAGGTAGGCGCCGAACCTGCGGCCCCGGCGAGCGCAACATCGATCTCGCTGGCGGCGCTGCCGTCGAGTGATTTAACATGTTCCCCGTTGAACGGGTTAACGGTTGC
>JAKASJ010000076.1 GCA_021819085.1 Pseudomonadota bacterium | reverse complement strand
TCGCGTAATAGGGGCAAAACCCTGGGCAGCCGGCGATATCAGGCAGGCTGCCCGGGGCAGCGGACGAGGTCCGGCAAAGGCGGAATGACGCGGTGACCGGGAACCCGGAGGCGGCTGCCGAGATAGATGGTATGGGGCGAGCGGCGGAATAGCATCGTCGCTGGAAGCAACGGATGGAGTGCACCATGCCACGGCCTACCGCTGACCTGAGCAGGTCCCTCGTAGCGCTGGATCAGGACAGGACGCTGATCGGCGTAATCGAGCTGAGCCAGGCGAGTTGGCTCGTTGCCGGGGTCGTCCCGGGCATCGAACGGCATCCGCTAAAGAAGCTCGAGCCGGACCAAGACGCTTTGCTCCGATTGCTGCATCGCTGGCATGACGAGGCCATCAAAGCCGGCTGTACGATCACGCGTATCACGGTTGCCTTCGAAGCGGGCCGTGACGGCTTTTGGCTAGCGCGCTGGCTGCGCACGCACGGAATTGAAGCCTACGTCATCCACCCTGTGAGCGTTCCGGTGTCGCGAGAAAATCGGCGCGCCAAGTCGGACCGGCTTGACACCGAGCTGCTCAAGCGCGCGTTCCTCGGCTGGCTGCGGGGCGAGCCGTGTCATTGCAGCATGGCCGCGATCCCGACGCTCGAGGAGGAGGATGCAAAACGTCCGAGCCGGGAACGAGAGGGGCTTGTCGGCGAGCGCACCCGCATCGTCAATCGGATGAAGGGTTGCCTGGTCCGGCTGGGTATCCGGGGCTTCAAGCCGACTTTGCGGAAAGCCCCGGAACGCCTTGAAACGTTGCGAACGCCCGAAGGAGATCCCCTGCCGCCGAACACGGCTGCTGAGTTAAGACGCGATCTAGCACGGCTTCGCTTCGTAACCGAGCAGATCCGGGAGATAGAGGCTGCGCGAATCGAGCGGCTTGAACGGGAACCCGACCATGGGCCGCACGCCATGGTCCTCTTGCTCGCGCGCATTGTAGGTGTTGGCATTGAAACGGCCGATATGCTGGTGCATGAAGTCCTGCGTCGGAACCTCCGGGACCGAAGGGCTGTGGCGCGGTATGCCGGTCTGACCGGCTCGCCGGATGAGAGCGGCCAGAAACGGCGGGAGAAGGGGCTGGCCAAGGCGGGCAACGCGCGGGTTCGCCGCGGCATGATCCAACTTGCCTGGCGCTTCCTGCTTTTTCAAAAAGACAGTGTTCTGGCAAAATGGTATCACGCCAGGACTGGAGATGAGCGCGGTGGCACACGGAAGAGCATGATCGTTGCGCTAGCACGTAAGCTACTGATCGCGCTGTGGCGCCTCGCCACCACGGGTCAGGTACCTGAAGGGGTCGTGCTACACCCGGCGTAAGATGTAGTCTGGCACAGCAGGTGATCCATCAAACGGTTTCGCGTGCGTTGACGTTGTTCTGACACGCCGCGATGACGACCCGAGGTGGCGGTTAGCCGATCTGGGATATGGCTGCAATGCCGGAGATAGAATGGGCCCGCTGCCTCGGAGCTTCGCCGCCGATGCGCATGACTGCATCATGGTACGGACCAGTTAGGTCCACCGAATACAAGTTCGTGGCGCGGAAAGACCGTGCCCGTCGGCAGGCTCCGCCTCAGGTCGTTG
Source organism: Pseudomonadota bacterium (assembly GCA_021819085.1). Lineage (GTDB taxonomy): Bacteria > Pseudomonadota > Gammaproteobacteria > Acidiferrobacterales > UBA6901 > JAJYCY01. Next base: position 1,911 of record JAKASJ010000076.1, on the reverse strand, counting down.
GCTTCTCGAGTCATCACTTCACACCGTCATCCAACAGGAGTCCGTGCATGCGGCCCACATAGACATTTTAGCTTGACAAAGCGTGCCCCATACAAGTCCCAGATTGCCACGCCGAGCTTGGTGCATGTTTTGGTGAGACCGAGGAAAGCATCGCGGCAATCGCGGCCAAGGTCGCTGCGGGTTCCGGCGCTGACCTTTCGGCGGGTGACCTGGCATCGGATATCGTTCTCGGAGCCATTGGTATTCAGCGGCGTCTCCGGTTGGTCGAGCACCATCAATGGCTCGGTCTTGTTGGCATGCAGCCGGGCGAGCAGGCGATCCAGCCTGACGAAGCCGGTGCGCCGGCGGAAGATGCGGTCGAACCGCGCCCGCAGCGCGAGACGGCGGCTTTTGTCGGGGTTGGCGCGGTATGTCTTGAGATCGGCATAGAAGTTCCAGATCGGCTTGCGCAGGCGCTGCTGGGCGGCACGGTGCTGGTCGGTGAAGGCATCCAGCTTGTGCACCAGCCGTTCAGCATGCACCCAGCACAACGCGTGCCGGCCCACCGCGAACTGCCCGGCATCGTCGCTCAGCACCACGGCATCGCGCAGAAAGTCGTGCGCGTGGATGCTGCCCCATATTGCTCCTTCGGTGGCGATCTGCACCGGATCGGGGGTCGTAGTCAGGGTGGCGAAGCCAAGCCGATCGAGATGCGCCTGCCAGGCGGCATGGTCGGTAAAGGCCGTCTCCGGCGGTTCGGCCAATCGGGCGATTAGGGTGGCGGACAGAGCGCGGCTGCGCAGGTACTCGAATGCCGCGGGGTTGAGCACGAAGTCAGTATGGCCGGCACGCAGCAGATCGAGGAAATTCAGCCGGCTCTTCGATGGCCGCGTGCAGAACCAGGTGAACCGATCGTTGCCGATCTGTGTGCAGAAGCCGTTCGCCACCTTGTGTCGTGCGCCGGTGTCATCGACCGATATCCAGGGCGATGTTTCCAATCCGGTGCGCAGCACGTCGCGGGCTTCATCAAGAAAGTCCTCATGCTTCTCGGGCAACAGCCGCTGGACCTCGCGCTTGGAGATCGACAGGCCGACCGACTGCAACAGGGCGGTCAGACGGGGCAATGTGGTTTGGCCCTGGTGGTACTGCATCAATACGCAGCGGCGCAGGTCAGGGCCGAAATGGCCCGCGATCCCCGCCGGCAGCGGCGCGATGATGGTCTGGCCGTCCGGCGTCACCCAGCGCTCGCGGCGGTAGCAGATCGCGTGGAGCGAAAGCACGAGTTCCTGCACCAGATAGGTCTCGTAGCCCTTGAAGCGCGATCCGGGGGGAGCCGAGGCTTTCAGGACCCGATCCTCGACGCTGACGCGGGGCCTGACCTTGCCGCGGCGCGGCTTGCTCCCGGGCAGCTTCGGCCCTGCGGGTGCAGTCGCATTCTCCATGCCGCTCGGCTTAATCTCTGGCCGGCCCTTCAACCCCTTCAGCCGCGCGATCTCCTCACGCTGCTGCGCCACCGTCTGCTTAAGTTCAGCCACTTCATTCAATAGCCGGACCACCAGATCCTTCAGCTGGGGAGGTGTCAGCTCATCGAGGTCGGGCGGCGGGCTCACACATAGGGTGAATCCGAAATTGCGGTGCCTGCGAACCGGGAAAATGCAGCCCGCTGCCGATCACCTGGGTCGTGTGACATTTGCGACTCACCAAGGATGAGCCGGCCAGCCAGTGCAACGGTCGTCGGATAGCCCGGGACCTCTCCAACGGGGAAGACTCTGCTCGCAAGCGCAGAACGCCTGGCGGTTGATTGCTCCGTGCCCGGGGTCCCGGGGTTTTGCCCCGCTAACGTGGGAGGTCGCTAAGGGATTCATTTGACTCGGGATTGTGTCGTCTGTCGTTAGCAATAATGGTGTTGTGATAGCCAAATCGTGCAGATCG
>JAKASJ010000075.1 GCA_021819085.1 Pseudomonadota bacterium | reverse complement strand
CTGTGTGGACGGACCTCGTTGTAGACCCGCCGCCATTGTTCCATCCGGATCCTTGCGTCTTCGATGCCGTGGAACTCGTAGCGATTGAGGCAGCCGCGGCGCAGTGTGCCGTTGAAGCTCTCGCTGGAGCCATTCTGCCAAGGCTTGCCGGCATCAATATAAGCAGGGTGGATACGATTCGCCGCAAACCACTCGCGCAGATCGGCCGCCATGAACTCGCTGCCCCGGTCGCTGCGCAGATACGCCGGATAGCCATATTCCCGCACCAGCCGCTCTAGAACGGCACGCACATCGGCCGCGTTGTACGCACGGGCGGGAACCACCGCCAGGGCATAGGCGGTCGCTTCGTCCTTCACGGTCAGGCAGCGAATCACACGTCCGGCGGCATCCCGATCGTGCACCAAGTCATAACACCAGATGTGATTACGCATGAGCGGCGCGGGATTAAGCTTCGCTCCGGTGACGAGCTTGCGCCGCGTCACCCGTTGAGGCTGCTGCAGTGCGTACTTCTGCCACAGCCGGTGTACCCGATTGAGGCTGACGTGCCAGCCCTGATTGCGGGCATGACCCCACACCAGCCGATAGCCCCAATCGGGTTGCTCGTGTACCAGCGTGCGCATCCATTCGACCAGCGCCGCCTCCTGTGACGGGCGCTTCGCCTCGTAGTGCAGCGCCGAACGCGCAATACGAAATATCCGACACGCCCGCACTTGGCTTACCCCGGATTGTTCAGCGTGCCGTGCCCACTCTCGCCGTGCCGGCACGCTCAGAGTTTTTTTGCGACAATTTCCTTCACGACCTCGAGCTCCAGGTCCCGCTCGGCCACCAGCTTCTTCAGGCGTGCATTCTCTTGCTGCAGGCGCTTGAGCTCGACCACTTGGCGGACTTCCATCCCTTCGAATCGCCGGCGCCATACGTACAGCGTCTGCTCCGACACGTTGTACTTGCGGGCTGTCGCCGCCATGCCGTGCCCAGCCGCCTCGCCCAGAATCCGCACGATCTGCTCTTCCGAAAATCGCTTCTTCATCTCGAACCTCCATCAGGCTATCCTAAACCTGACATCGGTCCGAAAAACCGGGGGCACTCCAACTGTACTCAGTTCAAGGAGCAAACGGGAACGCGGTTATAGCAACGCAAGAAGGTAATACGCCCATTGTGGTGATTTGGGATGCATCTACGGTCTCACCAAACGATATAAGTTTTACAGTGCTTATTTATGAGCCTGCTTTGGCAGGGAGCGAGTTATATGTTGCTGTAATGTATATTAATAATTCTACGCTCACACTGAGGGAACTTAAAACTCTTATAAATAGTCTGGATGTCGCACAGAGTGGTGCAGATTTTATACAGAAGTTGCTTGACTTAATTAATTCACCGAACGCCAACATTAATTTAGGCGGTGGCTCAGGACCTGGAAGTAACCCTGACGGTAGTAACAATGCAGCTTATATTGAAATAGACGGTGCGACGGTGTGCTACGGCTATTCAGGTATACAGCCTAGCACCGGCAATAGCTTTACACTCTCGCCGGATGGAACCATTAATTTAAAAGCGATAGTTGTCACTGGGCAGTGTTATTCTTACTGAGCCAACCACCCAATAGTGCGTAACTGGCGCGTGAAAATCGTTGTTTTTTCGGAAGGGGGCTAAATCAGCCCCCGCTCCGCGAAAAATGGTGAGCTCACCATTTTTTGCGGAATGTGGACTTCTTTAAAATGTGAAGTGACCTCGCTCCTGCAGCCGTGGGAGCGAGGTTCGTGCTGTCTAACTCCACATTTGCATTGACTGGCGAGTAGTGTGGCGCTGTCCATCTCACCCCTGGAGAGCGCCATGACATTGGATCTTTGTGCCAGTACTCAGAAGTGGGCCCCAAAAACTGGACAGTAGCGTAAGTGGATAAACGGCTCTACCCTAAGCCCAGGAGGTAGAGACATGAAGCGGTCAAGACGGAACCATTCGGCGCTGTTTAAGGCGAAAGTCGCCCTGGAGGCACTCAAAGGTGATCGTACATTAGCGGAACTCGCGCAGCGCTTTGAGCTGCATCCGAATCAGATTACGGAATGGCGCCGGCAGTTGCTGGAGCGGGCGGTGGAGGTATTTGAGCGACCCGGGGAGAAGCCCGCGGGGCCCGACATCACGGCGATGGAGCGCAAGATTGGGCAACAAGCGCTGGAGCTTGATTTTTCCTATGGCCCCGTTCAGTCAAGAGGGCCAACGTCATTCCTCACGGTCAGCCGTGCTTGGGATTGCTTTATGGTCAACGCGTCCCACCGTATCCGTAACGCGGCGAACAGGCTCTGTATCGACGATGGATCAAGCTCCTATTCGCGCATTGGTTAGCGGCATTTCATCTTCCGTCTCGGGGCAGCCTCGCTCTTATCTCGGGGATCACTGAAGTTGTGCCCACAAAAAAATCTCGAGGATTCCCCTCATTCGCGCCTGCTCACCGCGTTACCGATACGCAGAGACCCGTACGGCAAAAGGTATTAGGCAATCACGACCTGTCTCCCGATGTCCCAGATGAAGCCGCAGAGCTCGCGGGCGATGGCCGCGCACACCTTGTTGTGATGGAGACCCCGCGCACGCAGCCTGCGGAAGCGGTGACAGAGCCGCACCTGGGCCTTCCAGGCGGTCTCGACGCGCTGGCGGGGTTGACCCTGAAGCCGCGGCTGCAGGGACTCCCCGACACGCGGGGTAAAGCGGTAGTTCCAGGCGGCCTCGATCAGGATGCGCCGTACATGGCCGTTTCCGGTCTTCGTGAGCGCGCCCTGCTGGCGCGTACCACCGCTCGAGCGCTCCCCGGGCACGAGCCCGAGATAGCCCATGAGGTCCCGCGGATGCGGGAAGCGGCGCAGATCCCCGAGTTCGGCGACGATCGTGATGCCCGAAAGAAACTCGATACCGCGCAACGTCATGAGGGCCTGGACGACCGGCAGAAACCGCCAGGTCGCCGCCTGTTCACGCAGGGCCCCATCGAGCCGTGCCACCCGTTCGGTGCTAAAGCGCACTTCCAGGCGGTATTCCGTGAAGGCGATGTGATGCGCCGGATCCTCGAAGCGGATCTTCGACAGGAAGAGTTCGTGCGCCGGCCCCCAGCGCCGACCCGTGTACGAATGGCCCTGGCGCAGGAGAAACGCGCGCAGGCGCTGGCGGGCCCGACGCAGGTCGTTCATGGCGTCCTCGCGGGTGCGCACGAGATCGCGCAGCGCCTCGTCCTGGGGTTCCGGCACCGTGATCGGTGTGAGTTCGCCCGCACGGTGCAGTCGCGCCAGCAATAGCGCATCGCGCCGGTCGGTCTTGATGCGATCGGCGGGGTGACGCGCCACCCGGGAAGGGGCGATCACCTCCGTCGCGTAGCCCCGTCCGCGCAAGGCGCGCACGAGCCCGTAACCCAGAGGCCCGGCTTCATGGACCACACTCAGCTCCTCGGGCTGACCGAGCTTCGCCAATGCCTTGGTCAGAGAGATCACGCTGTAGGGCGTAGCGCCCAGAAACCGCGGCTCTTCGCGAGAATCGGCTTGGGCATACGCAATGGCAATGGACTCCTTGTGCACATCCAATCCGACATAGAATCTGATACGCTCATTCATGGCCTGCCTCCTCATCGTCTGGCAAAGGCTTCGTCCTTTGCGTGTGGCTCTGGTCTGCTGCCTTAAGCATCCAATCCACGATACCGGAGGCAGGCCGCCCACCCAAGGGGCCATGATGTCTTATCGGCGAAACGCCGCATCTGCCCCGGAAGTCAAGGGTAGCCG
>JAKASJ010000040.1 GCA_021819085.1 Pseudomonadota bacterium | reverse complement strand
TCCTGAAGCTCAAGGCAGCGATGGGCTGACAGCCCGCCGCCGCGCCACCCGAATCCCCAGCGATGATTCCGGTGACAGCACGGCTGACGGTGGTGCCAGGAATGGTTACTCGGACGGGCTCCTAGAGGGTCGCTGGCCGCCTGATTGCTCGATTGCCGATCGACGTTATTGGGCCAGCGTGCCGCGGAGGTTCCCACCCTACCGCGGTCCCGCATGGAGCTGACGGAACGGACGGCCATTCCGTCCATCGGTTCACCCTTTCCGGTTCGTATCGCGCAAAGGCGTTGGAAAAAGTAAGCGGAGCGTGTGTGCTGGATGGTCGCCGGGGAGTTTGAACGATCGCTACCGGAGTGCGTGTAGCGATGTCCAGCTCATGGCGCGGGTCTGCCGGGCACGGATCGAATCACCGTTGATCTGTCTGGAACCGGCCATAAATTCCGCGATTTCCGGATATCTGTTTCCATTGCAGGGCGCCTTGGCGAGGCTGTTAGCGCCCGGTTCATTAAGAAGGGGAGTGCGTTCTGGAATAAATCTACGTGCTGCCAAGTCCTTGCTTTACAAAGAGCTAACCGCCCCACCCCGTAAGGAGCACCACGATGCGTAAACTTCTCTTGTCTGGCGTTGCAGGCCTGATTCTGGCCACCCCGGCCCTGTCATCTGCAGCCGAACCTCCGAGTCCTGCTGCGCTTTGGCATGACATCCAGATCCTGCAAAAGAGCCACGCCCTGATGCTTGATAGCAAACCCTATCAGCCAGGATCGCGAACGGTGGACGTCTATACCACCGATCTTGCCAATTCCGCCGAGAATGATGCTGTTCGCAAAGCCGGCAGCATCGAGAAAGTAAAGCGTTACCCCAGCGGTGCCTTGGTGGTCAAGGAGAACTACAACGCCAACCGAAAGCTCACCGGCGTCACCGCCATGCTGAAGCTCGACGGCTACGACAAGGGCGACCGCAACTGGGTGATGGCCGCCTATAAGCCGAACGGCCAGGTCGTCGCCTACGGCAAGGTTCAGGCCTGCATCAGCTGTCATACCATGGTGACGCAACAGGACTTTGTGTTTGCCCCACCGCCCGAGCAATTGCTGCCGGTGTCTGTATGGAAGGCATTCTTTCCGAAACAGCAGATCGCTCCGCAGTACGCTCAGCTGCTTAAGCAGCACCCTGAGGCGATCGTGAAGTAAGGCCCGAAGCGCTGTGCGTGCAGGCACATAAAGCCTGTCGGTCAGCGCGTCTCGGGACGGACACTGTCGCACGTCAGGAGTTTGTGCCTGCGGATGTGGGAGATGGCACTTGGCCCACAGTTGTGCCGCGCGCATCGAACGGGCGGAAGGATTCCCGTGTGATCCGCGGGCGCCAGCTTCGGTTGCCGTGCGCGTGACGATGTGCCCGGCCGGTTCCGGTGAGTCGCCGCAAGACGCCGTGGCGTCACGTTGTCATCTCCGGCATCCTCGCCCCGGGCCATCGGTCTCCTGCGCCGCGCAAACTACGGTCTGCCGGCATCTTCATGTTTCTTTGACATCCCGGTTGAAGGCGCCTGCATTTTCGATTCCTGTCCTGCGCTGAGAGCGCGGAGTTCGTCGCGCTTGATTGGGAATGCGTGTCTGCCTGAATGGTCAGCGGATGTACCGGAATCGGTCACATTGACTGTGCGCCGGCCGCGGCGCACATTTCCCGGAGCACGGGGTCCAGAGAACGCTGGCGGGCGACTTTCCCGTTTCATCGAAGAGGTGTAAAACAGAATCCAGCAGTGTGTCTTCCACGGTTGATTACAGCCACAGAAACCAGAGCAACTGAACCAAACAACCGAAATCGCCGATCATCCATTTCTCGAATCATCAAACAAATTATCCTGTGGCAACGACGCAATCCATGCAGGTTCGCTATGCCTGGCGCACAGATCGAACATGCTTGCACGATGAGGTGCCGGCTGTCCGGATAGCCGCGGGTTGCGGCAGCTGAATCACCATCCACAAATCTGAATGAGTCAAAGGAGAACTGCTGGCATGTTTGAAAACCGTCCGCTCCGTTACACCCCGGAACAGGATTTCGCCTTTGCTGTGATGCGCATCGTGTTTGGAGTGATCTGGGTCATCAATACGATCCTCGAGGCCAACGCGCCGTACATCAACGGCTTTCTGGCGTCTATCGTCAAACGCGTTAAAGGCCAGCCGGACTTCATTCGCACTTATCTGCACGGTGTCATTCACGTAATGAACCTGCTGGGGCCGCAGCACGTTGCAGTCGGCACGGTGGTAGTGAACGCGCTGCTCGCAGCGTCCCTCCTGACCGGCGTTGCCCTGCGTCCAATGGCGTGGTTAGGCGTGGTATACACGCTTATGCTGTGGTCGACTGTGGGAGGATTCGGGGGGCCCTATGTTCCGGGCGCTACCGATCCCGGTACCGCCATTGTTTACGCGCTGATTTTTTTGGCGATCCTGTCCGTGCCGGCCGGCCAGCGACTGACGGTTGGTAGCCACCCTCGGCCTGTGGTGGAGACGCGCAGGATCGAGGTCGTCCGCGTTCTATTCGGGCTTCTGTGGGCATTCGATGCGTTCTGGAAATGGCAGCCGGCATTTTTGCATAACAGCCTTTCCTATCTGAGCGCCTCGCAGGCCGGACAGCCTGCGTGGATTGTGAGTTACATCGGGTTTTTCATTCAGATCTTCAATTTTGTGGGGCCGTTGTATTTCGGGATCTTCGCCGCGGTCACCGAGACTGTTCTTGCCGTCGGTCTTCTGGCCAGACTTGGCGAGAAGTGGCTGCTGCCCATCGGGGTTCTGTACTCCTTCGGTCTGTGGACGACCGCGGAAGGCTGGGGTGGTCCCTACGCGCCTGGGAGCACCGGGAATCGAGGCGATATGCTCGGCACGGCAAACATGTATGTGTTGATCTACCTGATTCTCATGGTGGCCTATCTGTACAGGCGCAGACGCACGAGCCCGTGACACTGAATTGCGAACCCGGCGCGGAACGACTATCTACCATGCGGTAGAGACTACCGGTTGCGCTGATACACTGCGCTGATCGGCGCCCCCGCTGTGGATCAGCCCGGCACCGCAAGAATCAAGCTCAGCACTGCGCGTACCCTCTCCGGGCCGGATGCTGGCAAGGGCCCGAAGCCCACAGTTTCGGCCCGCCAGGCATGCAGCCGGGGGGGCCGAACGTCGTCGGCGGTATCGTCCAGACCGGCTATGCCATTTCAGGGCTCCGTTTCATTGAGGTTTCCATGGTCCGCCCTGGCGTGGCATTTGCTGGGCTCGTGTTGCCGCTCCGGTGATCGCGCTCCGGACAGGATTGACCAGAGCGCAGCTTGTATCTTGCCTTCGATGTGTCATGTGCACGGCGAAGCGTTGCGGCATGATGTGGTCCTGCACAAAGAGAAGAATCCCGTCCGGGCGGCTCGCCGGAATGAAACGGTGAGGGCGCCTCCGATCTCGCAGGTGCCCATGCAATCGCCCGCGCGCAGAGCGCCGACAGGATGCTGTCCGGATTTTTCGTGATGCGGGTCGCCGGGTGCTCGGGAGGTCATCCAGTCCGGGGCGAGCGATTCGGGTTTTTCCAGGCGGGGATCGGCGAGCCGGTCTGTGCATTGACGGGGAGGCTGCAGGCTGTATGCTCGGGCAGAACCGGTGGAGCATTCCGTCGGGTGCCCGAATGGAACCCGGAGATACGGTAAGATTGCAAATAATCAATATGGCGCGTGGGAATTCAGGCAGTTCCGCTCAAAGTCCGGACGCGAACACCGTAGGAACTGGCCGATTGGCAGGGTTTTTGCGGGGGCGCGCATATTACAAGACTGTTTTTGCCGCTTGCCGGAGCGCCAGATCGACCGCAGATGTCACCGTGCCGGTCGGCTGTGTTGCTGTCGTCGCCGACGGTCCGGCCGGCATCGGGGTTCGGAAGAGTGGATAACGCACTGGTTGAAAGCCTCGGCTGCGGGGCCACGGCAATTGTGAAAAGCCATCGCCAGGCGCGGACCCTGCAGCAGGAGTACGGTGCGCGCATGCTGGGTGAGGGACATGCTGCCTGGCCGACGCCCGCCATCGTGACCTGGGACAACTGGCTTGAGCGTTGCTGGGCGCAATTGCAGGGATCATCCGTTGTCGGAGAGCGACAGCGTATCCGGACATTGCTGGGTGCGGTTCAGGAGGCCAGTCTCTGGGAGGCCATTGTCCGGACATCGAAATTCTTCGGCCCGCTTCTGCAGGCTGAGACTGCAGCCGCAGTTGCGGCCGAAGCATGGCAGTTGAGCTGGGAATGGAGAGTTTCCATTCCATCTGAGCCGGGTGCCGTCAATGACGACATTCGCGCCTTTGCGGCCTGGGCCCGGGATTTCGACGAGCGTTGCCGCCACCAGGGCTGGCAGGACCGGGCGCGGCTCGCCGACGTTCTTGCCGATGCCTTCCGGAAGGAAGAAATCGAAGTTCCCGGGGAACTTGTGCTCTACGGTTTCGACGAGTTGACGCCGCAGCAGGAAAGTCTGCTGCGTGTCATCGAGAAGCGTGGCGCCGGTGTCCGGCATTGCCGTCCCCCCGTAACGCAAGGAGTCGTGAGGCGACATGCTGTGCGTGCCGCCTCAGACGAAATTGCCGCGGCCGCGGAGTGGGCGCGGCGGGAACTGGAAGCGGGTATTGGCAGGATCGGCATTGTCATCCCGGAACTGGCTGCCCGGCGGGTGCAGGTACTGCGCATCTTCGATGACGTATTTCTCCCGCAACTAATGCTGGCAGCAGATGCGGCAGGGGTACGGCCCTACAACGTCTCGCTGGGACTGCCGCTGTCGGATTATCCAGCCGTTGCTGCAGCGCTGCGGATCCTGGATCTCGGTTGTGGCCAGATGCCTTGCGAGGAGATGGGCGGTCTGTTGCGATCCCCTTTTCTCGGGGATGCGGGCGAGGAGCGGGTACGCCGGGCGCTGCTCGATGTAGCCTGTCGAACGGGCGAGCCGCTGGTGAACACCGCCGACGTCGTCTGGCTTGCGCTGCAGAAAGACAGAGCAGGGGCGCCGAGGCCGCACTCCGCTCCCAAACTTGCATTACGCCTCAAGACGCTGCAGGCGCTCTTGCGCGGATTTCCTTCGCTGCAATCGGCAAGCGCTTGGGCAGAAGGATTTGCAAAGGTGCTCAGGACGATGGGTTGGCCCGGAGACCGTACGCCCGACAGCGCGGAATATCAGCAGACCGAGGCGTGGCGTGAGCTTCTTGGAGAATTCTCTTCCCTGGATCGGGTTTCCGGCAGCATGGACTATCGCAGCGCGCTCCTTGTGCTGCGGCGCATGGCGGCCGAGCGCATCTTTCAGCCGCAATCCGCGCAGGTACCGATTCAGATAATGGGGTTATTTGAGGCGACGGCGCTCACATTCGACCGGTTGTGGATCATGGGGCTCCATGACCGCATCTGGCCGCAAATTCCGCGGCCGAATCCCTTCATCGACCTCAAGCTGCAGCGTGCGCAGCGTCTGCCGCATTCCAGTTCTGCCCGCGAGTTCGAATTTGCCCGCGAACACACCGCGGCGCTGCTCGCCTCGGCGCCGGAAGTGGTCGTGAGCCATCCGCTGCGCCAGCAGGATGAGGATCTTCGTCCGAGTCCTCTCATTGCGCATCTGCCGCTGCGCAATCTTGAATCGCCGGATCCGGACAGTCCCATGGCGCGGCTTATCCATGATGCGCGGCCTGCGCTCGAGGAACTGTCGGATGAGAAGGGTCCGGGATTCCCTGAGGGCAGGAAAGTGCCGCTCGGTACGGGCGTATTCCGGGATCAGGCGGCCTGTCCGTTCCGCGCGTTTGCCCGGGCCCGTCTCGGCGCGCGTGCGCTCGGCCGCCCCCAGCCCGGGCTCGATGCGATGAGCCGCGGGAACCTGCTGCATGAGGTGATGAGAAGTTTGTGGGCCGACCTGAAGTCGCACCACCGGCTGGTCAGTCTGGCACCCGAGGCAGTGCGCGAATCGGTGGAGCGCGCCGCGTCGCAGGCCATCGCCCGGATGGCAGACGAAATGCCGCAGACTTTCGGTGCACGATTCCGCGAAATAGAACGCGCAAGACTGGTGGCGCTGGTGTGCGCCTGGCTCGAAGTGGAAAAAACCAGACCGCCGTTTATCGTTCTCTCCCCGGAGAAAGAGCAGTCCGCCAGTGTTGGCGGGGTCGAGGTGCGGATCGTCCCGGACCGGGTGGATGTGATCGAGGGTGGCGCGCGTGTGGTGATCGATTACAAGACAGGCGATCCGGATCTTATGGGCTGGTTCGGACCGCGCCCGGACGATCCGCAGCTTCCGATCTATGCGTTGGCGCAGGAAGACGTCGCCGCGCTCGCGTTTGCGAAGCTGCGCGCCGACGAAAGTGGATTCCTCGGGGTAGCGCGTATGGACGGGATCGCGCCGGGCATCAAAATGCTTTCGGAAATGAAGGCCGCGCGAGAGTTCGATTCCTGGGGCGGACTGCTTGCGAACTGGAAAGTGGTGCTCGATGCACTCGGCCAGGAGTTCCGGGGCGGCGAGGCGCGCGTGGCGCCGAAGCATGGACTCAAGACTTGCAAGACCTGCGATCTCGGACCGCTTTGCCGGGTCGCGGATGATGAGCCGCCCGTCACGGATGATTCGGGGGACGAGGCATGAACGCCGGCGCAGCCGTTGCGGATGCCGATGCGCGTGATCGGGCACTGGCAGTGGATTGCTCATTTATCGTGCAGGCCCCGGCAGGTTCCGGAAAGACCGCGCTGCTGACGCGCCGCGTGCTGCGGCTATTGGCAACCGTGGAGCATCCGGAGGAGATCGTCGCCATCACCTTCACGCGCAAGGCGGCCGCGGAAATGCGCAATAGAATCCTGACTGCGCTGGAAGCGGCGCGCGGCCCGTGTCCGCAGAAGCCCGAGGAGGCCGCGACTTATGAGCTGGCCAGGGCTGTGCTCGTCCGGGACGATGCCCAGGGCTGGAATTTAACCGACAGTCCCGAGCGGCTCCGGATCGGCACCATCGATTCGTTCTGTGCCACGCTCGTCCGGCAGATGCCCATGCTCTCGCGTCTGGGAGCCATGCCGGAAGTCGTGGAGAACGCACAGTCCTTTTACCGAGAGGCGGCGCGGGCGCTGATTTCGCGTCTGGAGACGGACGAAAAAGCGAGCCCGGCGGTTGCACGGCTTCTCCGCCATCTCGACAACAACTTGCCCAAGATAGAGGAGCTGATCGCGGGAATGCTTCAGCGGCGCGACCAGTGGATGCGCCACCTGGGCAGCGGAAGCGGACTGCCGGACCGGGCGGGTCTCGAAAAAGGGCTTGCGCGTATTTCCGGCGATGCGCTCGCGGCGCTGCGTGCGGCCATTCCGGACGGATTGGTGCAGGAGATCCTGTCACTCGGTCGCTATGCCGGTCGGCACCTTCAGGGGCCAGAGGCGACGTCGCCGATTCGCCACTGTCACGACCTGACGGAGCTGCCGCCAGGTGACGGCGAGCATCTTGATGCGTGGCACGGCCTGTGTGCGTTGCTCACCACTGACAGCGGCGAGTGGCGAAAAAAGGTCGACACAAGGCAGGGTTTCCCGCCGCCGGGAGGCGCCTGCGATCCTCAGGAAAAGCTGCGAAGGAAGGACGCCAAGACACGATTCGAAGCGCTGATCGATGCGTTGCGCGGCGTCGAAGGTCTGGCGGAACGCTTCGCGCTGCTGCCGGCACTGCCGCCACCGCACTACGCGCAGGCCCAGTGGAACGTGATTGAGGCGCTATGTGAGCTTCTGCCGCTGGCCGTGGCCGAGCTTTGGTTCATCTTCCAGAGGCGGCGGCTGGCAGACTTCACGCAGGTGGCGTGGGGTGCGCTGCAGGCGCTTGGCGAACCCGGTGAGCCCACAGACCTCGCGCTCACGCTGGATTACCGCATCCGGCATCTGCTCATCGACGAGTTTCAAGACACTTCGGTGAGCCAGTTTGAACTTATCGAGAAACTCACGGCCGGGTGGGAACAGGGCGATGGACGCACGCTCTTCGTGGTCGGCGATCCGATGCAGTCGATCTATCGGTTCCGCCAGGCCGAGGTGGGGCTTTTTCTGCGCGCTTGGCACCGGGGTATCGGAGGGGTCCGGCTCGAGCCGCTGAGCCTGACCGTCAATTTCCGGTCGCAGCGAGGCGTGGTCGAATGGGTCAACAGGGCGTTCACCTCGGTGTTTTCGGCAGGGGAGGACATCGCAACCGGCGCAGTCGCGTATGCTCCATCCGTAGCCTATCACCCGCATCGGGTCTCGCCGGCGGTAACGTCGCACCCGCTGATCGGACGCGATGATCTGGCTGAGGCCGAGGTGGTGGTTGCGCTGGTCGGCGAGGCGATGGCCGACAGTACGCAGAAGACGATCGCTATTCTGGTGCGCTCGCGCGCGCACCTTGGAAAGATCGCCACGCGGCTTCGCAGGCAGGGCCTGCGCTTCCGTGCAGTCGAGATCGAAGCGCTCGGCCATCGAACCGCGGTACGGGATTTGCTGACGCTTACCCGTGCGCTGGTTCATCCGGGTGACCGGCTGTCCTGGCTGGCGCTGCTGCGTATGCCGTGGTGCGGGCTGACGCTGGCCGACCTGGAGGTATTGGCTGGTGCGGATGCGGGCACGGCGGTCTGGGATCACATGCAGGACCCGCGACGTCTCGATGTTCTGAGTGCCGACGGACGTGCCCGGCACGATCGACTGCATGCGGTGATGGCCGATTGCACCGCGCGCGCCGGACGCGAGCCGCTCCGGCGTCTGGTCGAAAGGGCGTGGATTACGCTCGGAGGGCCAGCCTGCTGTGCCGACCGCACCGATCTCGGCGATGCCTTTGTCTATCTCGATCTGCTCGAGGAATGTGAATCGGGCGGCGATATCGTCGATCTGGCGGAACTGTCAGAGCGGGTCGATGCGTTGTTCGCGTTGCCGGACCTGCAAGCGGACGAACGGCTGCAACTCATGACGATTCACAAGGCCAAGGGACTTCAGTTCCATACGGTCATTGTTCCGGGGCTCGGGCGGATTCCGCGGGCTGCGGACGCGCCGCTTCTCGCCTGGGCGGAACGCCCGAACGCCGGGACCAGCGAAGTGGACTTGCTGCTTGCCCCGATACGGGGAGGTGGTGCCGATCCCGATCCGGTTTTCGAATATCTGAAGGACTTCGAGAAGCAGAAGAGCGCGCATGAAGACGGCCGTCTCCTCTATGTTGCGGCGACGCGGGCGATCGACCGGCTGCATCTGCTCGGTCATGTGGTGCCGGAAGGGGCGGACGGCGAACGCAGGCTGCGGGCGCCCGACCGCCGATCGCTGCTCCACCGGCTGTGGCCTGTGGTGCAGGCCGATTTCGAGCAGGCATTCGAACTGATGGCTGCTGCGGCAGAGAAGGCCGAGATGCAGGACACGGTGCAGCACCGACCCATGCGCCGCCTGCCGCTCGCATGGCGGCTTCCCAGTCCGCCGCCACCTCTGGCGTGGGAATCTGCGGCCGCCCTCCTCGATGAGGGCGGGGATGCGCGGGTCGAATTCGACTGGGCGCAGGAGACCATCCGGCACGTCGGCTCCGTGGTGCACGGTATCCTGCAGCAAATGGGGCGCGAAGGAGTGGCGGCCTGGAACGCACAACGCGTGCGTGCGCTGCGGCCGCTGATCACGGCGCGCCTTGCCGAGGCGGGCGTACCTCCCGCGCAAATGGAAGGAGCGGTTCAGAGAAGCGAAACAGGGCTTCTCGGAGTTCTCGGCGACGAGCGCGGACGCTGGATTCTCGATTCTGCACACAGCGACGGCCGGTGCGAGTACGCATTGACCGCTGTCCTCGGCGGCGAGCTGCGCAACGTGGTGCTCGACCGGACGTTCGTAGATGCTGCCGGAATACGCTGGATCATCGATTACAAGACAAGCGCGCACGAAGGCGGGGGAGTGGAGGAGTTCCTGGATCGCGAGCGTGAGCGCTATCGTGCACAGCTTGAACGCTATGCGAAGATCATGTCGAAGCTGGACGGGCGGACCCTGCGTCTGGGGCTGTATTTTCCCCTGATCGGTGGATGGCGCGAATGGTCTCCGGAGACGTGACCTTCAGAGCCGCTTTGCTTGCCGGTCAGGTGCGCCAGGGGCGGATTGGCTGCGACGGGTGCTTTGGCAGCGTTCATTCAGCGTGCGTGCGCCGGTTCGGCAATCCCCGGTGAGGCGTAGTGCTCGATTGGCAGGAGCGTGCGCCGGTTGGAGAGGATGCCGCGAGGCCTCCTCCGGCGGCATCTGCTAACGGTGGAGGCGGGGATCAGCGGGTCCGGTGCCCGGATCTGCGTCGGATTCCCCGCCTGGGACCGGTGCCGGATCGGTTGGCGGGGTTCGGCTGGCACGCAGCACGTGAAGCAGCGTGTCGTGGATCCACAGAAAACTGACCTTGGTGAGCGTGGTGACGGTGTATTTGCGCGGCTTGAGGAAAGCCACCGGGTGGCTTGCTTTGGCGCCGCCACCCTCTACGGTGTACCCGGCGCCGTCGGCAGCAGTCAGAAGTACGGTTCCCTCGAGAAGATACATGTTCCACGGGTCGGCCATTCCCAGATCGAGAAGAGGGCTGCCGGGCGCGGCCGTATACACGAATGAGCGGGCGGCCAGTACGCTCAGTCTTGCCGGATCCAGATCCCGGAAATGGACGAACTCCTGCAGCCGGGCCGCGCTTACCGCCCGGTGCGGAAGCTCCAGCCAGCGTTCGACGGGTTCGTGACGTTGGCTGACATGCAGTTGCTGCAATGCCCGCTCCGGCAGAAACACGTCCCGATCCGTGCGCTTGTCAACGCCATGGTATTGTGCGTCACCGGCCGTTTCTGCATACAGCGGCTGTGGCAGGTCGTCGAGAATGTCGAATGTCGGTGCATCGCGCCCGTCCTGCATAGGCAGTGAACGCTGAAGCCGCGCGCGCAGCGCGAGGATCTCAGCGCTCGCGCGCTGATTGAGCGCTAGCGGTGCGGAAAAATTCAGGACTTCGATGACGGGCGTATTGGCTAGCTCCGGGGCAGCCGCCTGTCCGGGCGCGTCGCAATAGTGCGCGAGCATGGTGTGGCGGTCGAACAGGACAGGGCAGTACAACGGTATCTCCGGAGCGATATCCGGATACTGCGAAAGCAGCAGAGCGATCCCATGGGCAAGATCCTGGTGGCGGCATTTCTGCTGGAAGGCCGTCAGGCTCCCGGAGTTGCGATTACCTGCCGGGTAGAGCTGGTGGATCACGTCTGTTTCGAAGCAGAGGTCTGCCGGGTTCCGTGACGCTGGGTCCTGAGGCCGATGGATCAGCGCGAGCCGCCAGCCCGGCATGTCAGGCTGGCGCAGGTAGGCACGCAGAAGATCGCGACTGTGCGTTTTGAGTCTGTCGACCAGTGAGCGCTCCGTGGAATCGGCGGTATTCCCGGCAGGAAACGTCAGCTCGCCCTGGGCGGTGAGGAGGCCGAAGTCGGCAAAGCCGCCAAGTGTCTGCAGGAGATCCGGGAGCGTACGGGTCATGGGCACGACCGGAATGTGTGCGGATCCGGCGGACTATTTGTCCGCCGCAAACGGTTTCGGAGAAGCGGTTTGCGCGGCATGCGGAGTCGCCGCTGCGAGATGTCGATATGAGGAGGAGATGGTTTTGGAACCGTGCGAAAAGCGTCGGCGGCAGCGGCGGACGGCTCTGTGTCCGTGCTGTCAGGCGGCGCAGCGCGCGGAGCGGGGAATCGGTACCGGTCAGGCAGCGTCGACATAGCCGGTCCAGACGCCTGTCTTGCATTGGTTCTCAACCCACTGCTTGAGATCGTGATCCGGCATGGGGCGCGCCACATGGTAGCCTTGGGCGACGTCGCAGCCGAGTTCGGCGAGGCGTTTCCAGCTGGCCGCACTCTCGATACCTTCGGCAACGACGCGCAGACCCAGGTCGTGCGCCAGCCCGATCGTCGATTGCACGATCAGCGCGGCGTCTTCGTTCGACAGCATGTCGATCACAAAGGACTTGTCGATCTTTATGGTGTTGACGGGCAGTTTGTTCAGGTAGCTCAATGACGAATAACCGGTGCCGAAATCGTCGATGGACAGCGTAATCCCCATGTGGCTCAGTTTCGTCAGTACGTCGAGCGCTCCCGAGGGATCCTCCATGATGGCGGTCTCGGTGATCTCCATCTCCAGCTGGCTGCATTCGATGTGGTAGGCATCGACCAGTTCCCCGATCCGTTTTACCAGACCGGGATCGTGCAGGTTGTGCGCGGAAAGGTTGACTGCGATCGGAATGCGCCGGCCCATATCCGCCCATGCACGCAGCTGTTTCATGGCGGTCTCAATCACCTTATAGGTGAGAGGCCGGATCAGTCCGGTGTGTTCCGCCAGGGGTATGAATTCGTCCGGGGAAATGATGCCGTACTGAGGGTTGTTCCAGCGCGCCAGCGCCTCCACCCCACACAGCTGCCCGGTCTTCATGTCGACCTTCGGCTGGTAATACTGCAGCAGCAGGTCCGTGTCTATCGCCTGCCTCAGATCGCAGGCAAGCGCCAGCCGCCGCGGGCTGTCATCGTCGAGACCCGGCTCATAGAATGTGTAGCCGCTGTCGGAGCGCTTGGCGCGGCGCACGGCCAGGTCCGCGCGCCGCAGCAGCTGGTCAACCTGGTTGCCGTGCTGCGGGAACTGGGCGATGCCGATGCTCACACGCACGTCGAGTGAAAGTTCTCCGGTGATGAACGGCTGCTGCATTATTTCCATGATGCGCTGTGCGGTCCTGATCGCATGATCCGCGTCATTGTCCGGAAGCAGCGCGGCGAAATCGTCGCCGCGCATGCGTGCCACCAGTTCCTCTTCAGGCAAGGTGCTCCGTATGCGCGAACCGATTTCGTGAAGCAGTGCGTTGGCATGCTCGATTCCCACCGCGTCGTTGATCTCGCGAAAGTGATCGACGTCCAGCATGAGCAGCGAGAACGAATGGGCGTTGTCGGTATTGTCGGACAGCATCTGCTGCAGAAATTCGGTGAGCCGCGTGTGATTGGGAAGCCCCGTTACCTCGTCGTAATAGGCCATGCGCCAGATCGTCTCGTGCGCCTTCTGGCTCAGTGCACGCGTTCTCAGGGTCTCGATGCCAAAGGCGATGTCATCGGCCAGTTCCGTGAGCAGATCCACTTCCTTTTGGGCGAATGTGTCTGATTCCGTCGAGTAGATCATCAAAACGCCGATGACCTGCCCGTGCACCCTGAGCGGCAGGCCGATGCAGGCGTGATAGCCGTGATTCAGGGCATCCTGCCGCCACGGTCCGAAGCGCGCGTCGGAGAGCAGATCGGGGACCAGACAGGGGGCGCCGGTGCGGATGGCAGTGCCGGCAGGTCCGCGGCCGCGCTCGGTGTCTGCCCAGGTGATCCTGATGCTCTCGAGGTAGCCCTGGTCGAATCCGGCTTGTGCCCGCACGTGAATGCTCTTGCCGGTATCCTGCTGCGCATAGCCGACCCAGGCCAGGCGATAGCCGCCGGTCTCCACGATCACCCGGCACATCCCTTCCAGGAGCGACTCTTCGTCGACCGCGCGCACCAGGGTGCGGTTGCATGAACCCAGAGTCAGCAGGGCACGGTTGATCTGATGCATTCTCCGGTTGGCCGCATCGATTTCATCCTCATGGCGTTGCAGCCTTCCGGCCATGTCGTCCAGGGCAAACGCGACCTGGCCGAAATCGCCGTGATCATGCCGAAGGCCGGTGCGGGCAGTCATATCGCCCTGTCCGAGACGGTGGGCGGCCTTGCTGATGGCCTTGGCCCGGCGCAGGATGAGCACATCGGCGCCTACCCATGCGGCCCCCAGTGCCGCCAGCGCCACCATGATGAACAGTGTTAGGTTCTGGATGAAAGCCCGGTTGGCGGCAGCCAAGGCAATGGCCTTGGGAATGCTGGCGATGACGTACACATCGCCATGGGTGCTGATGTCGAGCGGGGTGAAGCCGTAAAGATCGGCAACTCCGCCAGGTCGGGTGAGTTCGGCGGTGCCGCTGCGATTGGAGTGTTTCAGGATGCGCATCAGAGTTGAGTCGGCAATCGACCGCCCGACTGTTGTTCCCGGGTCCGGGTCGCGGGCGAGCACCGTGCCGCGAGGATCCACTACGGTGACGGCCAGGCCGTGCGGCAGCGGCATGTTGGCGATCGCCCGGTGGATCCAGGAAAGGTTGACCGCGGCGAACACGACCCAGCGCGGACTGCCCTCCCGATCGAACACCGGGACGGCAAAGTTCACCGTGCGTTCGTCAGTGATCCGTCCGACCTGGTAGTTGCCGACGGCGAATCGGCCGGTCATCAAGGCGCGGCGGAAATAGGCGCGATCGGCCACCGTGACCGGATGGGCCGACGGAACGGCGCTGCACACGATGCGACCGCTCGCGTTGATGATGCCCAGATTGATGTAATAGGGTTCGGTCTTGAGGAGACTGGCCAGCAGTGGAGCGCAGTCGTGCATCTCCGACGCCCGGGGAACCAGGATCTGCGAAACGGATGCCAGCAGGGTGCGGCTGGCTGTGACCAGCTGGGACTGTTCGAGATCGGCGATCCGCGCGATGCGCAGCGCACGGTGCTCGGCAGCAACCGCTGCGAGCCGTCGCTGGTCGATGGCGGTGTGCACCAGCAGGCCTGCTGTGGGCAACAGGACCAACAGAACCAGAAACAGCAGGTAGGCACGCAGGCTGTGTAGCCGCAGTACCCGTATGATTTGCATGGATAATCCCGTCCGAGCCGATAAGGAAATTTCCAGGAATGCCTTGCAAGTTTGATACCATAAACCAATACAGAGATTACCGATCCCTTGTTTTTCCGGACCCGGCGTCCGATCTGCGCGCCGGCGTAGTTAATTCACTTGAAACCAAGAGCCTATAGTTACCTACCGACAAGCAGGCCTTTTTTGAACGGCGCACCGTAGAACCTGATGGCTTGCTGGTTTTTGCCTGTGAGTGGCCTAAATTGACGAAACGAGGAGCGTTTTATGCCAAAAAACAGCTGCCATCCGATCTCGGCGCACCGCAAGCTGAGGCGGCCCGACTGGTACGTGTCCAGCCTCATGCTGGACCGCGCCCTGGACGCAATCCTGCGGCGCATCCGGCTCGATCGCGATCATGACATTCCCTATCTGGCCGGCTACAGCCAGGATGGCCGGACTATATATATCGATCGGCACCTGCCGGAGACATTTAGCCACCGTGGAAAGAAAGTTGGCGTAGACCGCTATCTGATTCTGCACGAGACGGTCGAGAAGACGCTGATTGATGAGCTCAATCTGCACTACCTGCACGCCCACCAGATTGCTACCCGGGCGGAAGAGGCTGCGGTGCGGGCAGACCGGATACTGTGGAGTGCCTATGACAGCTTCATGCAGCGGTACGTCAAGGACATCGGAGACGAGCGTCTCACGGAGGTGCCTGCTGATCTGGATCTGAAGCCCTACCGGGACGAGCATGACCAGGATCTGATTGAACGCATGGAAGTGGCTGAAGACACCGGCCGGTTCGTGCCTTCGGTACGTGCCCGGACCCGGGTGCCGGTGCGCAAGCGCCGCGCCAAGAAATAAATCGATGCTCCGCCGCCTGCCGTGCTGTGTGGGTGGCAGCGCACCGGTCGGGTTCCGGCCCGGTTCGAGGGCCCTCAGTCCGGCCCTTGTGATTACGGCGGGCCGGATTCGGGAATGAGCCGGCCGGCAGAAGGGTTCAGCGCATGGAGCGCATGTCGCCGGCCGCCCGCAGCCAAGCCCGCTGAGTACCCGTGCCACCGGTGTATCGGTCGATGTGCAGGCATCGGTGTGAACGGCAGGTTCAGATGATCGACACGCCTCCCGCGCATGTCTTGCTGCACTCGCGGTGATTAGCCGCGGCGCCGATGCCAGTCATGACGACGGTCACGGCGGTCGCTGCGGATATTGCGCCGGTCGTGGCGTACGTCGCGCGCATCCCGTCTGATATCATGCCGCACGGGGCGGGCAAAGCGAGGGGCTGTCTGCACGAGAGGAAAGGCAGAAACGGCCAGAGCGGATGGAGCCGTAAACGGCCGGCGCTTTTTGTGATGGACGTGCGGAACGGGGTTATCGAGCGTTTCGTGAATGCGCCCGCAGCCTGTTAAGATACGACCTGCAGTATGATACATAAACAGTTGATATAGCAAGGATATACCGTGGAGGAGGTGGACGGATGCAGTTGCCAAACTGGCTAGTTACGGGTGGTGCCGGGTTTATCGGATCGAACTTTGTACGCAGCGTGCGGCGCGCCGGCTGTGCGCGCATCATCAATCTGGACAAGCTCACCTACGCCGGCCACCTTGAAAACCTGGCCGATCTCGCCGACGATCGCGACCATGTTTTCGTTCGCGGAGACATCGGCGATGCGACGCTGATCGATTCGCTGTTGCGCGAGCATCAGCCCGCAGCGATCGTCAATTTCGCCGCGGAGTCGCACGTCGACCGCTCGATCACCGGGCCGCAGGAATTCATTCAGACCAATGTTGTCGGTACCCATACGCTGCTGCAATGCGCCCTGAGCTACTGGAAGAGCCTGGGGGGCGGGCGCGCTGCCGGCTTCCGGTTTCTGCACGTGTCGACCGATGAGGTCTATGGCAGTCTCGGCCCGCACGACCCGCCGTTCACGGAGGACAGCCAATACCGGCCGAACTCCCCGTATGCGGCAAGCAAAGCTGCGGCAGATCACCTGGTGCGGGCGTATCACCAGACTTTCGGGCTGGCGACGCTGACCACCAATTGCTCCAACAATTACGGACCCTACCAGCACCCGGAAAAACTCATTCCGTTGATGATCGAAAACGGAAGGTCAGGCCGACCGCTGCCGGTCTATGGCGACGGCCGCCAGGTCCGCGACTGGCTTTATGTGCAGGACCACTGCGACGCACTGCGTTTGGTGCTGGAGCGGGGGCGTGCGGGTGAGACCTATAATATTGGCGGGGACTGCGAATGCGCGAATCTGGACATTGTCAGCAGCCTGTGCCGCCTGCTCGATGACATGTACCCGAAAGACGCGCCGCACGCAAAGCTCATTGCCCATGTCGCCGACCGCCCGGGACACGACCGGCGCTATGCAATCGATGCTTCAAAGATGCGACGTGAACTCGGCTGGCACCCGCGTACCGGCTTCGATGACGGGCTCGCATGTACGTTGCGGTGGTACGCAGAACATGCCGACTGGGTCGCAGCCGTCAGCACCGGGGCGCACGAGCGCTGGATCGAGGCGAACTACGTCAGACGCGGACCGGCGGCGGTGAATGGGGGAATAAAGTGAAAGGCATCATTCTGGCCGGCGGCGCGGGCACGCGCCTGGCACCACTCACCCAGGTGATCAGCAAGCAGCTGCTGCCAGTGTACGACAAGCCGATGATCTATTATCCGCTGTCGACGCTGATGCTCGCCGGGATCCGCGAGTTTCTGATCATCTCGACGCCGCAGGATCTCCCGCGTTTTCAAGACCTGTTCCGTGATGGGGGGCACCTCGGCCTGAAGTTCGATTATGTCGAGCAGCCGCGTCCCGAGGGCATCGCCCAGGCGTTCGTGCTCGGGCGCCGGTTCGTTGACGGTGGACAGGTGGCGCTCATACTGGGCGACAACATCTTCTACGGCCATGGCCTCGCCGAGCAGATGATCGAAGCGTCCTCGCGCCGCGAGGGTGCGACCGTTTTCGTCTACCGCGTGAAGGATCCGCAGCGTTATGGCGTGGCCGAATTCGACAGCGGGGGGCGGGTGGTCGATATCGTCGAAAAGCCGTCGGCTCCGAAGTCGCGCTACGCGGTGACCGGGCTTTACTTCTACGATGCTCATGTGTGCGACATCGCTGCCGACCTCAGGCCGTCGGCGCGCGGAGAGATTGAGATCACCGACGTCAACCGGCGTTACCTCGAAGACAGGAAACTGTACGTCGAAAAGCTTGGCCGCGGCACGGCGTGGCTCGACACCGGAACGCATGAAACCCTGCACCAGGCGGCGAATTACATCCAGACGATCGAAATGCGACAGGGCCTGAAAGTGGCGTGTATCGAGGAAGTGGCCTACCAGATGGGCTTCATTGACCGAGACCAGCTTGAGCGGCTGGCGGGCAAGATCGGCCATGAATACGGAGCCTATCTGCGCGCCATAGTGGCGGAGGGCGACCGGGCATGAGCAATCTGGCGGTTTCGGACCTGCCGCTCGCCGGGCTGAAACTCATCAAGCCACGGGTATTCGAGGATGCGCGCGGCTATTTCGTGGAAACCTATCACCTGCAAAAGTTCGAAGCGGACGTGGTTCGCGATGTATTCGTGCAGGACAACCTGTCGAGCTCGAAGCGCAGCGTGCTGCGCGGTCTGCACTATCAGCATCCGCATGCCCAGGGAAAGCTGGTGACGGTGATAGAAGGCGAGATTTATGACGTGGTGGTGGACATACGCAGGAATTCTTCGACGTTCGGAAAGTGGTTCGGTGTAACACTCTCGGAGCAGAACCACCTGCAATTCTACGTACCACCCGGTTTTGCGCACGGATTCTGCGTGACCAGCGATCATGCGCGCGTCCTGTATAAGTGCACCGATCTCTACAACCCCGATTGCGAGCACACCATATTATGGAATGATCCGGAGATCGGCATTGCCTGGCCGGTGGCGGAGCCGTTGATCTCCGACAAGGATGCGAAGGGTGTGCCGCTACGCGACGCGATGATTCCCGGATGAAAGTCGCGCTGTTCGGTCGCAACGGGCAGCTTGGTTCGAGCCTGCTTGCCATTCTCGGCGACAGCATGGAGGTGCGTGCCTACGGCCGGAACGAAGTCGACCTCGCCGATGGCACCCGCTTGCGCGAGACGCTGCTGCGGCAGGAGCCGCGGATCATCATCAATGCCGCCGCGTACACGGCGGTGGACCGGGCCGAGTCGGATGCCGACACGGCCAGGCGCGTAAATGGCGAAGCGCCCGCGGTCATGGCCCGGGTGGCCGGTGAGATCGGCGCGCTGCTGATCCACTATTCGACCGACTATGTGTTCGACGGGACGGCACACGAGCCCTATACCGAAGACTCCCCGACTGCGCCGCTTGGCGTTTACGGGAAGACCAAGCTCGCCGGCGAGGAGGCAATCCGTGCCGCTGCAGGTGCGTATCTGATCGTTCGCACCTGCTGGCTGTACTCGAACCATGGACGCAATTTCCTGAAGACCATGCTGCGTCTGGCGGACGAGCGCGACGAGTTGCGCGTAGTCAACGACCAGATCGGCAGCCCCACCTACGCGCGGCTGGTGGCAGAAGCCAGCGTGCAGATGCTTTCGGCGATGAGCGACGGGCAGGGGTTTCGTACGGAGCGCAGCGGTGTCTACCACATGGCCTGTCAGGGTTCAGTCAGCTGGCACGGGTTTGCACAGCGCATCATCGATCTGTCCGGCCGGGCCGCGCGCGTGCGCGTCACCCCCATCAGCACCGCCCAGTATCCGACGCCGGCACGCCGCCCCGCCTACTCTGTTCTGTCCTGCGACAAGCTCGAGCGCGGTTTCGGAATCCGGTTGCCGGAATGGGGAGCTGCCCTGAGACAATGTCTGGCGGACGACCATGGACTCGCCTAGCGCGCAGTGTCTCGGGCCTGGCGGGCCCCTCGCTTCCCGCCTCCCCGGGTTTGTGGTGCGGCCGGCGCAGCAGCAGATCGCAGCGCGCATCGAGACTGTGCTGGCGGAACAGTCTATTTATATCGTCGAATCCGGTACCGGTACCGGAAAGACTTTCGCCTACCTGGTGCCGGCCCTGCTTTCGGGAAAAAAGGTGCTCATCTCCACCGGCACGCGGAATCTGCAGGATCAGCTGTACCGGCGCGATCTGCCGCTGGTGCGCGATGCGCTGGGCGTGCCCGTGAGCGTCGCACTTCTCAAGGGGCGTTCGAACTATCTCTGCCTCGCGCGTCTGGAACGCGTCGAGCTCGAGGGCGGTTTCGGCGGGCGGCGCCGCGACGCGATGCTGGCGCACATCCGCAAATGGGCCGGTGTCACCGTCAGCGGCGATATCGCCGAACTAAGCGATGTTCCCGAGGACTCGGAGCTCTGGCCACTGGTCACCTCGACATCCGACAACTGCTTCGGCAGCCAGTGTGGCCACTATGGCCAGTGTCATGTGAACCGGGCGCGGCGTGAAGCGCTTGCTGCCGATGTTCTGGTGGTCAATCACCATCTGTTTTTCGCCGATCTGGCACTGCGCGAAGAAGGGTTCGGGCAGCTGCTGCCAGGAGTGGAGGCATTGATTTTCGACGAGGCGCACCAGCTTCCCGAGATTGCCAGCGGATTCTTCGGCATCTCCCTGAGCAGCCAGCAGCTCAACGCGCTGTGCCGGGATGCGATTGTCGAAGAGATCAAGGAGAAGAGTGCGGTCGCAGGACTGCAGGAGGCGGCTCGGCGGCTCGAAAAGTCGGTTGCCGACACCCGCCTTGCGTTCGGAACTGAACCGCAGCGCAGCCCGTGGAGCAGCATGGATCAGCGGCAGGAACTGCAGGGAGCGATCCGTGAAACACGCACCCGCCTCGGAGCGCTGACCGGTCTGCTCGAAGCCGCAGCGATTCGTGGACCCGGACTTGCCAACTGCCTCAACCGCGCTCTTGATCTGAGCGGGCGGCTGGAATTGCTGATCGGAACCCCGCCACCGGATTTCGTGCCATGGTTCGAGACGGCGGCGCGCAGCTTCGCGCTGCATCTCACTCCCATGGCTATTGCGCCGCTGTTTCGCCGCCACATCGAGGGGGACCGGAAAGCCTGGATCTTCACATCCGCGACGCTGGCAATAGACCATAGCTTCGCCCATTTCCGCGATGAGCTCGGGCTGCAGGAGGCCATCGCCGAGCAGTGGGAGAGTCCGTTCGACTACGCCCATCAGACTCTGCTCTATATTCCGGAGAGCATGCCGCCGCCGGCTGCGCCTGACTACACCGAGCGTGTTCTCGAAGCGGCATTGCCAGTGATTGAGGCGAGCCGGGGGCGGACGTTCGTACTGTTTACCAGCCACCGCGCCCTGAAATTCGCGGCCGCCTATCTGGCCTCGCGCTGCAGCTTCCCGCTGCTCGTCCAGGGCAGCGCACCCCGCGCGCGGCTTCTGGAGCGCTTCCGGCTGGCCGGCAATGCGGTGCTGCTCGGTACCGGGAGCTTCTGGGAAGGAGTCGATGTGCGCGGCGAGGCGTTGTCGACGGTGATCATAGACAAGCTGCCGTTTGCGGCGCCGGACGATCCGGTGATGCGGGCGCGCGGCGAGGCGCTGGAGCGCGACGGACGCAGTCCGTTCATGGAATCGCTGCTGCCCGATGCCGTGATCGCGCTCAAGCAGGGGGCGGGACGGCTGATCCGCGACGCCAACGACCGCGGGGTGCTGATGCTCTGCGACCCGCGGCTGCTCGCCAAGGGCTACGGAAAGATATTTCTTGCGAGCCTGCCGCCGATGCCGCGCACCCGGCTGCTGGGGGATGTGCAGCAGTTTCTCCGGACGGAATGCCCGGCGCAGACACCGGAACTGCACGCCCGGGACTAGGAGCCCGTCCGAGTAATCCGCAATAATATACGGTAAAATAAGCCCCAGTTCGCTATTACTGGAGCAGAGCATGTCCAAAACCTTCCGCGACTGGAACCTTGATCAGGGCATGCTGTTGCCGCC
>JAKASJ010000039.1 GCA_021819085.1 Pseudomonadota bacterium | reverse complement strand
CAAGCTCGTGGCGGCCGGCATTCCCAACAATCCGCCACGCTGGCCCGAGGCCGCGGCGATCGTGAAGAATATCCTGCGCGTCTACAAGGAAGACGCCAAGGACTGGGAGCGCGTCGGAGACTGGGTGACCCGCATCGGCTGGCCGCGCTTCTTCGAGCTGACCGGTCTGCCGTTCACGAAATTCCACATCGACAACTGGCGTGGCTCGCGTGCAAGTCTGAATGCGTCCACCCATATCCGCTTCTGACCCATGGACCAGCCGGGCCGGACACGAAAGTCCGGCCCGGTGCCGCAGATTACTGCGCATCGGGTTGATCTGGATCAAATAGGATGATTGACAGTTGCGCGTAGAATGCTGCGCGCTGGTCAGCGGGGAACCAGACGGTTCGGCGCGGGCAACAACCTGAACTCAGAGACCGGACAGGGATGCAGTTCGGCAAGCACAAACGGTAAGGAGAAGCGGAAGCAGACGGCCACCTGCGAAATCCTGTTTCGCAGGACAGCTCAAGGGGGATGTACATGAAGTTCGGCATTATGGTGAACGAAGGGCCCTATACGCACGAAGCGTCCGATACGGCGTATTTGTTCGCCAAGGCGGCCCTGGAAAAGGGTCATCAGATTCACCGCATATTCTTCTACCACGACGGTGTGAACAACTCCACGCGGCTCACCGAGCCGCCGCAGGATGACCGCAACATCGTGGCCCGCTGGAGCAAGCTGGCGGCCGAACACAAGATTGACCTGGTTGTGTGCGTTGCCGCCGCACTGCGGCGCGGCATCCGTGATGAGAATCTTGCTGAGGGTTTCCGGATCTCCGGCCTGGGGCAACTGATCGAATCCGGCATACAAGCCGACCGCCTGGTCGTTTTTGGCGACTGACATGAACTGCCCGGAACGGAGATATATCAATGAGCGAAACAACTGGCGGCGTTGAGATGGACGAAGATGTCTCGGGCGTCGTAAAGAAATTTCTCTATGTGAACCGCAAGGCGCCATACGGCACGATTTACGCACTCGAGTCGCTGGAGGTGGTGCTGATTGCAGCGGCATTTGACCAGGATGTGAGCCTGGTGTTCCTGGACGATGGCGTGTACCAGCTGGCAAAGGGACAGCATACCAAGACGATCGACGTGAAGAACTTTTCCCCGACCTACCGTGCACTGGAAGGTTACGACATCGAGAAGCTGTACGTGGAAAAGGAGTCGCTGGAGGCCCGCGGCCTTACCACCGAGGATTTGATCGTTCCGGTGACCCTGCTGCCGGCGGCGGAAATGGCCGAACTCATGGACGGCCAGGACGTCGTGCTGAGCTTCTGACGGAGAACAAACATGCTGCATACCGTAAACAAATCACCGTTTGAACGAAATGCTCTTGAGCGCTGCCTGCAGTACGCAAAGAAGGGAAGCGCCATCCTGCTCATTGAGGACGGAGTCTACGGCGCCCTGAAGGGGACAGCCGTTACAGACAAAGTCAAAAAGGCGATGAAGAATGTATCGATCTACGCACTCTATCCTGACATCGAGGCACGCGGCATGCAGGACAGGGCGATCGACGGCATCAGACTTGTAGACTACGGCGGTTTCGTCGATCTCGTGGCGGAACACCGAAACGTGCATTCCTGGCTGTGACCAACACCTAGTTAATCTGACGAGGAGACACCCATGCCTATCGTAGTGAACGGACAAAGCTATGAGACCGACGAGGAAGGTTACCTGACCAACCGCAACGACTGGAACGAAGACCTGGCCAAGGAAATGGCCAAGGTCGACAACTGCAGCCTGTCGGACAACCACTGGGAAGTGATCAATTTCCTGCGTGAGTACTACGACGAATACCAGATCGCTCCGGCCGTGCGCGTACTCACCAAGGCAATCGGCAAGAAGCTCGGGCCCGACAAAGGCAACAGCAAGTATCTCTACGAACTGTTCCCCTATGGACCGGCGAAGCAGGCGTGCAAATACGCCGGCCTTCCGAAGCCGACCGGCTGCGTCTGATACTTTATTTAAAAGGCAGCACACGCAACCAGGAAAACGCGAAATAACGGGTGGGGACCATGTCGGCTTTAACGATTACCTATGCAGTCCTCTTCTATGTGGCCACGGCGGTGCTGGTGGGCGGCGTAGCGTACAAGGTGTACGTCTATGCAAGCACACCGGCGCCTCTGAAAATCCCTACGACCCCTGCGCCGACAACGCGCCTGGGTGTCATGGGACGCATGCTGCGGGAAGTGACGGTGTTTGAAAGTCTGTTCAAGTCGAACAAATGGATCTGGCTTTTCGGAATCCTCTTCCATTTCGCCCTGCTGCTCGTGCTGTTGCAACACCTGCGCTACTTCACCCAGCCTGTCTGGGGGTGGGTAGTTCTGGAACAGCCGTTTGGCATCTACGCGGGCTTCATCATGGTGGTCGGCCTCCTCGGCCTGTGGGCGCGGCGGTTTCTCGTGGACCGTGTGCGCTACATCAGCAGTCTGTCCGATCACCTGATGCTTGCCCTGCTGGTCGCAATTGCGTTCAGCGGACTGGCAATGAAGTTCGTCGTCCA
This sequence comes from Pseudomonadota bacterium, assembly GCA_021819085.1. GTDB lineage: Bacteria > Pseudomonadota > Gammaproteobacteria > Acidiferrobacterales > UBA6901 > JAJYCY01. The sequence continues at coordinate 20,075 of JAKASJ010000039.1, read as the reverse complement.
TACCGACATCATCTCACTCAAGCAGTTTTTCCTTGGGCTCCTGGCCTTCCAGCTGCAGCCGCTTCCGGCCGACCCAATCCTGCTCGTCCATCTGGCGCTGGTCGCAACGCTCATGATCGTCTTTCCTATGAGCAAGCTGCTGCACGCTCCCGGCGTGTTCTTCAGCCCGACCCGCAACCAGGTCGACAATCCGCGCGAACACCGGCATGTGGCCGGCTGGTCCGCTTCGATTAACAATCCTGGTGGTCGATAGGCTCGCGACATGGCAAATTTCGAAACACCCGCGCTGCGCGAATACCCCATCATCCCGCTGATCCATGCGGGGACGATGGCCCATAGCAAGCCGTACGTCGCCAAACCGGAACACCAGAAACCGCTCGGATTTCCCGGAACGCTCGTCGACAACTGGGAAAGCGTGGCGGTCAAGAAACTCGGCGAACTGGTGGATGAATCGCGCGCGCTGCGCGTGTTCCTTGATACCTGCGTCAAATGCGGCTCATGCACCGACAAGTGCCATTACTATCTCGGCACGAGCGACCCGAAGAACATGCCGGTGGCGCGCCAGGATCTCCTGCGCAGCGTCTACCGCCGCTACTACACCCTTTCCGGCAAGCTCTTCCCGAAGCTCGTCGGCGCGCGGGACATGACCAAGGATGTCCTCGACGAGTGGTACAGCTATTTTCATCAGTGCTCCCAGTGCCGCCGCTGCTCCGTATTCTGTCCCTACGGCATCGACACCGCCGAGGTTTCGATGGCCGCACGCGACATCATGGACGCCGTGGGGCTGGGCCAGAAATATTCCAACGAGATCATCGCCAAGGTCCATTCGATCGGCAACAACCTCGGTCTTCCGGAACCCGCCCTGCGCAACACGCTCGACGGGCTCGAAGAGGACGTCAAAGACGAAACCGGCGTGGACGTCAAATTTCCGCTTGACGAGAAGGGTGCCGAAGTCCTGCTTATCACGCCATCAGCCGATTTCTTCGCCGAGCCGCACATTGACGGACTCATCGGCTATGCCAAAGTCTTCCATCAGGCCGGTATCAGATGGACGATGAGCTCGCATGCCTCGGAGGCGGCGAACTTTTCCATGTTCATCGGCAACCACGAAAACATGCACAAGGTGGCGATTCGCATCCGCGAGGCGGCGCTCGACCTCGGCGTCAAGCGCATCGTCGTCGGGGAATGCGGGCACGCCTGGCGCGTGGCGTACGCCTTCTGGAATACGCTGATCGGTCCGTTCGATTTCCTCGACCGTAATTACCCGATACCGCAGCATATCTGCGAATTCACCTATGACCTGATCCAGCGCGGTGCCCTCACTCTGGACAAATCAGCCAACGACGACAAGATCGTTACCTACCACGATTCCTGCAATGTTGCGCGCGCCACACGTATGGGCAGCATGCCCGGCGGCCAGTTCGTCATTCCGCGCGCGGTCATCAAGGCCGTCGTCAACAAGTTCCACGACATGGAACCGGAAAGCATCCACGAGAACACGTTCTGCTGCGGCGGCGGCGGCGGGCTGCTGACCGACGACCTCATGGAAATCCGGGTCAAAGGCGCCCAACCGCGCATGCAGGCCCTCAAACACGTCGTGGACGACCATGGCGTCAATTATCTGGCAGCGATATGCGCCATATGCAAGACCCAGTTTGCCAAGGTCCTGCCCTATTATCAGTACCCGATGGATATGATCGGCAGCGTGCACGGCCTCGTGAGCAAGGCGATTCAGCTGGGCACCAAAGAATGATGTTCACAAAATCATCCATTTACAGCGACGCATAACGAGGAGACTCTCGATGGCGACACCCGCGAACAAACCCGGTGAGGCAAAAGAAGGCTTTACGCACCGCCGGTTCAAGGACGGCGACAACAATTGGCGGTCGATTCAAGAGCGGATATTCACCGCCGACGAATCCGACAAGTGTCCGACCTACGTGCACAAGACTCCACCCTGCCAGGCGAGCTGCCCGTCCGGCGAGGACATCCGCGGCTGGCTGAATGTCGTGCGCGGTGTCGAGAAGCCAGTCAAGGGCATGACGATGCCGGAATACGCATTCCGCCGCCTGACCGACGCCAACCCCTTCCCGTCCGTCATGGGCCGTGTCTGTCCGGCACCCTGCGAGAAGGGATGCAACCGCAACTCCCTGGAAGATCACGTCGGAATCAATTCGGTCGAACAGTTCATCGGCGATTCGGCCCTGAAGAACAAGCTTTCGTTCACGGCTGCCGAGCACTCCTCCGGCAAGAAGGTCGCGATCATCGGCGGTGGCCCGGCAGGCCTGGCGGCTGCCTACCAGCTGCGGCGCAAGGGCCATGCTTGCACCATCTTCGAGAAGTATCCGGAACTGGGCGGAATGATGCGCTACGGGATCCCGGGCTACCGCATGCCGCGCGACGTCCTCGATGGCGAAATCAATCGCATCGTCGGCATGGGCGTGGAAGTACGCACGAATGTCCGTGTCGGCACCGACGTGACACTGGAACAGCTGGAGAAGGACTTTGATGCAATCCTGTTCGCGCTCGGCGCACAGTCCGGCAGACCTCTGCCCGTCCCGGGCGCCAATGCGCCCAACTGCGTGAGCGGCGTAGCGTTTCTCGAGGCCTTCAACGAGGGTCGTCTGCGTTATGTCAGCAAGAGGATCGTCGTGGTCGGCGGTGGTGACACCTCCATCGACGTCGTTTCCGTTGCGCGCCGGCTGGGCTACATCAAGTCCGTCAAAGACGAAGAACTTCCGGAGTACGTGGTTCTGGGACATACCGCCCAGGACGTTGCGACCGCCGCGGCACGCGACGGTGCCGACGTCACCCTGACCTCGCTGCTGCCAGTCGACAAGATGAATGCCGCGAAGCATGAGGTTGACGACGCGCTTCATGAAGGCGTGAAGATACTCACCAGCCTAAAGCCCCTCGAGGTGGTACTCGACAGCAGCGGCCGCGCTACGGCACTGCGCGTAGCCAAGGTCGATCCTGCCTCCAAGGATTTCGCGACGATAGCCGGAACCGAATTCGATATTCCCTGCGATCTGATCGTGTCGGCCATCGGCCAGGGCGGCGATCTCAAGGGCCTCGATTCCGTCAACAACGGCAAGGGGCTGATCAATACCGACCGGTTCTACCAGGTGCCGAACAAACCCGGCTATTTCGCCTGCGGCGACATCGTGCGTCCGCACCTGCTTACCACCGCAATCGGCCAGGCGGCAGCAACCGTGGACACGATCGACAATTACCTCGGAGGCAAGGAACTGGCCAAGCGCCCGAAGGTCGACGTCCACCATTTCAACCTGCTTTCCAAGCTCAAAGAGACAGGGTTGCAGCCCGACGAGTTCAGGATCGAGCAGCGCGGGGATCTGCGCGGAACCTCGGAACTGAACTATGCCATTCACAATTACGAGGACCGTTCAGCCTCCGAAGTCATTCAGGCTGACGAGCTGTTCCTCGGCCACTTCCCCTTCGAACTGCGCAACAAACGTGAAGAGAAGGTCCCCTCGGCGGACGAGGTTCTTGGCCACTTCGCGGAACGCGTCGTTCCACTGCCGGATGACAAAGCGGTCAGTGAAGCCAAGCGCTGCATGAGTTGCGGGCTGTGCTTCGAATGCGACAACTGTGTCATCTACTGTCCGCAGACCGCCGTCAAGCGCACCCCCAAGGCCAAGGCTACGACCGGACGCTATGTCTACACCGACTACGACCTGTGCGTAGGCTGCCACATCTGTGCGGACGTATGTCCGACCGGATACATCAAGATGGGGATGGGCGACCATTAAGCCGGTTTCTGCGGTCGGGGCTGAATGACTATGGCGATGAACCAAAAAAAACGGGCGCTGGGGGCGTGGATCACGGCGATTGTGGCGATCGCCGTGTGCTTCGGGGCAGCCTATGCGCTGAGCGGGGGTCCGGCCAGACCGGTTCCCTCCCCGCTCACTGGGGTTTACCTGGGCAAGGGCAAGAAATGCGTGGCTCCGGTTTCGGTCATGCGCCGCGACCACATGCAATTCCTGCTCCACCAGCGCACACTCACCGTCCACGAGGGGATTCGCACCAAGCGCTTCCTGCTGACTAACTGCGTCGACTGTCACGCCGACCCCAAGACACACAGCGTACTCGGCAAGCACGGATTTTGCGCCAGCTGTCATGAATATGCGGCGGTGCAAATCGACTGCTTCAGCTGCCATTCGCCCCACCCTCAGCGGCTGACGGCCGAATCGGCCATTACCCTGGCTCCGCAACACTCGCGTCTCGCGGAAATGGTGAAAGCGACAGCAATCACGCAGATTCAGTCCGATCCTGTGGATGGTCCACAATGAGCATTGACCGTAGACAATTTCTGACAGTGGGTGGGGCAGTGCTGGCGAGTGCGGCGCTTGCCCCCGGGATGCGTCTGATCGAGCTGGCACAGGCCCGCTCTCGGGACGAAGCGGTGACCAGCCTGCAGCGCTGGGGCATGCTGGTCGATACCACACGTTGCGCGGTGGGCTGCTCGGCCTGCGTCACCGCCTGCAACAAGGAAAACGGGCTGGAACAGAATGTGCGGCTCGATATCCGGCCCCAATGGATCCGCACGGTGACCCTGCGCGACGAGCACACTGGCTATGTGCAGACGCTGCCCATGATGTGCCAGCACTGCGAAGAGCCGCCCTGCGCGGACGTCTGTCCGACCGGAGCTTCGTTCCGCCGCGCTGACGGCATCGTGCTCGTCGACCGCCATATCTGCATCGGCTGCCGCTACTGCATGATGGCCTGCCCGTACAAGGCACGGTCATTCGTGCATGAAAATCTCACTGACCAGAGGGCCGACATACCGCGCGGAAAGGGTACCGTTGAAGCGTGCACCATGTGCGTGCACCGTGTGGATGAGGGCCGCATTCCGGCCTGCGTCGAGGCCTGCAATTCGGACGGGGGCAAGGCTCTGACTTTCGGAGACATCAAGGATCCTGCGAGCGAGATCGCCAAGCGCCTTGCAACGCAGCAGTCCGAGGAGATCCGTCCTGACCTCGCCCTCGACACCGGCGTGCGCTACCAGGGCTTGTAACCGCAGCCAAACCCCTACGACAGCAAGAGAACCGGGCCAACAGATGAAATCCATAGACTTCCGCGAAATAGAAGGACGCAGCTTGGGCTACTACGCACTGCTCGCCTTTTTCGGCGTACTGGTGCTGATCGGCCTCGGCGCGGCGTACTACATGGAAACCAACGGCCATCACGTGACCGGAATGAACAACCAGATCGTCTGGGGCATTCCGCATGTGTTTGCGGTGTTTATGATCGTTTCAGCATCCGGTGTGCTCAATGTTGCCTCGATTGCATCGGTCTTCGGGCGCACCATGTACAAACCGCTCGCGCGCCTGTCCGGACTGCTCGCCATCACGCTGCTGATCGGAGGTCTGACGGTCCTGGTGCTGGATCTGGGCAAGCCCGATCGCCTGATCGTCGCGATGACCACCTATAACTTCAAGTCGATCTTTGCCTGGAATATCTTTCTGTACACCGGTTTCATGGTGGTCGTCGCGGTCTACCTGTGGATGATGATGGAGCGGCGCATGAACGCCCATACCCATACGGCGGGCTTGGCCGCCTTCATCTGGCGCCTTACGCTGACGACCGGCACCGGATCGATTTTCGGCTTTCTGATTGCCCGTCAGGCCTATGATTCCGCGTTGCTCGCACCGATGTTCATCATCATGTCCTTTTCATTCGGGCTTGCCATATTCATCCTGTACACAATGGCAGCCTACAGCTTGACCGGACGCCCTCTGGGCGATGCAATTCTGCGCCGGCTGAAGAACCTGCTGGGCGTGTTCGTCGCCAGCGTGCTTTATTTCGTGGTGGTCTATCATCTGACTAACCTGTACATGACGGCACACCACGATTTCGAGAGGTTCATACTGCTGGACGGCGGCGTGTACACGGCGCTGTTCTGGATCGGCCAGATCGTAATCGGCAGCATCGTTCCGCTCGTGATCCTGTTCCACCCGCGTCTGGGCGGATCGCGCCGCATGATCGCACTTGGAGCGGCACTCGTCCTGGTAGGTGCTTTCTGCCAGGTTTATGTGATCATCGTAGGCGGCCAGGCGTTTCCGCTCATCCTGTTTCCGGGCAAGATCGTGAGCAGCAGTTTCTTCGACGGCGCCATCGGCCAATACCGCCCGAGCCTGCCGGAAATTGCACTGGGTATCGGCGGCGTTTCGCTCGCGCTCGCCATGGCGACGTTCGCCATCAAGGTCCTGCCCTTCCTGCCCGCAAGTCTGGCGGATTCGGATGTCGATCCGCACCAGGCGGCTGTGAAAGCAACCGAGGCCGCGCACGCCTGACCGCGTGTTTGGCCTCCGGCTGCGCCATAGCCGGAGGTTCTGCATGAGAACGGACACAGGCAGACCCCCTTCCAGGCCGACATGTCCGGCTGTCGGCAAGCGCCGCACGGCCCGATTTCGCCCAATCGGAAGGCACCAGTGAACCGCCTGCTGATCTCGGCCGCACACAAGTCCTCCGGCAAGACCACCCTCTCGCTCGGACTGTGCGCCGCATTCCACCGCCGCGGACTTGCAATCCAGCCCTACAAGAAGGGACCGGATTACATCGATCCCATGTGGCTCGGTCTTGCCAGCGGACGCTCTTGCGAGAATCTCGATTTTTATCTTATGCAGCCCGCGGAAATCCGCGCACGCTTCGCACAGCGTGCACGCGGCGCCGATCTGGCCATTGTCGAGGGCAACAAGGGGCTGTACGACGGTCTCGATCTCGATGGCAGCAACAGCAACGCGGCGCTGGCCAAGCTCCTGGGGTTGCCGGTCATTCTGGTAATCGACGCCCGCGGCATGACACGTGGCATTGCTCCGCTCATCCTGGGCTACCAGGCATTCGATTCCCAGGTCAACATTGCCGGCGTCATTCTCAATCAGCTCGGCGGCTCGCGCCACGAGGCCAAGCTGCGTGCGGTAATAGAGCACTACACGGATATCGAGGTGCTCGGGGCAGTACACCATGACCCGTCGATGGGCATGGTGGAGCGGCATCTAGGTCTCATTCCGGCAAACGAGGCAAGCGGCGCGGCTGCAAAGATTGATGCCATCGCGAGTCTGGTTGCCGCACAGGTCAACCTCGACCGTGTCGCCGAAGTGGCCGCCTCGGCCACCCCGTTCATGGCACCCTCGGGGGTCTTCCCTGCTTTGCCCGCGCCGGACGTCCGCATCGGATACGCGCGCGATGCCGCTTTCGGATTCTATTATCCGGGCGATCTCGACGCGCTGCGCGTCGCTGGCGCAGAGATCATTGCATTCGACACCCTCAAAGACGCACGATTGCCGGCGGTCGACGGCGTTTTCATCGGCGGCGGGTTTCCCGAAGTGCACATGCAGAGCCTGGAATCCAACCATACCTTGCGCGAGGACCTGCGCCGTGCCATTGACGCCGGCATGCCCGTGTATGCCGAGTGCGGCGGACTCATGTATCTCACCCGCAGCCTGAGCTGGCATGGCCAGCGCTGCGAAATGGTCGGGGTCCTGCCGGCGGATACCGTCATGCACGAGCGCCCCCAGGGTCGTGGCTACGTGCGGCTGCGCCCGACCGGTCCTGGGCTATGGCCCTCTCCGGCGCCGGCAGAAATCCGCGGGCACGAATTCCACTACTCGTCTCTGGAGAATGTCTCCCCCGACCTGGAATATGCCTACGAAGTCGTGCGCGGCACGGGCGTCGACGGTCACCGTGACGGCATCGTGTACAAGAATACGCTTGCCTGCTATTCGCACTTGCGCGACCTCGAGTCCAACCACTGGGCAGCGCGCTTCGTCGCGTTCGTGCGTGCACGCGCCAGGCTGCGCGCAGCCGGATGAGCTTGCTGTCCGACACCTCACATAAACCGAGCCACAAACAACCCGGGAGCTTTAGGATGATCAACGTCACGCCACAGGCTGCAAGGCAGATACTCAAGTCCTCGGGCGAGGAAGATGGCGCAAAGGTCTACCTGAGACTTGCAGCGCGGCGCGATGCCGACGGAAAGCTGGAGTACATAATGGGTTTCGACGAGCCCGGCAGCGACGACCATCTCGTCACCAGCGAAGGAATCAACGTACTGATTTCTCCGGATTGCGCCGGGATGCTTGTCGGTGCAACGCTCGACTTCGTGGAGATCAATCCGGGGGATTTCCGCTTCATTTTCATGAACCCCAACGACGAAAGTCATCGGCGCACGGACGCGGACGGCACCGCGCAGGAATCATGACCGCCTCATCGAGCTCCTACGATCTGATCGTCATCGGAAGCGGCCCCGGCGGCTACAAGACAGCGCTCGGGGCCGCGCGGCTCGGCGCGCGGGTTGCGCTGATCGAGCGCGGCTCTCCGGGCGGCACCTGCCTCAATCAGGGTTGCATCCCGAAGAAGACACTGCTGCATATCGCCAGTCTGCTGGAAGACATCGAACTGCTGCGCGGCCGCGGCCTGCGCGGGACCATCGAGGGCGACTTTCCGGCGGCGCTCGTCCACAAGGATAGTGTGGTCCAGGGCATCCAGGAGAATTTTCCGGTTTGGCTTAACCGGTTCGGAGTCAGGGTTTATCACGGCCATGCCAGGTTGCGCGGTACGCGCGGGGTCGAGGTGCTACCGGCAAGCGGCACATCACCGCCGATCCGGCTGTACGGCGGCAGCATCGTCATTGCCACCGGCGCCGCCCCGCGCGAACATCCCGCCTGCCCTGCCGACGGCCGGCGCATCATCCATTCCAGCCACTTCATGCTCGGCCTAAAGACCCTGCCAGCTTCGGTGCTATGCGTCGGAGGCGGCGCTATCGGCAGTGAGCTGGGCTACCTGATGAGGCAGTTCGGCTCTCGCGTTACGATCGCCGAGGCGTCCGACCGGCTGCTCAACAAGCTCTGCATTCCGGCGCGCGCCAGTGCCCTGCTCGAGCGCAAGCTGGACCGGCTGGGCGTCGAGGTGCGCACCGGAACCACCGTGGTTTCCTGCGTGCCGGGCGACAATGACGTACAGGTCAAATTTACCGATGGCCGCTCTGCGGTTTTCGACCAGGTTCTCGTGGCGATCGGCCGTAAGCCGCACTGCATCGACATGGGGTTGCGCGAAGCCGGCGTAGACCTGACTGTCGATGGATTCATAGAGACCGATGAATATCTCGAAACCAGCGTCTCCGGAATTTACGCCGTGGGGGACGTCAAGTCAGGCCCCATGACCGCCAATGCCGCGCTGCACGATGCCAAGATCGCGCTCGGCAATGCCTTGAAAGGCAGCCGCCTGCCGCGCAACTACCACATCGTGCCGATTGTAATCGACTCCGCCCTGGAAATTGCTGCGGTCGGTCTGACGGAAGACCAGGCGGAAGAGGCCGGATTCACACCGGATATCGCGCGCTCGAACTTCGGCGCCTCCGCGAAATCCCGCGCCAAGCACGATCGCGAAGGCTTCATCGAGGTAGTACACGACGAGGAGACCGGCCAGCTGCTGGGCGGCTGTATTGTCGGCAACGAGGCCGGTGAACAGATCCACATGCTCGCAGCCGCCTGCCAGTCCGAGCGCGGACTGTGGTTCTTCACGGACATGAGCTACAGTCATCCGTCGTGGACGGAGGAACTCGAAAACGCGATCGACCCCTACACAACCGCCCTGACCCAGTCCGGCAAGGAGCTCTTCCAGCCCGGCATCTATGCCTCCAGCCATATGCCGTGAGCAGTCGGTCCGGCGACGATGGAATCGCCGCGGAAACGGGCCGTAGTTGCTATTTTTCCTGCTCTTCTATATAAAGGATTCAATTACCTAGCATTTCCGACCCCACCACCCGCTGCGGAACCGCGGTACAAGGATCGTTCGCGTCATCACTAGACGTAGAGAGTTGGGGCGGCATGACCCGGAGGGGGTCAAATGACACCCAAACCCGAGAACGCCTCATCTCAGCCGCGCCCCACGCCTTTGGCACCCTGGATGATACGTCCCGCCGATGGCTGGCAACACAAGGCGACCCGTTGGCTTCCGCGCCAGCTGTGGGGTCCGCTGTCGCTGCTGGCGATTGCTTTGACCCTGACGCTCGTGGTGGATTACCTGGCATTTGCGGCGCCCCATGTGCTGCCCGATCTGATGCGCGCACAGATCGGCCTTGTCGTGCTTGCCACCGTTGCCATCGGAGTCCTTCTGCAGCGGGTGAAGCACCAGTTGCTCGAGCCACTCACCCATCTGCGCAACTGGGCGCTGCATGTACGGGGAGGGAACCTTTCGGCGCGCATCCCCGTTCCCGAGGCCGGCGAGTTTGCCGATCTCGCACGCGACATCAATAGCCTGGGAGAGGAACTGAAGCTGCTCACCCGCGAAATGGATGCCCAGGTTCAGGCCCAGACCGAACGCCTCGGCCGCAAGACCCGCTCGCTCGAGATTCTCTACGACGTCGCCTCCAGCCTCAACAAATCACGTACCTTGGAAGAACTGCTCGAGGGCTTTCTCGACACGTTCATCGACCTTGTCCACGCCCGCGCTGCCACGGTGCGTCTTCTGACCGACAACAGACAGACCCGCCTGGTCGCCTGCCGCGGGCTGGATCCGGCTGCTGTGGAGAAGGACCTGTTGGTCGATCTTGACCAGTGCGAATGCGGCTGGTCCGCGCGCGATGGCCAGATCCGGATTGTGCACGGGGCAGGACGCTGCGCCCAGACCATTGGCAAGGGAATGTTCGACCACGGCTGCCAGGAGGTTGTAGTAGTTCCGATCCACTATCAGGATCGAATCCTCGGTATCTACAACCTTTTCCTGGATCAGCCCATTTCAAGCCTGGGAGACGATCTGCGCGAGCTGCTTTTCAGCATCAGCAATCACCTTGGCCTGGCCATCGAAAAGGCACGGCTCGACAACGACGCGCGCCGCCTGGCGATCATCGAAGAACGCAACATGATCGGCAATGAGCTGCACGACTCGCTTGCACAATCGCTGGTGAGCATGCGCATACACATCAAGATGCTGGGAGAAATGCTGTACAGAAAGGACATTGCGAGCGCTGAAAACGAGGTGCGCCGTCTGCATATTTCCCTGGTCGACGCCAATGCAAGCCTGCGCGAACTGCTGGCCAATTTCCGCTCCCGTATGGACCAGCGCGGCCTCGTTCCCGCGATCGCCGACATGGTTGTACAATTCAAGGAGGAAACCGGTATCGCCGCCTTCTTTCACAACGAATGCAGCGAACTGGTGCTGTCGCCGGCCCAGGAGATCCAGGTCTTCCGGATCATCCAGGAAGCTCTTGCCAACATCCGCAAGCATAGCAACGCGCTCAACACGCGCATCATGCTCACATCCGATGACAACGACAACTACCAGCTGCTTATCGAGGATGACGGGCTGGGAATAGTGGCCGCGCCATGCTCACAACGTGGTGAGCACGTCGGGCTTTCTATAATGCACGAGCGTGCCGAACGCCTACCCGGCACGCTAACGATAGAAAGCGAACCGGGCGAAGGCACGCGCATTTGTCTTACCTTCGCGGGACCTGCCAAGACTATCCTGCGCAACAGGCAGGTTTCGGGGGGATAGCACCATGCGCGTCGTGCTGATCGATGACCACACCCTCGTCCGCAAGGGGCTCGAGCAGCTTCTGCAAAGCCGCGGCGTCGAGGTGGTTGCCTCTGTCGCAACCGGTGCCGAAGGCCTGGTGCTGGCCCCGACGCTCGCGCCGGACATCATTCTGCTGGACGTAAAAATGCCGGACATGAACGGGCTGGAAGTCCTGGCGAGGCTGCGCGCCGGCGGCGTCCAGGCGCCTATCCTGATGCTGACGATGAGCCGCGACGAGGCCGACCTGCAAGCAGCGCTCCGCGGCGGAGCCCAGGGTTATCTGCTGAAGGACATGGATCCCGAGGACCTCGTCCCGGCGCTCCAGGACGCCGTACGTGGTGACAACGTGGTTGCCAAGGAGCTCATCGGTTCTCTGACACGCCTGGTGCAAGGCCAGCAGAAGAACACGCCTTCTCCGGCCGCCCCATTGTCGGATCTCACACCACGCGAGCAGGAGATTCTGCGACACCTGGCGGAGGGCCGCAGCAACAAGGCGATTGCCCGTGTTCTGTACATAACGGACGGCACCGTGAAGCTGCACGTGAAGTCCATACTGCGCAAGTTGGGTGTCCGCTCCCGCGTCGAAGCCGCCGTGATGGCCGTTGAACACGATCTGGCGCGCCGCCCCAAGTCTGGCAGCCAGCACACCGGCTGACCCGGTCGCGCGGAATTGCTACGGCGTCGGGTTCCGCACCTCCGCGGCGGGCATAAACCAGGCGAGTTTTTCGTGCAGTCGCACCACTTCTCCGACAATGATCAAGGTCGGGGCGTGGATATCGTTGTGCTGGACGATGTCCGGAAGCGTTTCAAGCGTGCCCACATAGACCCGCTGATTGCGCGTCGTGCCCTGCTCCACCAGAGCCGCCGGCATGCTTGCCGGCAGACCGTGAGCAATGAGCTCCCGGCACAACACGCTGATCCCGTGCAATCCCATATAGAACACGATCGTCTGCCGCGGCTGCGCCAGCGCCTTCCAGTTCAGATTGACACTGCCGTCCTGCAGGTGCCCGGTAACGAACACCACCGCCTGCGAATAGTCACGGTGCGTCAACGGAATGCCCGCATAGGCAGCGCAACCGGCAGCGGCAGTAATTCCCGGAACCACCTGGAACGCGATGCCCTCGGCCATCAGGGTCTCGATTTCCTCGCCACCGCGCCCGAATATGAACGGATCGCCGCCCTTGAGGCGCACGACACGCTTGCCCTCCCTGGCCAGGCGCACCAGCAGCTGATTGATACCCTCCTGCGGAATCGCATGGTTATCGCGCTCTTTGCCGGCGTAGATGCGTTCGGCGTCGCGACGCACGAGTTCCAGCACTGCGGGCGCGACGAGCCGGTCGTAAACGACCACGTCCGCGCGCTGCATGAGACGCAACGCACGGAACGTGAGCAGATCCGGATCTCCAGGCCCGCCCCCGATCAGATACACTTCGCCGCGCGCTGGTTGACCACTTTCGCGCTTCAGCGTCTGCTCCAGCGCCAACCACGCCGCCTGGTCCTGTCCGGCATAGACTTTCTCCGCGACCGGACCTTCTACGATCTGTTCCCAGAAAATTCGCCGGTCCGCCACACGCCGGAACCGCTGCTTTACCTTGTCGCGGAATTCGCCCATCAGGGCTGCCAGGCGCCCGTAGGAGGCGGGAATGAGTGTCTCCAGGCGTGCGCGCAGCAACCGCGCCAGCACTGGCGCCGCGCCGCCAGTCGACACGGCCAGCACCAGAGGAGAGCGGTCTATGATCGAGGGCATCACGAAGGAGCAGAGGTCAGGCCGGTCAACCACGTTCACGGGCACATGCTGCACCCGCGCCGCCTGCGCCACTGCGCGATTGACCTCTTCATCATCGGTGGCTGCAATCACCACGGCACAATCGTGCACCTGCCCGGCTTCGAAACGGGCTGCGTGGTGCTCCACCTTGCCATGCGCCGCGAGTGCCGCCAGGGTGCTGCCAAGCTCCGGGGCTACCACCCGAACCTGCGCCCCGGCCTGCAGCAGCACCCCGGCCTTGCGCGCAGCAACCTCCCCACCTCCAACTACCAGGCAGGCTTGGTTGCGGACGGTCAGAAAAATAGGAAGAAAATCCATGACAATAATTATTCCGGGTTGTAATTGCGCTCTAAAATATATTTAAAAACAATGTAATATGTATTATATTTCGTCCAATTTCTATATCTCTTTCCGGAGGGCCAACACAACCCGAATATCGCGATCTGGTCGATGTGGTGCCCGCCCGGACAAACTTAAACGGTATTCTAATTGAAAATCAGCCGGATCTCGTTGAAAAATTGGGCTTCCCTTCCCGAAGCCTGGGCCCCGCTGCCCATGCGATTTACGCCCGTCTTACCTGCGTGGCCTGGAGCCACCCGGACCGCCCCCAGGCACCGCTCACCCGGTCCGTACCCCACAATACAGGACAGCCTTGAGGAGACCCGGCCCGGGGGCTATTCACGCGGTTCGGGGCGTCCCCGGGTCGCGCTGTCCCCGATAAGTATTGCGGTTCATTCTCGCGCTCGGCGCGCCCGCCTTTCGATGCTATGATCACGCCAACCTTGAATCGTCTGAACAGCAAGCGCTTGCCGAGCCGGGCTGTTTCAGCCGTAGCTGTGCACACTGCGTGAAACATTCTCCCTCTTCGATTCTCATCGTGGGACCCTCATGGGTCGGCGATATGGTGATGGCACAGAGCCTGTTCCAGCTGCTCAAGCAACGCCATCCCGGAACGGACATCGATGTCCTGGCCCCCGCCTGGAGCGAACCTCTGCTTGCCCGCATGCCGGAGATCCGCCACGCCTGGGCGCTGCATACACGCCACGGCCAGCTGGGTCTGCGGCAGCGTTACCGGATGGGACGCAGTCTGCGCCCCAGGAACTACGGGCAGGCAATCGTCCTGCCCAATTCCTTCAAATCGGCACTGGTCCCGTTCTGGGCCGGGATACCACTGCGTACCGGCTATCTCGGAGAAATGCGCTGGGGCCTGCTCAACGATGTTCGCAGACTCGATGAATCCGAATTGCCTATGACGGTCCAGCGCTTTCTGGCGCTGGGACTCGACCGCAGCGAACCGGTTCCGTCTCCGCCCCCCATCCCAAGACTTGCGGTTTCGCAGTCCGGAATCGATGCGGCACTGACGCGCCTTGCACTCCGTGATACTGGGCAACCGGTACTTGCACTCTGCCCAGGCGCGGAATATGGCCCGGCCAAGCGCTGGCCCGCGGAATATTACGCACAGATCGCAGGAATTTATGCGGCGCGTGGCTGGCAGATCTGGCTCTTCGGCTCCGAGCGGGACATGACGGTCACAGCCGAAATCCGCTCCCTGTGCGGTGCTGACTGCGCCGACCTGGCCGGACGCACTACGCTGGGCGAGGCGGTCGATCTGCTTTCGCTGGCCCAGGTGGTCGTCAGCAACGACTCTGGCCTGATGCACGTGGCGGCCAGCCTCGGGCGCAGGCTGATCGCGGTATATGGTTCGTCCGACCCGGGCTTCACACCGCCGCTGAGCCCCACGGCAACGGTGCTGTCTCTGGGCCTCACCTGCAGCCCGTGCTTCAAGCGGGTCTGCCCACTCGGACATACCAACTGCCTGCGCCAGCTCAAACCCTCCCTGGTCGAGCAGAGCATCGACGCTCATCTCCCCTCGCCATGAGATTTCTGATCATCAAGACTTCCTCCCTGGGCGATGTGCTGCATACGCTCCCGGCAGTGACGGATGCCGCTCGCGCCCTGCCGCAGGCGCGGTTTGACTGGCTGATCGAGGAGACGTACGCGGAGATTCCGGCCTGGCACCCTGCCGTCGACTCCGTCATCCCGGTCGCAATGCGGCGCTGGCGTCGCGGATTCCTGACACCATCCCATACGGCGGAATGGCGTCACGCGCTGCGTACGTTACGCACCCGCCGGTATGACGGGATCATAGACGCACAAGGCCTGCTCAAAAGTGCTGTCCTCGCCGCCTGCGCGCGCGGACAGCGCCATGGCTTTGGTTTCAGATCGGCCCGCGAACCGCTTGCTGCTCTGTTCTATCGACATCGTCACACCATTTCCCGCACATCCCACGCCGTAACGCGGCTGCGTAGCCTGTTCGCACTCGCGCTGGGATACGCACTTCCCGACGGCGAAATCGACTACGGAATTTCACGCGCGCTCATCCCCTTCCACCGTGCAGACGCAGCCTATCTCGTTTTCCTGCATGGAACCGCCTGGCCGACGAAACAGTGGCCTGAAAAGTACTGGGGTAAACTGGCCGGGCTGGCCAACGACGCGGGGTTGCGTGTGCTTTTGCCGGCCGGAAATCGTGAGGAGGCAGAACGAGCGCATCGCATTGCCGCAACAGCCGGCAACGCGCAAGTCCTGCCGAACATGACGCTCACGCAGCTCGCGGGCATTCTCGCCGGCGCGCAGGGGGTGGTGGGCGTCGACACCGGACTTGCACATTGCGCCGCCGCCCTGTCGGTGCCGGCAGTAACCATATATGGTGCCACCAATCCGGCCCTGACGGGTACGCTCGGACACGCACAGCGCCATGCGTGCGCCGATTTTGCATGTTCTCCATGCTTGCGTCGCAAGTGCCACTACCACGGACCCGCACCGGTCACGCCTGCCTGTTATCAGACCGTTCCTCCGCGGCAGGTCTGGAACATGCTCACCGGGCTGTTGGGCGTCAGCGCGCTGCACACGGGCTGACACCTGCCCCGTCCGCACAAACCCCGTTTTCTCCGGATGAGGAACTCAGGGCGCAGTGCGCCGGGCGCCACGCACACCACTCTGTCCGGCGCACGGCCGGAATAGCTTCCACACGGCGACCAGTGGCCCGGCCCACAAGAGCACGCGCCGCCTTCGTAACCACAGAAGTGTTGCGATCACCGCGACCAGCGGCACCGGGTGGCGGCGTAAAGCCCGTCCGAATCGAAACGCGCCACTGGCCACCGCGATCGGTTCGCGCCACTGCCGGGCGGCAACCGCGAACTCGATGCGCTGCTCGGCCGCGCGCGCGATCAGATTCCGACGCCTGCGTACAACATCAGAAATTCCGGCGCTCATCGCGGCGTCAACTCCTCGCGATCACGCGCAAGCTCGGCCAACGTGGCACACAAAAGGCGCGGACGCGCCTTTACCCGCACGCGCCAGATCACGCCGAGAACGATCGCAAGCACCAGATAAAGCGCCGCGAATCCGCCCAGCACCATGACCGGATCGCGGTTCCAGAACGCCACCACCACCGCCACGGTACCGAATATGACAGCCAGACTGAAGAAAAACAGAACCAGAAGAGACAGTATGATGAGCTGTGCGACACGCAATCCCTGTTCTTCGATCTCGGTCGCCGCCAGCTCGACACGAGTCTCCAGAATCTCGATCAGAGTCGATATCATCCGACGCAGCGACGTAACCAGTCCGACCGGACGCGGACCCGCTTCGGACCCTGCCATATCGGTCAGCGACGCGCCGTCAGCATGCCCAGCAGAAAGCCGAGCCCGGCGGCAATCGCCACGGATTCCCAGGGGTGATCGCGCACCGTCCGGTCGGCCGCCTCAGCCGCTGCTCGGCCGCGCTCGACGACATCGCCACTGAACTCTCCCACAGCATCCTTTGCTGCACGAAGCCGTTCCTCGACACGGGCACGTGCCGCGCTCGCACGCTCCCCGGTAAGGGTCGCGGTTGCGCGCAGCAATTCCTCGGTATCCGCGGTCAATGCCTTAAAGTCATCGACGAGCTTCCTCCTTGCCGATTCTGTAGCCGTTGTCATATAACATCTCCTTTCCGTGCTGCCGGGGTTGATGCTTCATCATTCTTTTTTTCTTCCTGTTTCTTTATACATGCCCCCTCTTCCCAGCATCTTGATGTATATCAAATTCCCCGGTGCATGCGGCCGGCCGATCCACGGGCCCGCCGCTACAGCAGTGGCTGACTGAACAGCATGAATATTTTCAGGCACTTGCAACCCATCCGACTGGACGGTACCGGATCATCCCTAGCGTACACCAAAGGCAGCAGGATCACCCCCCATGCCGGGTTGATTTGATGGATCCCCGACGGATGCAGCTTGCCGCGGCCCGGTCTGGGAACGGAAAGCGACGCCTGCGACCGGATGGTCCCACGGGGCGTGGCACCGGCATGCACATCTGCCGAAAGTCGTTCGCCTGGGTTCACGCATCATTGTCATTGGCAATGCCCTGCTGATCGCGATCGAAGCGCTGCTGGTGTTCGTGCAGACCACAAGGCTGGTTCTGTCCGCGTTCTTTGTCCGGTTCCTGCACGCGGAAGACCGTGTATTCAAACCTCTGTTTCCGTCCGTGTCGCGATCGCAACAGCATTTCACCCAGGCCCTGCATTTTGACACGTTGACCCGGTACCTCAGCCGACCGGTCCGAGGTCACCAGTGCACTGTGACAGGAGATAGTTCGGTCCAGACCGGGCGGTATCCCGGGTCGGCATCCCGGCACTGCAAGCGTTCGAGACTCGGCCGACCCCGCGTCCCTCGCAGACAAAAGGCTGTCGTCCTGTGAAACTGGCTACTCGGCACGGAGCCTTTATGCCGCCACGCGGTCCAATTCTGGTATGATCAGTTTGCCCCAGGCTGCATTTCAATCGCGCACCGTTCCGCCCCGCTTGCGGTCAACGGACAACCTTGCAACTGACCTGCATGCTTTAGCGGAACGCACAGGGGATGATCCGCCAGAACGGGAGTTACCTGCCGACCGAAACATGCGGTTTCCCGGTCATATGGCTGATGCGCCATGTGCACAGCGGTTCGTCTTCAGGTACCAGTCCTGCCCACCGGCGCCTCTGGAGCGAATCTGCGGATCGAGTCTGGCTCCCCGAGTTGATTCAGGAACGATCGGAATTCTGACATGAAAGTCCTCGCCATCGAACACTCACGCATCGGCTATTTTATCGATTCCGCCTTCTATCTGGCCGCCATCCTGCTGCTTTCCGCATTTATTCTGCTTTCTACCCCTGCTCATACCTGGTTCGAGACAACGCTATACGTCGTTGCCGGTCTCCTGATCTGGAGCCTGCTCGAATATGCAATGCATCGGATCGTCCTCCACCGCATAGACCCGTTTCGCAGACTGCACGAAGAGCACCACCGGCAACCACAGGCGCTGCTCGCCACACCCACGCTTTTGAGCGCAGCCCTGATCATTGCATTCGTCTTTCTGCCAGCGACTCTGCTAGGCAATCTCCGGATCGGATGTGGAATCACCCTGGGAGTCACCACCGGATACTTCGCATTCGGCGTCGTACATTACGCCGTGCATCATGGCCGCTTCCGCAGCACATGGCTCGTACAACGCCGACGGTTTCACGCTCTGCATCACCGCTTCCCCGATAGCAATTTTGGCGTCACGATGTCGATCTGGGATCGCATATTCCGCACGGAGAAGACCGGCATTAACTGAGACCCGGCGTGGCACAGTTCCTCTTCTGTCTCACAAGCACATGACATCATGATATGCCGCAGAATCCGGATTCATTCACAGTCCAGATCACAGCGCAGTACTACCCCATCACCGCTGCTGTACCCAATTGCAATGGCCAGGGTGACGCAAATGTGCATGCCGGTCAGCGACAGATAAGGCCGGGACATATGCACCATTCCTGGCTGTCCGATAGCGCGACGGAAATAGGAGCGTCTGAGCCAATGCGCACCGGAGACATCATCCAGCGGCAGGAATCCGGGATCAACATTCGCGCTACAGGCCCTGGGCAAGGCCTCGTGACCGACCGGGCGCCGATGCACAACCGCTGAAAATCGGTTGGAACGCACGGGTCATTGCAAGACCCATAAACGTACCCACGCATTTTCCATCGCGCATGCGCAGGCGGGTCTCTGCCGATTCCCGGGAACTGGAAACGTCGATCAAGTTCTCTTTTCTCCTGTCAAATGGCAATTGCTTTTTGTTATCGAAATTCCGATTCATCAGGAGGTCCCTTCGCCTTCCCTGCCAATGACCGGCGCCGTTTATGAAGCAACGCGGCAAACTATCCGGGTCTGGATCACACGGAAATTTCCGGGCCTGCATCCAGTCAGCGGGCAGGAAGCCCAGCTATCCGCAAAGCGGTCTTCGGCTCAGGCAGTCGGATCGACTGCAAGCTCCGGCCTGGATCAAATCTGTCCGCCTCGGAATCGTGTACAAGCATTAAGAAGAAAACCCCATGCCAATGGCTCTGCAAAAAACACGTGGGGTGATTGCCGGGTTGTTGCAAGGCATGGGAAAGCCGAACCCTGCGGACCACGTACCCGAGGAAAAAACCATGGCACGGCATATCGATGTGACGGAAGTCGGCGCCCCCGACCCCGAGCTCAGAACCTCGCCCATATTCGACGATGCTGCCGGGGATGTCAGCTCCTACGACTCCGGTCCCGAAGGTGGAATCTGCTATTTCAATGGGCTCTTCCGGCTTTCGTAATGGAATGGTCGCCCCCTTTCCTGAAACGGCATCAAAGTGCCAAAGTGGGTTTGACGAAGTTCCACTTAACGGATAGGAGGCGACCAACATGAAGATTACAACCATTGGGATGGATCTGGCAAAG
>JAKASJ010000038.1 GCA_021819085.1 Pseudomonadota bacterium | reverse complement strand
GGATCCAGCCGGCGGATGACGACGCGCACTCCGATCATTCGATCTCCCGGCCGATCGCCGCCATCAACCTGCGCTACCCCGGGCAGTACTATGATCAGGAGACGGGCTTCTTCTACAATGGGGCGCGATATTACAATCCGAGGACGGGGCGGTATGTCACGAGTGATCCGGTGGGGCTGACGGGTGGTGTCAACACCTATGCGTACGGGTTGGACAATCCGTTGTTGTATGTAGATCCGATCGGCTATTTCCCATGGGGAACTTGGTGGGATTTTACCAAGTGGGACTTTGGTACCGGTGCCGCTGAAGCGGCATGCATGGTTTCCGGCTTATGCGAGGCCATTCCGCTGCTCGCGGCGATTCCCCCAGCGGTTGAAATCTACGGTAATGTGCACGAAGGCCTTAATTTGCTCAAGAAAGGCGAAGGTGCGATCCAGCAAGAGGGTCCCGTATGCATTCCCTAAACAGTACCGGAAGCGGCTCGGGGCAAGTAGGAAATCAGGACGCGGTCGACCGAGCGCTCACCGCAGTCTTTGTCGTGTCCATGGCGCTCGCCATCACCTCATTTACGATTCCCTTTTTGGAACTCGTGGTCGGGAAGCTCAGGTTCTCGGGGCACGGGCTTTTGGACCGTTCAAGCACAGTTCCTTTGTTTTGGGCAATTTTGGGGTTCACCAGCTTTGGCTTTCGCCAAAAGCGACGCCAGCACGCCATGAGGGCAAAGAATCATCCGGACCCCCTGGAAGTGCCGGCCTGGGGTCTTGCATGGGCTGTCATCATGACTGTCCTATATGGTCTCGATGCCTTTACGCGACTTCATGGATCCTCCCGGCTTGCCGCAAGCGAGATGGTGTTCGGAGTGCCCGGCGTCATCGCGATTCTGGTCGACCGGCAGCGCAAACGAAGGGCACATGGTATCCCGATGCCGGAACGCGAGAAGATCGCATGGGCACTTTGGGCCATCATCGCCGTGGCAGGGCTCCTCGTTCTGATACTCCTGACGAAGTGGATGCGGTAGGGTGGGCGATTCGTCTTCGCCGGCTGTCTGCATCCGTAATGCTTGATTCCTGTGGCCCGTAAATTTCACCTGGTTCTCGGGATCGCGCTATCGCTGCTGTACCTGTTCCTGCTCTCGCACCTACACCGGATCCTCCCGGGTCTTGAACTCCTCCCGTCTCCCTTGCCGGTTCCGGTCGCTGACAGCCCGGGGTTCGGTTGGCTCGTTGCATTCGGGTTACCGATCTTTGCGATCGCGTGTTTTGTGGCGCCGGATCGGCTCATGCGGTGGTTTTCACCACGCATCCCTCCGGATGAAGACTATCTTCTGACCCCGGGCTTTTGGTATCTCGTCGGCTATGTCGCCCTGATCGTCGGGAGCGGGGTGCTTCTGCTTTTCCGCACATCCCCATGACCACCCGTATGCGACCTGCCCAACCATGCCTGCTGTCGCGAACAAAGAGGATGTCTTGCGGTCCACGCACGACTGTGCCGAGCAGGACCGGCGCGTCATAGACGGGCTGGCGGCCGCGCCGGGCTTTTAGCCCGACATCGGCGACGAGGCGCACCCGACCCACGCGCCGGATCGTCCTGCCGTGGGCACGCAGCAGGGGCACTGCGTACCATCGGTGATCGCCGGTAAGCGCCACGGGCTCATCGAGCCACTGGCCTTAGTACTTCTTGCTCGACTTGCGATAGCCCGCTCACCGCCTGCCGTATCAATCGCTTCTCGCTCGCTCATCGTCAGCCTCATTGCGAACCCCCCCGGGAATGCACCTGCCGGGGAATTTCGCTTACATTCCTTACTTTGAGGCAACGAATCGATTTCGCTTACATTTTCAATGAGTCAATTCGTTGAGTTGACGCCCATCAAGAGCTGTACGATTGTATGATACCGCTGCGCCAGTCCTACGAGATGCACCGTACGTGAAGATCGGTGCTGCCGCGGCCTCGGCAGCATGCTGCTCGGGGCGGGTAGCATGCAGCGGAACTACCCAAAAGAATAATTAGAAAAATAATAGGAGAACCGTTCCCATGAAATGGTTGGCGCTCGTTCCGATTGTGCTGTGGTCGTGTGTATCGCTGTTCGCTACCGATGCTTTTGCGCGGAGCCCCTCTCGCGATGCAGTCATTGGAAATATCGAGTTGGCATTTGCGAGAACCATGGAAACGGCATACTCCCCCGGTTCTCCATTGATGAAACAATGGCTGGCGCCGGCAATGCGGGCCAATCCCCGCGTGAGCAGCACAGTCTGGATCGAAATCAGCAAGGAGGTGGGATCGGCGCTATCGAAATCGATGACAGAAAAAGGCGGCATGCTGTATGTCGTCGTGCGGGCGTCGGTGCATCCCATGTCCACCGCCGAGCTCAAAAGACTCGCCGCGATTCTCAACGACCCCGTCTATGTCAAGTTCGAAGCGGGGATGAGCGCGCCTTCCACCCAGCGGCAAATGATGCAAGCGGCCATGGTCAACGCCATGCGGGCGGGTCCGATCATCAATAGGATCCTGGTGCATCACGGTCTTAACGAAGTTCATTAGCGGCGCGTTCCCGCCGGGACGGACACGCTCGCGCCGCGGACACGGGCCTGGATACACGTCCGGCCATTGCGGGCAGGGCCCGGGCAGCGGCTCGATCAGCAACGATATCGTTTTAAGATCGCGATCCCCGTCGCATCATCACACTCGGGGCAAGAACCAATAACCGGGTTCCGAACTCGGTACCTTCTGAATACATTCCTCCCCATGGGGGCGTGGTCGTCGTGTCCCCTGACGATGGCCATTCATGGCTGCTGTGCGATATCCCCCATCTTTCCCGCACCGCCGATTGAGAAGATCCCTTCTGTAAGCATCGATGGAGCCGTGATATGAAGAAGAGAACCTGCGGGATCCTCGTGGCCGCTGTACTGGCGCTGTCCACCGCACCGGCTTATGCCGGCGGCGCGACCTTCTGCGTCAACTGTTCGAACTGGATGGAGCAGCTCACCGAAGAGGGCACGTTCATCGAGCAGCTGGCGAAGCAGGCGGCACAGCTGCAGGAGCAGATCCAGGTGGTGTACAACCAGGCGCGCAATCTGCAGGGACTGCCGTTCAATCTGTGGAACAGCGTGCAGGGAGACGTGCAGCAGCTGATCCAGGTCGCGGCGCAGGCGCAGGGCGTGGGCTATGCCAGCCAGAATATCGTCGGTGCGTTCCAGCAGACCTACGGGACGAATGCCGCGCAGATTCCGCCGCACTATCTGCAGACGCTTCAGCAGTGGACCACCGACACCAACAGCCAGGTGCAGGCCGCGCTGGAGCAGTACCATCTCGATGCCGGGCAATTCGGGAGCGCGCAGGGCGCGCTGCAGGGCGTGGAGCTTGCGAGCCAGTCGGCGGGGGGCCGGATGCAGGTGCTGCAGGCGGCCAACCAGATCTCGGGGCTCGAGGTGAACCAGCTTCAGCAGCTGCGCCAGGAAACGATGGCCGGCAATTCGGCGATGCTCAGTTTCATCGCCAAGCGCAACAACGCCCGCCAGCAGCATCAGAACCTCGAGCAGCGGTGGCTCGACAGCGACGGGCAGGCCCGCCCCTTCCTGTGAGGGGCGAAGATCATGACGCCATTCCGTGCCTGGCGGTGGTCGTGGGTCGTGCTGGTGCCGGTGGCCGCACACGCGGCGACCGGCGGCATCCTCGACTCGATCCAGCAGTCCTATCTCGCTGCAACCGGCACCTGGATGGCGCGGGCGCTGGGGTATGCGCACGATCTGTTCGGGGGGCTCGCGGTCCTGGAGATCGCCTGGTCCGGCGGCCAGTACGTTCTGCGCCGCAACGACCTGCCGGAATTCATCAGCGGCGTCTTCCTCAAGGTGCTGTCGATCGCCTTCTTCTACACGCTGCTGGTGGAAGCACCTACGTGGATTCCGGACATCGTCCGGTCGTTCGCGCAGGCCGGCCAGTCGATCGGCGGCGCGGGCGTCGGTGCGGCGCTGACCCCGAGTGGCATCTTCGGGCTCGGGACGCAGGTCGCCGGTGCGCTGCTCGGCGCGATCTCCTCCACCGCGCCGGGGCTGGCGCAGACGGTGGCGAGCGGCGGCGTCGCGCTCGGCAGTTTCCTGCTCGGGGCGCTCGTGATTGCGCTCTCTGCGCTGCTCGCCCTGTGCGGGTTCGCCGTGGTGGCGGTGCAGCTGCTGGTGACGCTCATCGAGTCCTATATCGTCATCGGCGGCGGTGCGCTGATGCTCGGGTTTGCCGGCAGCCGCTGGACGCTGCCCTTCGCCGAGCGCTATCTGGGCTACGCCGTGAGCGTCGGCATCAAGCTCTTCGTGCTCTATCTGATCGTGGGCCTCGGCGGCACGCTCGCGCAGCAGCTCATCGCGCAGATCGTGTCCTACGGGTCCACTGTTCCGCCCATCGTCTATCTGCAGGCCGGCGTCGGTTCGCTGGTGTTCGGTGCCATCGGCTACCTGGTGCCGGGACTGGCGGGCGCGATGATGAACGGCTCGCCGACCTTGAGTCTTGGCACGCTGGGTGCGGCCGCGGCCGGAGTGGCCGGTGGGGCGATGATGACCGGGGCCGCCGGGGTGGCCGGCGCCGCCGCCCTGGCCCACCAGACGCTCGGGGCGGCCAAAGCAGTGGGCGCGGTGGGTGCGGCCACCGGGCGCCTGGGTGCGACGGCGGGACTTGCGGCCGGATTCCGGGCCGCGGGTGGCCAGATGGGCGATGCCCTGCAGGGGGTCGGGCGCTCCCGTGCCGGTGAGATCGCACAGGGTCTGGAGGGCCGGGCGGTGCGCGGCTGGGGTGCGGGCACCGTGGGCGGGCGCTTTGCCAACCGGGTGCGGGCGGTGGGGCCGGCGCAGGCGGCCGGGACGGCCAGTCCCGCAGGCGCTGTGGGCGTACCGGATTCCTTCGGCGGCGGCCGCTCCGCCGGGCCACCGGGACCACGCGCGATGGAGGAGGGCGCGGCCGGCGGCCGCGGCGCGGCGGTGCTGCGCCGGATGGCGGGCAGCCGTCCGCCGGCCGATGGCCACGCGGGCGGCATCAGCATCCGCCTGCACCACCCGGATTGACGGCCGGACGGGAGCGCCGGTGTTTTTTTGGGTACGCATCGGGACTTTTCCCGGGCGGCCGATTGACAGAAGCAGGAGCCAAGGAGTGGTGCGGATGGAATCGAATAGCCCCAGCGCGAACCCGTATCTGGAGGCGCGGCGCGAATGGGACGAGCGCTATGGGGACGCCTTGTCGCGGGCCCATCACTGGCGGCTCGCCGCCTTCGCGGCCCTGAGCCTCGCGGGGGTGGCAGTGCTCGGGGTGGCCTATGTCGGCAGCCAGAGCAAGATCAAGCCGTATGTCGTGGCGATCGACCGCATGGGCGATCCGATCGCGATGGCGCAACCGGTCACGGGCGGTGCGGTGGCCCAGCGCATCATCGCGGCGCAGGTGGCCTCCTGGCTCTGGGAGGCCCGCACCGTGGTGCCGGGCACGGCGGCGCAGAAGGCATTGCTCGCACGCGTATACGCCATGCTGGGCCAGCGGGCCGCGGGGATCATGAACCGCTGGTATCAGGCGCATGCGCCTTTTTCTGCCGACGGCGAGACGGTGAACGTGCAGATCACGAGCGTGCTGCCGGTCTCGCCGGGCACCTGGCAGGTGAACTGGACCGAGACCCGGTTCCAGAACGGCGAGACCCGGTCGACGAGTGTCTGGAAAGCCGAGATCACCACCGGCCGCGATGCGAAGCTTGCCGATACGCCGCAGGCGCGGCTCTTCAATCCGCTCGGCATCTATATCCGCAACCTCACCTGGACCCAGGTGCTGAATGAATCCTGAAGCCTGCTCAAGAAGGAGACCCGTCATGAACACCGTCCCGATGCCGGCGCTGATCGCCGCGGCCCTGATGTGCCTCGCGGCGCCGGCGCTGGCGCAGTCCGCGATTCCGGTTCCGGTGCGTGCGCCGAACGCGTCCGGGCGAACGACGCCCGCGGTCCCTCGGCCACCGGCGGCGCTCACGGGCGCCGACGGCGAGATCCGCTACGCCTATGGAGAGAGCCACCCGGTGGTGCGGTGCGCGCCGCTGCATCTGTGCGTGATCGCGCTGCTGCGGCACGAGAAGATCGTGAACCTGAGTCTCGGCGATTCGGTGCGCTGGCTCGCGCAGCCGGCGCAGGCCGGCGACCGGCCGATCGTCGTGCTCAAGCCCACGACGGCGGGCCTGCGGACGAACCTCGTGGTGACCACGAGCGACGGGCATCTCTACTATATGGATCTGGTATCGGGCGCCACCCGGTTCGTCCCGGAAATCGGCTTCTATGATCCGCGCGCGCTGATGCAGACCGTGCACCACGCGCGGGCGCTGAAGGCTGCGCAGGCGCAGAGCGTCGTGGCGTCGCTGCCCGGCGTCTCGCTGGCGGATCTCGATTTTGCATACTGGTGGAAGGGGCCCCGGGCAGAGCGTCCGGTGCGCGTCTTCTCGGCGCAGGGCAAGGTGTACATCCAGATGCCGGCGGATATCCGCTATGGCAATGCGCCGGCGGTGTTTGTGGTGGACCACGGCGCCGAGCAGCTGGTGAACTACCGGATGGCGGGCGGCTATTTCGTGGTCGATCAGCTGTTCCAGGAGGCGCGGCTCGTCCTCGGGGTGGGCGCGCATCAGCGGGTCGTCACGATTCACGCCGGCCACCGTCCGCGGTTTTCCTGGTAACGCCGCCGAGTCGCGACGGACGCACCGCCATGCCTGCCGAATACAATTCCCAGGAACCCCAGAACCGCGTCGAGGACATTGTCGGGCCTGGCCGCACGGAGCCGGTCCTGAAGCCGGTCCCGGCGCAGACCGGACCGCGGATCAGCCGCCGGGCCCGCGGACTGGTGCTGGGCGGTGCGGCGCTGTTGACCGGTGCGGTGATCGGCGGCGTGCTGCTGGCCGGCCACACGTCGGGCCACCGGCGCCGGTCCGGGCGCGCGGTGCCGGAGTCCATGGCGCAGGTGGGGCAGGCGCCACCGCCCGCGCCGCCCCCTCTATTAATACGCGCGGGCGCGCAGGGCGTCGGGGCACCCGGGTTCGCGGCGCCGGCGGGCGGGGCATCGGGCGCGCAGCCGGCTCTCGGCTCCGGGGGCTTTGCCGGCACAGTGGCCCAGCAGGCGTCCGACTATCGCCGCTGGCGGGTCCGGCAGACTTATAAGGTCCTGAGGCAGCAGGTGCAGGCGGAGCAGGAGGCGCTCACGGCGCCGATCCGGCAGGGCGGGGGCCGGGCGAGCACCGCGGGCTTTTCGGGATCCGGGTTCGCGTCGCCGCTCCCGGCACTGCCGGCGCCGCCACTCGGGGACGCCGGCACCGTGCCGACGGTGCGATCGGGTCCGGGCGAGGCAGCGGACCGCCGGTTTCTGGAAGCGCAGAGACGCCGGCGTGCGCGCAGCGGGGATCTCGGGGAGACCGTGCAGCGACCGGTCTCCACCCACGAGCTCTTTGCGGGCAGCGTGCTGCCGGCGGTCCTGCTCACCGGCATCGACTCGGATCTGCCGGGCGAGGTGGTCGCGCAGGTCCGTCAGAACGTCTACGACTCGCTCGATCCCCGCGAACGGCTGATTCCACAAGGGACGCGGCTTATCGGGATCTACAGCAGCGCGGTGAACTATGGGCAGCGGCGGGCACTGGTCGCCTGGCGGCGGATCATTTTTCCGGATGGGGCGACGCTTGCGCTTCAGGGCATGCCGGGCACCGACAGCCTGGGCCGGGCCGGTTTCCGCGATCAGGTGGACAATCATTATGGACGGATCTTCGGAGGCGCGTTCCTGGTGTCGATGCTGGGCGCCGGGGCGCAGCTGGCGCAGCCGCAGAACGGAGGCCTGCTGAATACGCCCACCGCCGAACAGCAGGCGGCGGCCGATCTTGCGAACGAGATGAACCACGTGGGCACCCATCTGCTCGACCGCAATCTCGACATCCAGCCGACGCTGCGGATCCGCCCGGGCTACCTGTTCGATGTGCTGGTGACGCGCACGATGATTCT
This sequence comes from Pseudomonadota bacterium, assembly GCA_021819085.1. Classification (GTDB taxonomy): domain Bacteria; phylum Pseudomonadota; class Gammaproteobacteria; order Acidiferrobacterales; family UBA6901; genus JAJYCY01. The sequence continues at coordinate 15,092 of JAKASJ010000038.1, read as the reverse complement.
GCCGCCTTATCCGTAGGAGGCCGGCGGGCGTGGGCGTCTCACACCGGAACGTGCGTGCGGATCGATGCGGGCGCGCAGGCGCCGGGGCGGTTCGTGAGTGCGCCGCCGCCCGGCGTGACGGCGGCTCGACGCGTCCGCGGTGAGAGACCCGGAGCCCGGACGGTGGTGCGGCTTTGCAATGTCCTTCCAGATCGTTCCCGATCCGCCCGGGTGCACGCGGTCCGGTCGGCGGGACAGCGATAGGGCCGGAATGTCCGGAGAGTTAAGTATAAAAAGGAGAAGCGCTCATGGAAGAGGGAAAGCGCCCGGGGTGGGCGCGCGGCGGTGCATTTCATGAATCCCTGCTCAGCCCGGTCTGCATTGCCGATGCGCTGGCGGCCGGCATTCCGGCTGCGGCGCTCGCCCGGTACCTGGGTCGTCCGGAACCCTGGGTGCGAGCGCACGCCGTCCTGATGGCGCCGGCGCCGCGTGCGCTGTTTGCGGCCGGTCGCCTGCGCAGCGTGGCGGCGTATGCCCGCCTGCTCGATCTGTCGCCACCGGCGCGCCGCGATCTGCTGGACGCGGGCGGTCCGATCACGGTGGCCCGCTGTGTGCAGGCCCGGGGCGGGGGTCCGGCAGACTGCCCGGAGCGGGCGTCATGAACGCGGCCGCGCAGATCGCCGCGGAGCTTTATCTCACGCTGGACCCGCGTGAGCTCGCGGCCGTGGTGGCGTCCTGTTCGCTCGGCATCGAGGATGTGCGGCAGGAGGCGTGGCTGCTGTGCCTGGCGGTGGCGAGCGGACAAAGCGGTTATCGCAGCGCCCTCGGCTCCGTGCGGCAGTACGTCATGGGCCAGCTGTGGGGGTTGACGCTGCGTTGGCAGGTCCCACTTCTGTTCGGGCATGGCGGGGATCCCGAGGACGAGGAGTGTCAGGCGCCGGGGGATGCGCCCTGGGAGCGCGCACTCGTTGCGCGCTCGCCCTATGCGGCGGATCCGGAAGCCGCCGATCCGGTGCACATGCTCGTGGCGCGCGAGGAGGAGCAGGCCTATCAGGCGGCGTGCGCGAACGCCCTCGCACGCTGGGTAGCGGCCCGGCGGCTGACCGACGGCGACCGGACCTTCCTGCAGCTCATCCTCGGTGGCGCGCCGATCGATCAGATCGCTGCCCTGTACGGTCTGACCCCGCGTGCCGTCCGCTACCGCTGCGAGCGCCTGGAGCAGAAGATCCGGGAAGCGCGGTGCGCAGACGCGGACCGGGCAAGAGACCCAGGCTGCAATGCCGCCGTATCAGACGGCGATGGAGCGTCGCCCGAGGCGGCAACGGAGCCGGGCCCGTAGTCTCCTCACGATCCGCAGGGGCGCGGCGCCTCTGACGCACGACGGGTACCCGCGACCCATTGCCGCGGTACCCGGCCTTGGAGGCAGGCCCTTCCGGAAAAGACGTTGTTGGCGTACCGTTCTGGAATCAACGGGCTGTATCGGCCTCGTGCGGGCAGGTTGGTACCCGACATCGTGACGGGTTCCGTGCACGCGCAGGGGACAGCGAACAGAAAGAGCCCGGAACGGACCAGGGATGGGTCGTGTGAGGACAGGGAGATGCCGCGCCATCGCAAGCCCGGCCGCAAGGCCAAACCCGCATCACTGCAATACGTCGTGGAGATCGACGACTGGGAGTTCTATTACAGTTTCGGTCTAAATAAGTTCGGTTTCAGCAGCGAGTCGTTTCAGGAGCGGACGTCGATCACGATCAGGGGACCGCTTCGGGAGCCGCCGCTTGCGGGCATCGAGGCTGCGGAAGTCCATGTATCACAGTGGGAGCATCGCATCGAGCCGAGGGCGGGGAGCTACACGCTCGACCAGACTCCGCTTGGATCTGCGAGCCTTACACGGCAAGGCGCGGTCATCCGAGGCCTGGTGTCGATCCCGCGGCATGCGATCGGGCCGCTGTGCCAGGTGCTGGCGGCGGGCAAGATACGCTATGTGGCACTGATGGCACCTGCCTTGCGGTACCGGGAGGCGGTGGCGGCGTCGGTTTATTTTTCGACGGCGTATCCCGAATAGCGCCAGACTGACGGAGGAGGGGTCCCGCTGCCGGTGACCGCATCCATTCATCGGCGCTCTCCGTTCCTTATGGTGTGGAAACGCCCTTGCCACTTTGGCAGATTGATGCCGATCGGAATGGCGATGACCCTTGTCATGCAGCCCGTGTCTCCCTGGCATCGGATAGGGAGGCGTTCATCCGTCCCCGCAGCCCCCGACCGAGCGCCGGGGTTGCGCCCGGGACGCTACCGATTAAGGATGCGAACATGAATTCAAGAACCCAGGATGCGTCCATCACGATCGGCATGGTGCTCTATCCCGGAGTGACGCTGCTCGATGTCGCCGGGCCTTACGAAGTGTTTGCCCGCCTTCCCGGCGTGCACGTGGCACTATGGGCTGCGTCCCTCGATCCGATCCGCACCGAGCAGGGCATGAACATTGTGCCGGATACCCGCTTCGATGAGACGGTCTTCGACGTGCTGTTCGTGCCGGGCGGACCGGGCCAGACGGAGGTGATCGAAGACGAGCGCTTCCTGGGAGCGATCCGGCGCTACGGAGAAGCCGCACAATGGGTCACGTCCGTCTGCACCGGTTCGCTGTTGCTCGCCGCCGCAGGACTGTTGCGCGGACGGCGCGCCACGACCCATTGGCTGTCCCTGGATCTGCTGGAGCGCCTCGGTGTGCAGACGGTCCGAGACCGGGTCGTGATCGATGGCAACCGGATTACCGCTGCCGGTGTTTCCGCCGGCATCGATCTGGCGCTCGTCGTGGCCGCACGCCTCCTCGGCGAGGAGGTGGCCAAGGAAATCCAGCTGCTCATTGAATATGATCCGAAGCCCATGTTCCGCGGCGGTTCCGTGCAGACCGCCGACCCGTACACCGTCGAGCGGGTCACTTCCCAGCGGCGCGCGCTGCAGGAGCGGCGCCGTGCACAGATCGAGCGGATTGCGGCGCGGCTGGTGGATTACGACCCGCTCGGCAACTCAGGATCGACTTGATAGTATATCTATGGTGCGCATTTCCCGACAGCCCGGCGCCCGTGCGACGCCCTTAGGATCCGCCATGGAAATAAGCCTATCAACGGACATCGATCGCGTATCCTGGGAAGCGCTGGCGCGTCTTTTCGAGTTAGCGCCGTTGGGCAAGAAGCGGGATCCCGAAAGACTGGAAGCGGCATTCCGTGCCAGTGCGCTTCGGGTTTTTGCTTTCCATGGACCGGAACTCATCGGCGCGGGTCGTGCGCTCTCGGACGGGGTGTGGCGCGCGGCTATCTACGATGTCGCGGTCTTGCCGCTGTATCAGGGCAGCGGGACCGGAAGCCGCATCATTCGCCACCTCGTCGAATCCGCCAAAGTCGATGTCATCATGCTGTATGCGGTACCGGGCCGCACGGCATTCTACGAGCGGATGGGATTCCGGAAAATGACCACGGCCATGGCCCTCATGCGCAACGAAGACGATGCGCGAGAACGTGGCCTGATCGAATGATGCCCGGTCCCAGTTTTCACGTCTTCCCGCCGACCACAGAAGTCACAACGGAATTCCTGAGACGCTCAACCGGAAACGCAATAACGAAGTGCCGTGGAAGGGAGTGCTCAGCCCGCAGGCCATGACCGCAAACATCACCATTCATCGAGTCACTGCCGGCGATGCACCCGAAGTCGCCGTCCTGGTCGGCGAGCTGCTGGATGAAATCATGGGTGTTATGGGCCTCTCGGCATTCAACTTCAGCCTCGATGAAACCACACGGAGACTCAGGGAGTTTATCGATCGGGAAAAATATTTCGTGTTCGTCGCCCGCAGCGGCGACGCAGGCCCGGTGGGTTTCGTGACGCTCTATGAGAGTTACGCCCTCTATGCGGAAGGGACGTTCGGCACCCTGCCGGAGTTCTATGTCCGCCCCGCCTACCGCTCCCAGGGCGTGGGGCGGCGCTTGATGGATCAAGTCAAGGCGTTCGGAAAATCGCGCGCTTGGACCCGTCTGGAAGTCACGACCCCGCCGCTCCCGCAGTATGACAAGACCTTGTCCTTTTACGAGCGGATGGGGTTTGCCGTGACCGGCGGCCGCAAGCTGAAGGTGGCGCTGTGAGCCACCGGCAAAACAGGGTAGTTAGCGGGGCTGGCCTTCCGCTGGCGTCGCCCGCTTCCTGACAATTTGGACGTCACCCGGCGGGCGCATTCATCGCATTCGTTCACCCTGAACCAGGGCATCTGAATCTGTCTTATGGGGGATACCTTCCTTGACAGTGTGAGCGGAAGGACGGCGTGGTTTGGCTTCTTTCAGTTGTCCTTGCAGGCGGCCTTTGGCCACCCGCCCGGACCCTACGCCTACCGGGTGCGCGCCGACGCGTGAAGAGCCTCTCGCTAACTTTGGTTTCCCCTCAGCGTTTTTCCGTAAAAAGTGCGCAACGTGCGGGTGGGATTTGAATAAGAAACTATGATGGCTTTATGGGGAGTTTCACCCTTAGTTCCTCTTCACTCAATGGGTTCGGATACTATAACTATGGCGCCCTACCGCAGATTCGCTCTCGCGTGGCTGTATATTGGGGGTGTAGCACTTGGGCTCGGAGCCATGAGCCTGTATTTCTCAACGTGGTTCCTTTTGCCATTTTTCGGAATGGTCTTTGTTATCCCTCGCGCCCTAAAAGGAATCGTGTGCCCAAATTGTGGTACGTCGGTGACGTATCAAGGCACCCTGAATGGATTCCGTATTAGCGGCGGTTTTCTCCACAGACGATGCCGGAGTTGTGGTTGGGATTTAACAAAGGAGAAATAAGTCTACCCGTTTGATGGACTCTGAAAGAAAATGCTGCTGTGCTACCGAGAAGCGTTCCGAAGCAACGGTGCATCTTAAAGGGGCATCATGATTAAACACGTATTTCGCTTTGCCATTATCGCTTATCTTGTCTTCCTGGGTGCTTTTGTAATAGTCGGCCTTCGCACGATACGGGGCTTCCCGCCCGAGGCGTTGCACTACGTCGAATGGTATGCCCAGATACCTATGGATCGCGCAGAAGCAATAACGAATCGGCTAGGAATCGCGTCACTAATTGTTTCGGTTATCAGCGCCATCGCTTTGCTTTTTTATTATCGCCCCGCCCGCATCGGGTTTTTCATCGCGGTATTGATTTCGGAATTCTGTGACTTATTTATCAAAAACCCACTTTTAACGACCGGGACATTGAGTGTTTTGGATTCCATGGCAAGTTTTTTCTCCGGCGCGATCATAGCACTGGCGTATTTCTCGCCGATTAAGGACCACTTTTCCCGTAAACGACCATCGCAGTAAGCTCGCCTATTCCCGAGTGGACCATCATGGAGAAATCGATTGTCGCGTGTCGCAGAACACCAGACCTTCCCCTCGTGGTGCTCCTTACGGGGTGGGGCGGTTAGCTCTTTGTGAAGCAAGGACTTGGCCGCATGTAGATTTATTCCAGAACGCACTCCCCTGCTGAAGAACGGAAGTTCGAGGCCTACCGAGCGGAGTTACGTCGGATCCATCGCGGTATGCGCCGGTAAGATTTCCCTGCCGGGCACTACCGTCAATCGGTCAACAGCGCTGCGACCGGAACTTTCAGCCCGGTGGCGATCTTCTCCAGATTGTCGAGGCAGACATTGCGGCGCAGCCGCTCGATATCGCCGATGTAGGTCCGGTGTACCCCGCATACGTCGGCGAGGTGTTCCTGGGACCAGCCCCGTTCAAGGCGAAGTTCCTTGATCCGCTTTGCCAGAATGCCGCGTGCCCGCTGTGCCATGCGGTTAATTTGGCCTCGATGCGGCCGATATGTCGACAGCGTATGGGAGGACCACTTATAAGTGGACAGCTTATACGTGTAGTGCTATAAAAGGCCATGCTGCCGGAAACACACATGGCTGGGCCTACACATTCGGGAGATCGCGCCCTGCGCGTACGGCTCGGTCTGCGGGTGCGCCTGCTGCGCATCGAGCGTGGATGGAGCCAGGAGGTACTGGCGGAGCTTGCCGGTCTGCACCGCAATTACATCGGCCATGTCGAGCGGGGCGAGCTGAATGCCGGAATCGAGAACCTGGTCCGGCTCGCGGGCGCGCTCGGGGTGCCTGTGGGGACGCTCATCGACTGACAGCGTAGGCCTTTCGGTCCCTTCCGGTGTCATGCCGGGTAACGAAGCCATCGGTGCTTCAGCAGGCCGCGCTTTGATCGACAGTCACACAGCTTAGCCCGAGGCGATTCACTGCGCTTACGAGTGCCCTGATAGAGGCGGTGACGATGTTGCCATCGATCCCCACGCCGTAGCGCACGAGGCTGTCATCCGCCTTCGCCACTTCGATGAACGCGCAGGCCGTTGCGTTCCCGCCTTGTTCGCTGCGTCCCAGGGAACGCTCCTCGTAACTGCGGACCTGAAGCGCGATCCCGAGGCTGCGGAGCGCGTCTACCGCGGCGTCGATCGGGCCGTTGCCCGTGCCGGTGACAAGCCGGGTGGCGCCATCAATGTCTACCAATAGCCGAATGCCCTGTGCACCGGACTGCTCAAAAAGATGGTGCTCGAGATAGGCCACAGGACGGTCCAGGGACAGGTATGTCTGCGAAAACAGCTGCCAGAGTGCCTCGGCGCTCACTTCGGCTCCGTGACGATCGGCGTACTGCTGCACGACCGCCGCGAATTCGATCTGCAGCCGTCTCGGCATCACCACGCCGTAGCGAGTTTCGAGCAGGTAGGCGACGCCGCCCTTGCCGGACTGGCTGTTGACCCGAATCACCGAGTCGTAACCACGGCCAAGATCGGCCGGATCGACCGGAAGATAGGGTACGTTCCACCGGGAGCCCGGCTGCCGGGCGGCAAAGCCCTTCTTGATGGCGTCCTGGTGTGAACCGGAAAAGGCCGTGAAGACGAGATCGCCGACGTAGGGGTGGCGAGGATGGACCGGAAGCCCGGTGCAATGCTCCGCGGTCCGCGCTACGGCGCTGATATCGGAGAAATCAAGATTCGGCGCGACGCCCTGGGTGTAGAGATTGAGCGCGAGGGTCACGATGTCGACGTTTCCAGTGCGCTCGCCGTTGCCGAACAGACAGCCCTCGACCCGCTCCGCGCCGGCCATCAGCGCGAGCTCCGCCGCAGCCACCGCGGTCCCCCGGTCGTTGTGCGGGTGGAGGCTGAGAATCACGCTGTCACGACGAGAAAGACGGCGGTGCATCCACTCGATCTGGTCGGCATACACATTAGGCATGGCTACTTCGACCGTGGCTGGCAGATTGAGGATGACCTTGTCGTCCGGTGTGGCACCCCAGGCGGCCGTGACGGCGTTGCACACCTCCAGCGCGTAGTCGAGTTCGGTTGCGGTGAACGTCTCAGGGCTGTATTCGAGCACCCACTGGGTTTGTGGCTGCTCGGCGGCCAACTGCTTTATAAGGCGTACGGCGCCGACCGCCATGTCGATGACCTGCGTCTTGCTCAGGCCGAAGACGATTTCGCGAAAAGGTTTCGAGGTGGCGTTGTACACATGCACGATGGCCCGGCGTGCGCCGCGCAACGATTCCATGGTCCGGCGTATCAGGTGCTCCCGTGCCTGAGTCAGTACTTCGATCGTGACGTCCTCCGGCACGTGACGGCCATCGATGAGCGCACGCACAAAGTCGTAATCGGTCTGCGAGGCCGACGGAAAGGCCACCTCTATTTCCTTGAAGCCGATGTCACAGAGCATCCGGAACATCTGCATCTTGCGCTGTGGGCTCATGGGCTCGAACAGCGCCTGATTGCCGTCGCGCAGATCCGTACTCATCCAGATGGGCGCGCAGTTGAGGGTTTGGTTAGGCCACTGGCGGTCAGGGAGCTGCACCGGCGGGAACGGGGAGTACTTGGTGGCGGGTTGGGTCAGCACGATCGCGGGCTCCTTCAGTCCTGGTGATGCCTAATAATAAACAGGGCAGGGAGGCAGCCGCTTGCGTGTTAAGCTCATAAATAAGGGGTGGCTGGCATATTATTGCGTATAATGTCATCAGGTAGGCATAAAATGTCGTTATATCCGGAGCAGAGGCCATGGAAAAACTCGACCGCTTCGACGTGAAGATCCTGAAGGCACTTCAGGAGAATGGGCGTATCAGCAACCAGGATCTTGCAGACCGGGTCGGTCTCTCGCCCTCGCCGTGCCTGCGCCGGGTACGGGCGCTGGAAGAAGCGGGCCTGGTGGTCGGTTACCGAGCCTTAGTGGATGCCAAGGCCCTCGGTCTTTCCCTGACGGCCCTGATTCACATCTCCATGGACCGGCATACTCCGGAGCGCTTCAGTCATTTCGAGTCCCAGGTCAGGGAAATCCCCGAGGTCATGGAATGTCTGCTCATCACCGGTCAGGCGGCGGATTATCAATTAAAGGTGGTCGTCAGGGACATGGATGCGTACCAGGATCTGCTGCTCAACCGGATTACCCGGATCCAGGGCGTCACCGGGGTGCACTCGAGTTTTGTTTTGCGGCAGGTTGTGTACACGACGGCATTGCCCATCGCTGGAAGATGATGGCGGCCTGATTTTTTTATCCGAGGCCGCGGTGTCCGAAATCCGCGCAGCGTTCGATCGGTGGCACGTCGAAACGGAGCCATGGCGGGGTTAATTGATCCCTCCACGGACGTGCACGCACGCAGCTACCCTTTAGGCCACGCAGGAAAAGTTCTTTCCTGGGCGCAAATAATATTTCTCCACTCTTCTCGAGCGCAAAACCCTGACCCAGGCACGCGCTGCCGGATTCTTGGGCGTACCGCAAACACGCATCAGCGATCTCGTGCGCAAAAAGATCGCGCTGTTCACGATCGATATGCTTGTGAACCTGCTGGCGCGTGCTGGCAGGAAAGTGGTTATGCAAGCCAAGCGTGCGAAGGCGGTCTGACGGGATTTTCGAGACCCCCTCACCGAGAACACTTGGCGACGAAGATGCCAAGCAGGAAAACAAAGCACGCCACGATTAGAAACCCGTACCAGGAACCAAAGTCGATATGGAAGCGATGCAGCAGCCAAAGACCCGCCATCGCCGGCACGTAAAAGCCAAAAATAAATAGGAATAGGTTCCTCTTTTTTGCCGCCTTATATGACACGTTGCTCATCGGCATCACCTGATTACTGCCCGGGTTGGACTTATCGATTGCGTTGACCACTTCACAAATCCCCCGTCCGTGGCCAGGTACCAATTGCTCCGGTATCACCTCAATCGACGTCCTGAATAAACCCCATCCGCCGCTTCTTCGCCGGTGCGGGCGGGGCCATCAATTCCCGGATGGCGGAAAGGATACTGGCAATCGCTTCGTCATGTGCCCCGAGCCGGCGTTCCAGCTCATCCAGCTTGCGCGCGAATTCTGTATTGGAAGCGAGCAGTCCGCGCAGCCGGACGAATGCGCGCATGATCTCGATGTTGACCGCGATGGCCTGCGGACTCTTCAAGACCGAGGAGAGCATCGCCACTCCCTGTTCAGTGAAGGCGTACGGCCGGTATTTGATGTTGGCACCCCGTTTCAAGGTCACAGTTTGTGATCTTGAAGCGGGGGTGTTCAAGCTCACATTCTGTGATCTCAAATTCTGGGCCTCTTCCCAGGTCAGCTGGAACATGAAATCTCCCGGGAATCGTTCGAGGTTGCGCTTGACCGCCTGCACCAGAACCCGGGTCTCCACCCCGTAAAGGCGCGCCAGTTCGGCATCGAGCAGCACCTTGTGTCCGCGCAGCATCACGATGGACGGCACGACCGCCTCGACGCTGAGCGCCGGCTTTTTGTTCCTGGGCATCCTTCCCTCCTGTTCCATATTTGTTCAGCCGCCGGCCTTCTTCCTCAACGTCTCCCGCGCGATCGCGGTGCCGAGGAGGGCCATGCCTGGTGCGGCGCTGCGGCGACGGCCTGCGCCGGTATATTAAAGTAAGAAACGGTCTTGGCCCACCTGGACTATCCAGCAGGTTCCGGGGCTGCCTTGCCGGCCCCCATCGGAATCGGCCCGGGCTCCGGTAGGTGGTGCGGTCTGCACTTCGATGCTGCCGGGTCCGCGAAGCCGTTCTCACCCTTACCGGTTCTGCGCCTGAACCAGGGCCGCGCCCATGAGCCGGGTCCAGCTCCACACGCTCGCCGCCTGGATGGCGGCGACATCCGTGCCGCGCGCCCACCAGTCGTTGCTGAGGGCGAGCACGACCTGCGGTCTCTGAAGGAGCCCCTCGATCCAGACCCACGGCAGCAGCTGGTCGTAGCAGAGGGCCGTCCACACCCGCCGGCCGGCCACAGTCCGTGCCCGTTCCCATCCGATCGCCCGATAACTGTCATGGCTCCAGGGATGCCACATGGAAATCGGCACCGGAAACGGCGAAGCGAAGAGCGGCGTGGCGCCGGACTGTCCCGCATGCACCGACATCACCGCATCCTCAAACCCCCGGTCCGTCGCGAACGTAGCGCCCAGAAGCCAGATCTGTCCGGCGGGCACCGCCGTGCGGATCTGTGCGGCGGTACCGGGCCACCAGGGTCCCGCGATCGTTTCCGGCAGCACGACGACGCGCGCGTCGCGGGTCCGGCGCTCGACCGTTCCCAGCCAGACAGTGCGTTGCCGTGTGGCGTCGAGGATCGTTCGGGACAGCGGGCCGATGCGCGTATCGACGCCGGTCCATCCGGGCGGGGCGGCCGGGAAGGCGCCCCGGTCCAGAAAGCGGATATTCGCCACCCCGGCGACAACGATTCCGAGGACCACCATCGATCGTTTGCGGGCAGCGAGGCTGCCCAGCAGCGCGCAAAGCAGCGCCAGCCCCCCAAGACCCATTCCCGGGTACAGCGCGCCGGCGGCGGAAAGCGGCGACAGCCAGCCCACGCATCCGAGCGGCGGCAGGGCGTCGAGTGCCAGTGCCACGAGCACTCCGATGCTATCCGATGCCGCGATCCACGGGGCTGCCAGCAGCGAGGCACTCGCGATCCACAGGCTGTATCCCCGCAGCGTTTCGGGGGCCGGCCCGAAAAAGGTCGCCGCACCGGCCGGCAGCCCGGACGATCCGGCGAGAAAGTAGGTCGCCGCCACGAGCCAGCGGCGTGCGCGGCTTCCGGCGTGGCTTACTACGGGTACGAGCAGCGGTGCGGCGAGGAGCCCCGCGATGCCGTGATGCCAGGTGGAGCCGAGAAGGCCGGCGGACAGCACGAGACCCGCGGTGTGGCCGATGCCGGACGGCGCACGGTTATCCGTGCGGCACATAGAATCCCTGCCCGCTGCCGTTGGGATAGCAGATCACGTAGCCCTCGTGCCGTCGCTTCGTCCAGCTGGGATAGCCGCAGGACAGGATGCGACCGAGGCTCAGGCGGTTGAGTGCCCCCCAGGCGTAGAGGCGTCGTCCCTCCGGGCTGAGCGCCCAGGCTTCAAGAGTCCCGGCGCGGTCCTGGAGATGCGCCAGCGCCGCCCGATCCGCGACGCGCGTGGCCTGCACGCCGGCAGTCCGGCCCAGCCAGTAGGCAAGCCCCACGGCGAGCAGCCCGCTCGCACACAGCGCCAGCGCGCCGTACCGGACCGCTGTCCGATGGGCGCCGAACCCTTCCTGCAGAGCTGGGCGCTGAGCAACGCCGGGGTTGCTCAGCGCCGTCCCGATCGCCGCGGCGAAGGCACTTCCCTCTGTCCCCGGTCCCGACAGTTCCGTGAGCGTGGTGCGCACCGCGGTCGCGATCGCAGTGATCAGGCGATCGGGGCGCAGCGCCTCATCGAGCTGGGCGCCGAAGGCTTTGAGGGACTCGACGACGAGGCGCAGCTGCTCGCGGGCCTCGACGTCCGGCTTCGTGCGCGCATACAGGTAGGCGATGACGCCCCAGAACGCCTCGTCCTTGTTCATGCCGGTGGCCCGCTGCAGGCGGTCAATGTCCTCCCGCTCGGTGCTGCCGGGCTCGCGCCCCAGCATGGTGCGGAAGCTCTCGTCCCGCAGTGACACTACAGGCGCTCGAGTGCGGACAGCGTTGCCCAGCAGCGCCCGCGCCAGGCGTTGAGCATCACTTTCTCCCCGGCGCTGAGCGGCCCGGTCTGGGTGCCGAGCGCGTACGCGGTTCCGAACGGCGTGCGGCCGATCTTGTTCGACAGCAGCGCATACAGTTCCGGCAGGTCCCCTTCGATCCAGGTGCCGCCCGCCACGAGTTCTTGATAAATGGGATGCGCCTCCCAGGACAGAAACTGTGCCGTGCTCCCGAAGAAGAGATTCCTGATGGCGAGGCCACGCTGATACTGCTCAGGCAAAAGACGGCACCGTTCCGCAAGCGCTTGGGCGCTCTCGCGGGTGCGGTTCAGGACCCAGACCGGCACCGCGCCGAACATCCGCAGGATCTCCCCAACCGCCGGGATGGCGCCGCCGAACGCGCGATGCGTGATCTGGGCAGGCAGAGACACGATGACCCGCACTTCCTCCTCCGGCCGCATCCGGGACTGCAGGTCCGCGAGCCGGTCGACGAAGGCGGCCCAGCCCTCGGTGTCTTCGAGCGACGCCAGCGCCGCGAGCGCCACCCCGTCCTCGCTGGTGAAGCCGCCGCTGCCGCACACATCTGGATTCGACAGGTCGGCATCGATCACGCCGACGGTATAGCGCCGATGGGGCAGGGCCGCCGCGTCGGCATGCAGATACAGGTCCGCAAGGACGCGCGCGACCAGGCTTTTGCCGACGCCGCCCTTGTCGCCATCCACCATGAAGGTTTTCATGACCATGGGTTCGTCCTCGGGGCAGTTCCACTAATAAGGAATCCGCGGCGCGGGAAACCCGGCCCGTCCGTTTACCAGTCCTCCCAGCTTTCCTCTCCGGCGGCGTGCGTCTTGGGCGAGGGCAGGGGCGAACCGGGCGGCACCCCTTCGCGCCGCACCGGGTAGCCGTAGCGGTGCGTCACGCCGTACGGGGCGAGCGGCGTCCCGGTGTCATCGACGCCATAGGGCGCCGTCCAGTTGAGCGGGTCGAGCACCGGCACGCCCGCGTCCGTCATCGGATAGGCCGCCGGCGCATACAGCGGCAGCTTCGGGTTGTCGCGGAAATAGCGCCACGGTGTAGCCCCCAACGCCGGCTGGCCGTGGCGGCCATAATAGAGGGGGTCGGCGCGAAGCGGCGGGCGCGGTGAGCGGGTTGCTTCGCGAGGGCGCGGAAATTGCGTGTCCACGACGTTCGGTGGGTGGGCCGGCGGGTCGGCGATTGCGGCGGCTTGCCCGGTTACGGAGACAGCGTCGGGGGGGATTCCGGTCCCGGTTCTCGCGCCCGGCGCTGCGATCGATCGACGGTCGGCGGCCAGGGCGAACGCCCGCTTGACCAATTTATACGCCGTGGTGCGTGGAAAGCCTTGCCGGATCATGGCGGTGACATAAGGTTGCCGCGCATCGTCGGGATGGACCAGCGCGACGAGCCGACGAGTCAGGATCCGAACGGCCTCCCGGTCGGACACCTGTTCATCGACCAGAGATCCGCGTGCGATCTGCGTCCAGGTTTCTGTAAGGCGTTCCAGATCCCCGACGGTGCGCATCATCGTTTAGTTCCTCCGTGGCCACGGCGTCCTGTCGGTGTAATCGCGCTTTGCGGAAAAAGCGGGACGGATGTGCGCCGAAAACCGAACCGAAGCGGAACTCAACGGAGACAAAAGCCTACACAGTGCTCTGCACCGAGCACGCACGCGGACTCAGCGCATCCCGAACGCGTTGTAAACCTGTACGGAAGCGGTACAAAGCTTTCCAAACCGGTACAACGCAGCACGGAAGTGGGACAAAGCGGAACAACGGCACGAACAAAGACGGTACAAGGTAGGGCCTGTGACACCCCCGCGGCAGGCCCGCGGGTTGTCCCAGGCACACTTGGTCAGGCTCCGCCCGACACCCGACGGCGCCGCGCTTCGCTTGTTGCCTTTCCCTTCCCTCCGATTGAGCCGTATCGCCACGCCGTGAGGACCAAGCCATGACCCAGCGCGGGGATCCCTGGATCAGTTTCCGCTGTGCGCCCGAGTGCCAGGCACGGATCCGGGCGAAGGCCGACCAAGCCGGGCTCACCGTCTCGGAGTTCATCCGCCGGGTCGTCCAGAACCGCGCCATTCCGGCCATCGCCGATCAGGCACTCGTGGGGCAGCTGAAGCGCGTGGGTGCGCTGCTCAAGCACCGCTATCCGAAAACCTCGAACTGGACCCCCGAGGAGAAGCGCCGCTACTGGGCAGGCTACGAGGAACTGATGGCCCTGGCAGAACAGATCAGAGCCGCCCTTGGTCGCCACGGATAGACGTGATCGGCAAGGTCATCACCCTCAATAAAACGGGTCGGGCCCAGCGGGGATTCGGTCCGGTCGTGGCTTATATTGCCCGCGACGATCGGAAGGCATCCGATCCCCCACAGACACTGCACACGGTCCCCGAGCTCGGACTCATCAACCTGGAGGCCGATATCAATACGCCCGAAGAGCGCGCGCTCGTGGCGGAGCTCATGAATGCGACCGCCGCCGAGGTCCGCCGCCGCAACCGCTTCCGGGGCAACCCGGTGTATCACGTGGCGCTCAACTGGATGGAGGGAGAACATCCTTCGACGGCCCAGGTCGATGCGGCGGTGAAGCACCTGATGCAGGCGGTGGGCCTGCAGGAATGCGAAGCGCTTTGGGCGCTGCACCGGGATACGGACTACGACCACGTGCATATCGTCATCAGCCGCATCCATCCCGAGACCGGCCGGGTCGTGGGACCGGGACCCTACGATTATTTCAAGATCGACAAGGCCTGCCGGGAGATTGAACTCGCCCAGGGCTGGCAGCATGCCCCCGGGCCCTACGTCGTCGAGGAGGGACCGCAGGGACCGGAGATCGTGCGCCGTCACCGCCCAGAGCGGAGGGTCGCCCGTCCCACCCAGAAAGCCGAGCGCGCCGCGCGCAACCAGGCCGCCCCGAGCTTTCAGGAGTGGGTGAGCAATGCGCCGGCCCAGGCGGTGCAGAACGCGTTGCATGGTCCGGGAACCACCTGGCCGGACGTGCACCGGGCACTTGTGTGGCCGCCAAGCTGATTCTGTCTTGATCCGGCCGGTATGAACGTGCATTTTCTTCCTCATCCGTCTTCTTCAGATCAGCGTCTCTGACGCGTCTTCTTCGGGTTTATTTCCGTTTTCTTCAGACT
>JAKASJ010000074.1 GCA_021819085.1 Pseudomonadota bacterium | reverse complement strand
GAAATTGCAACCGCACCTGTTACCCAAAAGCACGCTGGGCAAGGCGGTGAATTATTTTCTGAACGAGCGTGAGGCCCTGGTCGGATATCTGAAGGACGGACGCTTCGAGATCGACAATAACCTGGTGGAAAACGACATTCGCCCGACGGCGGTGGGCCGCAATTATCCTCGGTCCGTTGTTATGCAAGGTTGCTGAAGCTGGGGTCGGACCTGAAGAAGAGGCCGACGGCATTCCTTCGCAGCCGTATGCGGAAGAAGGCCGTCGGCCATTGTCCTAAAGGGCATTACAGTGGATTTGCGAACCTTGCATAATTAAAGGGTCTGTAGGAACTCCAAGACGCGGTCCGGCGGGTGATAACGGGCCGTCTTGCCTTGAGGGGCTTGAAGGTTTTTCAGGGCCCGTTCTTTCATTGCCAGATCAGCCTCGACGTACATGTGAGTGGTCGCCGGACTCTCGTGTCCGAGCCAAAGCGCGATCACGGTAATGTCCACGCCAGCCTGTAACAGATGCATGGCCAGTGAATGTCGAACCAGGTGTGGCGATATCCTGCGCTGGGTGAGTTCCGGATACTTCCCTGCGGCCTTCTGAGCGGCAAGCTTCAGTCGCTCGGCCACCGAGGTGCGCGTCAACGACCCACCCCTACGGTTGGGGAACAACGGCTGCTCGGGTCCGTCGCGCTTCTCCGCCTGCAGCCAGCGCTTGAGCTGTCTTGCGGTGCTGGTCCACAGGGGTAACTGTCGCTCCTTGCGTCCTTTACCGAGAATGCGAACAGCGGGGCTCGGCTCGAAGGAGAGATCGGTAGTACGCAGACGGATCAATTCCGAGACCCGAGCCCCAGTGTTGTAAAGCGTAGAGAGCATCGCGCGATCACGCCGGCCGCTCCAGGTACCTTGGTCGGGCGCATCGAGGATCGCTTGGATCTGGTCACGGGAGAGGAAGCCGATAAGCGGGCGCTCGAAGCGCTTCAGTGGAATCGCGAGCACGCTCTGCGTGAGGGCCAAAGCGGAAGGTTCCCTGGCCGCGGCGTAATGGAGGAAGGCGCGAATCGCTGCAAACCGTGCGTTGCGAGTGCGAATACTATTCTTCCGGCGATTCTCCAGATCATCGAGGAACTTCAGAATGAGTGTCGGGTTGAGGTCCTGGAGGAGGATCTTGGCCGGTCGTTTGCCTAGTCGCTCTTCGGCGAAGGCCAGCAGCAACCGGAAACAATCCCGATAAGTAGCGATCGTGCAAGGGCTGGCATGCCGCTGCTGTATGAGCCGCTCGACGAAGAATTGCTGCAGTAATGAGCCAAAGGTGATCGAGGGATAGAGACTCATAGCCCACCTCCTCTCGGCGGAAGCGGCGCGAGACGCTGTGCCGCGATCGCCATCAACTCGGGGGTAGCTGTGATGTACCAGTAAGTGTCGGTAACTTTGACGTGCCCGAGATAAGTCGACAAGGCGAGAATATGGCGATCGATATCGACACCCTCGTCGTACCATCGTCGCAGACGCTGGCACACGAACGAATGACGAATATCATGGATGCGCGGGGCGTGATGCCCTCCGCGGGCGCGCCAGCAGAGTTGGCGGCGCAACTGCTGGAAGGCGTACTGCAACTTGCGTGTACTCGCTGGCTGGCCATGATCGAAGGTGAAAAAGACATCCGAGGCAGCACTCAAAGGATCTTGATCGCGCCGGCAGGCATAGTGTCGCAAGGCACGAGTCGTGGTGATGTGCATGGGCACGAGACGCGACTTTCCGAACTTGGCGTGCCGGATATGCAAGAAGCCGTGCTGGAGATCAACGTCCTGGCGACGGAGGGCGGTGGCTTCCG
Organism: Pseudomonadota bacterium; assembly: GCA_021819085.1. Lineage (GTDB taxonomy): Bacteria > Pseudomonadota > Gammaproteobacteria > Acidiferrobacterales > UBA6901 > JAJYCY01. Next base: position 2,239 of record JAKASJ010000074.1, on the reverse strand, counting down.
AGATCCGCAGCCCCGTAGCGGATAGCAGCCCGAACACTGTTGCGCACGTTGCGGGACGCAAGCCTTTTGCGGGATACAGGTGACCACAAGCGGCGAGAAGCGCCCTCATCTCCTGCTTGGTATAAATGTGGGGTGTCAATCGCCGATGTCTTGGGCCAAACAATTGGGCTGGTGGGATCTCGGTTTTTGGATCGAACGCCTGACAGTAACGGGCAAAGCTCCTGAGTACCTCGATGCGGCGTGCGGCGGTGAGTGCCAGCCCGCGGCCATTCGCCAGCGCCCAGCGACTCGCTAGCTCTACCGTCAGCGGCCCGCGATAGCCGCTGCGATCGGCGAAACGGGCAAAACTGAGCAGTTGCTTGCCGGCAATACTCAGTGCAAAGCCCGCTTGGCGCCGGTCCACCAGATATGCCTTGACCTTGGAGAGCATTGTGTTCCTGGAGTTCATGATTGCCTCCCGGGCCACGGCAGGGCCACTTGGTTAAGTGCGGGAAGATCGACCTTCGCGTAGATCGTGGTTGTATCCAGCGAGCGGTGGCGGAGTAGGTCAGCAATCTGTTTGAGGGTTGTGCCGCTTTGCACGAGCCGCTGCGCCAAAGTATGGCGCAGCACCTGCGGTCCGTGAAGACAGCCCTCTACGCCAGAGCGCGCGGCCGCATAACGAACGGCGGCGCGTATTACACACGGCGTGGCCGGAGTATTGAGGGGAGGGCGATGGCGCAGGAAAAGGGCTCGGCTGCTAGTGGAGGGTCGGCCGTAGCGCAAATAATCAACGATCGCGCGCCCCGTGGCCCACGGCAGGGGCAAGACGTCGACGCGGCGCCCTTTGCCACGGATCCGCACACAGCCTTGCCGCCAGTCAAGGTCATCCAACCGCAGTTGCGCCACCTCGGTCGTGCGTAAGCCTAAATCAACGAAACAGCGCGTGATGGCATAGTCGCGTTTACCCGTGGTGGTGCCCCGGTCGAAGGCTTGGAGCAGTCGGGTGAGTTGCTCAGCTGGAATCCCCTTGGGCAATCGTGCCAGCCTCCATTGGGCTACGGTCGGTATGGCAGCGATCAAGATAGCTGTCCGCTCGCCGTGCAGGGCCTTGAAGCGAAAATAACTGCGGAGTGAATTACCAGCATCACGCTGCGAAGATGCCTTCCACCCTCGCGTGTACTTCCTCATGAAACGGGTAACGTCCGTCGCCTCCAGCGCACGAATCCGAATACGACCCGTGGTAAATCGATCCAGCAGGAAGGCGCGCACGAGTTTTACACGGGCTCTGCACGTTGCGGGCCTCAGACCGAGCACCTGCGTCAGGTAGTGCTCAAAGCGAAGGGCTTCTTCAGCAATCGCCGCAGGATGCGGCGGTCTCTGAGGTGCGATCCGGCGCTCCGTGCGCAGGAGGTGAAGTAAATGCCCTAGGGCAGCACCTACAGTGCTTCGCGCTCGTTGACAACGCCGAGCGCAACGACAAAGAGGCAAGTGTCGATTCAGGAAGCGCTCAATCACATCTTCGTTGATCTCGGTAAGACCGATGCGCTGCCGGGCGCACCAATGTGCAAAATGTGCAACGCTCTCCAGATATGCCTTTACCGTCAGGGGAGCGTAGCCGCGTTCACTCAAGTATCCAACATAGGGATTTGCGTTGCCGTCCAGTTCAGTACCAGAAAACCCATCACGGCTCGCGCGAGCGAGCCTCCATCTTGTTAGCTCAGTCATGGTGATCTCCTCCGAAGTGTTGATTAAACAACCGGAAGAGAACACTAAAAATTATGGAAGGCAAGTTGGTCTCAAGAAAGGCGTGCGGGATAGAAGGAATCGCGGCTCCGCCGACCCCAGCTTCAGCAACCTTGCATAACAACGGACCGAGGATAATTGCGGTTATGAGAGTACTTCCATAACCGGAAGCGATGGCTCTTCATCGGCCATCCCGAGGCCGGATGGCGTAGCGCGGTGATCTACTCCATCCTGACCAGTTGCCGGCGGCGCGGCCTGAACTCGCCAGACTATCTCACCGATGTGCTGGCCCGCTTGCCGTCCGCGAAGATCACTCAAATCCGCGAACTCCTCCCGGCCCATTGGAAACCTCGCGCGGCGAACAGTTCGTGAATGCCGCGTGGGGAGTGCGCGGGTTCGAGGCCACAATGAGGAAATCCTAATACTGCTAAGCAAGGCCAGTATCTGGCTTTCATCTATTACTACAGCAAAATCCACGGACGGGCGCCCGCCGAGGCCGAAATCGAGCAATACT
>JAKASJ010000009.1 GCA_021819085.1 Pseudomonadota bacterium | reverse complement strand
CCCATCTTTCGCTATTCGCCCGTACTGACGATCCTAACTCTTTGATTTATCGAGTAGCGGTCTTAAAAGTCTGCACTACGCCACGCGGGTGTCGGCAACGGTGGCGCGGAGTTGTTTGGCGGTAATCTTTGGGGGCGGTTGGGCGGGCAACCGCAGCTGCAGCACATCGAGCAACATACGATGCTCGGGCTCGGGTTGGGTGTAACGGCAGAGCGTGAGCGTTCGCCCATCACTCGTGGGTATCTGCACATCGATCATCTGGATCGTTTTGAACTTCTCGAGCGCCACCCGTGGCGTTAATCCCGGTGCCCGGTGCTTCAACCGATATTTGAGAGTGACTTGCAAACAATAGGCGAGGAAGGCCACGAAGATGTGCGCCTCGATGCGATGTTCGAGTTGATGGTAAAGCGGACGGATCGCGAGATCGTGTTTGAGTTCCTTGAAGGCCTGCTCGACCTCGGTCAGCTGCACATAGAAGGTCCACAGTTGCGAGGGATCATCACCGGTTAAGTTGGTGCGCAGCAAATAGCGGCCTTCGCGACGCCGCGCTCGCCGCAACTTCTTGCGATCGAGCGCGAAGCAAAAGGTTTGTGCCGTGACCGCCTCATCCGTCTTGGGCAACTCAAGGGTGATCAGACCAGCGGCGCGTCCGGCCGCTTTTCTGGCTGCCCCGATGCGCATCAATAATTGATCCCGTGCCGGAAACTTCGCCTGCAATTGCTTCAAGGTGGCCACATATTTTTTGAGACGACGCTTACGCATGGCGCGCTCTTTACTGACACGCTTCTCACTCGCGGCCAGGACATAGGTTTCCCCTTCATGCGGCCGTTGCTTCACCTGTAATCCTTCACGCACCCGCTGCCAAGGCTGTGCCAGTAAATCGCCCTCCAATTTCGTGAGCCGTCCTTTGGGTGTGCCGACCAGATAGAAAGCGCCCATGGCCCGCATTTGTGCCAGCGTGGCCTCCGTCGGCACACCTCTGTCCATGACCCAGACTCGATTTGCCTTGCCGTAACGCGCCTCGATGCGCTTCAAGAAGTCTCCGAGCGTGGTGCAATCCGCGGTGTTGCCGGCGAGTACCTCGTAACTCAACGGGAAGCCCTCCGGGGTGACAATCAGGCCGATGACCACCTGCCGGCAATCGCCGCGCTTGTCGCGGCTGTACCCGTACTGACGCAGATCCTCTTCCCCACGGGGCGTGTCGGACTCCACATACGTGGAGGTCAGATCGTAGAGCAACACATCGAAGCGGACCGCGAAGAGCTCACCCCAACGCGCCCGCAAATGCGAGATCAGATCATCCTTGTGCACCAGGAGCTTATCGAGGCAACGGTACAAGGTGTCTTTCTCGGCCAATGTAAAATCGGCATCGAGTAAGTCGGCCATCGCGCTTGAGGTAAACCAGTGGCGATGCAGGCGCCATTCGCTGCCCGGATCGATCAGTCGGTAGGTGACGAGCGTCTGCAGGACGGCCGCCCACCGGGTGCCTTTGCGCGAGGCACCCAGCCGCGCTTCCCAGAACTCCGGTAACGCCAGTTGGTTCCACAGCACGCCGGCGAGCCAGCAGGCCCCCCACTGGCGCGGGTGATTGAGCGTGAGCTCATTGATTCGAAGGCTGACGACATCCGTCTCATCCAGCGCCCCGGCATCATGCGCCACCAGGGCGAGTTGGCGCGCGCGACCCTCATCAAAGACCTCGACGGTGTTACGCCATGCCTGTTGTTGCGTGTCGCTGATCTCACCCAGATACAGGACGTGGCGCTGAGCGATACGGCCTTTGGCCAGCCGACGGTTCTCGACCACGCTCCAGTAGCGGTGCGTCTTGCCGTCCTTGCGCCGTTCGGTGCATTTCAAAAACATGCGCACAGTGTAAAAGCTTGGGCGACGTTGGCAACAACCAAAGTCTTCACTACACGCGGTTTTTCAACGTCGGCCTTATCAAAGGCGAAGCACTTCAATGCGTTACGACCAGCCAAAATCAACGAACGGAGTTGATAGGGAGGCGAATAGCGAAAGATGGGTTAGCGGCGCACGCGGTCCCCGTGCGCAGGATAGTATCATCCCCGCCCCGTGTCCGGATTCGGAAATGGGTGCCGCAGCCAGGGCTGGAGTGGTCACGTGTCCCGGCCCCCGTGTCGGTCGCTGCACGGAGGTTCATCGTCCGATATGGGTTCCGATCGCGCCAGGCCGGAGTCGGTGTGCCGGCCCGCATGCGGGTATTGCGATTTCATGCAGCGATGCAGTTCCGGGTCGGTGCGGGCGCCGGTGCGCGGGTGCATACCGGTGATTGTCCGGACCCCGGTGCCCGCCACCCGATCGGTCCCGACAGAAATTTCCACGAGCGTTAAACCCCTGCGTTCGGCAGGGCCCGGGGCCTGCGCATTGACGGACAGACCGCACACCGGGCCGGATGGGATTCCTCCGGCGGGAACCCAGGCCCACGATAACAGGCCGGCTGCGCGGGTTTTTCCATCGTTCCCCGGCGACACAGACAGCCAGCACGGCCCAAATGGCTCACATCTATTTGAAAACAAGTGAATAATTTTCAAATACACAAATTTTAAATGGACTCTTCCCTGTCGTGCTGTCCATGCTATGCTGCACTTAAGGCGGTTGATTTAAACCACCCCGTAGGGATACGCATCGGGATTCTGGAGTTGGCATACCGGATAAGCGTCAAGGTCCACACACAACATTCAGTTGGAGGAGACCACCCGTATGACAAAGTTAGAGTCGTGGGACGAAAGCAGTGAAGGCGCCAAGCCGAAGAAACTGGGCTGGAAAGAGCTTTATCTCAAGGAGGACTGGTGGGCCGTGTGGATCGGTCTGGGCCTCATGGTCGTCGCCATTCTTCTGTTCATCAACGGCAGCACCATTCTCAAATCCCTGGCCATCAATCCCGGTGGCCTCAAATGGAGTTCCTGGGGGCAGTTGCAGGATCACTTCACGCAGAACGCCCATCTGTATCTCCTGCAGTTCATCGCCTGGCTCGTCATCTTCGGCGCCAGCGCCCGGATAATGGGCATCAAGCTGTCCGAGTTCATCCCCAGCTTCGTGTTTCTGTACCTGCTGTCGATCGTCATGTTCGCGATCTCGGGTTGGGCAAAGGCGGCCGAGTTCAACATGGAGCCGCCGCTGGTGGCGTTGGTCCTTGGCCTGGTGCTGGCCAACCTGTTCAGGCTCCCGGCCTGGCTGGACAGCGCGTTGCGGGTCGAGTACTTCATCAAGCTTGGCATTGTCCTGCTCGGGGCGACTTTCCCCATCACCCTGGTGCTGACCGCCGGTCCCGTGGCGATTGCTCAGGCGACGGTCATCTCGCTGGCCACCTGCCTGACCATTTTCTTTGTCGCGACCCGCGTGTTCGGACTTGACCGGCGGCTCGCCGCCGTGATCGGTGTGGGCGGTTCGGTGTGCGGGGTGTCCGCATCCATGGCGATCGCCGCTTCGGTCGGTGCCAAGAAAGAGCATCTCTATACTTCAGTGACGCTGGTCGTGGGCTGGGCGCTGGTGATGATCCTGATCCTGCCGTTCATTTCGCGTGCCCTCAATCTCCATCCCGGCGTGGCCGGGGCATGGATCGGGACCTCGGAGTTCGCTGACGCCGCCGGCTTCGCTGCGGCCAGCGCGTACGGCAAAATGGCGGGTAACGAGGACGTGGCGATCAAGGCCTTTACCCTGATGAAGGTGATCGGCCGTGACCTGTGGATCGGCATCTGGTCGTTTGCCTGGGCGCTGGTCGCCACCATGGTCTGGGAGAGCAAGGAGCGGGGCACGAAGCCGGATGTGCGGGAAGTCTGGTGGCGGTTTCCGAAGTTCGTCATCGGCTTTTTCGTGGCGTCCCTCCTGATGACGATGGTGACGAACAGCTACTCGATTGCGGACTTCAACAACGTCGTCAAACCCGGACTCATCCTGCCGCTGGTATCGCTGCGGACCTGGGCATTCATCTTCTGCTTCCTCAGTATCGGTCTGACGACGCGCTTCCGCGATCTCGCTCCGGTCGGATGGAAGACATTCAGCGCGTTCAGTATCGGCGTCCTGATGAACGTGGTGCTCGGGTATATTCTTTCCGTATACGTGTTCGGCAGCTACTGGTCGAATCTGTAAGGCAGCCGCACCCGCCGGGTGATGCCCGGCGGGTGCATTTCCATCGACGGGAGGGCGCATGACCCTGCAAACCTGCCGGCACTGCCGCCACTTCACGGACCATCCGGGGGAATTGGAGCGCCTGGTGCCCGGTCTGCGGATCCTGAGTTCCGCCTATTCCGCAGTGCGGGCGGACAACGGCATCTGTGGACGGCACGACATCATCCAGCGCCCGATTCCGGCCTGCACGGATTTCGAGGCGGCCGTGCCGTCCCGCGCGCGCTGAGCCGGCGCGTCCGCACGCCGTGCCCGGCACCAGAAGTAGTAGCCCCGCGTCGGACTTGCGGTGCCGCCCTGCCTGGCCAGGCGGTTGAGCGCAAGCTGGGCGGCCGCAGGCGATATGCGGAGTGCGGACTGGGCTTCGCGCGCGGCAAAGAAGCAGCGCCCGCTTGCGGCCAGGCCGGAAACGAAATTCCTGAGGCCGGGTCGTCGTGTCGTATTAGCCACATGCGAAGGGCATCAGTATTAGATACGTTTCGCAAGCAGAAAATAGACGTGCCGCGCGCCAACGTCACCGCTCCGGCCTCGCGAACGTATCGCCGGCAGTCGCCGTGACCGGCCCGCGGGCTTCCGGATGCCGATAGGCCGGTCGGATCCATGGTCAGTCATCAAGAGAAGGTGTGGCCAGCCATAAAACGAAGGAGAAACCCGGGGAGGCTTGCGCGTGCGCGCCGCTCAGGCCAAAAGGCGGGCGTCCGGGGCCCGTCTGCGCGGTCGATGGCGGACCGGGCCACCGTGAAATCGCCCCGACACGCCCCGGCCATGGGTTGTCGAAACCGAAGCGCTGCGCCCACGGCCGGCCGCTTCCGCGGTGGCGCGGTTGGACGCAAAACGATCTTCGCCTTACACCTTCAGGCCGTGCTTCTTGATGAGATCGTACATGGTGGGACGGCTGACGCCGAGCAGGTCGGCCGCCTGGGTGACCTTGCCGCCTGCATGGCCGAGGGCGCGCACGATGGTCTGGCGCTCGACCTGATCGCGCACTTCGCGCAGATTGAATGTCGCCGCTTCCCCGGTGGGGACTTCGAGCTCCAGATCCTTGGCGTCGATGTGGGCGCCCTCGGCCATGATGGTGGCGCGTTTCACGCGATTCTTGAGCTCCCGTACATTGCCGGGCCAGGGGTAGTTTTCGATCGCTGCGAGCGCCTCTTTTGAGAAGCCGCGGAACAGCCGCCCCTGTTCGCGCGCGAAATGATCCAGGAACGAGCGCGCCAGCAGCAGGGTGTCGCCGGCGCGCTGGCGCAGCGGCGGAATCTGTACGCTGATCTCGCTGATGCGGTAGAACAGATCCTCGCGGAAGGTCCCCGCCTGGATCTTGGACGCCAGGTCCTGGTGGGTGGCGCACACCACCCGCACATCGACCGGAATCTCCTCGCGCCCGCCGATGCGCTCGAAGGTGCGCTCCTGCAGGAAGCGCAGCAGCTTGGCCTGCAGCGCCATCGGAAGGTCGCCGATCTCGTCGAGAAACAGGGTGCCGCTGTCAGCATATTCGATCTTGCCGCGGGTCTGTTTGGCGGCGCCGGTGTAGGCGCCTTTCTCGTAGCCGAAGAGCTCGCTTTCGAGCAGATTCTCCGGGATCGCCGCGCAGTTGATGGCGACGAACCGGTTTGCGGCGCGCGGACTGCGGCTGTGGACGGACTGGGCGCACAGCTCCTTGCCGGTCCCGCTTTCCCCCAGAAGGAGAATCGTGGCGTCCGACGGGGCCACCTTCTCGATTGTCTGGCACACCTTGAGCATCTCGGCGCTGCATGCGATCACGCCATCGATCGAGGATTCCTGCTGATTCTGGAGAAGCCGCCGGTTCTCGGTTTCCAGCTCGTGCATGCGGTAGGCACGGTTGACGAGAAACCCGAGGAGTTCGGCATTGATCGGCTTGTTGAAGAAATCGTAGGCGCCCATGCCGACCGCGCGCACGGCGTTTTCGCGGTCGTCGTTCCCGGTGACGACGATGACCTTGGTGCGGGGTGCGACCTGGAGGATCTGTTCGAGCGTCGCGAAGCCCTCGCTGCTGCCGTTCGGGTCGGGCGGCAGCCCCAGGTCCAGGGTTACTACCGGCGGCTGGTGTCGACGCACCTGTTCCAGGGCATGGCCGCGATCGCCCATGGTGAGCACTTCATAGCCGTCAAAACACCAGCGCAACTGCTTCTGCAGACCAGGGTCGTCTTCAACGACAAGGAGTTTGCGCGCGGGGGCCGTCATTCCCCCGATACTAATTGCTGCCTGTCCGGTATGCAATCGGGAGGCTGGGGTTGTCGGCCAGAGGCACGTGCAGGCGGAAGATCGTGCCGTGCCCCGGCCGGCTGAAGACATCGATGTTGCCGCCCAGCGCGCGAATGAACTCGCGGGTTTCATAGGCGCCAATGCCCATTCCGGCGCTGCCCTTGGTGGATTCGAACGGCCGGAACAGGCGCTCCCGTATGAACGCCTCGTCCATGCCGCACCCGGTGTCTTCCACCTCGATGACGGCCTCACGGCGGTCGGCGCGCATGCGCACCGTGACATGCCCGTCGCCGGGCGTTGCCTCGCGTGCGTTCTGGATGACGTGGCCGATCACCGCCGACAGGCGGTCGCGGTTGGCCGAGACCGCGATCCCGTGCCCCGCGCACTCGAGGGTCGTCTCCGGGCGGTGGATCCCGTGGGCGCTGACCACCTCCGAGAGCAGCTGCACCAGATCGACCCGGACCGGGCGGTCCTCCTCGGTGTGGTCTTTGCGCAGGTTCGCCAGCAGGCGGTTCATTTTCTCGATCGAACTCTCGACGGTATGGATGGCGTCTTCCATGAATTGCGGGTTGTGCTTGTGTTTCGCCGCGTTGGAGACCACCAGCGACAGCTGCGCGATCAGGTTCTTGATGTCGTGGACCACGAAGGCCGAGAGGCGGTTGAAGGCTTCGAACTGGCGCGTTTCCGCCAGGGCGCGCGAGGCTTCCAGCTGCGCCAGGTGGCTCGCCGCCTGGCGGCCTGCGGTCTTGAGCAGATCGCAGTCCTCCCAGTTGAATTCGTGGCGCACCGGGAGAAGCGGAGAGCGTGCCAGCACCACAAAACCGATCAGGTTTTCATGCAGGATCAGCGGGACCACCAGCCAGGCGGCGGAGATGGCATGCAGCCAGTCGGGAAGCGCGGGCGCTTCGGCGCCGTGGAAGCGCTGGACCGACTTTTCGTGCTCATCGAGGTTGATGACCCATTCGCGCAGTTCGAGGAACCGCACCAGGATCCCGTCGGCCGATTCGTACGCGGGCACCGGATCGCTCATGTTCCAGCGTGCCACGGGCTCGAAGCGTCCGTTGTCGCGGCGCATCCACAGGATCCCACCGGGACTCTCGACAATCTGTGCGATGGCCTTGATCGCCCGCTCGCGCAGCTGTGTGGCCGGTTCGCCCGAGGACAGGGTGCGGATGAATCGCAGCCACTCGTCGCGGTAGTCGTACTTGTACCCGAAGAAATGTTTGCTGATGAATACGCGCAGGCTGGCGCGCAGCTGCCCGGAAAACAGCAGGATGGCCAGCACCAGTCCGGCACCGAACAGAAAAATGGCCTGGAAGACGAGACCCCAGCTGCCCCCGTACTCGCGCACGTAGTAGCCGCCGGCGCCCATCGCCAGCAGGTAGACGCCGGCACCGAGCAGCGCGGTGGTGTGAAAGACGATGCGCCGGGAAACGAAGACGTCGATGGCGTCGCGGTTCGGCGACCACTGCAGGTTGCGGGCGAGCGCGATGCCGATCACCGGCACCACCATGGCGTGGATGAAGCCGCGCGCATCCCACAGCGTGGCGCTGACGCGCTGGAAGAGCAGGGCATCGGAATAGAGGTAGAAGTCATAGGCGAACATGCCGCCCACGCCGACGCACAGATATTTCAGCGCGCGGCGCTGCTCGTGTGGCGTATTGCGGTACAGCTGCTCGACGACGACGAGGCCGGCAACGCTCATGAGCAGCTGTCCGGCCAGCACGTCATTGCCGGCGATGAATCGGAGCGCCGAGCCGCCGGTGATCCGGTACAGGGCGAGGAGCATGAGCGCGACGGTAAAGGCCGAGGCGGTTCCGAACACGACCGCGAAACGACGCGTCGTGCCGGTGTCGTCGGGATAGACCGCTCTCAGCATCGCCAGCAGAAACGCAAACCAGGTGAGGTCGCGCAGCAGTTCGAGCATCTGCGCGATGATCAGCAGGCCGCCGTAGGCTGCCTGGTAGGCCACCGTGGCCGCCCAGACAACGCTTGCGAGCGACGCGACCGCGAGGAGTCTCTTGCGGATCTGCCCCTGCCGGCCGGTGAGCAGCAGCAGACCCAGGCCGAGGAAGGCCGCAGCGGTCGTCGAATAGCTGATCACTTCTACGTTGATCATTGATGCTTTCGTGCCCCCGTGTCCCAAGTCACTGCAGGTCGAAGCAAATCCCGCTTGCAGGGCTGCCGGACTGGGCTCCCCGCGGCGAAACCACGCTCGCCCGTTTCGGTATACCCTGTCCCGGCAGGACCGCGGCTGCCAAATATCCCGTACAGACAGTCCGATCAGCGACGCAGGTCGCTGCCGTACCGTTGTCCGGGTGATGTCCTGCTACCGGTCGGCGCGCGCATGCGGATATGGATTCCCTTCTCGTGCGCATCCAGTGCCTGGACCCTTTCCGCGCGTTTCTTGCTACTGAGCGCAAGAAGGCATCGAACCATGCCTGCGCGGTGGGGTAAGCATCGCGGACACGGCCTGGGCAGACAAGTTGCGGCCGACGGCCGCTCGCTTCGGACCCCTTTAGCCGTGTACGGTTCCTGTCTGTCGCGCTTTCGCTATTCCGATTCCCGGAAACCCGTTTTCCAGCGCACTTGCGCTGGTCGGTGCTTCTCTGACGCAGGGCGGTTGGCGTAAAGCTCGGCGCGTACCGGTATGAATAATACTAGCACGGGAATATTACACCACGATTGTGCGTCGCGGTTATCCGGCGATCGAATCCGGATGTCGGACGAAATGGGACCTCTTTAAATATAACAATTTAATTATATTAGATACTAATAATACGTCGTGGGTTGATTCTCAGAATCAACGGATTGGTTCTGAAACCGCTTTCTGGATCGCAGGCTTCCTCTCACGCGGTCTGAGGAGGAGTTCGGGGCTTGGCGGGCCTGCTGAGACCCGGTAGCGGGGTTCGCGGACCGGGGAAGGATAAAGTTTTCGGCTGCCGACAGGAGTCCATGGAACGGAATACGCACCGTACTCGGGTAACCGGTCCGGAACGTGCGTCGGGACGCTCCTCGCGAGGTGTCCCGGAAGGGTGTCAGGAACCGGAGCTCTCGGAGGAGGACGGATTCCGGCCTTCAGGGTGTGCCTTGACCACCCCGAAGGCCGCCTCGTCGGGCGCAGCCGGTGCAGTGCGCTGCCCGATCCGTCAGTGCAGCGTGCGCAGCAGCGCGCGCGCCTTGCCGGCGTCGGCGAAGTTGGGTGCTGCCGCCGCCTTGGCCAGGTGGATCCGGGCGTCCGCAACGTTGCCCTTCTGGTGGTAGGCCACGCCAAGGTGGTACTGGAAGATGGGGACCTGCGGTGCCGCGTCGACCGCCTTGGTCAGCAGCGCGATGGCCTTGTCGGTATCGCCGGATTTCAGATCGACCCAGCCCGCCGTATCCTGGAATGCCGGCACCGGCGAGGATGCCAGGGGTGCGGTGAGCTTGCGTGCTTCCCTGAGCCGGGCGCTGCCGCCCTCGATCACGAGCAGCGTCGCCAAGTTGTTGGCTGCGACCGCGTCGGCCGGATTGGCTTTGACTGCGCTGCGGTAGGTCGCGATTGCGTCATGGTTGTCGTGCTTCGACTCGTAGTAGTTCGCCAGTGCCAGCAGTAGCTGCGCGTCTCCGGGGATTGCTTTCAGACCCTGCTGGTACAGCGCCAGCGCGCCGGCGCTGTCGCCGCGCTCCTGGTCGAGCCGGGCAAGATTGGCGTAGGGCGCATTCCACTTCGGAGCGATGGCCATGGCGTGTTTCAGTTCCCGCTCGGCATCCGGGTATTGTTTGAGACGCAGGTATACTTCACCCAGCAGCTCGTGCGCCGGCGCGTCGTTCGGGGAAGTCTTGATCGCTTCCTGAAGGCGCGCCACTGCCTTTCCGGATGCGCCCTGGGCCATGTAGGTGTTGATGAGTGCGGTCAGCAGCTGCGGCGACTGCGGCGCCCGTTCAAGCGCGAGTTCGAACTGGGCTGCCGCCTGTCCGTACTGCTTCTGCGATCCGTAGAGTTGTCCCAGGCGGTAGGGACCGGTCGGATCCTTGGGGTAGGCGGCGCTGAGCTGTTCGAGCGCGTTCACGGCGCCGGCGATGTCGTGTCGGGAGACCATCACGTCGGCCTTCGCCTGCAGTGCGGCAGGGTAGTTGGGCGCAACGATAAGCGCCCGGTCGATCTGCTTGAGTGCGGCTCCGCTGTCGTGTTGCTGCATGAGAAACTGGGCGAGGCGCAGGCGGGCGTTGGCATCGTGCGGATTGTCGCTCACGGCGCGTTGCAGTTCCTCCTTCGCGAGATCCGGCGCGTGGTTCATCATGTTGGCCTGGGCCAGCAGCGCGAGCACCTTGGCGGAGGTGGGCTGTTCCTTGAGGATGGAACGGAACGCCGATATCGCGGTCAGCGCGTGGCCCTGCTGCAGGGCTGTCGTTCCCTGGAGCAGCAGCGCGTCATTGTCCTGCGGGTTTTCCTTCAGGACCTTCTTGACGAGCTTCATGCCTTCATCCGTCCTGCCCTCTTGCAGAAGCAGCGCGGCCAGGTGGTCGCGTGCCTTGAGGACGTCCGGCTTCGTGTCGTCCCGCGAGATGATTTCGCGGTAGGTCGCCTCGGCCTTGGCAGGCTCGCTGGTCTGCGCGTACAGCGCAGCGAGTGCGAAGCGCGGCTGGTCGGAGTCGGGATACGACCGGATGGTCTTCAGCAGTTCGGTCTCGGCCTGTGCCACACTTTTCTTCGTGGCCAGGAATTCAGCCAGCGTTACATGCCGGCGCACGTCCTTGGGGTCCGCCTGGACTGCATCGCGCAGTACCTGTTCCGCCTGGTCGACCTGGTTTATATGAGCCAGAAACGACGCAAACATAACGCGTGGCTGCAGCTTCGAGGGTTCGATGGCGATGATTTGCCGAAACAGCTGTTCCGCCTTGCCGTAGTCGCTGGGGCTTTTTGCGTACAGCCTGATGAGGCTGATCCGCAACGGAATGTTTTTCGGGTTCGCGACGATCGACTTCTGTAGCACAGCGATCCCCTGGGCGGTTTTTCCCTGGTTGTCGTAGATCACGGCCAGCAGCGAAGCCGCCCGGTAATTCGAGGGGTCCGCGGCGAGCACGTCGCCCGCTTCCTTGATCGCGCCCTGCGCATTTCCCTGCTTCGCCAGTACTGCTGCCTTGAGCAGTTGCCCGTCTGCGTCTGTGGGATGCTTTGCGAGAATGGCGTCGGCCGTCTGACTGGCTTTGGCAAGGTTGCCGGATAAGAGGTAGAAGGTTCCGAGCCTGGCCTGCGCCGCAGGGTAGTCCGGTTTCAGTTCGACCGCCTTGGCGTAGTAGCCGAACGCCAGCTGATAATTGCCTTGTTTTTCCTGGGATTTGGCAAGGAGGTAGCAGGCCTTGGCGTTTCGCGGATTGATCTGCAACACATTCTTCAGTTCGACATCAGCTTTAGGGTAATCCTGTTTTGCCATATAGGCCTTGCCGCGTTTTAGGTATGCTGCTTCCCGTCCGGCTGCCCCTCCGCAGGCTGCGAGCACGATGGCTGCGAGTATCAGAACCAGGATCGCCGAAAATTTCTTGCGCAAAAGCATGTTGCTCCTCCAAACCCACCGCTGATTATCGAATGTTTAATACGCCCGGCGCGATGTACCGCAGCCGCCACACAATACAGTAAAACACAAATTCAGCAGGCTCGGTAGTAAGCCCGCAGCAAGGTTCAAGCCAGACCTAGGCCGCGCATGCCGAGAATGGTGAGGGTTGCGAGCGACGCGAGATTGAGCAGATTCCAGCGGCTTTTCATGCGCGAGGCGATGAACTCGCAACCGTAGAATACGATAACGAGCTTGATGGCCATCGCCCCGATGTACGCCCGGTGCGTGTTGTCGCCCGTCAGCAGGCCCACCGACAGGACGATCAGGATCACGAGGTAGTCCATGGGTGTTGTGCGGAATTCGATGGTGGCGCCATAGCGAACAGCCAGACCGATGGCCGCGGCCAGCACAATGAAATAGCTAGTCTCCACCGCACTGAGCAGCGGTGCCCGGCTGGTGAGGTACTTGCTTTCCAGATAGATGACGAAGGCTGCAGTGACATAGCTGATGGCGCGCAGCACGATCGAATCGTTGGTTCCGGAAAAGATCAGATGCAGCAGAAGCACGGTGGCAAGGACCGAGGCGCCAATCCCGAAATCCTTGGGTACATCCTCTGCGAACAGGCCGATGGCTAGAAAAAGAAGTGGAATGAACAGGGTGATCACGAACACCGGAGTGGCGTAGAAGAGAGGGTGGTTGCGGACCGTCCGTATGGCAGTCGATAACCGCGACGGAGCGCGCGATGCGTGCACTTTGAGCCCCAGGCGTGTCATCACGAACAGAAACAGGAAAAGCAGTCCGGAGATACCGAAATAAACGGTGAAGATTGCGCTGTCGGCATCGTAACGCATGAGCAGCGCCAGAACGATGAAAGCCGTCTGGATTGCATAGATGATCACGACTGCCTCGTAGTGGTCGAAGCCGCACGCAAGCAGGCGGTGGTGCACGTGATGCTTGGTTGCTACAAACGGGCTGAGACCGAGATAAAGTCTCTGCACTATGACCGCGAGCAGATCGGCGATGGGCAGGCCGAGGATCAGCAGCGGCAGCGCGGGACTGAGGGCGGAGTTGACCTTTTGCAGCAGAAACACCGAGAGAAAGCCTAGCGTAAATCCGAGAAACTGACTACCGGCATCCCCCATGAAGACTCTGGCGGGGTGAGTGTTGTAGCGCATGAAGCCAAGTACGCCGCCCAGCGTGGCCAGGGCGATGGCCACCGCCCCATAGCCTGAGGACTGCAACGCCAGGTAGGCGATGGCTCCCAGGCTCAGTATCGACAGACCTCCGGCCAGACCGTCCAGGCCGTCGGAAACATTGAGTGCGTTGATCATGCCGACCAGCGCGAACACGGTGAATGGCTGCGCAAGATAGAGTGGCAGCCGGTGCAGGTCCATGAACGGCAGGGAAAGCACATAGACGCGGCCGTAGTAGACGACAATGGCGGCTGCGAGAAACTGGCCGAGAAACTTCACCGGGGCGCCGAGCGTGCGGGCGTCGTCCCACATGCCGAAACCGAGCAGGATCAGCGAGGCGGCAAGGTACGCACGCATTGCCGGATCTAAAGGCGCCCAGATGAGCACCGGGATCAGCGTGCCGATGGCGATGCCGACGCCGCCGGCGCGCGGAATGGGCGCCGAATGAACCTTGCGCGCGTCGGGATGGTCGACCATGCCCAGTCTGGGGGCAAGCCGGATCATGAGCGGGATCAAGGCCACGCTCGTGACCATCGCAAGAAAGAAGACGAGAAGATAGCTCAATGCCTAGTGCTCGCGGGTCGACTTGAGTGGACGGTGAAGCCCTGGCTGTCATCGCTGGCCATTACACGCCTGCCAATACGGTCCGTCATGCTTATGAACCCTTCAGACAATGTACGTCGACAGGGCGCAGGTTCCGCATACCACCGGTCTGGCTGCGCCCCCGTGTCTATCCGTGACGGTTTGATGCAGGCTAATTGGGAACAAAGGCGTCGAGGTGTGGGCTCACGGCCCGCGCGAACGATGCCAGCCGCGCATCGCCTTCCCGAACGGTCTCGTCAGGGGGAATGGCAGTGACCAGCCGTACCAGTGCCCCGTCAGAGCGATTGCGCGTCAGCGCATCCCAGAACAGGAACCATTTGACGAGATATTCATTCGTGAGCAGACGGCCCTGCTCCTGGAACCAGTAGTACACCAGTTGCTTGGTGCCGCCCATCTCGATCAGGACGCGATTGACGCGCAGCGGTTGTCCCGCGATTTCCACGTCCTTGATGTTGCGCTGCGACAGACTCTTGATCACCCATCCGCCGCCGGGAATGCAGGAGCGCGGGGAATGTGCCGAGTCGCCGGCATGCTGTGTGGCGTAATAGGCAACGTAGAAGTTCACTGTGTCGTGGCCCGTGTCGGTATAGTTGGCCATGAGGTAGTCGGTGAACTTGAGCGCGTTGATGTAGATGGACTGCATCGGCTGCAGTGTTCCGTGCCAGCCTCCTAAATTCATCGGAAAATCGGCGAATTCCGTGCGTTGCGGCGGGTGTTCCACTCTTTGCGGGAGCACGCTATGCAGAACCGCGACCAGCGCAAGAAGACCGGCTGTTGCAATGAGTGGCTTCGGGACACCTCGCATGCGGACAGCGGCGCCAGGCGGAGTAGGGGCCGGAAACTCCAGGCCGAAAACTTCGCGCAAAGGCCGACGGGTCTTGCCGATATGGGCGAAGACCCACATCTCAGCCACAATGATGCCGATGCAAAACATGAATACCACCCACCCCTCGAAAGCATGCAGGAATCCCTGCGCCATCGAAATCCCCCAGTAGTTTACGAGCACGCCGATCATGCCGACCCGGAAGCTGTTCATGAGGACGGTGATGGGCATGCTGGAGAGGAATATGAGTACGCGTTTCCAGAACGACCCCTTGAAAAAGTATGCGGCGATGTAGCCGAGCGTCATCAGGGGGAACAGGTAGCGCAGACCGCTACAGGCCCGTGCTACCTGGAGCTTGAACACGCCGAGGTCGATGACGTTGCCCTGGAGGAAAACCGGAATATTGAACAGGCGTATGACCCACACGCCGAGCTGGGAGGAGATGAGCTGCAGCTGCTGGGTCAGATTGAAAAACAGAAAGTTCGGCAGCGGTATCATGAAGATCAGGATTGTCAGGGGCACCCAGATGACCTTGAATGCTTTCCCGCCGACGGCGGCCAGGACGGTGCCCAGGGTAACGATAAGGAAGGCATACTGGATGACATTAAGGAGCGTGCTCAATTCCGCGGCCAATAATAGCAGTACGCCTAGAGCCACGACGACGATACCCCACCATGACCCCTCGAACGGCATGCTCTCCAGCTTGTCCTTCTTCTGCCAGATCAAAAACAGGGTAATGAAGGGGATGAGATAACCGTAGCTGTATGCAGGGTGTGCCCACCAGTCCACCATCACACTGAGGCCGTGCGAGAATATGAAGCCAATGAGGGCGGCCATTCCCAACAGCAAAAGCCATACACTGATCGGCTCCTTCCAGACCTTCGTGGCCTCGGTACTCGAATCGTTCATGTAAATCCCGCCGCGTTTAGTCTGCTATGAGATTCCAACGCATTTCATATTTTGAAATCGTCGTTGTTTGCTGTTTTCGACGCCTACTCTGCAATTGTTGTTGTGCCCGTGCGCATGCGATCAATGAACAAAATTCTACGTGCCATCACCAATGTTGCGACAGCAGAGATAAAACGGCGCCTTGGCTAGTCACTGGGCGCGGATAGCAACGACATTATAGACTCGTAGCGTCGGGCAAGCATGACGCGATCATAATTTTCCGCCACGTGCCTACGGCCACTCGCACCGAAATTTTTACAAAATTCTGGGTGGCGATGAAGGTCCAGGATACGTGCTGCTAGCGCGTGGGAATCTTCCGGATCGATGCAGAATCCGGCGCCCGCTGTATTGACGATCTCCCTGCTTTCTCCTTCCACGCCGAGAATGATTGGAGTCTGCATCGCCATGCTCTCGAATATCTTGGACGGGATGACCGACTTGAACAGTTCCGAGTGCTTCAACAGCACCATGCTTACATTCGAGAGGGCCCACAGATACGGCATTCTCTGTTTTGGCTGTTGCCCCAGCATGATCACGTTTTCAAGCCCCATGTCATCTCGCATTTTCAAAAGACGATTGCGTTCGGCGCCGTCGCCGACCAACAGAAAAAGAATATCCTTTTGATCCCTCAATTCATGGGCTGCCTGTAGGACGGTTTCGAGATGATGGGCCATGCCATGTGTGCCGAAATAAGATGCCACGAATTTTCCCTGGAGGCCGAGTTCCGCCAGGACAGGGTTTTCTCCCTCTAATGGCCGATAAAAGTTCAGGTCGACGCCATTCTTGATCACCTCGATCTTGGAGGCTGGTATTCCGAGGCCTACCATGTACCTTTTGAACGCCTCGGTAACTGGGACAATCCGCTCGGCTTTACGATAGGCGAAATGTTCCAAGCGCTCAAGCGTTCTAATGATCAGCCGGTTTTTGATCGCACCCACGACAAGTATGGATTCAGGCCATAGATCCCGGATTTCCAGAATCCACGGGATTCTTTTCATGCGCGAGACGAAGTAGCCGGCGAGCCCGTTGAAAAACTGGGGCGAAGTGGAAATGACTACGTCCGCTTTAGGCATCCATGGTATTGCCGCCATGACGGAAGTCATGTAGGAGACATAGTTCAAGGTCCTCTTCAGGAACCCTTCATTGGCCGTGACATAGGTCCACAACCGGATCACTTTGATCCCCTCACGTTCCTCGCGTTGAAACAGCCGGTTTCGGTACCCCTCGTACACCTGTCCACGAGGATGATTGGGCACGCAGGTTACCACCGTCACCGTATGGCCGTCCTTCACCCATTGCCGGCAGTGGTCATAGGTCCTCGATGCAGGCGCATTGACCTCGGGCGGAAAATAGTGTGAAAGGAATAGAATGTTCATTCGGCCTTTTTTTGGCGCAGCTATGCGAAAATAGAAGCCGGCTTAAGTGCGCATCTCGCTTAACGTGCGGATGCCTTGTTTATTTTGTACTGAATCCTGAGAGGGAGGTTCCCCGACTCCCTTATGGTTACCACAATGTTGTTGACCTTTTTGCCGAATTCCGGAAAGTACCAGCCCTTATCCAGCATTATATCCACCCCGTCACATACCTCTATGGTGGCGACGGGTACGTCTTGCGTGTCTGCCAAAATAATCCTGTTTTCTTTGATTGTGGCATTAAGATCAGGATGAAAATGAATGAAGCTCTCCACCATGTGGTGGCCGGAACCGATCACTCTGTCCTCGATTGTCCATCCGTATCGTATATCATAGTCTACGGTGCGCTGATGAACCACAGCTCCCGGTAGGCGTCTGAAGCCGTCATGCGAACCCTCAAAGCGCGCATGCTGCTCGTCCAACCGACGCGCCGATGCCGATATTGGTTTTGCGCGACGCCCCACCCGGAATTCCCCCCACATTTCAGATTGCTCGTGGTTGTCCACGCTCACGGTATTGTGCGCCCGGGTGCTGCGCGCGTATGTCCTGTGAGTTCCTTTCTCGTAATCATGAACACCGCTATCAACGATTACTCTCCGCGCGTTTATGGATAGTTCGTAACTCAATGTATCGCAATGTGCATGGCCTGGTTGGTAAACCGGTCCGACAGGGCCGCAGTCCACGATGATCATGTCATTGTCATTCCGAATAATGTAATAACCGCTTTCGGGCTTCACCGTTACGGAGAGATCTCTGACATGGGGTGTTCTTGCATGGCCGATCACGCCTAAAGCGTAGTCGAATATTTTTTCAGGTGGTGGAGCAATATCAAAGGCGGAATCATTAAAAAGCGGGATGTTTCCATCAGGCAGACATATCTTATCTAGATATTCCAGCGCAGTGATTGTCTTTGCAATCAGATGATCAACCATGGATGAATCAGCACTGATACGACTCGACAGCAAGAGGTTGAGGACGTCTAGGTAATCTACTACTACGATCGAATGATACATCGGGCTTCTTTCGTAGTGCCCGCCATCGGACAGGATCTGTTCATCGCATTCTTCAGATAATATCTTTATCCCTTTTTTCAGCCATCCTTGCGCGTCGCGCCCCTCGAAAAACAGGCCCGCGAAGTACAGGGCCTTGCCGTTTTTCAGGTAATGGTTCGCCAGAATGTGATGTTCGATATTCTGCTCCAGCCAGAACGCCTGCTGGTACAGACTGTCCAGCCACTGATCAGGCAGTTTTGCGGTCAATCTCGTCTTCAGAAAGAACTTTATCCAATTAACGATTCGCAGGGAAACCGTGTACGGTTCCCAGGCATCTTCAGTGTCAGTCGGATTATGTTCGATCCAGCTAGTTATCAGTTTGCCGGCAGATTGTTCCGATCGGCTACCATCGTTCACATAGTCGAAATAGTGTAGATTGTATCGCCACAGTTTGGACATGGACGCACTTGCCCAGTCCATATGACCATCTTCGAAGGTCTTTGAATAGTTTAAGAAGCAGAATTCATAATCGCCATTACGCGTTGGCGTGGCCAGAAATGGCCATTTTACATGTATGCCTGATCGCATCCGCGGCGGGTCTGACGGACTGACCGTCCTGTGCACAGGCAGGAAACGTCGCAGCGCATAGTAGACCATCTGCTTCGGTCTCAGATAGCGCATCGTGCTAAGGTAGAGCCGCAGCTTGCTCACTGATCTGCATTCCGCATCCGCGGGTCCGCCGGTCAATTGGCGACGGAACGCCGGGGCAAATCGTTTATCTGCTGGCGGGGCATCAACTGATCAGGTCCACGATATCAAAGCTGACCCGGGTGACTTCGGCCAATTCCTCAAACGGGATTGGCGATTGCCTGCCTTCCGTTACGGCTTCTACAAAGACAGCAGCGCACGCGGCGTTGCCTTTGTCCTGGCGCCACAGGTTCATTTTAGTGAAGCCGGGCCACCCATATCCCCTCAATTTCCGGAAGTTGTCGAGCTGGAGGATTCGGCCAGCGCAGAAAATCTCGAGCCGCTCTTTTGGAAAAGACTTGTGTCCGTTGGCCAGATAATGCACCGTGCCGAACGAACCGTCGCTGAATGCGAGAGTGAAGCTGACTTTGTCATCACGAATCGCCGTGGCTGGTGATTCGCCGACCGCTGTCACTTGCACTGATGCAATGGGGGACCCCGCCAGAAAACGCAGCAAGTCAATGAAATGACAGCCCTCGCCGATAATGCGGCCTCCACCGACCGACTTGTCCTGGGTCCAGTGAACCGACGGAATCGCGCCCGCATTTACCGTCATGATGAACGATTTCGGCTCCCGCATACCGGCCAGCAAGTACTTTATCTTTTGTACCTGAGGCGCGAAACGTCGGTTAAAGCCCACCATCAACAGGGGCGCGGAGTGTCCAGTAGCTAGGCCGGCATAAACATCTTCAATTTTATGCAATTCGTCCCGGTTCAACGCCAGTGGCTTCTCGACGAATACGTGTTTTCCCGCGTTTAGTGCTTGAATAACAAATCGAGCATGGCTGTCGTGTCGCGTGGTTATGACAACTGTATTGATTGCCGGATCCGAAAGCAGCGTATCGCTGTCGGTGGTTGTTTCTTCGAAACCATACTTTTTCCCTGCATGCACACCGCTCACACCGGTGCTTGAGGCCACGGATTTGAGTTTTGCAGGCGTCCGCTTGAATGCTGGAATCAGCACTTGGGTTGCGTAGTTACCC
Organism: Pseudomonadota bacterium; assembly: GCA_021819085.1. Taxonomy (GTDB): domain Bacteria; phylum Pseudomonadota; class Gammaproteobacteria; order Acidiferrobacterales; family UBA6901; genus JAJYCY01. The sequence goes on along the minus strand of JAKASJ010000009.1, from coordinate 85,199 downwards.
GATCCTATAAAACCGATGACAGTGTTCCGCGTGGAGAGCTTTTCGTCGGGACCTGGTGCGGCAAATTGAATCGTCCGTTGCAACAGGCCAGAACCGGGATTCTCAGCCGCATTGGTGTAGTGCAGCAGAATTCCGAGAGATGCACCGCCTCCGCCGACCAGTTCGTATGCGTTCGTCGCCTGATCCAATGCGAAACGATGTGAAATCAGCGAATGCACATCCAGTCTCCCGTCCGCCAGCATGTCCAGAACGGCCTCGAAATTGCGCTGCTCGGTCCAGCGCACAAATCCAAATGGATAGTCCTGCCCGCCATCTTCGTACAGGGAGTCGTAACGACCGGGTCCGTAGGAGCAGGAAACCTGGAACGAAAGTTCCTTCTCGTAGAAGTCGGCACGTGACAACTCCAGCCCGGTCACGCCGACCAGCACGATCCTGCCGCGCTTGCGGCACATCAAGGCAGCTTGGTGCATCGGTTCATTGCTTTTGGTGGATGCTGTAATGAGCACCCCATCGACACCACGACCACGCGAGAATGCCATTGCCGCTGCGACCGGATCATCGTTGCGCGCAAGTTCTACCGTCTCGGCAAAAAATTTACGTGCAAGTGCGAGCTTTTGCGGGTCGAAATCGATACCGAGAACCCTGCAGCCGTGCGCGCGCAATAGTTGCACGGTCATCAGGCCGACCAAGCCAAGCCCTGTGACGACGAACGTTTCGCCTAGGGATGGTTGTGCCAGCCGGATTCCCTGTAATGCAATGGCTCCTATAACAGTGAACGCCGCCGCCTGGTCATCCACGGTGTCCGGAATTTTGGCGCACAAGTTTTTGGGAACGCATACTACCTCGGCATGTTTGCCATTGGAGACAACCCGGTCCCCTTTGGAAAGTCCAGTTACCCCTGCGCCCACCTCCAAAATAACACCAACATTGCAGTAACCCATTGGCAACGGCTGGTCCAGCTTGCTGCGCACGGCCTCAATTGTCGGCAGCAGGCCATCTGTCTTGATTTTATCAACAACCATGCGCACTTTGTCCGGCTGCTGCCGGGCTTTGTCGACGATGTTAGCCTTGCCAAATTCGACCAGCATCCGCTCTGTTCCTGCAGAAACGAGGCTTACCGTTGAACGGATAAGGAGATGGCCCGCCTTCACCCGTGGGCATGGAACGTCCTCCAGCGTTGTTTCGCCGGTTTTTAGATTTTGCAGTATTTGCTTCATGTTGTTTGCTTCACTTTATTGCGGTTATCAGCATGAACAGCCCGTTTTTAGCAAAGAATGCGCGGATAAGCCATCTCGGCCAGATCAGTCTTGCAATACGCAGCAACGTCCCGTTATGCCGCTGACCGGCTGAGGAAGATAATAAATCGCCGTGTGTCAAAACAGTGCTGATCTCGCTGGAGCGAAATTTTCCGACCAGCTTTCTTGCTTCCGCCATTGAGTAGGCCTTCGTGCCCGGACTTTCCAGGTATTTGCTATAGATTGATTGGAGGGAGGTAAGCGGCCTCAGCTTGAGCAACGCATAGCGAAACCACAGCATGTATCCTACAAAACTGTACTTATGGTAAATCATGATTTTGGCCTTGCCGCCTGGCTTCAATACGCGAAAGACCTCGTTGATCGCTTTTGCCGAATCAGGGGAATGATGAAGGACACCCCACGAATAAACCAGATCAAACGTCTCATCCCCAAAAGGTAGGTTTTCCGCATCGGCCGTTCTTAGATCTGAATTCAGAGAAAATGCCTGGAAACGCCTGCGAGTATGATCAACAGCACGTTGGGTCAGGTCGATCCCTGTCAGGATGGCCCCCGATTCCGCGAATCTTTGATGATCTGCGCCCAGGCCAACTCCTATTTCCAAGACCTTCCTGTTCCGGCACTGCTCAAATTCGGCAAACTTGGGAATAAACGGCTCAAGCCGGTAACGAATTTCGGACTGCTTCAGATAATCGTTCTTGCTCCATCCCGTCAGGTAAAGTTCTTCTCCACAAGATGCATTGTCCCAGAAATCGTGAACTGCTTTTTTGCCAGTGTTCATTGCCGGAGCCCATTCCTGTCGAGAAATATCCTGCACCAGAGTTCCATGCAGACCATAGAGAAAATCGTATAGGTGCCATCGAGCTGGCCGTTTCGATCCTTATTGATAAATTCCTGAACACCGGTTGCATCAAATAACCCTCTTGCCTCAATTGAGTGTCGCGAAAGCACATCCTCGACTACCGGCCGGAGTTCGTGGCGCAGCCAATGGCGAAGCGGCACGCCGAAGCCTGATTTGGGGCGATAGATCACTTCTTTTGGCAGGTAGGGTTCCATCGCCTTTTTGAAGATCCATTTGCCGACTTTGCCCCTTTGCTTGTATTGAAGCGGCAAGCGGGCAGCCAGTCTGACCAAATCCGGGTCCAGCAACGGGACACGGGCCTCAACTCCTGCAGCCATGCTCATTTTATCGGTGTAGTTAAGATTATGATCGGCTAGGAAATGTTTTCCTTCCAGGTACAACATTCTATTCAGTTTCGGTGTATCCGCCGCGAGATTTTCCAATGAGGAGAGCAGCGGTGCGGAATAGGAAGCGGAGGACGCAGAATCCCGTAGTCGCGGACCGTACAGGCTCCCGAGCGCTTCCGGGGAAGACCAATAGAAATAGCTGGCAAGGCGCTCGTCGCCATTTAGGCCGGCGTACCGGAAGGCCTTGTTAAAGCGTCGTCCCAATGTATTGGATTGGGGCAAGAGGCACACTGCTTTACTCAGGCCTTGGCGAGCCCATCCAGGCATCCACTCCCAGAATTTCTCCTGAGCTAATGCATAATGACGTCTGTACCCGGTAAAGATATCGTCTCCTCCGGCACCCGATAAGATCACCTTCAGTCCATGTTCGCGGGCCAACTGACAGATAAACAGCGCATTCAAGGGCGCCGGGTCCGCCTGGGGTTCGTCCAGGTGGTAAATCATTTCTTCCAGCCGTTGCGCCATCTCGGGACCGACATAAATGGTATGGAGATCGACGCCCAGGTGTTTCGCTACCCGTTGTGCATAAGGCAGATCTTCGGTAATGCCTTCGACATCTCCAGATTTGTCTTTGAACCCGATGGTAAAGCACTGCAATTTCCGATCTGGCACAATGTCCTTGGCAAATACTGCAATTGCACTCGAATCCAATCCGCCGGAAAGAAACGCACCTACAGGAACATCAGCGACCATTTGTCTGGTAACAGCTTCCCTTAGAGCGCCTCGCACCATTGAAATGGCTGTGTCCTCTGCCAGGGGCTTCATTGGTTGATCGTATGGAAGATCATAGAAACGCCAAATGCGCTTTGTCCTTCCATCTTTGACGACCATTGCATGGCCTGGCTCCAGCTTCCTTACGCCATTCAGCATGGTGTGAGGTGCAGGACACCAAAGATAAATAAGATGATAATGAGCGGCCTGATCATTCAGGCTGCGATCTATGCTCGGTTCTTCGAGGAGCGCCTTCAGTTCGCTGGCAAACAAAAAGCCCTTTGGTGTCTGGGCGCAATACAGAGGCTTGACCCCCAGCCCATCCCGGGCAAGCAACAACGAATCATCACGTGTATCCCATATGGCAAATGCAAAAATGCCGTTAAGACGTGAGAACATCATTTCGCCATCACGTAGGTATAAATTTAATAAAACCTCCGTGTCGGATTGACTGTTGAACTGAAATCCGGATGCGACGAGATCCGCCCGCAATTCCCGGAAATTGTATATTTCCCCGTTAAAAACGATGGCTACCGTATTCGTTCTGTCCCACATGGGTTGGTGGCCCAGTGGAGAAAGGTCGATGATCGAAAGCCTGCGGTGCGCCAATCCAATTCCTTTGTCGCGCAGGAAATAGTCGCCGTTATCGTCAGGCCCGCGGTGGCTGATTCTCCGGCTCATTTTCTCGAGAAGGTCTTTCGAAAACTCCCCGGAGAACCCAGCAATGCCGCACATCGAATTAGGCCTCAGCGTTCAAATGCAAAAGTTCCTGCCCGAGAACGCAATGCGGGAAATCCACGCCGTTGCGTTCGATGAGTAGTGTGTGGAAACGGATCATGGCCTACCTGCCTGGACCTCTCCTGCTTGAAAGTACTGGATTACAGACAGACTGTGTTCCAATCGTCCTGGTGCCACATCCGAACTCTACATTGCACGTCGAGTGCGTTCAAATGATGAAAGTTCATTAGGAAAAATCCAGCAGTGGTCGAAATACGGACGTCGGTGATGAGCCCGGATGCATGGCCGCCTGATCGCAGTTGTCTGGGTTGTGGAGACATGTCGCCGCTTGGCCTTCAGAATCAGGGCAGAATCGCCACATTGCCAGTAGCTGATATGGCTGCATTCGGCGTAAGTCACGGCGCGTTGGCGACGGCCTCGGCTGGTTCTACAGAAGAGCGCGCCGCGACAGCGCCGGCAATAAACGCAAGTGTGCGGTCCGCACATGCTTCCCAAGTGTATCGTTGCGCATATTCGAATGCTCGTTTGGCGCTCCGGCATCGGACGTCCCGGTCCAGGTACATCTGCCGTAGCGCGCGGTAGATTGAGTCACTGTCCTCCGGGTCGAAATAGCAGCCGGCGTCCCGAAGCACTTCCGGCATCGGTCCTCGGTCGGAGCAAGCGATTGGCAGGCCCGATGCCATTGCCTCGATTAGGATGTTCGGCAGGTTTTCGCAGGAGGATGCGAATATGAACAGGTCGCTCTCGGAATACCGGTGCGGCAGTTCGCTGTGGTCGATTGCGCCATGGTAGCGAATAACGTCATGTCCCGGGTCCAACTTCGCAAGTGTGGCATCAAGCACGCGCAGCGCACGCCGGTACGCCGGTCCGACCAGATCGAGCACTATCGGGTGCCCCTCGGATTTCAGGCGCGCGACCGCGGCGGCAACCTTGTCTTGGTGCTTGTACATGTCGACTATGGAGACATATAGCATCCGAAACGGCCGCTCGGGCGTGAATTCTTCCGGCAGGCGCATTGACCGTGGAGTGCGGACAAACGATGACGATATGCCATGAGGTATGGTTGCGGATCTTTGTACATTGCAACCGAGTCGTGCCTCGATCGTCCGTTTCGCATAATCACTTAGAAAGATCACACCATCCGCCACGCGGAAAGAGTGACTTTGTTTTTGGCACAACAGGCGCAACCTCAGGCCGGTATATGAGAACCCGTATCGGGCCCGCTCACGATCCTCGAATGGCAGCATATTGTGAGACATCGTAACCACCGGTCTAAAGGGGGAGAAGATCAACGCTCCAGGAACAAACAGGACGTCGCAGTGTTTTCTAGCCAGTTTGCCAAGGTGATACCGTTGCCAGAACAGCCGGAACAAGATGTTTCTATCAAGCAATGGCTGGTGGCTGGGTTCAAGCCAGTCCCGGCGCGGCAGTTTGCTCAAAGTTTCTGTACTGGCCCACACGCAGACATGATCGATCCCGTGTTGATGGGGATGCGCTGCCCGAAGCATTTCCGCCAAATGGGTAAGTCCTCCGCCTCCACGGATATTCGACGCATCTATCCCCAAAATCATTGCTCAGGCGTCCAGACAGTCACGTTGCGTACGATCGGTGCCTGCGCACGCAAAGGTCGGTATCCCCCTGCATGGTTGTGGAGGGGTCGGATGTACCTGCCAACCGCATGTTTTCCATCATTGGCCTTGTGTGCTGTTCCTTGAATCCAGCATACGGTGCTGAATGATCCATTCCTTGTCTTTTTCGTAACCCAGTTTGATCAGGTTTGCCCCCGCGTAGAAATCAAACCTTTCGCATGAGGCATTGTCGAATTTGGTCTTCCAGTCACCTGCAATACCCTTCCTCAGGAAACTGCCGCTCGCTTCCTCTCCAGCCCCCCTTTTTGACAGTCTCTTGAAAGAAAAGGCTTCCTGAATGTCCCGCAATCGCTTCATATCCGCTTCTTTTCCTGTCATTTTCTCGATGTAAGGCCTCATCGCTTCTGCGGCATCGCGAAGCATGTCCTCGTATTTGACCAGAGTAGCATTGGGCTTGTCCGTCCACGAGTCCACGAATTCGTTCCAGTTGAAATGCATGAATCTCTTGTTTTCGGCAGTGAAGAGGTAATCGATAAATCGAGGAAGGTTCTCCGTTATGTTTTCGTAATTTTTGAACGGGTTATGTCCACGAGTTCGCTCAACGAGATACCGACTGTTATTTTCGTTCGGGAAAAGCATGTGATAATAGGCGGATACCACAACATCTCGCCCGTCACGAATGACACATAAGACGTTCTTCATGAAGGGAGTGTAGAGGTAATGGCCATGCATTATGCAGCTCGTGAACCTCGGGCGCTCGTTTCTGGGAAAGGGCACGCCGAGATATGCGCCCAGCATTTGCGCAACCCATGTTCCGCCGCATTTTGGGTACTCCGTTACGATATAGAGCGGCAGCGTGCCGGAAAAAACATTATTCATCAGCAACCGTTGCAGCGCATCCAGCCTTATCGACAATCGGCTTCTCTTATCCATATTTTCTTTTCGCGCTAATTATTATTGCACAGGAGATCCTGACGCTAGAATGGTGATCAACACAGGCAACCCGCCTCTCCGGTTTCGCTGTCAACGCCAGCTTAACCTGATCGCTAATGTTGCAGTGGCGCATCCAAGTTACAGAGTGGCTTGATCATGTCCGTAAAATTATTATGTGTTAAGCTGAGATTGCCTCCCCAGTCCGATTAGGACCAACAGGCCAGACCCAAACAGCCATGCGGAGGTCGGCAACGGGGTGACGGTGACTTGTCCGGTGCGAACAGCTAAGGCATAGAGATAATTGCCTTTAGGGGCGTAGTCCTGAGTGCCGCCGTTCGTACCGAAGAGCCACGCGAAGGCAGGATCCGGTGCGTACTCCGTACCAGACCAGTAGAAGACGGACTGGAGGTTGCTGAACAGGCTGTAGTTGGCGTTGTGCGCGGTGGTAATGTCGTTGCCCGCCACGCCACCCAGCTCGGTGTAGAACAGGTGGCCCATTTCGCTACCGGTACAGTTGTAGCCATAGGAATCTCCACTGCTCTGATATTCGCAAGACGCATCCGGTTGCAAGGTGGTGGGCAGGCGCCAGTCGTTATAGCCCAGGTAATTAGCAGCATTCATCGCAGCAATCCATTTCTGCGCGCCGCCCCAAGTCATGAGCCCATCGGCCTCAATTATGCTCGGATTGCCGTAGCTATCGTTACCATAGTTAACGCCGTAGGTCAGGCCAAAGGTGTTGGTCGCGGCCAAGTTGGCGTTGGCCAGCCAGGCGATGTTGAAGTCGGTGTCATTCACGACTTTGCCACCCAGGGCGGATACAAGCGCGGCATTAACGCCCCTGGCAGAGAGTAAACCAATGCACAGGGCAACAGAGGTCGCCAAGTATTTCATGTTTAGTATCCTCCTTAAGAGATTTTAGCTATTTTTGTTTTGAAATTCCCTTATTACTACCCTTTGTCCCCTAAAATACAACCCTTTGTCTCCTAGTGAAACAGGTTGAAATCAATGACGGGTATCCTAGCAGTGGGGGAGGTGACGAGGCATCTTGTCAACCGGCTCGATTCCCGGTATGAATCGGACCAGTTTCTGTCGTGTTCCTGGGAAGGAGGGGTCCCCAGCTATAGGTACAGGAAGCAGCGGTGGTTATCTGCGGCGCCAATATGGCGAATAGTGGGGAAGTTGAAATCCCGAAAAAATCCACTGGACGGGATCCGTGTCCAAGGCCATCCGCCGGATCCGGGGCATGGTATTTTTCTTGTTCAAACAGGATTGGGGTGTGATCCGAGTTCGTGCCACCAGAAATGGTATTGATAATATGCAGCTGTTGGTGCTCAGGTATCAGTCGAGGTGTGTGTTGACAACAGGCTTCGCGAAGCCTCTGCGCGGGGGGATGCATGAGAAATGATTTTCTTGACAAGAATTTCTCACGCCGTAGTTTCATGGAGCAGGTTGCGAAACTGGGCGTGGGCACGGTGCTCGCGGCCGGGTCATTTTCCCGGGCGGCCGGTCAGACGTCCCCGCTATCCATGCCAGTGCAAGCGAAAAGCCAGCTTTATAATACCATTCCGCCGTTGTTTTGCACGGCATACATAACTCCTGATGCGCCTGGACAGGAAAATCAGGAGCCGCTCGTAGCGCGTTATCCTTTGGCGCTTGTGCCGCAGGACGCGCGCCCGCAATACAGGCGATGGCGCGACAAAGTCCGGTCACTCAACCCCCAGATTATGTTGCTTGGTTACCAGATGGTCATTGAGGAAACCACGGTGCCAGGGCCAGGGCATAATGTGATGAGAAAGGTAGACAATGCGTGGTGTGAGTATCCCGGGGGGCTAACTCCCTGGGTGCACGTGGCGCCATCGCGCAAGAAATTCAGAATATTCGATCCGCGAAAGTCCGCATGGCGGGCGGCATTCATCGAGGCTTGCACAAAAACGCTCGAATCCTACCCTTTCGATGGCTTGTTATTGGACCAATGCACCGTGTTCACCATAGCAAGTCCGCTGCCTTGGGTAAGGGAGGAGATGATGGCGGCGTTGCAGGAGACGCTGCTTGAGTTGAGAAATACCTTTCCGTCCAAGATTTTGATAGGCAATTCCGGCCGTCCCTGGCGGGGCCTTAATGGTGTGATGGACGAAAATCGTCCCAAGGACTATGCGGCGGAATTCACTTTTCCCGACTATGCTCTGCCCAGAATGAATCTTGCCCAGACTCGATTATCGAATGCCCACGATTCGGAAACAGTCAGGCGCGAAATGGCGCTGGCATTTAAGTACGGCGCATTTTATGGTGCAGCAGTCGATTATCAACATGTCTTGTGGTTTGACGCGTTTGATGAGGTTCTCATGAAATACAAGCGCGCATAATCCGTTTTCGAGCGGCCGTCATGAACCGGGGTTTAATTGCCCATGAAGGCAGAAGATAGGCTACGAAAGTGATACTTGAAAACGAACGCTGCAGTCAGAGGTTGTTGTCGAACTTCCGAAATCGTTCGGCTGCCTGTTCTCGCTGCTCTTCCGGCCCATTTTCGCGTCCTTCTGGTTGCGTCGCGCACGCGGGAAGTGAATCCGTGCAAATTTTCCTGGTGTTTTCCTCCAGAACGCTTAGGTTCTGCCCTGTACCGAGTCGGAGTGAAACCGCAGCTTGATCCGACAGTGGATTTTTATTTCGGTGCCATTGGAGCACCTGACCATGGCTTGAAGGACGTGGTGTTGCCGGCGTTCAAGCCACCCCAGATCGCATCGGCAGGTGTGTTGCAGCGTCTGCTCGGATGCGAGCTTGTGTTTGGCAAGCCGGTGCACTGCCAAGACGACGCTCGAATCGACGTTGCACTTCCGTTGAAAGAGGTCACGTATGATATGTCGCATCTGCATGGAGAAATGGAAACCACGCTGCATTGCGTTCTTGTCAATGAACCAGCAGAATAGTTGCGACTTCTGCAGGAGAGCGAGTTTTAGCTGGTGTGCCGGACCTTCTTGCGTGACCATATGGCGATTGCATTGGTTACGCTGACACGGCATGACAAGACATGCAGATCCATCGGTATGGCGCAATCTATGGACGGTTATTTCCGTTGTCGTGTCCTTGCCGTCGAGCATGCTCCTCATTTCCAGCCAATATGCATCCCGATTGCTCCGTATCCTGGCCATGTACTACTCCGTTTTTCTTCACGGCGAATCATGGTTGTGTGATGACACTGGGATTGTGGATCGTAGATATTATTTCCCGCCAGATGAGCAGACACAGCGGCATGCTGAATGCAGCATATAGCAGGTATTGCAACGTTTCCCTTCTTTCGCGCGTATTGTCCCGTAGCCCGTACGATCGCGTGGCCCTGTTCGAAATTGAGCGGTAGCTAATGGCAAAATTCGGCCATAGGGTCCTGCGCGCGAGCGTGTCCCTTTCTGTGGGAAATTTTCTGGTTACCCTGGCAAATCTTGGGCGTGATGCGGCGATTGCATCGGCATTCGGTACTGAGCTGGGGGCGGATACATTTTTCCTTGCACTGATGCTTCCGGTATTTATGATGACGGTTGGAGCGGGCGCATTCCGTAGCATGGTTGTACCGTTGTTGGAAAACCTGGCATCCGCATCGGGCGAAGAAGGGACAAAGGCTGTGCTGTGGCGCCTAATGCAGGTGAACGCGGCCGTAATAGTGGCCATTGCAGTATTTTTTGCGATCGCAGTTCTGTATTACGCACCGCTGTTGGTCGGGAAGTTGCCACAGGGGGCCGGAACGATGGTTGTTCATTATACATGGGCAATCATCCCCATGATGGCGATCTCGGCCTATGCAAATCTCGCGCAAGGTCCGCTCCAGACCAAAGACAGATATTTCCTTCCCAATATAACCCGTGTTGGGTTGCCACTGGGTATCGCGCTCGGTGCGATTTTTCTAGGAAAAGATTTCGGGTTTTACGGTGCGTGTATCGGAGGTCTGATTGGAGCAGGGATACAGCTCGGAGCCACGCTTGGATTGTTAAGCAAGGAACAGCTCCTGGCTGGGGGCGGCATACCTCGCAATACGAAGGTTGGTAATGGCGCCATGAGCCAGTTTTTGATGCTTGTGATGGGAAATTCCCTTGCATATATCAGCCCTGTGATCGATCAATGGATGGCGTCATTCCTAGGAACAGGATCGGTATCCACGCTGGGGTATGCTAACCGCCTGGCTGTGGGCGTTTCATCGCTAACTATCGGGTCTATGGGTGCAGCATTATTGCCGCATTTCAGTAAAGTCATATCGCAAAGGGATATGCGTGGCGTAGAAAATGCATATGTCGCTTTCTGGAAGGTGGGAATATGGATAGGATGTGGCTCAACGATTGTTGTCTGGTTGCTTTCAGTGCCGATAGTTGGGTTGTTGTATGAGAGGGGCAGTTTCACGCAGCATGACACATTTGCGGTGGCCAGACTGTTGGGGTGGTTCGCTTTGCAATATGCACCCTTGCTGATCGGGTCAGCCTCTGTTTCATTACTGTCTGCAGCACGTATGAATAAGGTATTTATTCCGCTCAGCGTGCTGATTGCCGTGGTCAATGCAGCTGGAAACCTGCTTTTCATGCGTTATCTTGGAATCGCGGGAATAGCACTTTCGACTGCACTGACCTATGTTGTCTCGGCGACAACCATGACTGTCGTGCTTTACCGCAAGGGACTGATTCGGCTGCCTGTGAGTGTGTGGAAGAATTTCGGGGCGGCAATCATTTTGGCCACTATCATTGCGTGGAGTCTGGCGCATTTCGGAGGCAAGCCGGGCATCAATCCCACGTGGCGAAATATCATCCTGAGCATGCTGGGGTTGGCCGTATATTGCGGTGTGGCATATGCCTTTGTTAAGGGTATTATTAAGAAAGCGATTTCTAGAAAACCATAAATCTGAATCAAATCACGCAGGACCTGTACATGTGCGGCATCGTGGGTAAGTTTGTCTTCAGTGGCGCGAACGTAGATCGGGCGATGATCAAAAGAATGGCCGATACCATTGTTCACCGAGGGCCTGATGATGAGGGAATTCACGTTGCGCAGTACATTGGACTCGGCCAGCGCCGGTTATCGATTATAGACCTGAGCCATGAGGCTACAGCACCGCTTTCCAATGGTGATCAATCGTTATGGGTGGTCTTCAATGGGGAGATATATAATTTCCAGGAGTTGCGTTCCGACTTGATCAAGAAAGGGCATGCATTTCGAACCTCTTCAGACACGGAGGTTATTGTCCATCTGTATGAGGAATATGGCGAAAGATGCCTGTCATTTCTGCGCGGGATGTTCGCATTCGCAATTTGGGATCAGAAAAAGAAAGTTCTTTTTGCTGCACGGGATCGCCTCGGAAAAAAGCCGTTTATTTATGCGCTTGCCAATCGTTCGCTGGTATTCGGATCCGAAATTAAGGCGATCGCGGCCGATGCGAGCATACGCCTGCAGCCGAATTATGCTGCCATCGACAGCTATTTGAGTTACCAATACGTGCCGAGTCCGCATTCGGCATTTGTCGGAATTCATAAGTTGCCGGCCGGGCATTACCTGACTTGCGACACCACCGGAAATGTCAAAGTAAGCAGATATTGGCAGCCGCCAGTCATCGAGAAATATGCCGCCTCCAGAGAGGAAATCGAACAGGGGTTGAAGGATATTCTGCGCGATTCTGTGCGCATGCGGATGGTATCGGACGTGCCTGTCGGCGCATTTTTGAGTGGCGGAATAGATTCCGGAACCGTGGTGGCGCTGATGGCAATGGAGAGCGCCAAGCCCGTGCAGACGTTCACCATCGGGTTTTGTGAAGAGGACATGAATGAATTGCCCTATGCAAGGCAGGTGGCTGAGAAGTATGGCACCGAGCACCACGAATTCATCGTACGGCCAGCTGCGCTTGAAGTATTGCCGCTATTGGCGAAGCACTACGACGAGCCGTTTGCCGACGCTTCCGCATTACCGACGTATTATGTCTCAAAATATACGAGACAGCATGTCACTGTGGCGTTAAGCGGCGATGGCGGGGATGAAAGCTTCGCAGGTTACAGGCATTACAGGAACATGCTGTGGTGGTCGAGATTCGATGTTATGCCATTTTCGATTCGCGCTGCGCTGACCCGTGTACCTGAGTACCTTATGTCACGCATGGGTGCGCTTAACGGTTTTTTGGGCATCGCCAAGGGGCTGCGGATGCTCGGATCCGATTTCCCTGGTCGTTACCATCAGTACATGAGCATCGTTAAGGATCAGGAAAAGCGTCACCTTTACACCCCTGCATTCACGGCTCTAATCAGGGAGAATGGGTTTAAGGATGATCCATGGGACATGCCTTGGGATGATTCCATGGATAATCTGGATTGGATGATGCGCCATGACCAACAGCATTATCTGCCGGACTGTTTGATGGTAAAAACCGACATTGCGTCCATGGCCAATAGCCTCGAAGTGCGAAGCCCGTTCCTGGATCACAGGCTTGTCGAGTTTGCTGCCGGCATTCCCAACGATATGAAGCTGACCCATGATGGCGGAAAATTGATACTGAGAAGCTTGGCAAGGGACTTGCTGCCGCCCGATGTCCTCAACAAGAGAAAGACCGGCTTTGGTGTGCCCTTGAACAGGTGGTTCAGGGGTGAATTGTCGGAGCTGCTCAGGTCATCGCTGCTCGATGGAGTTTCTCTCGGACGGGGCCTGTTCAACCCGCGGCAATTGCAGCGTATGGTGAACGAGCAGATCTCCGGCACCAGAGACTGGAGCAATCGGCTGTGGGCGATTCTGTTTCTGGAATTATGGTTCCGTGAGCATTTCAATTGATGGACTGATGAAAGCGTCTTTCCAGATGCCGGAAGTTGCGCTTACCAACAAGCTATTTACTGAGGAGTGGGGTGGGGGATGGGCAGGGTAATGGTTAAGGTGGCAGGCAGGATGACCAGGCCGAGCAGGCCGTGGGGTGGCTGGAAGATCGTTCTGCTGATGGCCAGTACGGCTATCGCGGTTGTCTCATTTTTTCAGGTTCTGGGCACGCCCTATCTGGACAGGAATTGGTCGCTCCAGGTGTCGCTGATCGCGATCGTCTGGTTTGCAGTGTTCCTCGCCTGTTCCTACGGTCATTTCAAAACGCCCTATCTATTCGCCAGTGCCTATGCGCTAGCCCTTATCCTGTTCCATCTGGGTATCACGATTCCCCTGTCGTTCGGCTGGATCGATGTTGCGGGCTGGTCATCCGGCAGCTTTGCCAAATGGATCGAGCGGGCCGGCTGGTACACCGTTTTGAGCCTGGCATGTTTTGGGATTGGTTTCGCGTTGGCAATGCATAGAAGAGGCGTTCGTCGGGGTGGACAGATTGCGGATCGGGACAGGTTAAGGTGGACTCTGGCAATCGTGCATCGTGACGGAATTGGGCTGCTTCTGGCCTCGGTTGTTTTTTTTGGGTTGGCAATTGCCAGCTTTGGTGATCTGCTGAAGTATTCCCGAGTGGATTTTTTCCGGGGCGTCGGAGATACCCGTGGTTTGGGGGTATTCTTGATGGTCTTTCCGTCGTCACTTGTCCTCCTTGTCATAGGTGCGCAGACGAAGGTCCAGAAGATCACATCGGCGCTGGCCGCATTTGCCGGGTTCATTCTGATCATGCTGTCAGGTTATCGGACAGAAGCTCTTTACCCGCTGCTGGTCGGGGTCGTGCTGTGGGTGAAACTTGGCCGGCGGATTCCGCTTGTCGTGGCCGGCAGTTCGGTCGTAGCTATTCTTTTCGCAATATCACTGATTGGAATCCTGCGGTCGGTCAGCGCATATGATCAGATCAACTCCCATTCGTTTGAAACTGCCGCGAAGCACGCAACTATTGCCAATAGCATGATCACGATGGGGCAGACGGGTGGATTGCTTGCGCACGTCTTGCAGCTGGTTCCAAAACATGCGCCATACCGGTATGGCACGACCTATCTCGAAGCGCTTGAGGGTTCGCTTCCCAACGTCATGCCAAAAATTGCAAAGTCCACGAGGGCGCGGCTGACAGAGGAGGCAATGACAGACTCACGGGTTATCACGAGGCTGGCACCTCACAACTGGTTGACCTATGAACTGGAGCCAGGGAAATTCTATCGGGGTGAGGGCGTGGGGTTCACCGGAATTGGGGAGCCCTATCTCAATTTTGGTGTAACGGGTGTGGTGGTGTTTTTCATAGTCCTGGGGTTCTTGCTTGGTCGCCTGGACGGTGCCGATTTGACCGGGAAACCTGCGCTGTTGATATTTTCTGGTGCAATGCTATGGCATCTTACCTTGACAGTGAGAGATGATTTTTCCAATTTCATCAAGCCGTCCATTTTTATTTTGATAATCCTGATCATATGGAGACTGTTTGCCAATGTCCTGATGCCCATTAGATCTCATGAAAAATAGTCATGTAGACGTGGCACAATACAGTGCGGGCAGGTTATGCCAATGTGGGTGTAGATAATGACGATTCGTGTACTACACACCATCCATTCATTGTCGGGCGGAGGTGCCGAAAGGCAGCTTCGGATTCTTGCAGATCACTCGCGGGAAGTAGGGATGCAGGCGGCCATATTTTGCGTTAAAAACAAAGGCAATGACATTAGTGATCAATTGGTAAGGATATACACAAGCCGGAAATCCAATAAATACAACTTCAGCCTTTTCGGTTCATTGAATCGGGCCATCCTGGATTTCAAGCCGGACATAGTGCATACGTGGCTGCCAGCATCGGTAGCCATCCCGTCCATGGTAATGGCGTTCATGAGAGGAGTGCCCTGCGTATTTTCGTATCGTAATGCAATGCGTTGGCGGCATCCGCTTCAGGCGCTCGCGTATTTCGTCGCGGTGCCATTGGCAGAGCGGATCGTGAGCAATAACCACATCTCAAGATCCAACAGGCCTTATCGTTGGCTATACGCGATCAAGAAAGGGGAGCAGATCAGCAATGCCGTGGTCGTCGATAGACAATTCATAAAAACCCGCCAGTTTGAAGGTGGAAATGGTCCGGTGAAAATTCTGTTTGTCGGGCGAATTACGCGACAGAAGAATTGGGCCTCCCTGCTGTCTGCGCTGCCACTTATCAAATCCCAGTATGACTGGACGCTGACAATATGCGGGGATGGTGAAGATCGGGAGCAATTGCTCGATGCTGCAAAAAGGGCAGGGATCATCGGTCGCATAAAGTTGCTAGGTTTTCGGCCTGATGTTTACGAGATCATGCGGACCTCTGACGTGCTCGTCATGCCCTCGTTTTATGAAGGCATGCCCAATGTACTGCTGGAGGCGATGAGCGTCGGCTTGCCGTGCATTGTTTCCGACATCCCTGAGAACAGGGCGATAATGGGTGGCAAGCAATGCGCTCTGTTTGCCAATCCGGACTCGCATCAGGACCTGGCGGATGCCATCAATAAATTCATCGAGAATCCTCAGATAGTCCGGGAAATGGTTAGAATGGGGCAGATAATTGCATCAACTTTCAGTCCTCAGGTCATGGCGAACCGCTACCTTGAGTTCTATAAGTCGATGTTGCAATCCAGACATGAGTAGGTGCGCATTCGAATCCGGTGCGTCAAAGGCCGCCACCTCGCGCCAGACACTCCAAATCATGCCTGGGGAAATTCATCAGCGGATCAGTCGATTTTTGAGCGCGGAAATGATGCGCGAGACTGCGTGACCATCGCCGTAGGGATTATGAGCACATGACATGGCTGCATAGACGTCGGGATCGAGAAGTACGCGCTCGACGCCTGCAATGATCTTCTCTCTGTCTGTTCCGACGAGGATTACCGTTCCCGCCTCCAATGCTTCCGGCCTTTCGGTTACGTCACGCATAACAAGCACTGGCTTACCGAGAGAAGGGGCCTCTTCCTGAATGCCACCGGAATCGGTCAGGATCATATCGGACCGGTTCATCAGCCAGACGAACGGTGCATAGTCCTGCGGTTCAATGAGAAAGATATTATTTTGGTCGCCCAGAATTTCACGAACAGGTTTCTGTACGTTCGGATTGAGATGCACTGGGTAGATCAAATCCCAGTTGTCGTGGCGTATCGCCAATTCCCGGATGGCCGAGCAAAGATCGATAAATCCCTGGCCAAAGTTTTCGCGACGATGCCCGGTGATCAATATCATCTTCCGTGATGGATCCATGATGCGCGCGTACAGCACGCTACCGATGATTTTTCGCAGTTGATCGGCAGGCAACTTGTCGATTTGGTCACGGACGGCCAGCAATGCATCAATCACGGTATTACCGGTAACCCAGATGTTTCCTTCGGGTATTGCTTCACGGAGCAAGTTCTGGCGCGCGCGTTTGGTGGGAGCAAAGTGAAAATCGGCGATGCGGCTGACCAGCGACCTGTTCGCCTCTTCGGGAAATGGTGCTCGCAGATCCCCGGTCCTCAGGCCGGCCTCGATGTGACCTACTGGCAGGTTTTCGTAGAAGGCAGCAAGTCCTGCGGCAAAACAGGTGGTGGTGTCTCCCTGGACCAGAACCAAATCAGGTCTTTCTTTCTTAAGGATGTCTCTCATTCCGAGCAGGGACCTGGCGGTTACGTCGAACAGGTCCTGGCCACTCTGCATTATATTCAGGTCGTAGTCCGGACTGATCTTGAACAGATCAAGCACTTGGTCGAGCATTTGGCGGTGTTGTGCCGTAACGCAAACCTTTGAAACTACGCCTGGAGTTTCGCGTAAGCCCAGCACGAGAGGCGCCATCTTGATGGCTTCCGGGCGGGTGCCGAATACGCTTAAGACACGCAGTGTCATACAATGATACCGCGGGTATCGATCAGTATCTTTTCCTTGAGATCAACCGCCTTGAGTTTGCGGAATTGCCTGTGGTTCACCAGCAGCAATACGATATCAGACTTGGCGACTACCTCCTCATAGGGCATCAAATCAAATTCCGGGTGCTTGGTCAGGTTAGGCTCGGCCACAAGCAGCTTGCCGATGCCCTCTTGCTTCAGTTTATGGACGATTTCCACCGATGGCGATTCGCGCAGGTCGTCGACGTCGGCTTTGAAGGACAGGCCGAGGCAACCGATCACGGGTTTCTTGAACTTGTCGGCCGCGGCTTTCACCTTGGAAATTACCCACTCCGGCTTGGAATCATTGACGATGCGGGCGGTGCGGATAATGCGTGCTAGCTCGGGATTGCGCGCGACAATGAACCAGGGGTCGACTGCGATGCAGTGTCCGCCGACACCCGGTCCGGGCTGAAGGATATTCACTCGTGGATGACGATTTGCCAGGGAAATCAGATTCCACACATTGATACCTTCCTTGTCACACAGGAGGGACAATTCATTGGCAAACGCGATGTTGACGTCCCGGAACGAATTCTCGGTCAGTTTTGCCATTTCTGCGGTGCGGGAGTCGGTTGCCAAAACCTCGCCCCGCACGAAGCTCTTGTAGAATTCGACTGCGGCTTCGGTCGATGTGTCATTGATTCCACCCACGATCCGGTCGTTTTCCACCAGCTCCGTCAGTATCCTGCCCGGCAGGACACGCTCGGGACAATGGGCGACATGAACGTCCCCGCCCACATCGTGCCCTGCCTCCCTGAGAATTGTGGCGACTACTCCGTCAGTTGTACCGACTGGACTTGTCGACTCGAGAATCACAAGGTTTCCAGGCCGGACAAAAGGCGCGATATTCCGCGTGGCTGCTTCGACGTAGGACAGATCCGGTTCGTGATTGGCCTTGAAAGGCGTTGGTACGGCGATAATGAAGATATCGGCCTGTTTGGGCTCGAGATCGGCACTCAGGTTGCCGGATTGAACAGCGGACTTCACAAGAATATCCAGATCCGGCTCCACGATGTGAATTCGCCCCTGGTTGATCGTATCCACGATGCGCTTTGAAGCATCGACGCCATGGACTTTGAAGCCCTTTGTTCCGAGTAGCGATGCGGTTGGCAGCCCGATGTAGCCGAGACCGACAACGCAGATAGTTTTATCGAAGTTCACCACCTTACCTCCAGCTTTCCTCTAGTAGTTATTGTTTTGCCAGACTGTTAATTGTCAGGCGTCTTATCAATATCAGACCCGGTTCCGGCCATCCGTTTCCTGATGGGATTGCTGCGGGATTACCCTGCGTTCGAGGCCGCCTTGTCCGTTTATTCTGTGACGTTTTTCATTTTTGCATCGGCTCGTTGGATGGAAGAATAGACGTTCTGTGGCCACGGATCCGGACGAATTTCTGGGTATCATCGGTCATCGATGTCTTTTTTTCCATAGTTGAGCAAGATCATCGGTGTCCAGAGAATGGGTGCGCGAGCGGTTCCCCTATGAATATGCCCTGGCCAGGCATGGCCACGCTTTTCCAATAGGCTTCGATCAGCGACTCACCCGCCAGGTAATAGCGCATCACCACCCCGGGGCTCGGGAATTTGTCCGGCAGATCGCAAGGCTCGACTACGGTGCCGTAACTCCCCGTGGCGCCGGCCTCCAGCCACTTGAGGCTGCTCATCTGGCTGCTGTGCATGAGTACGCCGCCGAAGGAGGTGAGGTGGTCGGCGATCGCACCGGGAAGGAAATGGTTGCTCAGCAATGCATGGACCCGCGCAACGCCGGTAAAATAGAACAGCACGTCTTGCCTGTCGACGATGTAATTCGCCTTCACGATCCGCAGTCTTAGCTTGCTGCCCAGTTCACTGACGATCTCCGGATACATCGCTGCGCGCACGTTGCGGGCCCGATCGGAGGTGCTCAGGAGATAACCGGTTCCATGCGGGAACGTACCATCCGAAGCTATCCCCCGGTCGATCAGTCGTTTGACGTCCCGGAAGCCCCGCCCGGCGAGCGCCATGGCCGGCCGGATCCCGAAGTCGGTGTAGGGGACGTGGCTTGGCGAATCGAAGTAGGGATCATACTTGGTTGGCTGACAGCCGCTTGCGCAGTATGACCGGTGAAAGCCGGCTGCGAATGCAGTGGTGATGGACATGCAGCCCACCCGGTAGGGCGCCGTCCAGGTGAGTGCGTAGGCCTGGACATGCTGCGGGGCGAGCGCGTCGACCCGGGCATCGAGGGTGCGGAATTCCGCCGGCGACATCGTTGCCGAGCCTGGCCTGAATCGGATGTGGATCATGTTCGCGTCCGGTATGTGGCGCATAGCCTGATAGTACTCGCCGATCCGCACGCTGAGCGGATCGTCATCGTTGATGATCACCGCCAGATCGCGCGGACCGAGGTGTGCTTCCGCGGTGGCGGAAGCGGGGGTAGTGGCCAGCGCCGCAGGGACGATAAGTCCCTGTAAAATAATCAGAAAACCGCCGATTGCAAAGTATTTTAGCAACATCAGGTGTGTTGACTTTAGCGTGCTGGAATGTCTAGTATAGCTAGAGGGTTTGATAAACATAATTAATCGACAGGCCCTTACTTTGCCACCTCGGTTTATGAGCATGAGTTGGCTTTGTGGTTCAACGAGTCTGCCCGGGCGGCATCTATAGCTGACCCACTGATGAACGACCAATGACACCGGGTATACCGGGCGCGTTCGAAGCAGGGCTGCTCGTGCCGGAACTTTGGGAAGACCAGGTACGTATCAGTGCCGGTCCGACCAAACGCCCCTCGCGAAGGGGTGCGTGCAGGAATGGACACGAGCCACCATCAACACTCACGATGAAGGAGAGGAACAAGATGTCAACTACCGCAGAGAAGGTCTCGCAGCTCGACACCAAACAGCTCGAGAAGTTTATCGACCTGCGTCTGGAAGAAATGCTGCCTAAGAAGCTGGCAGAAATCGATGCCAACAAGACGCCGAGCATGGCCCTGATCGCGACCAAGGGCACGCTGGACTGGGCCTACCCCCCGTTCATCCTGGCGTCCACCGGTGCGGCGCTGGGCTGGGACGTCAAGGTGTTCTTCACGTTCTATGGCCTGCTGCTCCTGAAGAAGGAGATCGGGGCCGAGGTGAGTCCGCTGGGCAACCCGGCCATGCCGATGAAAATGCCGTTCGGCCCCAAATGGTTCCAGAACTTTGTCTGGCCGATGCCGAATCTGATCATGGCGGGCATTCCCGGCTTCGAGAAGGTTGCAACCAGCCTCATGAAGAAGACCTTCAAGAACAAGGGTGTGGCCTCGGTCAAGGAACTCCGCGACCTGTGCATCGAAGCCGGCGTCGAAATGATCGCCTGCCAGATGACCGTGGACGTGTTTGGCTTCAACAAGGACGACTTCATCCCGGAAGTGAAGGATTACGTCGGCGCCGCCTCGTTCCTGCCGATTGCATCCAAGGCGGACGTCACGCTGTTTATTTAACCTGATCGTCGGCCCGTTGTGCTCCCTGCTGCGCACGAGAACTGTGCACAGTAGGGAGCGGGCAGCGGGTAGTTCTGAGCGCTCTGAAGTTTTGATATCGGCATCGGTCAGATGGGACCAAGAATGCCAGCACCTTGCCCCCAGCATGTGGCGGGTGGTTTTCGCGATGACGTCGAGGTTGTTGAGCGGGGCTGTCGGCGGAATTGCCGCCATAATCCGGACATATTTGATGATCGGTCTGGCAGGATTGCCAATTCGACGGCCCGTTGTGGCTGCTCTGATCGGATGTCCTGTGGCGCATGTGAGGCGTCAATCAATTCGCGAACTGAATACCTCGGCCCCGTCGGATTGGGACGCCATTCCTAACATAACCGGGGTCTAGGAGGGGACCGACGCGCGTCTTCCGTTTGAAAGCGTCGGTCTTTCTGCCGTTTGCCGCGACCAGCTTGAACGTGGTCGGCTCGACCCAGCAGCTTGCGAAGGACTCGGCGGCGATCAGCACCTTGTCGTGCAGCACGTCGCGGAACCGGTCGATCTAATCCTCGGCCGCCCGCCGGAACTCGAGCAGGCCAAGGGCGGCCTACTTCACGATATCAGCGGGATCTGGTATTGCCCGTTCGATTGAGCAGGCGCGGATTGAAACAACGGATTCAGGGCTAAGGCACAGCGCACAGCTGTCGGACATTCACCGCGGCACTGCTTGGAAGTCTTTGCCTGTAATATTTCCGCCATAAATAGTCTGAAAGTCATTTCCAGATTTGGGTGTAATCGTGTAGCCGGTCATAGTCGGTTAATCGGCGCCGAGCATCCTGTGATATGTGGGCGTCTGCTGGTTGCTACCACGGCACTGGAGTGGTGACATTCGATTGGCGTGTGGGCGCCAAAAAGGTTGGAGTAGCGCAGTGAACTGTAATGCGGTCCGTGGACCTTGGTGCCGCCTATCAGCACGTTTCAGACTGCTACCGGTCCCACAGTGCCTGCGTATACTTCCAGGCAGATCACAAGATGTTTGCACTTCGCCGCCGGCGATCAGCGTGACCCTGAATTTTTCTGACCACCGGGATCAGTCTCGCTATGGGTGGACGACTGTGATGATGCGCTGTCCGCTGACAAGCCGGTTTCGGCGGTATCATGCTCACTGGACAGTATTGGCTGGGGAAAGAGGCCGCCCTTGCGCTTCTCCTTTGCCACCTCTTCGACAATCTCCGCAGTGATCCGCACTGCCTGCTCGGCGTATCCGAATACGAGCGTCGTATCGCACAGCAGGTTGATGATTCGCGGAACGCCGCCGCTGTTGCGGTATACAGCCTCGCTGGCAGCGTCGTCGTAAAGCTCTGGGTCGCCGCCCGCCACCATGAGGCGGTGGCGGATGTAGTCACGGGTCTCCTGGGCGTTCAATGGTTCCAGGTGGTAATCCACCGAAATGCGCTGGGCGAACTGCTCGAGGTCGGGCCTCCGCAGCAGGTCGCGCAGGCCGGCCTGGCCGACCAGGAAGACCTGCAATACCTGATCCTTGTCGGCATTCACATTGGACAGCATGCGCAGCTCCTCAAGCGTTTCCGGAGCCATGTTCTGCGCCTCGTCGATGATGAGCACGGTGCGGCGGTTGCGGGCGTATTCCTTGATAAGAAAGTCGATGAACGTCTGGTACAGGCCCACCTTGTCCTTGCCGGCGTATTCCAGATTAAAGGCCATGAGTACCCATTGCAGCAGTTCCCCGAAAGAGCGGTGGGTATTCGAAATCAGCCCTACGGTTACATCGCGGTCCATCTGGTTCAGAAGCTGGCGGATGAGCGTGGTTTTGCCGGTACCGATTTCGCCAGTGATCACGCTGAATCCGGACTGGTTCATCAGGCTGTACTCGAGCAGTACAAGCGCCATGCGGTGCTTGGGGCTGGGGTAAAGAAAGCTCGGATCGGGCAGGAGGGAAAACGGTCGTTCCCTCAGCCCGTAAAATTTCTCGTACATTTCTATCGGTTGCCTCTGGATCGGTTGCCTCGTGCCGCGGCTCTTTACTCCGACGGCAGGCAAGCCATCATGACGTCCCCCCCGGCCACAGCCGCCCGATCAGTTCCGGCGCTGTCCCAGGATGTCCAAGCGTGTATCGACCGCAGGTATTCATCTATCTCGCCCGAACTATGCTGTATCTGCCGCGGTTGCGGCATGCCGTGTAGGTGGCAACCCGAATCAGCACGAACACATCCCCGACCTCGTCCCGGACGATATGCGGAATGCAGCTAAGTTATGCAGTCGCAGTCGCCGTGCGTCAGTCGCGTACCTTTCCTTATCGGTTCTCCCTCCATGAGAGGAGTTTCGTTCCGACCGCACCGAGGAACCGGCTGCCGGGCACACGATAGGGCGACGACGCAGATTGTCGGGCCCCCGGCTTTATTGTGTGCGCCTTGTTCAGCACTGTACCGATAAGGTTGGTGTTCTGCGCCAGCAACTCGGTGGCACGTTCGATTTCAGGTGCCGGAGTCCGGTTCTCCTCGATCACGAGAAGTGCCGCGTCAACATACGGTGAGAACGCCAAGGCATCAGCAGTGGACAGCAACGGAGGCAGGTCGAACAGCACAATGCGAGAACTGTAGCGGGTTTTGAGTTCGTCCACTAGGCGTGCCATTTTTGGCGAGTTGAGCATCTCCGATGAGTGCTCCAGCGGCTTGCCACCAGGTAGGATAACGAACCGCCCAATGCCGGACGGATGAATGAGCAGTTCCGCGAGCGGAACATCGCCCAGTAGGTAGTCGCTCAGACCCCGCTCCGGATGAATACCGAAATATTTATGCACCCCCGGATTGCGCAGGTCGGCGTCGACCAGCAGTACCGTGTAGTCGACTTCCCTTGCCAGACTGATAGCCAGATTGATCGCAGTGAGAGTCTTGCCCTCGCTGATGCCGGGGCTTGTCACCGCCAGCGCATTCCACTGTTTCTCACGGAGCCGCTGCAATACCTGGGTTCGCAGGATCCCATAGGCATCAGTGAACCCTCCCGACTCGACCGCAGTTATGACGCGCATATCACGCAGGAAGCTCACCGGTACTTCCTCAGTGCGGGTGTGGGTATACATGATCTGCCCAACGGCGGCTGCCGAACCACCAGATTCCCCCGAGGCTGTTGCCAAGCCGCCTGACTTGAGCCGCTCTTCGCGCGCCTTTTCCAATGCCTGTTTGATGCGTTCCATACTTAATCAACTCCGGATTGCATAGTAATTGGAGAATGCCGCGCAGCGTAAATGTCGGCGGCGGCGGTCCGGGCAGCTGCTTTCATTGCCTTTTCCCATTTTTTTGCGGTCACCATTGTTCATGATGGCCAGTCCCAGTAGCCGATGCGCACCGCCCCGTGTCTCTTCGTCCTACAAACCTGAAATGAAGCGCGCTCCCTTGAACCACAACACATCCCACGGAATCCATAGGAACTGCACTAGCAGCACGACCACGATCAGGCTGACCAGGGCCGATGTCACCACCAGCTTCTTGTTCTTCTGGTGGCGTGCGAGGTCTGCGCTGTTCTCGATATAAGGAATCACTGAAAGTGGAGCTTCGCCCACGATGACAGCCAGGTCACGGGCGCTGTGTACCGACTTGTCCGTGGTTTCTGCAAGCGCAGCATAGCCCAGGCCACCGCCAACGGAAAGAACGAACCCGAGGATGATGATGGCAAGGCGGTTGGGTTTGGTTGGTTTCTGCGGCAGGTTGGGAGGATCAATTAGCGACAGACGCTCGCCCTCGCGGTCCTTCTCCATCTGCTCGCCGATCCGGGCATCCATCTGCTTGCTCTTGAGTTTAAGGTACTGCCGCTGCGAATTCTTGTAGTCACGCTGCAGGTCGCGGTATTTGCGTTGCACGGAAGGAGTTTCAGCGAGGTATTTCTCGAACTCGGCGTTCTTGGCCTGCAGTTGGGCACGCTGCTTCAGTGTGGCTGCAATCCGGCTCTTGATCCCCTCGAGTTCGGTGTTGATCATGAGGTACGCAGGGTTTTGCGGTTTCAGGGATGGATCCTGAGGTTCTGCTGCTTCCTTCCTCATCTGCGTCTGCAGCGCAGCGAGCTCGGTCTTGAGTTTCACCACGTCCGGGTAGTCGGCGGAGAATTTGGCCTGTTCCGCCGCAAGTTTTGCCTTCAGGCGCGCCGCCTCTTTGGCCTGTGCCTGCACGTCGGAGACGCCCCCGATCTGTTTTTTCAGCCCATCGATTTCGCTTTTGAGCCGTACGACGTCGGGGTAGTTTGGATAATATTCGGCGCGCTTGGTGGCATATTCGGTCTCGAGTGCCTCGAGCCGGCTCTGCGGATCAAGGATGGGGCGCCCATCGGATCCGATCACCGGGGCATTCGGATCGATCTGGGCGAGCTGACCCTGGAGATATGTTTTACGGTCCTGCAATGAACGCAGCTCATTGTCAGCTTCGAGCAGGTCGTTCTGGTTTCGATCTAGGAGCTGAAGATTGAGCTGTTGCAGGTCCGGCAGGCTGTTGAGGTGCTTCTCCTTGAAGGTGGCGATCTTGGCCTCAAGATGGGTGATATGGTTCTGCAGCTTCTGTGCCTCACTTGTAAGAAACTGGTAGGCATTCGTTGCCTGCTGGTTGCGGGTCTTGAGGTTCTCGTTCAGGAACAGGGTTGTCAGCTCGTTGTCGACCTTTTGCGCAACGATGGGCGTCTGACCGTCGTACGACAGTTTGAAGGCGATGGTTGCGGGACGGGGTTGCCCGGTGGCCGGATCGATCACCTTGGCGGTGATGGCCTCGAGCGTTATGTCATGTCGCATGCGCTTGATAAGTTCTTCGGTCGTATCGCTGCGGATCTTGTTCGGATAGAGGCCATACTCGCTGATGAGGTGGAGCAGGTTGGAACGGGTCATTACGCGCTGGCTGATAGTTTGAATGCGCTGCCAGGCATAGGAGGTAATGGTGGAGCGGATCAGGTCTTTCGGAATCTCCTGCTCCTCGATCAGGATCGTGGCCGAAGAGCGATAGACTGGCGGGATCAGAAACGCCACCAGAATGCTGATGACGAACAGGGCCGCAGTGACCAGTATTATCCCCTTGCGTCGCCGACGCAGGGAATCCAGATAATCCGCCAGGTCTTTGGTCGGTTCAATTGCTTCTTCGTTCATGCCGTTGACTCGTTCATCGTTTCAGACATCGCCGTAGCCGGTTGCCCCATGTCAGGGGTGGGGCGTCCAGTGCAGCTCTTCGCTTCCCCGCGCCTTGTTTTAAAGAAGGTTCGGGACTCCGGGTGGCGTCGCCCACAACCTCTGCGCGGATCCGTCCCCGTGGGTTTTCTGTTTGGCCGAGGCGAACATTGTGACACCAGTTCGGATCTGTTTCTCGGGGAGTCCCCTGGGGAGCACAGCAGTGCTCCGCCTCGATTTGTCGCATCCGGTGCCATACTGTGCACAGGAGCGCTATTTCTCTCGCCATTCTTGGATCTAGCGACAAGCAAACCCATTCGCGCCGGAAAGGGCGACACAGGCCTGTATATGGCGCGGGTCTGGCTTAAAAGACGGGATGCTCCTCGCCTCCTCTGGTTTTTCCTGCGCCGAGATCGGGTCCGGGCGCACCATCATTCCGGCTATTTTATTTACTTTATTTTATAATAACTCATTTCCATCTACTTCTGTCGATAGGCATTCCGAACTCTTTGGCCGGTCCACTCATTCTATCAGGCCCTCCTCCTTTTCTCGAATGATGCCTCTGCGGCGGCACTGAAGTCTGCAAGACACTGATATTTATCGTGAAACCGCGAAGCGGTGCCATGCATAATCGAGCTTCAGATACACTGTGTTATCTCCATGAGCCCTTATGCCGCTATCTAGGAATTTCAAAGTTATGTACCGATATCCAGCATCGACGGTGAGTTGCCGGGTCCATTGCCAGTTCAGGTCGGCAGAGGCCAAAGCATAGTTTTCATCCGCCAGATTCGACCCCGTGTTGCCGATTGTCCTGATCCTGTAGCCGGATGCAGACAGATTTGCGTTTAGGCGGGCGGAGATCTTGCGGCTTACGCTAAGAATTGCCGAATCCATCACGACCTGGGCACCAATACCGCTGGGAGTGATCTGCTGGCCCAGGGTCAGGTTGACGTTGGTCAGTTCGAATTGCTTATTGAGTCCTGCTTTGAAAAGATACCCGCTGCTTTTCTCCGGATAGCCAGTGCTCGCGGTCTGGATGCAGGTTCCGATGCCGATAAGCTGACCATTGATGAAATAGACCGTGGGCTGCGTGCTTCCGCTACAGGTCTGCACAACCATGTCTGAGTTGGTCTGCCTTGCGCCGACAGCAAGATTGGCGCTCAAAGTCTGCGAAAAGGAATGGGACCATCCCAGTACTAGGCTGTCAGTGATGGAGGTATTGCTCAGCGCCTTCGGGTTGGGTTGCAAGGTGAGCAGGCCGTTGGTGGTCTGAATCGAGTATGCCGGTTGTCCCAGCTGCGACGACCCGATCTGCGGAACCTTGAAATAGCTGCGGTCGATCTGCGCCGTCAGCTGGTCCTGCGGGGACCACTGGTAGAGGAGGGTGGCGGTCCCGTCACGCGAGGAATAGTTGACCAGGTTCGTATGGATGACGTTTTGATAGGAGACCAGACTGGACTGGTAGTTGAGCTGAAGTTGCGTGCGTTGGGTCATCTGCCAGGTCCAGGAAGGATTGGCCGTGCGCATGATCCGTTGCGTCTCGGTAGATACCAGGCCAATGTCTGGACTGAAAGTGGTGCTTGCCGTTACTGACTCCTTGGAGTAACCGCCACCCAGCTGCCACGTGCTGCGCTGCGTTCGGTAGAGGGAGGACAGGTTATATATCTGATCGTTGCCACTGAGGCCACTCTGCCCCCAGTAGCGGTGGCCGCGCAGCTCGGCACTGCCGGTGACGTCCCAGTTCGCCTGTTGTGCGCTGAGGTCGACGCGCGGTGCGAGGGTAAGTCCCGTGACGCTGTGGTGGGGTGCGGTTGTCAACAGCAGGTTATCGTCGTGCTGTACCGTGAGCGACATCGACGGCTTGGCGGACCACTCAGTAGCTGAGGACAGGGTCGGTGTGAGCAGGCCGGCACAGCAAAGCGCCAGCGCGATGCTGGGCCGGACCCGGAGCGGGGATATCCCAGTCACAGGGTCAGCGCCGGGGTTCAGGGCGTGGTTGCTCGGTCGGCATGGGACGTGTCGGTCGGAATTCCTGTAACTGCCGCTTGGGTGCACTGGAACCATGGATTCCGAGTGCCCGGAAGAGGCAGTGTGGCAGGCTTAGGGTACGACCACCACGTCGCCGGCCTGCAGGATGATGTCCTGCGCGAGATGTTCACCGTCCTCGACCTGGCCGTACTTGAACCGGATGGCAGTCTCTCTCCCGTTGACGCGGCGCAGGATCTTGATGCTGTTGTCCGCGGCGAACGGCGTCATGCCGCCTGCCAGGCTCAGTGCCTGCATCACGTCCAGATAGGAGTTGGCGACGAACGCACCGGGCTTGTTTACGTCGCCGATCACGTAGATCACGTTGCCTTGGATCTGCTTGACGGCCACCGTCACCACCGGGTTGGGCATGTATTTGGCGAGGCGGGCAACGACCTCCTGCCTGATTTGTGGCACGGTTCTGCCGGCGGCCTGGATATCCCCGACCAGAGGGAACGACAGCGTTCCATCGGGGAGCACCAGTACATCAGCCTCAAGGTCCTTCTCTTTCCACACGGCGATGGTCAGAATGTCGCCTGGCTGGATGAGGTAGCCTGGCTGCGCTGCCACGGCAGGTGACGAATTCGCTGCTGCCGGATGCCGGGGTTCCTGTGCAAAGACTGGTACCAGCGCGCCCAGCGCCATGAACAGCAGTACGACAAAGGAAAGGGATTTCATGATTTTCAACATGCTAGTGGTCTTTAAAGATAAAAGTTGGATTTGCTGGATAGGCAGCACTAAAGACAGCCAACCATGCTGTTATCGCTATGAGTTATTTTTTCATTGGACCAGATGTGTCACGGACCGTCAAGCGCTGCGCTGCACGCTGTCGCTGCACGCGACTCGTTTCCCGTGCCTCTCGCATTGTAATGGGCGCGGAAACGGCATCAGGGCCCTGTCCGCGTGCAAGGCGGCAGGTCACCCTCACGGATTCACCGGCGCGAAAGAGCGCCAGGTGTTTCGCTGGATCAACGGCAAGAACCCGATGTAGTATGGGTTCGACTGCGGGCTGTGAGTGTGGAGTATCGCGTGGGTGCTTGTTGTCCGAAATCTCAAAATACGGGGTGTACAATTAGGAAACGGCCGCATCCCCCTTCCTGCCGGTTTATTTGCTGTCAGGATAACTCGAACAGCGGATCCAGCAAGACGAACCTCTGCTTTCCCCTACTCAGTCAATAATTGAAATCAGGCTGGGTGTGGCTGGCCTACGCTCGAATTCGCGAATGTTGGGGAATGTGGTAACGGGGTTGACGCAGTGGTTGTGATCTTGTGCGTGTGCTGACCACCAAGAATCACAGACGCGCATATGGATTAGAGGACAAACAGGGCGCCGCGAGGGGAGCCTCGAGGTAGCTATCCAACTGGTTATGTGGATTTACTGATCATGATCACAGACGAAGATGTCAGGCAATTATTCCAGGAAAAACTGCAGAATCCAGGCGTTTTCGGAGGTTTTGGTTCACTCGAAATATATAGGGGGATGCCCGCAAACAGGTGGAAAGATGCCCATCCGGGGGGATGTGTCCGTCACCTTGCTGTATTTGATAAGTATCACGTCATTCCGAAGTATTGTTTTGATTGTTACAAGATTCTCGTTGAACCTCGTATCGTCATGGATCTGTTCAAGCTTTTGATGATATTTGAGCATCTCGATCTTCCCAACGACAACAGCCGAAAATGCATGTGTGAAGCACGAGTCGATTGTACGGGCACCTACAAGGGGTTTATCTATAACCGGGGCATGGAGGAGGGGAAAGAAGTACGCAATATCGTGCGGGACGCGATTGCGGAGGGCATTTCGCCGAAAGTCCGCATCACTTTGAAGCGAGGTTG
Organism: Pseudomonadota bacterium; assembly: GCA_021819085.1. Taxonomy (GTDB): domain Bacteria; phylum Pseudomonadota; class Gammaproteobacteria; order Acidiferrobacterales; family UBA6901; genus JAJYCY01. The sequence continues at coordinate 55,516 of JAKASJ010000009.1, read as the reverse complement.
CTCAGAATATGGACTCGCCTTCCCAAAATATGCCCGAATAAAGCTTGGCAGTCCAATGATGCAATATAACAATGACTGGCAAATCCATGAAGATGCCTTCGACGCAAGTGCTGTTTTTACCCCGGATGTTTCCGGCGATCGTGCCGATGATTCAGTATCGTATTCACCAGCGGAGATTTTCGCCATGCAATATTGGCTCCGCTATGCGGCTACGATTGGCGATACGAGCTACCTTAGGATTGCTGGTCGCACCCTGTCCCCATTACCCCGATTGAAGCGCCCGCCCTTTACAGCTCCGCGTGCAGGGTGATGCGCTACCGGTTGGCGGAGATTGCACCCGGAACTTTTGGATTTATCCGGGTGCAGGGCCGAATAACACGCCCAGGGTATCCCCGGATCTTACAGGCTGTGCCGCGTCAGCCAACGGTTGACCGGATGAAACAGAAGCATCATGAACACGAGATTCGACAGGCCGTGGACCAGAACCAGCAGCACCACGTCGCGGCTGCGCTGGTACAGCCATCCGTAGAACAGGGAAGGGAGAAATACCAGCACCGCCGCCATCCATCCCCAGGTCAGCCCATGCATGCAGGCGAAGAGGAGTGAGGCGAGGACGTTCGCGCTCCAGCCGCTACCCATCCGGGTCATGAAATAGGCGCGGAAAAACCATTCCTCCGGCAACGCCGCAGTCAGGACCATGGCGGCCGTATAGCCGGCATAGGCCGGTCGCCAACTCAGCAGCGCCGCAGCCGGCAGTGCGATGGCGATCCAGCCCAGGACATGGCGCCGTGACCGCAGTAATGCCGGGGGCTTCCAGAACGGGTCTGCGAGCGGAAAGAACAGCATGATGCCGCCGAGGACGTAGACGCGCGTGGCATGGTTGGTAGCGGCGTTCACGGCCAGGGCCGCAGCGCCGAGCCAGGGAAGTTGATTCCTGCAGGAAATGCGCAAGTGGAAAAATCACTCCCCCGGCGCTAGCTCGGAGGGTGATGTTCAGGGAAGGTGGTGAGGGACCCGGCCGGCAGTACTGCCGGCCGGGTCCTGCGCGGTGACGAGCTGACCGCGCGGGATGGACTTTGTATTCCGGATTTTCTCAAGCCCTGCGCTTGCGCCACCAGCCCATCCAGCCGACAAAGCCCAGCAGGATCAGCCAGTCGCTGCGCTTGAAGAGGTTCACTGGCGTGGGGCTGATCGTGCAGCCGGAGACCTGGGTGTCGTGGGCCTGGATCGGTACCGAGGCGGCTGCCGTGCAGGTGTCGGTGGCGTCCAGATTGAAATTGGCGCTGAAGCCGATGAACGGACCGTTCACCATGGGGACTCCGTTGATGCCGTTATTGGTGTCGGGGGTAGAGGCATAGGACCAGGTGGTCAAGGGGTCGACCATATACCCGGCCGGTCCGCCCCATGCCGGGCCGGTCCACAGGCCGTTCTCCGTTCCAGGACCCGATTGCCATTGAGCGTGCTGGTTCCACACATCCGCCACATAGATGTTGTCGTTGCCGTGCCAGTCGAACAGCATGAGGGCGCCCAGCTGTCCTGAGCCCACGGTCATGGTGAGGGGTGCTCCCTGCACTGCGCAGGCGCTGGGCATGACGCCCGCTTGCAGTTCGGCGACTGTACAACCGGTGTTGAAAGTCCAAGTTCCGGTACCGAATACGCGGATGTTGTGGGCAGACCAGTCAAAGCCGAAAAACGGCTCCGGCGTGGCCGAGGCCAGGGTCATGTTGAAAACGTTACTGTTGATCGTGGTATCGGGTTGCCCCGTATAGGTATAAACCACGTCGTTCGTGCCACCGAACGGCGTTCCGGTCGGGGTCAGCATGGTGAAGTTGCCGGCAGTGCCTGTCGCAGGAGCCGGGCCACCACCCGTACAGCTTGTAGATACCGGCGCTGCTTTGGTCGTGAAACTCCAGGTATACGCGGACGTTAGCGCCTGGCCGCCGGCGTTCAATGCGGCGGTCGAAATGTTGGCTGTGTATCCCGTGCTATAGGCCAGCGTGTTTGTGGGTGTAAACGTAAAGGTGCTAGCTGTCTGTCCCGCCGCACTGGGGCTCACGGTACCAGGGACGGCCGCTCCGCCCGTCAGGTTTACGGTCAGCGCCGCAGCGACGGTATTATCCTCCATCGGCTCGGTGAAGGTGACCGTGATTGGTGGGGTCGAAAGGGGATTAGCCGTGGTCGATCCGTTTATCGGTGATGTCGAGTTTACGGACGGTGGTCCCGAAACGCCGTTTTTACTCGTTACCGTCATCTTTACAAAATCAAAGTTCGCATTGAACCCGACAAAGGGCCCCGCGACCATCGGATTGCCGCCAATGCCGACCTGGGTCGGGTTGTAGTTGGTCGGCGTAGCCGAATCCGACACCAGCGGTAGCCCACCACTGGGGTTTCTGCCCATGCAGCTTGCCCCGTTGGTGCCGGTGCAGGCCGCTCCGATCAGGGTCGTGTTCTGCGTGAGGGTTGCTACCGGCGCAGGGCCGATCGGCATACCTCCATTCCTCATATAGTTGCTGGCCGGAAGCGCACCGACATTCTGTACGACGGATCCCGGTACGAGGGAGGACCCCATGGCTCCGAAGAGACCGCTCGCATCCATCACGATCGACACCGGGATGCCGTTGTTGCCGCTCCAGTTGAATAGCATATTGCCCAGCAGCAGATTTCCTGGGCTACAGCTTGTCGGACTACTGGTCGTGCAGGTTCCGTTCCCGATAGCCTGAAACGTGATCGCCTGAGCCTCGGCGGGACTTGATCCGCTAAAGAAGTTGAAGGGAGTGATCGTGCCGCTGCCGGTTCCAGCGACGGTGTCGTACGTCATCGTCCCAGTGATGTCAGTACGATAGCCACTCCAGGAATTGCTCGAATAACTTGTGTTGTCAAGCGGAGTGCCGCCCGACGTCAGCATCGTGAACTCGCCAGAGAAGCTGAACGTATAGGTATCTGCATAGGCGCGGTCCATCATGGAACCGACTCCCAGCGACACGGCCAGCGCCGCCGCCAATGCACTCTTTTTCAGTTTGGTGTGTTTCAAGGTACGCATGGTTCTGTCTCTCCTCTCCTCATCCGTCTCCGAGCGGAAATCCGCCCGGGCGGCTAATGGTGATCGGGTTCGCCGTTAGAATTTGATGCCGTAGCTCATGCCAAGCGCGTCCTGTTTCATGGCTATGGACGCATTGGTGCCGTTGACGATTCCGCCCGAAGGTCCGAACGCCGTGGGGCCCTTGAGGGTGTACGTAAAGGCATGCTGGTAGCTCACGGTAACCTCGCCCTCCTTGCCGCCCAGGTACTTGGTGAGAGCATCGTGTGTGACCCGCGTGAAGCCGAAAGTCAGGTGATACTCCGTGACGCCCGGCGCCAGCATATTGAACAGGATCTGGTCAGCCGGTATGGGATTCTTGCCGTAGTTCACGCCCCAGCGCAGTGTGAGTCGGGGATTCCACTTGTAATCCATGCCGAATTTGTAGACGGTCTGGTTGGTCCATCCGAATCCAAGCCCCTGAGGACCGCCGAGCTCGCAGGGGGTCTTGTCGGTCCCCGGACAGAGCGAGAAGAAGTTCGACGGGTTCGCCGCATTTGGTCCCGGATCGCCGATTGCCGCGATGTCGTGGTAGCGGATCTCCTCCACATCCATGGCGACGTCAACTTTCGGTGTCACCTTGTAGGCGAAGCCCGCGGAATAGTTCTCCGGAATATCGAAGCTGCCATTCTGGGCAAACAGATCCGAGTACCTCTTGAAGCGCGTCATGTACACCTTCGACGAATAGTTGACGCCCAGGCTCAGTCTGTTGTGGAAGTACTTTCCCAGCCAGCCAAGACGGAACCCGAGGCCGTAGGACCAGTCGGGACCTTTGTTCGTGAGATTCGACGCATTGGGATTCGAGGTGAAGCCGAGACCGGTCGGTGCTGGTCCGAAGGCCTGCAGGCCGTAGGCACGGAACACCTGGGCGGCGAGCGCGAGCGAAGCGCCAAAACTGTTATGGCGGTTCCACTTATAAGCGATGCTCGGGAGAATCTGCATCTGGGTCAGCGACACGCCGGCCGGATTGCTCGCCCGGCCCTGAAAGTTGAAAAAATAGTTGGGCTGCTGCTGCGTGTAGTTCGTGCCGAGACCGGCGCCGACGACCGCGAAGCCGTAGGCAAGCCGTGGGCTCGCCCGGTACACGCCACCCATGTTGGGGATCAGAAAGATCTGGCCATGGCTGCACTCATCGACGGGCAGCGTGGCACTGTCGTGATAGATGCAGCGGACCGGACGGAACAGTTCGGCACCCATATCAAAGCGGGTGCCGACCCAGGACATGCCCGCCGGATTGTATGCCGGAGCGAGTCCGTCCTGGGGAAAGGCGACACCGACGCCGCCCATGCCGTTCGCCTTCTCGCCGTAACCGATCAGGAAAAACCCGTTGGTTGCGAAGGCTCTTGCAGGCACAACGAGCCAGATCGCAACCGCTGCAAGCAGCAGTCCTCTGAAACCCACTTTCATTTTTCTCTCCTCTCTAGCGATGAGCCAGTATCTTAGTTATTTGAAGTCGTATGTCATTATCCTAAGCTTGATTGCGCCATGTGCCTGCGCATGTGAACCATAGAGATTCCCTGGCAGGAGGGTATGCTGCTTCAGCGCAGAATTGCAGACATCCCATCGCCACCCGGATTGCAACGAGACTTTCATCGCAATCCACCCGTGTGGTTATCGAGGACATTCGGAGGATATCTGCCGTGCTGGTCCAGGCCTGCATTCGCCTGAGGGAGTTTTCGCGCGTCGTACGTCCGGCTTCTGTTCTGGCTGCCGGGATCATTTCGGATGGAGACTCCGAAGATCCCTACCGTGCTCTTGATTTTTATTATTCCGAGTTCCCTCAGCAAACCTGTTCTGCCTGCATCCTCCGAATCCCTGTTCTGTTATTAAAATGTAAAACAGTGTAAGCATGGTGAACAGCGACATTGTCGTTGTCAAGAGCTATCGAGCCTGATTTTCGGTAAGTTTTGCACCTGATATGTTGAACCGTGTTAGTGAAGCAAGGGTAAGATTTGGCAATTCCGATTGTTGGCCGATGTTTTGCAGGATGGCAGCCACTCATCACGGCATGAAATTGATCGAAACAGTATTATTTCAGACTTGATCGAAGGTCATGCCACTCGCTATGGTGTGGTATGTCGATGGGCTATGCAGAGCGGGAAAAGCGTCCGACCACTGGCGAATGAGGCACGAGTAAATATGCATGATCTGCATAGGTTCCGGTTGATGAGAACCGGAAATGCGGCGCGAGGGCACTTGAGAGCAAACGTGACCGACGTCCTGCCCGTGCAGCGCGGTGCGCAATGGCTCGTCCACGTACGGGACATCCGGGGTCCCAGGCCAGGGTCCAGGCAACGCCGCCTGATTTTCTGATTCCGCCATGTCCAATACCGATCCGATAGTTCTGGCCAGGAAGCAGCAGGCCCTTGCCCTGTTTCAGGCCGGACGGCTTCCCGAGGCCCAAAGGCTCCTGACCGAACTCTGCGTGGCTGGCCACGCCGATGCCCTAATCTGGTACACCCTCGGGATTGCGAACGGTCGGCTCGGACGCGTGGACCAGGTGGAGTCTTGCCTGCGCCAGGCGATTCGCCTCGATCCGGGATTCCACGAGGCGGCCTTCCGTCTGGGCGAGACCCTTGCTTACCTCGGCAAACTCAGCGAGGCGATAGAGGTTTTCAGCCGCCTGTGTGCGGTGTTGCCGCAGGGTACCGATATCTGGCTTAAGCTCGGCCAGGCGCAGGAGGCGGCAGGGAAACACGCTGAAGCGCTGGTGTCTTACCAGCGTGCTGCTGAAATTGCTCCTTCCAATGCCGCCGCTCACGCCGGTCTCGGCAACCTGAGATATTTCCTCGGCGAATACGACGAAGCGGTCGCTGATTACGGACGGGCGCTCGCCGCTGATCCGCTGAGCCTGAAGGCAGCGCTCGGCTTCCACCTGTCGCTGCCGCTGATCTACCGGGATATGAATCATCTGCGGCAGTCCCGGCAACGCTACCACGAGGGACTCGATGAGATCATTGCACGAAGCGCGGGATACAGGACACGGCCGACCCTGATCGACGAGCTGCAATGGAGCAACGGATTCTATCTCGCGTATCAGGGTATGAACGACAAGGATCTCCAAAGGCGTTTCGGGGATTTCTTCACCGACATGGCCCGGACCGCGTTGCCGCAGTTTTTCCAGGACACCCCGAGACGCGCGACAGGCGGGCGGCGCCTGCGTGTCGGCTACGCGTCGCACTTTTTTCACACGCATACGGTTTCGTATTATTTCAGCGGGTGGATAAAGCACGCCGATCGGGACCGGTTCGAGACCTTTGTCTACCATATCGACCCGATCATCGACGGGGAAAGTCGATCGCTCGCGGCGAGTTGCGACCTATACCGGCCGGCGACCGGCTCGATCGCCGCTATCGCCAACATCATCCGCAGCGACCAGCTGGATGTTCTGGTCTATCCGGCGATCGGCATGTATCCGAAAGAGCTGTGGCTGGCCGCCCTGCGCCTTGCGCCGGTCCAATGTGCGGCCTGGGGGCATCCCGTGACAACCGGTTTGCCAAACATCGATTATTTCCTGTCCGCCGATGCCATGGAACCCGTTGGCGGTGAGGCGCACTATCGCGAAAATCTGGTCCGTCTCGACGGCATCGGCGTGCACTGCGAGCGGCCGGAACCGGCACGCGACGCGACACGCGCGCAATTCGGTCTGCCGGATGATCGCAGGCTGTACCTGTGCCCGCAGTCGCTGTTCAAGATCCATGTTGATACCGACGAACTTTTTGTTGGGATAACGGTGCGTGATGCGCACGCCTTGATCCTGTTCTTCGAAGATTACAAGGCGCCCGTCAATGAAGCGTTCCGGCAGCGCATGCGGAGTGCTTTCAGTGCATGCGGCCTGGATGCGGACGCGAGCCTGCGTTTCCTGCCGCGCTTGGGGCATGCCGATTACCTGCGCGTGAACCTTCTGGCCGACGTGATGCTCGATACGCCGCACTGGTCGGGAGGACGGACCTCGCTGGATGCCTTCGCTGCCGGCCTGCCCGTAGTAACATTATCAGGTGAATTCAGCCGCGGGCGTCAGACTTATGGGATGTTGCACGAAATGGACATGAGCGAACTGATCGCGCACGACAACGAAGAATATGCAGCGCGTGCGGTGTCGATCGCCAGCGACCGCGCTCTGCGGGACGGTTTGTCGGCACGAATAACGGAACGCGCGCCCGGCAGCATTTTTGCCGATGAGTGTGCGGTTCGGTCACTGGAGGACTTCCTTCGGTCTGTGAATGAGTCCTGATCTCGGTTCGGCGATGCGGTCTGTTGCGTCGTTCCGCTGCTAGACGACGCATGGCTGGTCGTCGATGGCACGCCTCTATAACTATGTCACAGGATCAACCGTTTGATGGCGGCTGCCACGAACCCCGGTGGTCGCACGCGCCTGGCGGTAAGCAAAAGGAGTGCGCACAGCGGCCGGAGTGGCGCAGCAGGGACAATTCGGTGTTCTCTACCAGTATTTCGGGAAAAAAAGCACAAAGATTGCTCAGCGGGAGCGCACCGCGATTCTGCCACCAACGCATCGCCTGCGTCAGGATACCCATGCCATCGTTCATGGCGGAGAGTAATCACCGTGGATTCGGGTTGGATTATGGGGCAATATCTAATTCGCATAATGATTCGGATCGCCTCAATGTCCGGCGGGGCGGGTAGATTTGCATTTTCATGAAAGAGCAGGTTCATCTGCAGCACGGTATTCCTTAAGGTATGGCCGATAAGCAGCAAGTACTCGCCCTATTGCAGGGCAACCGATTGAACGAGGCCAGGGAGCTGGGTACGGCGCTCTGTGAGAACAACCGGGACGACCCCGAAGCTTGGTTTCTGCTCGCGGGAGTTTATGCCCAACTCGGTGTCATGGACGAGGTGATTCGATGTTGCGGGCGGGTGATAGCCCTGGAACCGGGTAATGTCGCAGCTCGCTACAACCTCGGCGTGGCGCTGCAGATGCGGGGGCGGTACCAGGAAGCCGTTGAGACCTACGGCAAGTTGATCGAAGTCCAACCCGATGCGGCGCCGGTGCTTGCCAACCTGGCACTGGCATTGCGCGAGCTGGGCAGATCCGAGGTGGCGATACCGCATTGCCAGCGTGCCCTGACGCTGCAGCCCGGTCTGGCCGAGGCGCACAATACGCTTGGCCTGCTGTTCATGGACCAGGGCAGCATTACCCAGGCGCTGGGGTGCTTCCGTCAGGCGACGGCGCTGCGTCCGCAGTACGCGGAAGCCCATTACAACCTCGGCCTGTGCCACCAGAAGCTCGGTTCGCCCGCCGCAGCGGAGCAAAGTTTCCGGCACGCCGTCCGCTGGCGGCCCGATTATGCCGAGGCCCATGCCAGCCTCGCCGGTGTCCTGGCCTCGCTCGGCAAGGTGCAGGAGGCCGTGCGCAGCTACCAGTGTCTGGTGCAGCTCAGGCCCGATGCGGCGCAGGCCCATAGAGACCTCGGTGTTCTGCTCGCGTCACTGCGCCGTTGGGAGGAGGCAATATCCCATTTCCGGCGTGCCATCGAGCTCAAGCCTGACTACGCGGATGCGTACAATGACCTTGGCAACGCCTATATGGACGCAAGCCCCGATCCCAAGAATATCGAACAGGCAGCGGAATGTTTCCGGGAGGCCCTGCACCACAGCCCGGAGGTTCCGGAGATCCATCTGAGATTGGGAATGGCGTTGTACGATCTGTATCGCTATGACGAGGCGGACGCAAGCTACCGCCGTGCGCTTCGTCTCAAGCCGGATTTTCCGCTCGCTACGGCCGCTCTGGCAATGCTGCTGGAACGCAAAGGAGATTTCGAAGCCAGCTATGCGTTAGTCAAATCCCTGGTGGATGCCGGGACGGAAAATATTTATGTGGCGCTGAGTTACGCCGCTCTGGCGGGACGTTTCGATTGTCGCGCGCAAGCGGTGGCGCTTCTGGAGAAAATGTTGCGGCAGCCGAGGGACGAAAAGCAGCAGATCGACGGGCATTTCGCACTGGGAAAACTGTACGACGAGTTACAGGATTATCCCAAGGCCTTTGAGCACTTCCAGCGCGCAAACTCTCTCGACTCCAGGAAATTCGACGAGCAGCAGTACCAGCGGGACTTCGACACGTTGATTGGGCTCTTCAGTCCGGAGCGTGTCCGCCGCAGGCCGCGCGCGTCCAACCGCTCGAAGCTGCCGGTGTTCATCGTTGGCATGCCGCGCTCGGGAACCAGCCTGACGGAGCAGATTCTCGCCAGTCATCCGCAGGTGTATGGTGCGGGGGAGTTGCCTGATCTCACTGATATCGTAAGGCGGCTCCAGACCGATCTGGGCAGCTCCAACCCCTACCCGCAGTGCCTCGATATGCTTACTATCCGGAGCATCGATCCGATCGCTCAGCACCACCTAGATCGTCTCGCCCGATTCTCGCGCGATGCCGTGCGTGTCACGGACAAGATGCCGCATAATTTCCTGTATCTGGGGCTGATCGATCTTATGTTTCCCGGAGCGCGCGTTATTCACTGCCGGCGCGATCCGGTTGACACCTGCCTGTCGATCTACTTCCAGCCTTTCAATGGCCACTTCAACGCTCTTCACCCGTACGCCCGTGACCTGAGGAATCTCGGCAGGTACTATCGGCTTTACCAGCGGTTAATGGCGCACTGGAAGGGCATCCTGCGCATTCCCCTGATGGAGTTTCAGTATGAGGAGCTTGTGGACAACCAGGAAGCGATGAGCCGGCGACTGGTAGAGTTCTGCGAACTCGACTGGGACGACCGCTGCCTACATTTCCATGAAGCTGCCCGCGTGGTGAAGACGGCGAGTCACGATCAGGTGCGTCGTCCCATGTACAAGAAATCGGTGGCGCGTTGGAAGAGATACGAGGAATTTCTCGGGCCGCTGATCGATGCGCTGGAGGATCGGGATTCCCCGTAACAGTTAAGTGCGGTGCGCCAGATCGCTTGCGCACTTCGGACTGATTCTGGAGATCGGCGGTTATGCGGATGGCCTCGCAGGTTGATCGAGGTGAGGAGGTCGGATCCGTTCAGTGTGCGCAGCCAAGCATTGGCATCTTCGGCAACGGTGATGTCCGGGCGCGACCTGATGACCGAAGACTAAACACTCAATCAAACCCCGTCCTTTAGCCTGCATGTCGAGGCTTTTGAAAGACGAAGATGTTGCCATCAATCGGTGTGCGTTGCTCCTGCCTTATGATCGCCTGCTCTGCACTGATCTCCTTGAAGCCTGAGGAGTTGGCAAGTGTTCTGATGTAATCCACCGCGTGCGCATAGCGTCCGGAGCGCCGCAGCGCGTACGACGCCGTACTTTCTTCGCGTTCCGTCGAAAACGCGAAAAGACCACCAGGCCGCAGGGCGACCTGACAACCCGCAAGTACCTGAGACAGGTCGCCGACGTAGATGAAGACATCGGCTGCGGTGATCAGGTCATAGCGCGAATTGGACTCGCGCAGGGGCGTCAACAGGTCGCCTACAATAAGCTCATCGTATATTCCGCGCTCGCGTGTTTTTTGAATCATCTTCGGCGACAGGTCCACGCCTGTTAGATGCCTGGCGATGTTACGGAATGAGGCACCGCACAGACCGGTTCCGCAGCCTAGATCAAGAATCTCAAGGTCGTTTCTCTCGCCGCGGATAACGCCCATCACTGCCTGGCAGAGGAGTTGCGGTGCCTGATAGCTGAGTTTCCCCAACAGATGTCGATCGAATTTATGTGCGTATGTATCGAAGACTCTCGTCACATATTCGGCGGGTGACTGTGCCGGAACCGGCTCCTTACCAAGGGCAGAAAGAAAATAGCGTGCATCCACCCTATCGGGGGCGAGCTCTAGTGTGCGCTCGTACATCTCTATTGCCTTGTCAATTTCCCCGAGTTGGGTATAGGCAATCCCCAGAAACTCCATTGCCCCGGGGTCCTGCGGATTTATCCCGAGCAGCTGTTCGAAGACTCCTGCGGCCGCTACGGGTTCATCTTTCTCGAATAACGCGAGCCCGAGGTTGTATAGTGCGTCTCGATGACTTGGATCCTGTTGCAGGGCGCGTCGGTAACTAGCGACAGCGTCATCGAGTTTGCCTTGGTCTCGTAGAATAATACCCAGGTTACTGTGAGCATCGCCGTAATTCGGCGCAGAAGCAATGGCCTGGCGGTAATGGATCTCGGCCTCCTGAAGCTCACCTCGCCCCTTGAGCAGATTGCCCAGGTTGTTATGGGCCTCGGCGTATCCGGGTATGAGTTTGAGGGCCTGGCGGTAACATTGCTCAGCTTCTCTAATCTTGCCCTGGAACTTGAGCGTATTGCCGAGATTGTTGTAGGTGCCTACGGCATCCGGCTGCAAGGCGATGACTTTGCGGCAACACGCTTCCGCCTCCTGGAATTCACCCAGCATACCGTGGACCGCGCCCAGCAGGTTCCAGGATTCCGCGTCGCGCGGGTCCGTCTGACAGATATGACTGTAAAGCGTCTTGGCTTCCACTAGGCGGTTGCTGCGCAGAAGGGCGAGCGCGTGATCTCTCCTGGATTGGATTGAATCGTTCATCCATTTATACCCGCAGCGCGGTTTGAGAGCGGGCCAGGGATCGCTGCATTTCGCCGATCTGCCGCATCCGGACGTGAGAGGTCTTTCAGGCATGGCTGGCCCCGCTTGTTCACGACGGATATCTATAACCGTTACGCCGGGCGAGTGCAATCATGATAGATTTCCGGGTGCAGGATCGGGCAATATAGAGGTTGACTCGGTTCAGGCCGATACGGCCGATATGAAGGAATCGTCGGCGACGAAAAGAGCCTGCGTTCGGGAAATGGGTTATCTGTGGTGAGGTGTTTCCGGGTATGACCGATAAGCAGCAGGTTTTTTCGCTCCTACAAAGTAACCGGTTACGCGAGGCCAAGACGCTGTCTTCTGGTTTCTGTGCACGAAACCCGAATGATGCCGAGGCGTGGTTCCTGCTCGCTGGGGTTCACGCTCAGATGGGCGAACTGGACGACGTCATCCGCTGTTGCCAGCAGGTCGTCGTCCTGGAACCGATGAACGTCGCTGCTCATTATAACCTCGGTGTGGCATTGCAGTCCTGCAGCCGCCTCGACGAGGCAACCGAGTCCTATCGACAGGTGCTCAGGATCCAGCCCGACAATGCGCCAGCGCTGGCGAACCTGGGCTTGGCGCTACGGGGGTTGGGCAAGCGCGAGGAGGCCATGAAATGTTGTCAACAGGCCGCGCGACTTCAGCCTGATCTGGCGGAGGTTCACAATACGATTGGACTGCTGTTCAAAGATCAGGGCAGCATCGATGACGCGGCAGCAAACTTTCAGCGTGCCGTCACGCTGCGTCCAGACTACGTGGAAGCCTATTTCAATCTGGGTCTCTGCGGCCAGGATCGCCATGATCCGGCTGCGGCGGAAGCGTGCTTTCGGCACGTAATCCAGTTGCGACCGGGTTATGCCGAAGTCCATGGTGCCCTTGGGAGTCTCCTGGCGTCGACAGGCAGACTGGACGACGCCGTGGCTAGTTTCCGCCGTGCCCTTGAACTCAAACCCGACTCGGCGGAGGTACACAGGGCGCTTGGTGCTGTTCTGGCATCGCAGTGCAAATGGGATCAGGCGATTTCCCACTACCGCCTTGCCATCAAACTCAAACCCGACTTCGCGGAAGCGTATATCAATCTCGGCAATGCCCTCATGGACAAGGACCAGGGTCCGAAATTCGGCGAGGAGGCGGCGGTGTGCTTCCGGCAGGCCTTACGCTTTCGGCCCGATGACCCGGAGATCCTTCTCTATCTGGCGACCGCACTGGCCGATATGGGTTGCAATCAGGAGGCGGAGGCAAGTTATCGCCGGGTGCTTGAACTCAAACCGGGTCATCTAACTGCCACCGCAGGCGTAGCCATGCTGCTGGAAAGAAGGGGGGAATTCGATGTCGCCTATGCGCTGGTGGCGCCGATGGTTGATGCAGGGGCGAACGATGTTCAGTTGTTGCTGAGTCATGCCGACTTGTTACGACATCAGGATCGCCGAGAGGATGCCGTGGCGGTGCTGGAGCAGTGTCTACAACAGCCGATGGATAATAAGCGGCGGGTCGATGTGCATTTTGCTTTGGGCAGGCTCCATGACGAATTGCGACAGTACGACAGGGCGTTCCATCACTATCAGCAGGCGAACATCCTCGACGCCAAGGAATTCGATGTGCAGAAAGTGGTGCGGCAATTTGATGCGTTTGTGGCTGCCTTTGCGCCGCAACGGATCGGCCAGAGGCCGCGCGCGTCCAACCGCTCGAAGCTGCCGGTGTTCATCGTTGGCATGCCGCGCTCGGGCACCAGCCTGGTGGAGCAGATTCTTGCGAGCCATCCGCTGGTGCATGGTGCCGGGGAATTGGTCGATATCCACGAGATTGCGTCCCAGCTTCCGGCGCTGCTGGGCACGTCCAATCCTTATCCGCAGTGTCTGGACGACCTGACTCGCAGAAACATCGACCCGATCGCACGGCGTCACCTCGATCGCCTCGCCCGATTCTCGCGTGATGCCGTGCGCGTCACGGACAAGATGCCGCACAACTTCATGGCTTTGGGTCTGATAGACCTGCTGTTCCCGGGCGCCCGGGTTATCCACTGCGTGCGCGATCCGATCGATACCTGTCTGTCGATTTATTTTCAGCGTTTCAACGACTTTCACGGTTATGCGCGCGATTTGAGCTCGCTGGGCCAGTATTACCGGCAATACCAACGGCTGATGGCGCACTGGAAGACGGTTCTGCGTATTCCGCTGATGGATGTTCAATACGAAGAGCTGGTGGAGAATCAGGAGGAGGTCAGTCGTAAGCTGGTCGAGTTCTGCGAGCTGGAGTGGGACGACCGCTGCCTGCGTTTTCACGAGTCAGGCCGTCTTGTGATGACGATAAGTTACGACCAGGTGCGTCGTCCCATGTACAAGAAATCCGTGGCTCGCTGGAAGAACTACGAGCGGTTTCTCGAACCGCTCGTGAGTGCATTGAAAGACTAGAATGAGTGAATCCCTGCAGCGCGTTATTGAGCTGGTCCAAACCGGCCTCTGGCACGATGCCCGGATCTTGGGCGATCAGGTATGTTGCCGGGAACCGCGCAATGCCCAGGCGTGGTTCGTGCTCGGTGCCATTCATGGCCAGTTGGGTGCGTTCGAAGACGCGGAAAACTGCTGTCGTCGTGTTATAGAACTTGAACCTCGCATGCCTGCGGCATACTACAATCTGGGTGTAGCCCTGTTGCGGCAGGGCAGGCCCCAGGAGGCGGTAGCTCAATTTTCCCGGGCAGCCGAACTGAATCCGGCGTTTGCCGAGGCGTTTCATGATCTGGGTAATGCCCAGCAAATGCTGGGATTGCTGGATGCGGCAGTGGAGAACTACCGGAAGGCGATCGTACTCAACCCGTCCCTGGCTGAGGCCCATCACAACCTGGGACGTATTCTGCAGCAACGGCGTGAACTTGTTGCGGCGATAGAGAGCTACCGCGCAGCCGTGCGTGCCCAGCCAAAGAATGCCCTGATGCATTTCAATCTCGGCACAGCCCTTTGGGAACAGGGATCCGTCGAAGCCGCTGCGCAGTCCTACCGGGAGGCGATTCGTATCACGCCAGATTTCGTAGAGGCGCATCAGAATCTCGGAGCGGCATTGCAGCTGTTGTGTCGTTTCGAGGAATCGATCGCAAGTTACCGGAGGGTGTTGGGCCTGAAGCCGGATTATGTGGAGGCATACGTCAACCTGGGGCTCACCTTGTGGCAGGCAGGCCGGCCCGAGGAAGCGGCCGAAAGCTGCATCAAGGCCATCGCGCTCCGGTCCGGACTCGCGCCCGCGCACAATGTCATGGCATTGGTGTTGCTGGAGACCGGGAAGCTGGAGGAAGCCGCGGAGCATTGCCGGGCGGCAATCGCAGGCGATCCGTCCTTTGCCGAGGTGCACAACACGCTTGCGACGGTCCTGAAAGACCAGGGTCGTCTGGACGAAGCCGTTGCTCATTACCGTGAAGCATTGGCGCTAGAGCCCTCTTTCGCGCGCGCTCACTCGAATCTGCTGTTTACCCTGAACTACCTCGACCGTCTGGACGGGCCCGCGCTGCTGGCGGAGCACATGAATTGGGCGGAGCAGCACGTTGCGGGCGTGGTGGGGCCTTTGCGCGCACATCGGAATGATCCCGACCCCGGCCGTCGTCTGCGGGTCGGATATTTGTCGCCGGATTTCTATCAGCATTCCGTTGCATTTTTCATCGAGCCGATACTGGCCACGCATGACCGCCGGCAGGTAGAAGTCTATGGCTATGCGAGCGTCATGCGCCGTGACGCGCTGACCGCACGCCTGCGGGGCTTGGTCGACCACTGGCGCGATATTACTCCGTTTACGGATGCCCAGGTTGCCGAGTTCATTCGGCAGGATGGCATCGACATACTCGTAGATCTGGCGGGCCACACTGCGGGCAATCGCCTGCTTGTGTTCGCGCGGCGACCGGCACCGGTGCAGGTCACCTATCTGGGGTATCTGAATACGACGGGTATGGAGGCGATGGATTATCGGCTCACGGATGCGTGGTGCGACCCCGTTGGCGTGAGTGACAACCTGCATACCGAGACGCTGGTACGCTTGCCTAGCGGACTGCTGTGCTTTAGCACCCCACCGGACAGTCCGGCGGTCGGGGAGCCCCCAGCATTGAGTGCCGGATGCGTCACTTTCGGCTGTTTCAACAACAGTGCCAAGATTACGCCAGAGGTCATCGCGCTGTGGAGCGAGATTCTCAGGTCTGTACCGGGTTCGCGTCTGCTGCTCAAATCGAAGCAGTTTGCCGATATTGGTACGCAGCGGTATTACCGCGACGGGTTCCAACGAAATGGCATAGAACCCGCGCGCGTGGATATGGCAGGCAACAGCACGTGGCGCGACTATCTCGAGAGCTATCACCGGATCGACATCGCGCTTGATCCCTTTCCCTACGCGGGCGGCACGGTCACCTGTCATGCTTTATGGATGGGTGTACCAGTGATTACGCTGGCTGGACGCATGGGGTTTGCGCGTACCGGGGTCAGCATCCTGTCGGCAATCGGTCTGCCGGAACTGGTCGCGGATTCCCGCGAGGTCTATCGGACAAAAGCCGTGGAACTGGCCGGGGATTGGGATCGGTTGCAGCAGCTGCGCGCCGGTCTGCGCCCGCGTATGCAGAAGTCGATGCTTATGGACCACGAACGCTGTGTGACGTCCCTCGAAGAGCGTTACCGGTGGATGTGGCACCGCTGGTGCGAAGGCAGGGAAGGCACGCCAGGAGGCGGTACCGCCGTTGAGCCAGGTGGCCTCGTCTGACTGATTTTTTCGCCATGGCCTCACTTCGGCAAGTGTAGCCCCGGGCCGCAAACAACTTATATCCCAAGGTTTATGTCTCATAGATTTGTCGAGATTCTTTACAAAGATCAATTAACTTAAGTTATTGATCCATAAATCCAGACCACGAGTTAGCAATGCTTGGGTTGTAATTCTCCTGACTAACCGTCATCCCATTCATTGGGCTGGGAATATGAACATCTGGTAATAACATGCTGATCAATGAGTATTTTGTTCCTCGAAAGAATTTAATCCCTAGTTCACGATTGTCGATAGTCTTTACAGTCAGCGCTGTTATCTGCACTCTAGATCATCCAGAATGTATGTAACTTATTGATATACAATAATAATATATATCCTGGCACGTAGATTGCTTTTGACAGGTAGCGCCGCATCGGAAACGGGATATTCCACTGGCGGTGCAGTAGCGATAGAGAAGTAAATCTCTCGAGTGATTTATTACCTCAAATATTTTTTACGTGGAGGAGCAAAATGAAGAAAGCAACAATGAAAGCCGCGATGAAAAAGACTGCGTTATGTCTCGCAGTCACGGCAGCTTTGGGCACGTCGGCGGTGGCTTCGGCCAGCACTGTCAACTTCAATTTCAATGGGCTGTTCACGATGCTGACGTCAGGTGGCACTCCGCTTGGCAACACAAGCTACGCCTACAATTCCTGGAGCGGCAATCGTACAGACATTACCGGCACGATGAGTTTCAATACGACGGCCGGCACCGGCACCGGTACGGTCACCCCGTTCGGTTTCTTTGGTACTCCCAATAATTTGAAGCCGGCGGTAGCTCAATCGATCAGTTTCCAGGCCATCGGCAATGGTCAGGGTGGGCCGGGGACCCTAGTTCTCGGCAATATGCTGTTCAACTGGGGTGGCAACAACGGTATCCCGGTGTCGATCGTGCTGGATGCATCGGGCCTGTTTGCGGCCGGAGGCGCGAATTCAACTTATACGGTCGGTCAAACCATCAACCAGTCGAGCGCGGGGGATGTGTTGCCGGCCAGCAACTACATGAAGGGTGGCAAATACCAAATCGGTGTAGTACCCGTCGCTACCACAACTTGGAATACGACCCTCGTTGGGCCGGCCTGCACGGGCACCAACGGCGCGAGCTGCATGGGTCGGAACCCGAGCGGTGGCCTGCCGCTGATTGCGGATACTGCCATACCGACGGGTTACTCGCCCACGCAAGTGGGCATCGGCGGCAATCCGATGATCGCAGGACCCTTCGTCGGGTATAACGCCAACTTCGACATCACCAGCATGACTGTAACGAGCGTCAGTGCGGTGCCGGTACCAGCCGCCGTCTGGCTGCTGGGCTCGGGCCTGCTGGGTCTGGTGGGTGTCGCCCGGCGTAAGCGTTCGGACCAGAGTTAATCTCGCCCTTAGCGGGAGGTTGAATCTGTGTTCCAGCAGTAGCAATAGCCAGGGCGGGGCGATGTTTTGCCCCGCCCTGTTTTTTTCCAAAGGCCTCCCCTGGCGCTCTCGTCGTCGGGACAAGGCCGCGAAGTACTCGTTAAAAGAAGCCCGAGGACCAGGGCTGGTCCGGAATACTCAACGAAGGAGACACCGCGTCGGATTGGCGCGTTGCAGCAGGATTCGGGACGGAGGAGCAGAACATGAACAACGCACAAGGAAAAAAACTGAAGTTCTGGCTGGGAATGGTACTGCTTGGCTGCCTGGCGCCGCTATCGGCGGCCTGGGCGTCGACGGTGAACATCAGCAGCATGCTGGTCAACACTGCGTCGTTGACCGTCAGCATTACCGGGGACGGAACCTATTCGTTCTCCGGACCGGTGGTGCCGCCGGCGGAAATTCTCATGGGCCAGTACCAGGATCCCATCTATACGGCCAATGTCAACACGTCCGGAGCAACCGGCACGGCAACGATCTACTCGACGGGCGCCTACAGCGAGCCTGCCCCGAGCGGATATGTGGATACCGGCAATTCGAATCCCGTGAACGTGAATTTCAGCAGCTTCCGTCTGAATGTGAATCTCAGTACGAGTTTAGGTCCGATTTCGTTCGACGCGCCGGCCTGGATCGTCAACCCGCCCAACAGCAGCAGCACCTTTGATGCGCTCACCAACGCGTATACACTCGGCTGGAACAACAGTTTCAGCGTGAATGCCGACATCAATAACGTATCCACACCCATCAGTGGCAACGTCCAGGTGACCCTGGGCGGCACGCTCACGCCGGTGCCGGTGCCCGCGGCATTGTGGCTTTTCGGTTCCGGGCTGATCGGAATTGCAGTCTTTGCATGCCGCAGCAGATCGGCGCGGCGCGGCCAGTCCGCCGCCTGATAAGTGCGTACACCGAGATTTGGCGAGTGATCAGGCGAGTGATCAGGCGAGTGATCAGGCGAGTGATCATCGTAATGCGGAATGCGGAGTTTTGGCTGGAGGAGTGAAGTCGTCGCGGCTGTTTGTGAACGGGACGAGAGGATTGGGAGAGGAGCGCCGGGGTGATACTGCCCCGGATGAGAAGCTGTAAAGAGGATAGGCAGTCACTACAAAAGCGGAGAAACGGGCGGCATTGTCCGCCCGTAATCTCCCATCCAAGGCAGAAGCCGGCCAAGGGGGCCCAGCCAAGAGGCGCGCCAATCACTGCGGGGCGCCGGTGACCTTGGGGGCCGGCAAGACTGCGACGGCGCGGAAGGAAACCCCGCAGCAACGGGTGCGCGAGTGCCTGGGAGGAACGGCAGGGACCGGATTTCGGCGGACCTTGCCTGTCAGATTCAAAGCCTGCGGGGAGAACCGTGTATTCGTTCACCCGACGGGCGGGGAAGAACCAACAATCGATCAGGGAAGCGAGGGATGGCGGGGCCGGGGTTCGCTCCGGTTCCGCCTTTTTTATTTCCAGTCCACGCCCGCATGATTCAGCCCGGCCTGTTTCTGCAGCCAGTCCCTGCCTGGTAGGCGAACGATCGTCAGATGCGTGAGGGCGTGCGGCGTGACCCCGTCCGGTTCCCGCCACGGTCCGCGTCTGCCGTCAGGCGCGGATCCGCCAGACGGATTGGCGTCGACGCGGCGGGCGGACGTCTCCAGGCCGGTCGAACTCCATGCGGTGGATCGCGCATTGAAACTCTGGCTGGCGCCCGAATGGCTGGTCCGATCCCGGTGCTCCTGCGTGCGCGTCTGGCCGTCGACGTTTCCGTCCGTGGCCACGGTGCGGGATCGGCGTTGCCCAAGGATGCGCGGATACGCACGCTACAAGCGTGCCCAGACGATCGGTACCCGGGTACCGCTTGTACCTGCCAAAGACTAAAGATGCCAAGGCCTTCCATGAACGCGTCACGTGTGCGTCGGGTCCGACGCGATCCGTACCCTGTGAGGCTCATCACGAAGGACCTGCGGCACCGCATCGCGGGATGACGTTGTCGATGACGGGGTAGTGACATCCCCCCTTTTTTTTCTGCTGAATCCCGATCGACGGCTGCATCCGGAATAGCGCCGGCAGCCGGAGTCTTTGTGCCAGACCCATGGCAGAACCGATTCGATTCCGGCTGCGGTCCGGCCAGGAATTCTTGCCTCAATCATCGCCTGGCGCAGGGACAAAAGCGGCACGACGTGCCTACCGGTTTCGCCGGAGTTGCCCCAAGACCCTCTTTTTTTCATTCCGCCATCCGACCTGCGTAACCCATTATGATCGCGATTGCCGAGCAGAGCCGATCCTGCGCAGGATTTCGACGGGAGCTCAGGCAGAAACACCCCGGCAAGAGCGGGGACGCAAAGCGACCGTGGGGATAGCCGAAAGCGCGCCTTATGAGCGGCGCCTCCTGTGATCCGGCAGCATCCCTCGCCTGCTTTGCGTACGCGGTAGCATGGCCTTGGCGGGCTTCTGTTGGATTTATTGACAACAGACCAGAGTGTTGTCATGCTGCCCAACATGAAGGCCAGGCTCATGCTTGATGAACGCCGGGTGATTGCGGAGAACGCGTTTGTTGAGTTAGTGATCTGGCAACTCCCCAAAACGCTGCCGGGCTGTGCGCACCGATTCAAATACCGGCTGGCACTTGTAGTGAACGGTCAATGTGTCGTGCGTTACGACAACGAGGCGGGAAAAGGTGATCATCGACATGTTGGGAAGCGGGAAATGAGTTATCGGTTCACGACGATCGATTCGCTGCTCACCGATTTCTGGCACGACGTGGACCATCGGAGGCTCTGATATGCGTACTGTTTCTTTGGAAGTGTGCTCCCGCGATGAAACTCATAGGCGCGTCCTGCGTGCCTTTGAGGGAAAGGCGCAGGGTGCGGTGATCAGCTTTGACACCCCGGCGCTGCTGTTCAAGGTCCTCACCCAGAAGCGCTGGGAGCTGTTAGCGAGCCTGGCAGGGGCGGGGCCCGTGACCATCCGGGGAGCCGCCCGGCGTGTCGCACGCGACGTCAAGGCGGTCCATAGCGATGTCCATGCCTTGCTCAATGCGGGTATTCTGCAAAAGACCGAAGACAGAAAGATCATCTTTCCGTTTGATGCGGTCCGCGTGGATTTCACGCTGAGAGCCGCGTAAGGTGCCGAGACCTTTTGTTTCACAAGGTCTGCGGATATCGTACCTTTGTGAACAGGGACGACTCGCCGGCGATCCAGCTGTTGACCTGCAAGCTGCAGTCACTGTCCTTACTTTCCGCCCTCCTTGCAATAGCGTTATTCAGAGGCAATTCGATGACAGACGGGGATAGTGACATTTCCCTTTAAACGCGGTATATAGATTCCATCACCGTCACGGAGCGACGGCCATGCTGAGGAATGTTCCTCGCACAGGAATGCGGGCAGGGAGTGCCGGCAGCGGTATCCCCGTTTTTCCCTTTCCGGTTCACCCGGTCCCGCACGAAGAAACTGCAGCAATTCCCGTGGGCGCCCCGCGCGTGCCCCGCAGGCCGCGGCGCGTGCCCTGCTGCGGACACGCACCCCGCACGGCGTGCAGTCCGCCACTGACACTGGCCCGGTCCGGGGATCCCCGTCCCGCGCCGCAGCGAGGCGCCGTATTGCCTGCTGCCAATACCTATTTCCTCTCTCTGTCGCCCGGCCCCGGCGCGCAGTACGGCCACCGCGGCGATCCTGCGACATCGGAAGTCGCGTGCAGCCGGACCAGGGATGGACCGGATCGCGGCGTGGAAGCGAAGGGATGTCCGTTGATGAGCGCGACGGACCATTCCTTCGTGGCTGCACCGGCGGCCGCCAGCGACAGAGAACCGCTGTAGCGTTGCCGTACGCACCGGGAAGGGTGCGTGCGACGCAAGAAACTGAGGGAACAGTTCGGCGCAGGGCGATCGGCAGCTTCGTGCCGGTCGTACCGCGCCTTGATCCGGAGGGAACCGATATGAAACAGCTCCTACTCGCCACCCTGGCCGTACTCGGCATTCTGCTTGCCGTCCCGCCCGCCCAGGCCGATCGCATCACCCTGCCGAGCTATGCCCAGGGCTCGGACCTGCGCGGCGCCCTCGAGTCGCGCGGCAAGGCGATCAGCGACGTGCTGGCATTCGTCGCCGGGATCGTCGGCATCATCGGCATCATCGTCGGGGCCATCAAGATGGGCGCCGGCGATCCGGAAGGCGGCAAGCGCCAGGTGATCTGGGGGTCGCTCGGCATCCTCATTGCCGCGCTCGCCTACGGCATCGCCGCCCTGGTCGCCGGCCAATGAGCGCCTTCAATCGCCGGTACGAACCGCGCGAGTTCTTCGGCGTGCCCGCGCTGACTGCCGTGGGCGCGGTGGTGGCGCTGCCGCTGCTCCTGTTCACGCTGCTGCTGCCGGCGGTACTGAAGCCCTTCACTGCCGCGGCCGCGCTTGCGGCGCTGGCCGCAGCCGCGGGCGGCCTGTGGCTGGGCGATGAACGTCCGTTTCTGCCGGTCCTGCTGGCCGCGCGCCGCGAGCGCGGCCGGGTCACGGGCGAAACGCGGACGGATGCCTGATGCTGCGCGCGCCGCGCCTGCTCCCCCGATCGCGCCAGTATCCGGCGCTCTATACCTGGTCGCATCTGCTGGGCGAGGAGGTGATTGCGCACGGAGACGGCGCGGTGTCGCTGCTGATCGAATGGTCCGGCATCGACGCCGAGCTGCTCACCGAGTCCGAGCGCGCGCAGGCCTGGACGGCGCTGCACAGTGCGCTGGCGACCCTCGAGACCGGCTGCTGCGCCGAGTTCCACTGGTGGCGCGAATGGGACGCGGGCCTGGCCGAGGCCTATCTGGAACGCGGACAGACGATGCAGCGTGGCGGTGCGCTCGCCGCCGCCGTGCGCGCCGCCCAGGCCGAGCACCTGCGCCGCTACGGCATCGCCAACAGCGTGGCCGTCGTCCTCACCCGGGTGCCTGTTTCGCTGCCGTTCTTCGGCGCCCGCCGTGCCCTGCGGCGGCAGGCCGAGGAAGCCGAGACGCTGCGCGCCCAGGCGCAGCGTCTGCTGCCGCATCTGCCGGGGGCACGCATCGCGCCGGCGCACGATTATCTGCAGCGCATCGTGCAGAGTGTCGACCGGGACGCGTTCGAGCACGGCGCGCGCCTCGCCTATGACCCGCAGCTGCTGCTGTGCGAACAGCTGCTGCGCACTGCTCCGCGTGTCGAGGACTCCGTGGTGCGGATGGGCGAACGGCTGACCCAGGTGCTGCTCGTGCACCTGTACCCGGACGCCGGACCGGCCTGGTTCCTGCCGCTCGCGGCCCGGCCCGTGCCGATGCACGTGGTGGCCATCCTGCGCCCGCTGGACGCGCGCGCTGCAATGCGTGCCGCCGAGCGCCAGAGCGACCTCGCCGAAGGCGCACTCGGACGGCGCGGGCGCGATCGCCAGCTGCAGGCGGTCCGGGATCTCGCGGGCTTTCGCGCCTACGTCGCCGAGCACAACCTGGTGGTCTACCACAACAGCTATGTCATCCATCTGCACGGGACGCGTGCCGAGCTTGCCGAGCACGGCCGCTTCGTGAGTGACTGCATCATGACCGCCGGCGGCCAGGTGCGCATGGCCGATTACGTGCAGCTGCCGTATTTCCGCACGGCGCAGCCGGGGCAGGGGTACCGGGCACCGCTGTTCCGGGCCGATCACGCGCGCCAGATCGCCCACATGCTGCCGGTCCAGGTTTACCGCAGCGGCGAGGCCGTGCCCGAGTCGCTGCGCCTCGGCGCCTCGGGTGCGCTCATCGGCTTCAGCCTCGCGAACCAGCCGGTCGCGCACAGTTTCACCGTCGCCATGACCGGGGGCGGAAAAGGAGTCGACAAGGTGGCCACCATCGCCGAGACCTATCCGTTCGGCACCGACTGGTACATCCTCGAGATCGGCGGCTCCTACAAGTGGGTGGTCGAGGGCTTCGGCGGCAGCTATACCACCATCGATCCGCGCGCGACGGCGGTCAATCCGCTGCCGCCCTACGCGGTCGCCGTTCCGCACACGGCCGTGCCGCTCGATGCGGTGATTGCCGGAGGCACGCTCAATGCGCTCGCCTTCCTGCTGACCGACGGGCGCACCGAGTTCGATGTGCACGAGGGTGCCGCCGCGGAGTATGCCCTGCAGCAGCTCTATGCGGGACCCGACCCGACCGCCGAGGCACCGGTCCTGACCGATTACCTCTACTGGCTGGAGCACAGCGACTACGAGACACGCGAACAGCGCACCGCCGCACGCCGCATCGCCGCCAACCTGCACAGCTTCCTCGGCACCGCCGCCGGGCGCATCTTCGCGCAGCGCGACAACCTGCAGCTGAGCACTGGCATCACCGGCTGCGATCTGAAGGAGGTCGACCGCGCCAGTCCCAAGCTGCTGCGCTTCTACCTGGTGTTCATCGCGCTGCGCTTCAAGCATCTGGCGTTCGCGCGCCGCAATGACGCGCGTGTGCTGCTCGACGAGATGCACAAGTTCGTGGCCGACGCTCCGCAGATCGTGGGGCGCCTGGTCTCGGAACTCGCCCGCATGGGACGCAAGGACCGTGCGGCCATCGACCTCGTGACCCAGGGGATCGGCGAAATCGACTGCCTGGAGAAAGAGATTATCAACAGCATGCCGCTGCGCGCGCTGCTCTACCGCGGCGATGAATGGGAGGAGATCGCGCGGCGCATCAACATGCCGCCCGGCGCGCTCGCCGCCTGGCGCCGCTTCCGCTACCCGCTCGGTGAGCCGTGGCGTCCGGCGATCCGTTCGGTCGGCCCGGACTACTACCAGCTGCACCTGAGCTTCCCGGATCTGATCCTGGATCTCGCCTCGACCTCGCCCGAGGACCTGGACCTGAAAGAGGCGATCGGCGCGAAAACCCGCGATCCGCTCGAGCGGCTGCGGCGGTTTCGCGCGCAGTGCGCCGCCCGCCCGGAGCCGCGCGCATGAAGGCGGCGTCAATCCTGCTGGCGGCGGCGCTGATCGGCGCGTCCGCCCCGGCGCGCGCCTTTCTCGGCATCGGTGACGTGAGCTTCGATCCGCAAAGCTACGGCGAGCTCGTATCGATCTACGAGCAACTGCAGCAGTCGTCGGTCACGCTCGACAGTCAGCTGCAGACACTGCAGCGGCTCAAGGCGATGGCCGAGCGCGCGCAGCAGACCTATCCGCGCATCCGCGACACGCACTACCACGCGCTCGCCGGCGGTCTGGCTTCACTTCCGGCGCAGGCGGCCGGAGGGCTGCAGGCCGAGCGGGCGCGCATCGAGGCGTTGAGTTCAGGCGATCCGGCCGACGCCGCTGCCTACCGGGTCGAGCTGCAGCAGCTCGCCGGGCTGCAGCAGCTGCAGGCGCTGCAGCAGGCTGCGGCGCACAACGTGGCCCGGTCCGCCACCGATCTCAACGGACGCGCCAGTGCCCGGGTCACGGCCGAATCGACGGCGACGCTGGCGGCACTCGCGGCCATGGCCCAGCAGCGCCGGCGGGCGCTGGCGCTGCAGCATGCCCAGGCGCGCATCGATGCGCGCGGCCTGGTCGCTACGTCCGCACGCATCGTCCGGTCGCTCGGGTCGGGACCATGAGTGCTGTCGTGCGGCTCATCGGCAGTCTCAATCCGCAGCCGGTCTACGATGCCTCGGCCGCCGCCGCCCGCTATGTCGCCGCCACCTTCACGCCGGTGCTGCTCATCATCGCCATCTATCTGCGCACGCTGCAGACGCAGCTCGACGCGCTCGGCGGCGCGGGCCGCTGGGCGCAGGCGCTGCGCGATATCGCGCTGTGGGGAACGGTGCTGGCCGTGTACTTCGGCGTGGCGACCGTGCTCGCCGGATTCATGAACGCGGTCTACCACAGTGTGGACCGGATCGGGTCGCTCGATCTCATCACCGGCCAGCTTGCCCGCCTCATTGCGGCCGCCTCGGCCAAGCGCAGCGGCGCCGGGAGCATCGCGGGTCTGGTCGACGATCTGGCCGCCAACCTGGTCAAGGCGGTGATGTTCGTCTTCTACTACCTGACGCTGCTCGTGGTTGCGTTCCTGGCCGCGTTTCTGAGGGTCGCGCAGGCGATTGCCTATGGCGTCGCCTTTCTGTGGGGGCTCATCGCCATTCCGCTGTCGATCGCAAACGGCCTGCGGCTGCTGCGCCCCTGGGGGCAGCTCCTCGGCACGGTGCTGCTGTGGCCGGTCGTGCAGGCGCTGATGCTGGCGCTGTTCGCGCCGGTCTTCCAGCATGCGGCCAATGCGCTCGTCGCGGACCCGGCGGTGACCGCGGCCGACAGCGGCGGCATGGTCTACATGCTCTACAGCATCCTCAATCTCATCGTGTCGGCGCTGCTCGTGGCCGCACCGTTCGTGGCGCATACCCTGGTGGCAAGCGGCGCGGTCGGCGGACTGGTGGGTCCGTTTACTGCGGCCGCCGTGGCGGCCGGGTCGGGCCTCGCGCGGCGCCTGGAACTCACCTCCGGGGCAGCGGCATTCGCGCGCGGGCACTCCGGCCCGGGTGCCGATGTCCCGGCGGGCGGTGCGGCCGTCGTTCCGCGTCCGCGCCCGCCGGGGACGGCGCCCCCGTCCGCGCAGGCGGCCGATTCGCCTATTCCGGCGCCCGCCGGCGATGCCGCCGGCCCGCGCCGCCGCCGGCCAGCGCCGCGACGTCCGAGACAATCCCATGGCCGCCCCGCAGCGCCTCGATCCTAACGAGCTGCTCGGCCGGCACGGGCCGGGCGGCTGGCTCATCGTGCGGCTGCAGCGCTACGCGCTGGCCGGCTGGATCGCGTTTTTCGTGCTGCTCGCGCTGTTCGTGCTGCTGGTGTTCGTGAGCACGCTGGCTCCCAAGCCGGTGGTGGCGGTGAACGCCGCCGGGCAGGTGCTGGGACGCATGGAATACCTCGGTCCCGACAGCCGGTCGGACGCCGAGATCCGCGCCGCCGTCAAGCGCTTTCTGGACGATTACCTGAGCCTCAACAGCACGACGATCTTCGACGACTACGCCGCCGCGCTCAACATGATGTCTCCGGCGCTGCGCCGCGCGGCACTCCAGGCACTGCGCCGCGACCGCGCCGCGGGCGGGGATTATCTCATGCGCGTGCGCGCCGCCCGCTCGCGTTCGCGGCTGACGTTCGACGCGCCGCCCGGCGGCGTGCGCATCCTCGAGCGCCGCGGCCTTGCGGCGCGGGTCCGGGCGCGCGGCGAGATCCACATCCGCGACCACCGTGATCGCGTCACCGTGCGCCCCTTCGACATGACCCTGAATGTCGCGATCGTGGCGCGCACGATGGCCGACACCGCCGGACTCCAAGTCACCGGCATCCGGGAGCGCTGAGATGCGCGCGCCGGCGCTGCCGACCGTCCTGCTGGTGCTGGCTCTGGCATCACCGGCGTGTGCCGCCCTGCGGCAGCAGCGCGTGGTGCTGACCCGCTACACCACCCTCACCGTGCGCATCGTCCCCGGGCTGGGCACGCGCTTCATCTTTCCGTTCGTGCTGGACCACGCAGGGCGGCATGTTCCGTTCACGCTCGACCTGACGAATCCGGCCGCGTTCGCCGCACACCGCGATCCGGGCCGCAACTTCTTCATCGTCACTGCGCGGCCGGGCGCCGCGCGGCGGCGCTGCTTCGGCAATCTGTACGTGACGGTCGCGGGCTATGAGCTGAGCATCGAACTGCGCACCAGCGTGGAGCGGGCCGCGGACTACAGCGACGTGATCTTCGAACTCGGGCCGCGCGCGCGGGCCGGCGCCATCCGCAGGGCGGTCGCGCGCCGCACGCGCGCGCTGCAGGCACGCTATCGCCGGCAGGTCGCACGTCTCGATCGCGAGGTGGCAGCGCGCACGCAGGCGCGCATCGGCGTGCTCGCCCTGGACCGGCCGCGGCGCCGGCGCATCGAACAGGAGGCGCGTTCGCCGCTTCCCGACGGCGGCCGCGTGGCGCTGTACGTCCGCGAGTCGCTGAGCTTCGGCCCGTACACCGTTTTCGTTTTCCGGCTGAGCAACGGCAGCGCTGCCCGCAGCCTGCGCGTCGAGAATGCACAGCTGTTCGAGATCGATGCCGGCAGCGGACAGGCGCAGCCGCTTCCGGCCGCCCGCAGCCTGCCGCGGCGCATCGCGCCGGGCGGGCAGGGGCGCGGCGTCCTCACCGTCATGCGGGCGCGTCTCGATGCCCGCGACCGGCTGCGCCTGGAGGTGCTGACCGACCGGGCCAACCTGGAGGCGCAGTGGTAGCGCGCGCCGGACTCGCCGCGCTGGCGCTCACGGCGCTGGTGCCTGCGGCGGCGGCCATTACCCCGGCGGCGTTGCATGCGCTGGTGCGCCGGGACGAGCAGGCCGAGCGCGTGCGCGCCCGGCTGGTGCGGCCGGGGGATCTTGCGGCCCTGGCGCCGCCGGCACCCAGGCCGCGGCGTGCGCCGCGCGCGCCGGTCGCCGCGCGCCGCCGCGCAAAAACACTCCCTTCGGTCTTGCGCGTGCGCGACGTTCCGGGGGGTCCGCCGTGGGCGGCCTCCCCGCAGCCGGTCATCTACTCGGATGCGGTGGTGTCCGGTCGCCGTCATCGGTTCGGCATCCGGCTCGGGACCTGGATGCATGCGCGTCTGCCGGCGCGGGCCTCGAGCGCCGACCCGGGGCGGGTCGAGCTGGTGCTGAGCCGCACGGTGCACGGACGCCACCGGCGGCTGCCGGCCGGAACGCTGCTGTTTTGCGTGAAGCGCCTGAGTGGCGCAACCCAGCGCATGGAGATGGTCGCCGTCCAGGGCATCACCCCCGGCGGGCGCGAATTCCGGCTGCGCGGGCGGGTGTTCGATACCGCCCGGGTTCCGGGCCTTGCCGGCGTCGTCACGGTCGATGCGGTCCGCATGCTGCGGCGCAGCGCCGGCCAGGGCGTGCTGGCGGCGGGCAGCACCGCGGTCGGCAGCCTGCTGGGCGGAACCGGGGCGGCCGCGGCCGCGGCCGGGGCGGCGACCGGTTCGCTGCTCAGCGACGCCGGGCGGGCGATCGGCGGTTCCACGCGGCGGGTGCCCATCATCGATGTTGCGCCGCAGCCGGTGCTCATCCGCGTGGCGGCGACATTCTGACCGGCCGCTGCGCGGTTCGCGGTTTTTCGGGGAGGGATCATGGATTGGAGATGGATGCTGGCGATCGGGCTCGGGCTCTGGGCATGCGCTGCGGCGGCCGGCGAACCGCTGAGCCTCGGCCTTACCGGCGGCGTGGCCCGCCTTTCGGTCTCCGACCCCGATGGACCGACCGCGGCCGCCGCGGCGCCCGACCTCGCCGCGGTCGCGATCCTCGGCTGGGGCCGCGACACGCGCCTGCGGCTCGCGGCGGGACGGGAAACCGTCACGCTGGCCGCCAGCACCGCCGATGTCGGGCAGCGCATCGAGCGCACCAGCGCCAGCCTGTCGTACCAGGAGCGCTGGCGCCTGAGCTATCGGTGGAAGCCGTGGCTCGGGTTCGGCCTGGGGTATGCGCGCGAGGACGAGACGCTGCGCCACACGATCGACAGCGGCGGATTTCTGGCGACGGTCTATCCGGACCGCACGGTTGGCGTGCTCGATGCCGTGCTCACGGCGGATTCCGAGTGGCGCTGGACGCACGGCTGGAAAATCGGCGTGGACCTGCGTTACGACGCGCCGCTCGATCCGCACGCCGCGACCGTGCTCGCCGCCGGCGCATTGCTGACCCACCGGATACGCTGACCACTGACGGGGGATTCGCACCATGCGTACCTGCTTCGCTGCGGTGTTCTGTGCCGTGCTGCTCGCTGCCTGCGGCGGCGCCGGCTCCGGTGCGCTGCCGCCGGCACGCCCGGACGCGGTGGTTTCCGGGGTGGCCTTCGATGGACCCATCGTGCACGCGACCGTTTCCGTGTACAGCTTCGCCAACGGCGTGGCGGGCAGTCTGCTCGGCAGCGCCGTGACCGATGACCAGGGCCGCTATGCCGTCACGATAAGCAGCGCCGATGTGCCCCTCCTCGTGCAGGTGGGCGGCGGCTATTACGTCGACGAGACGAGCGGCCAGCAGGTACCGCTCGCCGAGGGTGCCGCGCTCACGGCGCTCGCGAACTATCATTCCGGAACGCCCCTGACCGTCGCGGTCACCGCGTTCACCGGTGTCGCCGCCGGGCTCGCCCAGTACTACATCGGCAAGCAGGGCATGGCGGTCGGCGCCGCGATCGATCAGGCCAACCAGATGATTTCGCAGCTCATCGGCGTGGACATCATCAAGACCCTCCCGGTCGACATCACCAATCCGGCCAACGCCTCGCCGTTCCTGACGCCGGGACTGCAGTACGCCTTTGCCGCCGCGGCGCTCTCGGGTTGGACCGACTACGCCGCAGCCATCGACCAGGCGACCCTGGGACAGGCGCCGTTCAACGCGGTGTCGCTGGCGCAGCGCATGCACGACGATATCGCCGCCGATGGCGTGCTCGACGGCAATGCCGCCGATCCGAACGGCAACCCGGTGCCGCTCTCCCTCGGCACGTTTGCACTCGACGCGGACGTCTACCGGCACGCACTCGCGGTGCAGATGGTCCGCGTGGCGCAGGGCGCGGAAAACCGCACGTCCGTGGGTCCCGCAGCCGTCGCCGCGGCAGCCCAGGCCTATAACGACAGCACCAGTCCCGTTTTCGGCACCCGGGCAGTCATCCCGTTCACCGAGCAGGGACCGGCCATCGTCCTGCGCAGTCCCACCGGCTGGGTGGGCGGTCCGGCGGCAACCTCGCCGGTGCTCGCGCTCGACCTCGAGGACGCCTTCGGTTTCGCATCGCCGCCGGCGGTCACGCTCGACGGAAAGCCGCTGGCCCTGGGCAATCCGGTGCCGCCTCCGGCGATGGGGGGCGGCTACGCGTTCACCGCCACACTCGATACCGCGGCCATTCCCGACGGACGCCACACGCTCGCGGTGGCGGCGACCGATTATATCGGCACTGTAGCCACCGCGAGCTTTCCGCTCAACGTCGACCACACCCCGCCGCAGTTCTGCGTCAACAGCTACTGGGCCACCAGCAGCGGCTTCTACCCGCTGCCCCAGGGCAGCGCCAACTGGAGCGGGTCGTACCGCGACAATCTGTCGGGGGTCGTGGCGATGACGATCAACGGCGCCACGCCGGTGCTCACCCCGGGCGCCGACAACACCGGTACCTGGGTCCTTCCGGACAGCAGTGCGCTCGTGCTTCCGGACTTCGACATCACCGTCACCGACGCGGCCGGCAATGTCGATCACTTCACCTACAGCCAAGTCAATAATCCTTTCGCGGGACCGGCGTGTCTCAACGGGTGGTACTGAGGTTCGGGGCGTGCCGGGGAGTGCCGCCCCCTTTCGCTTTTGGGCAGGTGTCAGGGTGGCCTGCACCCCTGGCTTCACCCGCCCGTGTTATCCGGCGAGCCCTGGGGAAGCGCTCGCGGGAGTTGCGCCGGGAGTGCCGGTCCACGGGACGTTGCCGGGCGTCCCGCTTCTTGACGGCGTAGCCGCCTGCGGCAGCGGGTGCGGCCGGTGTGGATCGCGCCATCCCGGTGCACACGGTTCGATGTTCAAAGATGCCCTCGTTCTGTAAGGCGACGTTCTTCTTCCCGGCCGTGGCAGAGCCGAATGGAATTCATCGTGCGGGCTGTGCCGGCAGGACAGGATCCGGACGGTCCTGGTATTGGCTGCCGGGGAAGTCAGTCGTCAGCAGCCATGGCGCATGGGGCAGGGGCCGACATTCGCCCGTCGTGGGAAAAGGGGTATCCGGATTAGGGGTGTGTTCGGGGCGGTAGCGCCGAGCGCACACCACGAATCCAGAAACCGGATTCACGCGTTGCGTCCCTCCGGACGCGTTGCTAGGCTTAGCCCGGACTTGGATGGGGAGGCGTTGAGCATGGGTGCGAACGCAATCGATCCTGGCACCGAGGACGCAGTGAAGCGGTTTCTAGGCCGGATTGCCGGCCGCTACGACATGGCTGGTGCGCTTCTGTACGGCAGCCGGGCGCGCGGAACGCACCGGCCCGACAGCGACGCCGATGTTGCGGTGTTGCTGCGCGGCGAACACCAGCGACTGCTGCCCACCGCCCTGGCGATGGCCGATGTGGCCTACGACGTGCTGCTGGAAACCGGCATCAACATCGCCCCGCTGCCGATCTGGATGGACGAGTGGGAGCACCCCGAGACGTACTCGAACCCGGCCCTGTTGCGCAACATCGCCCGGGAGGGCGTGCGCCTGTGAAAGCGGAGGACCTGATGGCCAAGGCCGTGCAGGCCGCCGAGTCGGCCCGAGCGCTGCTGGACCGCGGCGATGCCGATGGCTCCTGCAACCGGGCCTGCTACGCGATGTTTGACGCCGCCCGCGCTGCGCTGTTGGCTGCCGGGCACGACGTTGGCAAGACCCGCCGTGGTGTGCTCAACGCCTTCAACGACCATCTGGTAAAGGGCGGTCCAATGCCCAAGGAAGCAGGACGACTGCTCAAGCATGCCGAAGCCTTCCGGCATGTCGCTGACTACAGCGACAACGCGGTCGAACTCACTGATGCGCGCGCGATGGTTGAACCAGCGGAGACGTTCGTCACTGCCGTGCGAACGGCCTTCATGCCCGGCGCGCCGTAGCCCCGTGTGTCCCGATCCGATGCCTGGCGCCTGATGCGGCTGCGCATTCGCTGGTGGAGCGTTGCCACCGGCAGTGGTTCGCGTTGGCGGCTGCGCGGGTCCGGGGCAGCACGCCGCTGTGCGGCGAACGCCAGGCGCCGCGACGTGCAGCGCCGATGGCAGGGCCCGGTCGGTCGCGGCGGTGGCAGCGACCCGTTGCGGAGCACGGCGCATGCTGCGTTTCTAGAGGTTATCCAAATCGTTCGGCGGGAGCCCAGGCGATTCGAGGTGCCGCCGGCGCGGCTGCAGCCGGAATCCGACCCGTATTGGGCCAGCGACGGCGCCGCCGGACGGCATGCGGAAGGAGGGCATTTTTCGGGCGCGGGATCCCGCTCCTATTATAGTATCGGCGGCAATGATCCCTTATCGCGGATCGTCGTCGCAGCGATCCGGATAAAAGTCGTTATCAATCAACGGGATGTCTGGAGTTTCGGCGCTTGATAACGTCACGTTGACAGCCGCGCCGCGCGCGCGGATCATTCCGGGCGGTCACCGGGGGTATCCCGGGCAGGGGGATGGCGGAAAACAGCCTGGTCGGCGAAAAACCAACGCTTGTCGCCAGATCTGCTATACCTCTGGTTAAGGTGACTTATGCGGACGCAGGAATGCATAAGTCACCGGTCAAGAATTGGAACAACACACTTCAATCCGTGGAGGAACCAGACACATGTTCATCAGAAAAACCAGATTGGCCCTGGCCGTCGCTGCGGTGTTCGCGCTGCCGGCGAGCGCCTTCGCCACAAACGGCATTCTGCCGGCCGGCAACGGCATGGTATCCCAGGGTATGGGCGGAGCGGGGCTGGCCAATGCGGGTGAGGCCGCGGCCGGCATGGACAATCCGGCCCTGATCAGCCAGACCGGTAACGCCATCAGCGCAGGCTGGACCATTTTCAGCCCGCAACGCAAGGTCGATTCCACCAGCGTGGGCGGCTCCGTGGTCAAGAGCGACAGCACCATGTTCGCCATTCCGCAGGCGGCGTTCACGTCACGGATCGACAGCGACATGAACTGGGGCATCATGGCCTATGCCATGGGCGGCATGAATACCGACTATGGTTCCGATCCTTTTCCGTCCGCATTTGGACAAACCGCCGGGCCGCAGAGTGTCAACCTCCAAGGCCTGATTCTGGCCCCGACGATGAGCTACAATTTCACGCCGGACTTTGCGGGAGGCATCTCGGTCCTGCTCGGTTATGAGACCCTGACCACGCGCAATCTTTTCGGAGAAGGCGCATCTGGCACCGGCCAGCGTACTGCCACCGGCGTGGGCGTCAAGCTTGGTCTGGACGCCAAGGTTGCCGACGGCATTGAGCTCGGCGCCATGTTCCAGCCCAAGCTCAGCATGAAGGACCACAACGATTACTTCAAACAGCTTCTAAGCGGGTTCGGGTTCACGGGCAACAGCGGTCTGGATCTGCCCACCGAGTACGGCGTGGGTGCGAAGTTCGCTGTCGGTCCCAACGTGGACATTTTGGCGGATGCCCTGTATTACGACTGGGCAGGTGTCGATGTGTTCAAGTTCTTCGGCTGGAAGAGCGAGCCGGTCTACAAGATCGGCGCCGAATACCGTCCGACCGACAGTCTGGCACTGCGCATCGGCTACAATTATGGCAAGTCGCCCATTCAGGGTGGCGCCGCGGCCGTGAACGGTTCTATGGATGCGGCCTTCGCCAACTATCCGTTCCCGGCGATTTCCCAGAGTCATGTCACGTTGGGTGTTGGCTACAAGCTGGATAGCAAGGCGACATTGAATGCCTACTATCTATATGCGCCATCGGTCACGGAGACGGCCTCGGCCACTTCGCACACTCCTGGCGTCAAGATCAGCATGTCCCAAACTGCTTTCGGTCTCGGCGTCAATTATGCGTTCTGACAAGACCCGGCGCGGTTGAGCCGGAAGCAAGTGGTAATCGGGGCTGCAGGATATCGCAGCCCCTTTTTTTTAGGTTCTTCAGGGTTCTGTGGGTCGGGGTGATCTTGCCTAATCCCCGTCCTGCGGGTGGGTATCGCGCTTCTTCCTGCAGGAACCGTGACCCATGCGCGATACCGAACTTAACCAAATGCTTCCGGGTCTGACGGCCCCGTGGGAGGTGAGCGCGGTGAACATTGCGCCCGCTCGCGCCGACTGCCCGCTCAGGAGAAGATTGCCGTCGAGGTTGCCTGGCGATCGCAGACACCGCTTGTCGGTGAACGGTCCGTGGCGGCTGGCTTTTCGTTTCGAGCAGGGTGGACCTGCCTGTTGGCAACGAACGTGCGTATCCTTACGATAGGTAAGGAATGTTCTTACCTATAGGAGTACGTCATGTCGGAAGCCCGGTTGAGTTCCAAAGGACAAATCACGGTCCCGCGCGATATTCGCGAACGGTTGAAGCTCAAACTTGGAGATAAGGTGCGGTTCCGGATTGCCGATAGCGGCCAGGTGGTCGTGGAGGCTGCCCGGTATCACATCGGAGAGCTGTACGGTCTGCTCCGCCGCAAAGGCCAGAAACCCATATCGCCCGAGGCCATGGACGAGGCAATCCGTCACCGCTTCAAGGCTCCATGATGAACGGGCTTGATACCAACGTGCTTGTCCGGTATCTGGTGGTCGATGACGAGGCCCAGGCCATCAAGGCCAAACGCTATATCGAATTCGGCCCCAGCTATGTCAATTGCATTGTGCTGAGTGAAGTCGTCTGGGTGCTGGAGTCGGCATACGGATACGATAAAGAGTCTATAATCACGGCGCTTGAACGGCTGTTGTCCACCCACGAGGTGCAGGTGGAGGACGCCGACGTGGCGTTGGCGGCTTTGCACGATTACCGCCGCTCAACTGCCGGATTTGCGGATTGCCTGACCGGACACCGCAATGCCGCTCACGGTTGCAACGAAACCGGGTCTTTCGATAAGCGCACAAAGGGTGTCGCGGGGTTCAGGATGTTGTGATTCAGCGCTGGTAATCATGACAAGTGGTATCGAGCGTGCTCACGGCTTTGGACCTGTGGCTGGCGAATTACAAATCACGTCGCCACCGGTGCATGTAACAGCCCGCGACAGTATGAAATCCAGGCGAACCGATCAGGCTGGGCCGGAATATGCGACGCGCCGGTGCTGATTTGATCCGGTGTTCTGCCATCCAGCGATGCGTGAACGCGCTGTCCGTTGCAGTAATTCCGGTACTCCTGAAGTTTTCTCTTCAAGTCCGAGGCGTTCCGGAACAGGACGCGGTCGAGATACTCCCGCCGGACCGTTCCGACAAGCCGTTCCATAAAGATGCGAGCGAGGCACGAATGGCAGACTTTTGATCTCCTTAATGTCCAGAACGCGCAGATTGGCGAGCTAATGATGAAATCCGAACAGTGGGTCATTGTCGGTCGACAGATATTGGGGTGGGTCCTGCTGTGCCATCACCGTGTTTGCCATCCGGCAGACCGCCGGTCCATCGATATCGCCGCGCTCGGCGGCAAACCCGATGCAGCGTCGGGCAAACACATCGATGACAACCATCACCCAAAGCGATTGCAGCACAGTCGATTTTTCTTGAAGAAATCAACGGACCACAGGCACTCCCTCGCGTGAGCGATAGCCATTGGCTACGACGGACCGTCGTTACCGGAACTGGGCGGGTGATGCTTCGCGAGGATTCGTCGGACCCATCCTTATTGACCTCGAAGCGCCGGAAGGTTGACGGCCGCAGGACCATTGAAATCTTCCTTTGGCGATTTGGGGACAGCCACAGTCAACATGGACCGAAGAACAGACGATCTCACGGTGTCAGCCGGGGCGCACGTTTTCGTGTTCGTTGCATGACCCGCAACGGGTGTTTCAGCACCATTGATTCCACCGCCACGGCGTGCGCTCCCCCCGGCTGGGCCAATTTGACCCGGGTCGCGAGCTGATGGGCGATCAGGATGAACAGCTCTTTCATGACTGGCCACTTTACCAACTGGCAGCTTACCGACAAGACTGTCCGCGAACGGGCACTTGTAGCAATATCTGTAATTCGTTTAGTTCAGGCAACGCTGGAAACCGCTGACTGCCGAACGAGGTGCTACGTTACTGAAGCAGCTCTCTGTAAGTAATCCCGCAATAGGGTCCGGGAATTCATGCCGCCCACACAGGTCTTTGTTGCGCCGGTTCTAACGGATGGCGGGAGAGGGACCGGGTGTCGCGCATCACGATGGTCGGCTTACAATCAGTTGAACGATGTAGCACTAGGTGCTATAGTAAAACTTGTCGAACCCGATGAAAATCTACAAAACCAAATGGTTCCACCGCTGGGCGGCCAAGGAAGGGCTCAATGCGGCGGTATTGCGCGCAGCTATAGTGGAAATGGAGCAGGGGTTGGCCGATGCGCTCGGCGGCTACCTGTACAAGAAACGCATAGCCATTCCTGGACGCGGCAAGCGGGGAGGGGCGCGCACGTTGGTTGCCTTCCGGCGGGGGAGTTCGGCGTTCTTCATTTATGGCTATCCGAAGAATGAACGGGCCAACGTGACGGATCGCGAGATTGGGGCACTGCGGCTATTGGCCAAGGAGTTATTGCGGTACAGCGAGCAGCAGCTCGCAACGGCTATCCAGGCCGGTGAATTATTTGAGATGAACGACGATGGCAAAGCGTAAAACAGTGCTGGAAGCGGTACATGCAACGGCCCGCGGGCTGCACAAAGCGGGACTCATGCAAACCCAAACGATGCGGGAGTTCGATCTATTGTGCCTGCCAAAGGTGCGCGAATATAGCGCGATGCAGATCAAGCGTATTCGCCAGCGCAACAAGGCGAGCCAAGCCGTCTTTGCGGCCTATCTCAATACCAGCACGTCAACCATCCAGAAATGGGAACGCGGCGAGAAGAAGCCGCACGGGCCGTCCCTCAAGTTGCTGAGCCTGGTCGATTCAAAAGGGTTGCGGGTGTTGGCCTGAAGGTGGGAGAGGCTGGTTTCAGGTCGCTCCGTCATGGCCCGAGCGGTTACTCACGCTCACCGACAGGCCGGATAGATACGTGCAGTCTTATCTTCATGCCTAGCGGCGTTTCACGCCTTGCAAACCGGGTGGAGTCCATAGGTATCCTTGCCGCGGTGCTTCACATTGAGCCCCAGCGCTTTATATACGCGATACGCGCGGCACTTGCCGAATCCCGGCGCTCGCAGCGCCGGATGAAGTTTGTCGAAGCTATGGCGTGGATTGTCCCGCACATACGCTTCTAACGCCGCAACGACCGACTGATCATCCCGCAGCAGCGTGGGCGCCTCAAACAACGATCGTGTCAGGCCGCCCGCCCGACACGCCTGACGCACCGGTAGAGCGAGTTCACGAACCATGGTATTCACTCTGCGCTTGACAGCGTAATCACCCAGCCGCTAGAGTCGCCAAGCTACTTCAGGTTCCCCGCGGATATTTCTTCCGGGGGGTGAAACGGGAAGCCGGTGCGTTCTCTCAAGAACCATCCCGGCGCTGCCCCCGCAACGGTAAACGAGTCAAGGGCCTGCTCAATGCCACTGTGCTCCAGCACGGGAAGGCGCAGGTTGGGGAAATACCCGCTCGTGAGCCCGGAGACCGGCCCGAAGTAGTACGACGGTATTGCGGAGGGCGATACACGACGCGCAGGGCCTTGCAGCCCGTGCCCGTTGCTTTTCCTTATCCCCCTCTGCACCCGTTTATTTCTTCAACACGCGATCGCGCGGGTGTGCGCGGAGGAAGGTCAATGCAGGAACGCCGGTTTCCGGCAGCGGCCATCTGGTATGCCGGACGCTGGTATGCGCCACGCCATCGTGACAACTGGCGCACACTGACGCGGCTCGCCGGTGTGCTTGCGCTTGGCACGGCTGTCGCATTCCTCATCTCGAACGGCAGTTTCTACCCGTTCTCCGGACACTTTCAGGATGTCACCATCGCCGCTTACGCTGCACGCGTGACCCGCCACCTTCCTCCGTATGTGGGCTACACGTTCATCTACGTCCTGCTCGCCGCCGTGGCGCATGCAACCACTGTCGCACTGACGGGATTGCGTACCGACCACTCGGTCGAAGGCAGGAAGTAACCGATGCCGGCCAGCACGACGGACACGGTGCGACACTGTCCTGCGTTCCTCGTGAGCGCGCCGGCCTCCGGGTCGGGCAAGACAACGGTAACCGCGGCGCTGGCGCGCCTGCATCGCCGCCAGGGCCGGCGGGTGCGCGCGTTCAAGACCGGACCGGATTTTCTCGATCCGATGATCCTAGGGCGCGCCTCCGGCAACCCCGTGTACCAGCTCGACTTGTGGATGGGCGGAGAAGCGCATTGCCGGCAGCTGCTGTACGAGGCTGCCGGGAACGCCGATCTGATCCTGGTCGAGGGTGTGATGGGCTTGTTCGACGGCGATCCGTCTAGCGCCGATCTCGCCCACCGCTTTGGCATATCGATACTGGCTGTGATCGACGGCTCGGCCATGGCCGAAACCTTCGGCGCTGTCGCGCACGGGCTTGCGACTTACCGCCCGGGGCTGTCATTTGCCGGCGTGATTGCCAACCGGACCGGCAGTGCCACGCACGCGCGGATGCTCGCCGACAGCCTGTCTCCATCGCTCGCTTTTTTCGGCGCTTTGCCACGCGCGAACGATCTTGCGCTTCCGGATCGTCATCTCGGACTGGTGCAGGCGGCTGAGATTGCCGATCTCGACGCACGACTCGACCGTGCAGCCGAACTGCTCGCACAAACCGCGGCGGCCGGCCTGCCGCCGGCCGCGGGCTTCTGGCCGCAACCGGAGAATCTGCCGCAACCCTGGCTGCAGGGCCGGCGAATCGCGGTGGCGCACGATGCAGCCTTTTCCTTCATCTACCGCGCAAACCTTGAGCTGCTCGAGGCGATGGGTGCCGAGATCGCGTTCTTCTCGCCGCTGGCCGACAGCGCACTGCCGGCCGCCGACAGTCTCTATCTGCCCGGCGGCTACCCCGAACTCCATCTCGAAACGCTGGCGCGCAACGACGCAATGAAAACAGCCATCGGCAAACATCATGCACAGGGCAAACCGATCGTCGCCGAGTGCGGCGGCATGTTGTATCTTCTCGAGTCGCTGACCGACGCCAGCGGCCAGAGCGCTCCCATGGCGGGCGTGCTTCCCGGCCACGCACGCATGCAAGCACGGCTCGCCAACCTGGGCCTGCAGGAAATGTCCCTGCCCGAGGGCCGGCTGCGCGGCCATACGTTTCACCACTCGCACATCGAAACCCGCATGGCGCCGCTCACGCGCGCGAACGATACCCGTGCCGCCGGGCACGGTGAGCCTGTGTACCGCCACGGCCGCGTGCATGCCTCCTATGTGCATGCATATTTTCCTTCGAACCCGGAGGCCGTCGCGAGACTCTTCCAGCCATGAGCATCCATCGCCCAAAACCCGCCACTGCGAGCGGCACGCTTTCGCGCCTGCCGGCGCGCATCGTGTGTCTTACCGCGGAAACCACCGAGACACTCTATCTTCTCGGCGAGCAGGACCGGATCGTCGGTATTTCAGGGTTCACCGTGCGCCCACCGCAGGCACGCAGGGAAAAACCAAAGGTTTCGGCGTTCACGTCGGCGAAGATCGACCGGATTCTCGGGCTCGGGCCCGATCTCGTGCTCGGGTTTTCCAACCTGCAGGCCGACATTGCCGCACAGCTGATCCGCAGCGGCGTGCCGGTGCACATTTTCAACCAGCGTTCCGTGGAGGAAATTCTCGCCATGATCGCGATGCTGGGTGCGATGGTCGGCGCGACAGCGAAGGCCACGGCCTTGATCACAGATTTTGAGACGCGCATGAACCATATCCGGTGCAGCGGCGCGGCGCTGGCGCGGCGCCCGAGAATCTATTTTGAGGAATGGGATGATCCGATGATTTCCGGCATTCGCTGGGTTTCGGAACTCATCGGCATTGCCGGTGGCGATGATTGCTTTCCGGAACTCGCCGCCGCGCCCAGCGCGAAACAGCGCATCATCGCTGACCCCCGTGAGGTCGTGAGGCGCGCACCCGATATTGTCATTGGTTCCTGGTGCGGCAAGAAATTCCAGCCCGAACGTCTCAGGCAGCGTCAGGGCTGGAGCGCCATTCCGGCCGTCCGTCACGGGCACGTCTATGAAATCAGGTCACCCGACATTTTGCAGCCCGGACCGGCGGCGGTGACGGACGGGCTGCAACAGCTGCACGACATCATCGTGCGTTGGTCCGCAAGCGTGCCCGGCGCAGACTGATCGGCCATGACCAACCCGCATCGCTACCCCGGCTCCGGTCTCGCCGCCGTCTATCTAGCAATCCGCGAGCGGCGTGACATGCGTCATTTCCGGACTGACCAAGTTGATCCCGAGGTCCTGTCTCGACTGCTTGAGGGTGCGCACGGCCGAGGCGTTCGACGAACCCGGTGACGAATTCATGCGCCTCAAGGTCGAAGGCATCCGCGACTGCGGCGAACTTCCGGTCACGGCCCTCATGGACCGGCGCGACGAACCCATCTCCGGCCGCCGCACCTTGCCGGAGATGGATCTCGCCGCGGTGGCCTGCGCCATCCAGAACATCTGGCTTGCGGCACGCGCCGAGGGAATGGGCATGGGATGGGTGTCGCTGTTCGATCCAACGGCGCTGGCGCAGCTGCGGCGAATTCCCGCCGCCGGCAGGCCCGTGGCGGTCCTTCGTCCCGGCGATGTCGAGGCCTTCTATCCGCGGCCGATGCCGGAACAGGCGGGCTGGTGCCAGGGGTTTCCCCTTGCGCGAATTTTTATACCAAAACCACCGGGGCCAGGCAGCTGGCGCCAAAACCATGAAGAACGGCCATGACCGCGAGTGACGACGAAACACGCAACGAACGCCACCGGGCACGCATGACACGCAAGAAGGCCGTGGTCGACGCCAGGATCGCCGGGGCGACCCGCGACCAGGGCGTCTTACTGGTACACACCGGGAACGGCAAAGGCAAGAGCAGCGCCGGTTTCGGCATGCTGGCGCGCGCCCTCGGGCATGGCATGCGCGTTGGCGTGGTGCAGTTCATCAAAGGTGCCTTCAGCACCGGCGAAGAGGCGTTCTTCCGCCGCTTTCCGGAGGTGGACTATCACGTCATGGGAGAAGGCTTTACCTGGGAGACGCAGGACCGCACACGCGACATTGCCGCAGCCGAGGCCGCGTGGCGGACCGCAGCGGGCATGCTGACAAACCCGGCTTATGAGGTAGTGTTGCTGGACGAACTCAACATCGCGCTCAAGTACCACTACATCGACACGAACCAGGTCATCGCCGCCCTGGTGGACCGTCCGCCGATGCAGCACGTGATCGTGACTGGCCGCGGCGCGCCGGCGGCGTTGATCGGGATTGCCGACACCGTCACCGAAATGAAAGTCGTGAAGCACGCATTCGCTGCCGGCATCCGCGCACAGAAGGGGATCGAGCTGTGATCGGCTTGCATGCGCCCACGGTTGCCGCAGCGGCGCTGGCGACGTCGGTCGACAACCCGGAGATCGGGGCATGAGCGCGCGCACACTGATGATCCAGGGCACGACCTCGGATGCCGGCAAGAGCGCACTGGTCACAGGGCTTTGCCGCGTGCTCGCGCGCCGTGGTCAACGGGTCGCACCGTTCAAGCCGCAGAACATGGCGCTCAACAGTGCTGTGACCATCGACGGTGGCGAAATCGGACGTGCCCAGGCCGTACAGGCCCAGGCTTGCGGCCTTGAGCCGCATACCGACATGAATCCGGTGCTGCTCAAGCCCAACACCGACATGGGTGCGCAGGTGATCATCCACGGGCACGCGCTGGCATCAATGGAGGCACGCGCCTATCACGATTACAAGACCGTGGCGTTTCGCGCCGTAATGGAATCGTACGAACGGCTTTGCCGGCAGTACGACGTGCTGATTGTCGAAGGCGCGGGTAGCCCGGCCGAAATCAACCTGCGTGACCGGGATATTGCCAACATGGGCTTCGCCGAGGCCGTGGATTGCCCGGTGCTGCTTATCGCCGATATCGACCGCGGCGGCGTATTCGCGCATCTCGTGGGCACGCTGGCGCTGCTCTCCGCATCCGGGCAGGCGCGCGTGGCCGGATTTGTCATCAACCGTTTTCGCGGTGATGTCGGCCTGCTGATGCCCGGCGTAGGGTGGCTCGAGG
This sequence comes from Pseudomonadota bacterium, assembly GCA_021819085.1. Classification (GTDB taxonomy): domain Bacteria; phylum Pseudomonadota; class Gammaproteobacteria; order Acidiferrobacterales; family UBA6901; genus JAJYCY01. The sequence continues at coordinate 13,095 of JAKASJ010000009.1, read as the reverse complement.
CACACACCGGCAAGCCGGTGCTGGGGATCCTTCCCTATCTGCACGGCCTCCATCTCGAAGCCGAAGACGCGCTGCCGCGCGCGCCGAGCGGCGCAGCATCGCACCACTCATTGCGTGTCCTGGTCCCGGCACTTCCGCGCATCAGCAATCACACCGATTTTGATCCATTGCGACTCCACCCGCAGGTCGACTTCCGCTACGTGGGGCCGGGCGAAGATATTCCGGGTGCGGATCTCATTATCCTGCCGGGCAGCAAAAGCGTGCGCGCCGATCTGGCCTGGCTGCGCACCCATGGCTGGGAGGAGGCGATGGCGCGGCATTTGCGTTACGGCGGCAAGGTAATCGGGCTATGTGGCGGCTTCCAGATGCTGGGGCAGACGATCCACGACCCGCTCGGGCTGGAAGGCGAGCCAGGAACGAGCATGGGGCTGCAATGGCTCGACGTCGCAACCACCCTCGAAAGAGATAAACAGTTGCGGCGCGTGGACGGCATGCTCACGCTGGAAAACGCGCAAGTCAGCGGTTACGAAATCCATCATGGCGTGACTCATGGCCCGGCCCTGTCTCGCCCTGCCGTGTGCCTGGTGGACGGCCTCGATGGCGCGATCTCCGCGGATGGCCGGATTCTCGGAACCTATCTGCATGGCCTGTTCGATACACCGGCTGCGTGCACGGTACTCCTGCGCTGGGCGGGCCTTTCGGAAGTCGCAGCTTTCGATTACCTGGACCAGCGTGAACGGAGCATCGAGCGCCTGGCCGACGCTGTGGAACGGCATCTCGACATGAATCGCATCGATGCGCTGCTGCAGTCGCGTTGGGGGAACGCACAGACATGAAAGAACTGATTCTGGGCGGTGTGCGCTCCGGCAAGATCCGGAAAGGGCGGTGGCATGAATCCTGCGGAATTCAGGGCCTCGGAAAACGGAAAAGTCATTCTTGCCCCCGAGGGTTACTACGTCTTTATCCCGGCGCCGCTGCCGCCGAAGTTCGCCTACGATGCCGAGCTGGCCCTGGCCCTCTCTCGGGCCGATTCCGCATTGAGTGAGCTATCCGGCCCCGGGCGGTTGCTGCCCAACCCACGCCTGCTGATCGCCCCTTACGTTCGCCGCGAGGCGGTGCTGTCTTCGCGCATTGAGGGCTGTGCGCAATCATTCCGCAAGCCACAAATACAAGTCAACGCCATGTCTCCTTCCACTTTTGATATTGCGATGGCCGCAATCGGTAGCGGGCGATGTTTCCTTCATGAAGACTCATCACTGCCGTTTCCACCACCTCCAAGAACCGTGCTTGATCCTCAAGCGGCAAGTCCTCGGCTGCACGACGCCTGATGAAGGCGGTGGCGGTCTTCTTGTCCATGCCGCCGCCAACGATCTCGGAGACAACATCGGCTATCAATGGACGATAGCGAAGGCGGAAGGAGTCCGGTTCCCCCAAGGACTGTCGCACCGCCGCATAGCGCGCACACGAACGCTCGTAGGCCCAAACGAACACGTCGCGTAGCAGTTCGATACGATTCAGTTCATACACGCCGAGCGTTCCATCGACATAGGCCCGCCCGGGCATGTCCACGAACGACAATGGACTCAGGTTCTCTCGTATCAGCGGCAGATTCGCGGCCAGACGCGACACGCGCTTGTTCACATCCTCGAACGGTTGCAAGTACGGCAGATGCACCATGGTGAAGAAGGCTTGCTCGAACGGGTCGGCAACCGCCGCGGCGGTTGCAAGAATCTGATCAAAGCACTCACCAATCAATTGCGGCACTTCCAGCGGATGATAGACCGTTCCGGCAATCGCTACCGGGATGGTGCGCAAACGCCCGTATGCCTGTGGATCGGCAAGCAGGTTATCCGCCAGCAAGGCATGCAGATTGAGAATGGTGTAACGGTTGAAACCGACCTCGGCGGCCTGCTCGACTAACAGCTCAATCGCCGCCTTGTGGTTCAGAATCATCTGCGCTTCCCAGGCGTCCTTGCCTTCGGCAACCTCTCCCAGTTCCAGCAGGCGTTCCGTTTCGAGCAGCGAGTAGGTATTACCCTCCAGACGGCTGGAGTTCCAGGACAGGTCTATCAACAAGCGATCAAGAATCTGCAGCGCATACGTTCCGGCCGGGCGTTGTCTATCCGGCGCGCGACCCATCTCAAGGAGACGTTGCCGCGTTTCCGGTGGAAGGTAGTAGGTATCGTTGGGACGGTACGCATCGAGGAACGCACGGTTGTATCCGACGGGATGGCGGTCTTGGATCGGCGCACGAACAGCCTGCTTGACGGTGTTCCCTTCTGGGGAGACTGGAACATAGATCGTCAAATTGGCAGTGGCCTGGGCACCCCCAGCTATCTTGCCGGCAAGCTCGACAGGAGACCGCCGATAGCGGCTACCGCGCGCGCGACCTTCGACGGTCAGGCGCTTCTGCTCGACAAGCAATGCCAGGCGGCGCTGCAAGGTACGGTGCGGCAACTGAATTTCCAGCACCTTGCTGATATCCTTGATAGATGCCTCCGCCGGATACCGGCCAACCGCCTCTAGAACAGCATTGAGTTCGGCCTCAGGTACCTGTTTAGGCATCTTGTCCTCGTTGTGGCGCGATTTTCATATTTGGGTCATAAAGGCGGCTTTATATGACGCATTCATAGTATCGCGCCACTTGATGTGGCGCGCAAGGTGTGCCTGGCGAATTACAAACCACGCCACCTGGCCCATGGTGAATCTCATGTCATTGGGAGCCAGACGCGAGTCAGACCCAAGCCAGACCGAAGCGAGTCCACCCAAATAGGGGTCATCCCGCGAATCGGACAAGCTCTGTAGACCGAGCACTGAGCATGATGCCAACGCGAGCGGATTCCGGCCTATGAGGTTCCCCTGTCCGATATCCTAGGCACGGATCAGGTGTTTTCACGGTGATAGAGGCGCAGATCCCGGAAAAATATCGGACAGGACCCATTGCGTATGTCATTGATGCAGCAATTTAAGGGAGCCTTCCAGGAAACCCGCTACGAACCAGGCGGTCGGGAGTTCGAATCTCTCCGGGCGCGCCAGTTTTTTCAAGCATTTACGCGTGTAGTAGGCGAATTGCAACTTCATGCTGCTGCGGGCAACTGGAATAACCCATGGCAGTGAGACCTCCACCCGAAATCGCTCAACGGCAGCATCGCTCGTTGACTCTGGCCGCTGAGTTTCTCCGGTGGAATTCCGTTGATCCCACTGTGAACACGATTCTGATTGTAATAGCTGCGGAAGGCGGAAAGCGTGCGCTCTAGATCGAGTCGATTCCAGAACAGTACGCGGTCGAGCAATTCCTCCCGAACCGTTCTGATCATTCGCTCGACGAAGGGGTGCGAACGAGGCACGCAGGGCAGGCTCTTGACCTCCTCGATATCCAGAACGCGCAAGTGGGCAAGCCAGCGATGGAATCGGAACAGCGGGTCGTTGTCACTCGATAGATATTTGGGCGGGTTCTGCTGTGCCATCGCCGCGTTAAACATCCGGCAGACTGCGGCCCCGCCGATATCGCCGCGCGCGACGGCATACCCCATGCAGCGGCGGGTGAACACATCGATGATGACCATCACCCAGTAGCTTTGCAGCACGATCGATTCGCACTTGAACAAATCCAGGCTCCACAGACTGCCCTTCGCGTGAGCGATTGCGGTCAGCCACGAGGGACCGTCATCACCGGAAGCGGGCAGATGATGCTTCTCGAGGATCCGTCGAACGACGTCTTTATCGATCTCGATGCCGAAGGCATAGGAAATCTGTTGGGCGATCTTGAGGCAACCAAACCGTAGGTTGCGGCGCTTCATCTCCATGACCGCGGCTATCAGTTCCATGGATGGCCCCTTGGGCCCAGGTTTGCCGCGGCGCTTCGCGGTATAAAGGAAACGGTACTTGCGCCGCACGAGCACTTCGTGAAAGCGCCGGATGGTTGAAGGCCGAAACACTACGGCGAGCTTTTTCCAACGGCCCGGCGCAATCCACAACGAACAAAGACCCACGAACAGCCCGTCCCACGGCGTCATGGAAGGCGCCCGCTTCCGGGTCCGTTGCATCATCAGCAACTGGTGTTTCAGCGCTATCGACTCCGCCGCTACGGCGCGCGCTCCACCCGGCTGTGCCAGCTTGACCAGGGTCGTGAGCAGATGGGCCATAAGAACGAATAACTCTTTCATCGGCGGCTACCTTACCAGTCCGTCGCTGGCCGGCAAGGCTAAGGCTGCCCGTCCATGGGAAATTGTGGCACCATTTTGGAATTCGCCTAGTTCATGTTTGAAAGGGCTTGCGATATGTAACTAGATATGTTACATAGTGCTGACGACTGGCCGGGCCGAAGGGAGAGGGGCTTGATAAAGTCCTTTGCAGACAAGGAGCTTGAAAGATGCTGGAAATACGCACGATGCGCCAAAATCAAGCCCGACCTGCATCGCCGCGTGTTGATGAGGTTGGATTTTCTGGACGCCGCAAAAGGCCTGGAAGATGCGGCGAATATCCCCGGCGGATATCTTCATCCCCTTAAAGGCGAACGCACGGGGGAATACGCATTGTCGGTGAACGGTCCGTGGCGGCTGGTTTTCCGTTTTGAGCAGGGTGGATTTACCCGTATTCGTCTCGAGCAGTATCATTGAGTCGTTATCTGGCATTTATTGGCTTTGTGGACATGTAAGGACAAACACCATGGCTAACCAGGAGCGCAAACCCTTTTCCCCCGGAGAAATCCTCAAGGAAGAATTCATGGAACCCTTGGGTCTGACACAGGAAGAGCTTGCCAAGCGTCTGGGCATCTCGCGGCGGCGGATCAATGAGGTCATCCGCGGACATCGGGAGATCACGCCCGATACGGCCCTACGCCTGTCAAAGGCGTTTCGCGTGTCGCCCGAATTATGGCTGAATCTGCAGCAACGCTATAACCTTTGGCTGATTGCTCACGATCCGAAGAAACGAAAGCAATACCTGTCCATCAAACCCATTAAGGCGAAAGCGGCTTAGTGCTGCCGATCATCGTGGCGGTAATTAATTAAGGGTGTCCTGGGCGAATTTTTCGTCAAATCACGTATTCCGATTGTGCTGCGGGGCTTTTGCGGGGATCAGTTGTGCATTGTCCCGCAAGGTCCTGCAAACTGCGCAACGGGCGTCCGGTGTTGGTTGAGTAAAAACAATTGTTTACCCATTCACGGACTAACTACGAACCAGGTGGTCGGGAGTTCGAATCTCTCCGGGCGCGCCATTTTTCACTTACGCTGCCCAATAAATAGGCACTGTCCGATATATTCGCGGTTGTCCGATATCGACGCCAGTCTTGCTCACCTAAGGGGCTTGACGCGCTCTGGCTTCCGTCGATAAATCCGGTTTGTGGTCGTGCTGTCGGCATGCGCCAGCAGTTGCTGGGCATGCACCAGACTGTCAGCATCGGACGCGCACTTCGCACGCAGGTCATGTTCCGTGAAGCGTTCCTGCACTTTGGTTTCGGCAAGCAGCCGCTCCATGAAACGACCCCACATCGATTCCCAGGCGTTGGCCGTCCCGTCCTCCCTGGTGTAGCAGTCGCCGCGCCGGGTACAGAACAGCCAGGGAGCAATGTCCACGGGGCGAGCGGTTTTCGCTTCCTCGACCGCCTGCCGTAGGGAGTCCGACCATTCGATGACAATCCGCTTGCCGGTCGTCTTGGCGGTCTTGCGTGGCTGAACATGGATACCATCGCTTGTGATATCCGTCATACGCAGCCGTAACAAATCACCACGCCGCAGGCCCGTGAGAATCTTGATCTTGATGTAGGCCCGTATCGCATGGAGGCTGCCGTGCCTGCGCTGTGGGGTGAGCGATAACGCCTCGACAATCTCCCAGTCTTCCACATAGCGAGTTCGCGGTGGCGTCAGGAGTTTGCGGAACTTGCCCTCAATCATTGGGTGAGCTTCGCGGTAACCCCACTCAATCGCCTTGGTAAAAGCGTGGGACAAGACTTCAAGCTCGCGGTTGGCTCCGGTGGGCGATATCTTGCCGCGTTTGTCGCGATACTGGTATGCATCAATGGGTTTGAAATCGGAGCCCTTCTCGGGACAGCTTTTCGTCTTCCGGGGCCGGCGCGGTGACCGGGTGAAGATCCTCTGGTGGGACGGCGATGGCCTGTGCCTGTTCGCCAAGCGCCTGGAGCGGGGCCGCTTCGTGTGGCCGCGCGCCGAGAGCGGGACCGTATCCTTGAGCGCCGCGCAGCTCTCGATGCTGCTCGAAGGCATCGACTGGAGAGCCCCGCTGCGCACACAGACACCGTCGCGCGCAGCCGCAGTTTATGAAGAAGTAGCCGTGGACCGCAACCATCTGTGTCGATGTCCTTAACAACATAGGCCGCTTGACTGACTGTATCGTATGAGATACAGTTTTAAAAACCGTGATCGAAATCCGCCAGACCGATGAGTATGCGCGATGGTTCACAGCCCTGCGCGATCGACAGGCGCGGGCTCGCATCGACGCGCGCCTCCGCCGGTTGTCCTTGGGCAACCCCGGTGATGTGAAGTCGGTGAGAGAAGGTGTGTCGGAACTGCGGATCGATTACGGCCCCGGCTATCGGGTGTACTTCGTGCAACGCGGCCAGGCCCTCGTGGTCCTGCTCGCCGGCGGCGACAAACGCACGCAGAACCGGGACATCAAGCTCGCCCAAGCGTTGGCGCGCGAATTGTAGGAGGTTGTCATGGCGAAGACCAAAACCCGTTCTTGGGACGTGACTGAACATCTGGAGACCGAGGCCGACATGGCCGCGTACCTGGAGGCCGTGCTCGAAGATGGCGACCCGGCGCTCGTTGCGGCGGCCTTGGGCGACATCGCCCGCGCCAAAGGTATGAGCGCTATCGCCCGCAAAACCGGGATGGGGCGCGAGAGCCTGTACAAGGCCCTCTCATCCAAGGGTAACCCGGAACTTGGGACGGTGCTCAAGGTTGTGCGGGCGCTGGGGCTTAAGCTTCACGCCACGACCGCCCAAGGCCGTATTCGCTCGGCTCGCGGCAGCCGCCGGGCGGCGTGATCGTTTGCGGCGCTGCTGAGTTGTGTATGTCGAATTCACAATCATGCCCCACCGGCATGATTGTGAATTCGACATACACAGGTTCTCGGCCACAACCAACCGGATCCCACCCGGGCCGGGCAGTCGGGTGAGTGTGGTGAAGGTATGAATCAACAGAAACAGAAGCGATCGCAAGGCGTCCGTGGTAGCGAGCGGGTCCCTTGATAAGACTACATTTTTTTCAGCAGTTATGATTACGGATGAGCATGACTACCTTTCTTGATGGTGATTCCATCTCTGGTGGCCAAGTTTCGTGATGGTTCGAGTCTGATCCCCATCAGGGATCTTGTGGCTCTTTGTATCGCCCGCTCGATTGAGCGGACGCGGATTGAAACTCCTGATCTGTGCCCAGTAGTGTTGAGCGGTCTGGCGGCGGTCGCGGATCGAACGCCGGCCAAATCGCGCGGCAAGGGTAGGGCCTCCCGAGGCAAGTCGAGGCGTTAGACAGGAAGCCCAGAAGGAGATGTTTTCTTACTGATCGAACAAATCGGCATGCGTGCCGGTTCGAGCCAAGCGGACTTCGTTACCTACGATGCGGTAGATGAGCAGCCAATCAGGCTCAATGTGGGCGTCCCGGTATCCGTGCCAATCCCCCTTAAGCGGATGGTCCTTAGTAGCGGTCCGGGAGTGGAGCACCGGCCAGCAGCAGCCTGAGGAGTTCGCGCAGCTTCATCATCTCCTTGCCCCGTTTCTGGGCGCGTTTGACGTCCCGCCGGAATGCCCCGGAGTAGACGGCTGTCCGCACCTTAGAGACCCAGATCCTTCAGGAGTGCATGCGCAGACTTGGATCGTTTCCCCTTGCCCTGTTTCAACTCTTGGATCGCCTTACGGGTCCGGGCATTCGGTACTTTCACGGAAAACGGGAGCGCCTTGTCGGCCGCCACGCGCGTCAGCAGCAGGCGAATCGCGTCCGAGACCGACAGACCCATCGCCGCCAGTGCCTCCGTGGCTTGGTCTTTGGTGGCGGCATCAATCCGGGCGCGAACAACACTATCAGTAGCCATGGTCAGGCTCCTGCGGTAAAGATTAAGCTACATTGTAGCTACGTCCGCGGGTCGTGTCTACCGCCGATGCAAAAGGCGTGTGCGGTATGTGGCGATGAGCCTCGTCGGCCCGTCCTGCACCCGTCCCCGGTTGACCCCATCACATCCGGAGCAGGGGTGCACAGCGTCTCTTGCGGGCGCGCCAGATTTTTCAAGCAGTTACGTGTCTTCCGTGACGCAAAAACCAGGCGGTTGTGCCGGATCTGTGTCACACGCCTTGTCTCAGTGGCACCACCGGTACGCTGACGGTGTGCGGTAGGACAATCATCTCCACGTGCCTGGCCAGATGTTAGGCCAAGAGATGTGCGTACTGGCGCATCATCTCCGATGACTCCCGGCCACCGAGCTTGTCAGGAACTTTTGGCTCCCTGAGGCTATGCGTGTGTATGATACACACTTTGAATAGCCCGGAACTCATCCGGGAATTGGAAAAGTATGGTTGGCAACGCGTCCGCGTCCGCGGTAGTCGCCATCAGTTCAAGCACCCCCAGAAACCCGGAACAGTAACGATACCGCGAAAAAAAGGATCTGGGGATCGGTCTGGTAAAGGCAATACGTGCGCAGGCAGGGCTGAGGTAGGAGATAATTATGCGTTACGCAGTGGCGATCGAGAAAGGCGACAAGAGACATGCCTATGGTGTCGTGGTTCCAGATCTTCCGGGATGCTTCTCGGCCGGCGATACGCTGGATGATGCACTGGTTAATGCCAAAGAGGCGATTCTTCTGCATCTAGAGGGATTATTGGACGAAAAGGAAGCGATACCGGCGCCGCATCCGCTTGAAGAGCACGTGAAGAAGCGTCAGTGGAAAGGATGGACTTGGGCGCTCGTTGAGGCAGATCTGAGCGAGATTGATGACAAGATTGAGCGGATCAACATTACGTTGCCGCGGCGCGTCCTGCGCGTGATCGATGACGCAGCCAAGCGCGCCGGTGAGTCGCGCTCGGGATATATCGCGCGAGTGGGCGTGGCTGGGGCAAAGTGATTCAGCGTCACGGGCGAATTGGGGCGATCGTGTCCAAACATGCTCGCAAAAATTCTTTTCCAATCGTGACGATCAGTCCAATTGCTTCGGGGACTTTTCGGGGACTCAACCCGGCGAATCAGCACAAAACGGTACAGCAAGGCGGAACGGGCAGCTCCCGTTGTGCCAGTAAAACAAACCGTTAAATTCAAGATACAAACTACGAACCAGGTGGTCGGGAGCCCGAATCTCTCCGGGCGCGCCATTTCTCGCAGTACGCGCAAGCAGTTAGTGCGACAGCCTTAACCGCTTGTTGTTTCAACAGTACCAGTGCGGGACTTTTGCCGGAGTCAGCTCCGCATGCCTTCTCAGTCGCAGCGATCAAGCTCTCTAACTCCGCTGCTGAGAAGCGCATGGTGATCCTGCCGGTCCTCGAACGGTGTGCGACATCAACGGGAAGAGGGCACTCCGGTGCACAGCGTCGCAACGCCGCTGGCCGATCTTGCCACGATCGTGCCCAATACCTACCGCGCACCGCACGCAGGTGAAAGTGCTCCCGGCTTTGCGATCACCACCACACCCCCAGGCGGCGGCATGCCCGGGAGCTGCTAGATTGCATCGTCGTGCAGTCAGAACGCGGAAACCGGTTTGTCAGAGAAAGGTCTGACTGACCAGGAAAATTCGTCTTATAGCGTGGGTCACTTCAGTCGAGCGGGTGCGCGCGACGTGGCAAGACTGCGAATTTGTTTTGGATTATGGTACAAAGTAGAAATTCGCCAGGCCCAGGTGACAGATTGAAAAAAGACGGTCGATACGATGTCTCGGGTCTGACGGAAGCCCAGTTCGAGCCGGGTTCGGATGAACAGGTACTCAAGAATCGGCTTGGCATCAAATCTTCGAAGGTGATGGACGATACCGAGACCCGTGCGCTAGAAAGGGCGTTAGTGGGGCTCGTCGGTCACTATGACGAGCGCCATCGGTTTACGGAAACTGATATCTGCGCGGTACACAAGGCCTGGCTTGGCGGGATTTATGAGTGGGCCGGTGAATATCGGCGGCTGAACGTCAGCAAGGGCGACTTCCCATTTGCCCGGCGGCGCAGGTGCCGCCGCTCATGGCGCAGTTCGAGCGTGACGTATTGCAGCGGAACACACCGTGCAATTTCAAGGATCGCGCGCACGTGGTTCGAGCGCTCGCGGAAACACACGTGGAGCTCGTCCTTATCCATCCTTTTCGCGAAGGAAACGGTCGGGTCGCGCGTATTCTGTCGATTCTGATGGCGCTGCAAGCAGGATTGCCACTGCTGGACTTTAGCTTGATTGCAGAGAAAAGGAAGCCAGAGTATTTCGCCGCGGTGCAGATGGGTCTGGACAAGAACTACAAGCCGATGGAGCGACTATTTGCCGAGGTTATCGAGCGGAGCCTTTCTGATTCGTGAGCGGCGCGGTTTTCTGATCTTCACCCAGCATGCGGGCGATTGATCCAACTGGAGCGCCGGTCTCGATGGCAGTGGAGCTGGCGACGCTCCTAATCAGTGCCTTCCGGAATCTTACCGGGTCGCGTAGATACGGGTTGGTCTCAATGAGCGGTTTCTGATCCATGTGCAAATTATAGCAGAGGATCGAGCCGAACCCGATGCGCCGATTTCCATGCGTGGCGGCGCGTGGCACAACGTTTTTGGTAGTTACGCATTTTGCCAGATTCTTGCCAGCTAATTCTCGGTCAACGCAGATCTCCGCAGTTTTCTGCAGGTTTGGCAAACCGTGGGGCGCTGCAAGGCATTGGTTTGTTTAACAGTTTAGTTTGCCGGGACGCGTTCCATAGTTTCAGTATATGCACATAACTACCGAAACTATGGAACAATGCCGGCATGACCCCTACTGAACGCCGCGTCCAAACTCTGCTTCGCCGTGCCGGCCCGGCCCGGTCACGGGAACTGGTCGCGGCCGGTATCACCCGTAGCCAACTCTCGCGCATGGTGGCCGCCGGCCAGCTGGTGCGGGTGGGGCGCGGCCTGTATGCCATGCCCGGCTACCAGAGCGGCGAGCATGGCGCACTGGTGACGGTGGCAAAGCGTGCACCCGGCGTGCTGTTCTGCCTGCTTTCGGCACTGCGCTTTCACGAGTTGACCACCCAGGCACCGTTCGAAGTCTGGATCGCCATCGGTAACAAGGAACACCCGCCACGGCTGGATTACCCGCCGCTGCGCACGGTGCGTTTCTCCGATGCCGCGCTGACGGCCGGCGTGGAGACCCACCCAGTCGATGGGACGAAGGTTCGTGTCACCAGCGTGGCCAAGACGGTGGCCGACTGCTTCAAGTTCCGCAACAAGATTGGGCTGGATGTAGCACTGGAGGCGCTGCGTGAGGCGCGCCGTGCGAAGAAGGCGAGCGCCGAGGAGCTGTGGCGCTATGCGAAAATCAACCGCGTGGCCAACGTGATGCGGCCGTATCTGGAGGCGGTGGCGTGACCACGGGCCGGGCCGCGTCGATTCATGCGCGGCTCTTGAACCGTGCCAAGGCGCGCGGCGAGGACTTTAACCTGATCCTGATGCGCTATGCGATTGAGCGCTTTCTCTATCGCCTGTCTCTGGTACCGGCGCGTGATATCTACTGGCTGAAAGGCGCATTGCTGTTCGATTTGTGGTTCGACGTGCCGCATCGGCCCACGCACGATGCGGACTTTCTCGGCTTCGGGCCGGTGGACATCGAGGCATTGGCGGCCACGATACACGAAATCTGCGGTGTTGCCGTGGACGACGGCATGGAGTATGACCCGGCATCGATCTCCATCAAGGAAATCCGCGAGGATGCCCGCTATGGCGGTCTGCGCGTGCGGTTGATAGGGAGACTTGGGAAGGCGCGCTGCACAGTGCAGTTCGACGTGGGCTACGGCGACGCGGTCACGCCGGGACCGGAGGAGGCGGTCTATCCGACATTGCTGGAGGATCAGCCGCCGCCACGCTTGCGCGTCTATCCTCGTGCAGCAGTCGTGGCCGAAAAGCTGGAGGCAATGGTGAGCCTTGGCATGGCCAACAGCCGGATGAAGGACTACTTCGATCTGCGCGCCCTGGCACGCGAAGGGGTGCTGGATGTGCAGTTGTTGGGAAAGGCGATCGCGGCGACGTTTGCGCGCCGCCGAACGACGCTGCCTGAGGGTATGCCGCTTGGACTGAGTGATGAGTTTGCGCAGGATGCAGCGAAGCGAGCCCAGTGGAAGGCCTTTCTCAGCAAGAACCGGCTTGACGCGCCGGCGCTGGACGAGGTCATTGCGGAAGTGCGCCGCTTCGTTGCGGAACCTTTGCGTCTCGCGCGGCAGAGCAAAGGGGCAGCAGGAATGTGATCCGATGATCTCTTGGTATCGGGGTCTGTCCGGGATATACCACATCGACTATTACTATTGGACCACGCTTGTGGATTCCAGCGCTTTGTCGTGTGGCGGTGGGAGTGCCGCCAGCATAACTGGAGATGGGACCCAAGGCGCACCCACCACTTCAACCTTCCAGTCCTACGCGTTCCAATTCCATTACGCGCCACATAATATGGCGCAATAGTTGTATTGCGCCATATATGAAGATTATTCTCGCGCAATAACTAGTGTTGCATTCTGTTTGGAACTTAAGCGGCTGTTAGCGCGGATGACCTTTTCCAGAATATCGCGAGCACTCTTGGTCCAGATGAAAGGTTTGGGTTTGGTGTTGTGATGAGCGACGTAGTCATCGATGGCGGCAACCAGATTCGGTACGCTGGTGAACACGCCCCGACAAAGCCGCGCGGTGGTGATATCACGGAAGAAACGCTCGACCATGTTCAAGGCGAATGCTTCATATTGCCTCCTGTGTTGAGGATGGAGCAGGGATTAAAGTTGGGCGCCTCGAACGATAGCGTCCGCCGCGACCGGTGACAAGGACCGCGCCATTGAGCGGTTGGTAGAGACAGCGTTGCTCGTTGCCGTAATACTGTCGCGGTAGCACGCCGTCGCGACCGAGGATATGGACCTGTGATACGCAGATGCCGAGTTGGCGAGCCATCTCTTCGCCGGTCA
>JAKASJ010000037.1 GCA_021819085.1 Pseudomonadota bacterium | reverse complement strand
ACGCCCTGGGTATTTCGCTGCATGCCCATGCCTGAGCTCTCACCGTGGCCCCGGCCCCGGCCCCCGGTGATCCTGTGCCCGTCATTCGCGCGGGCGAGGCGCTCACGGTATCTTTGAAGGCACGCCGGGACCGCCGGATCGACCCCTGAGGCCTTCATGACCACGCGGGACGAGGGCCTCGAGGAGGGTCCTGATCAGCCGAATTGGGCGGGATCCGAATCGACCGACTCTCCCGGTACCAGTCTCGATGCCGCCTGGCGAAAAGGCGCTCTCAACTCGCGCGAGAGGAGGATATGGCGACGCCCCGACGTGCCACAAGGAGTCCGACGGTCGTTCTGACCGTAAAAGTCGATCGGTATGCGAGCTGTATCGACACGGGGCTTGCTTGGGAGATAGATGATCTGTACCGGCGTCGCGATGACACGCGCATCTACCGCTTCGACGCAACGCTCGAGCTCGAGGGGGATGTGACCCATCCGAAGGCCCGTGCGGGGGAGAGATACCGCATCGTCGTATACGGGCGCGAACGCGCAGCCCTTGATTTCGACGTGACACTTGCGCGTTGTCATGCGCGAGATGAGCAAGGCCGGCTTCGCTACCGCACCGTCCGGGGCCATCGGTTCCTGACTACACCCCGCCACCCGGCATCGGTTCGCTTGAGAAGGTGCGTGGTATAGCGCGCCGGAAGGGAGTGGTGTGGGTCCCCAATACATTCTTTAGCCAAATGCTGACGCTTGCGATCGCAACTAAGCCTTTGTATCTCCAGATCGGTGAGCGGCGGGCGGAGCGGATCCGCTGGATCACGCGCCTTGTCTTAATGACGGAAGAGCCCGAAACGGATGGGGAAGAGTAGGGCACGGTCCGGGGTCCCCGGCCGCCCCGGAGAGGCTCGTATTTGCCCGCGAAAGCCACTTTAGCTAAAATAGCCTTTATGAAAATCGTGTCCGCAACAGAGGCCAAGAACCGGTTTGGCGATATCCTCACCGAGGTTTTGTCCACAGGGACCGTGGTCGTCACCAAAAATGGCAAACCGGCCTTGTCGATTGCGGCCATCACGCCACCCAGTTCGGTCGTACCAGCCGAGCGGAAAACCGCCTTGTTGACCGCCTATGCACAAGGTCGTCTGGCGTGGTCCGATCTCCGGGATGCCCTCGGCGATCCTTGGTATGGGGATATCCTCGAGGCCTTGGTGGGCCTGGGGCTCACCCCACCCCAGGTCAATCCTCTGACGGCGGACCAGCAGCAGCGATTTCAGGCGATCCTGGCAAAGGCGCGGCGGCGATGAATCTTTCCCTGATCGTGACGGATGCGGGGCCGCTTGTGACGCTGGCGGTCGCGGAGTCCCTGGACACCCTGCTCCTGCCGCGGCTACCCGTCATCATTCCCGACATGGTGCGATTCGAGGTGACGCGCCATGCCGATAAGCCCGGGGCCAAGGCATTGCTCGACTGGATTCGCCGGCATACGGGCAAAGAGGTGCGTGTCGACAGCACGGAGACCTTCGAGGAGTTCGTGTTACTGAGCCGGATGGACCCCTCGGCGCGTATCCGCAATCGGGGAGAGCAGGCCGCCGCGGAGATCTTGTCCCGCGAGCTCGCGCAGGGACACGCGGGGGCCCTCCTGCTGTTCGAGGACAGCGACATTCGCAAGACCTCCTTCCTGATTCGTCTGCCGGATCAGGTCCTGGTGCTCTCCACATCCGCGTTTCTTCTGGGCCTTCAGAAGGCCGGCTTGATACCGGACGCCCAGGCCATTTTGGCGCGTGCCGTCCCGGCCCGAGGATCGGCCATCCACAAGCCCGTCGCCACCCAAACCGGGGAGGGGCCGGATATCCGGGACGAGTGGGTGAGTCACGTAAAGCCTTCTTGAGTCCGCGCTTTACGCCGCGTGATCCGCTGATCGCACGAACCATCACCTCCAACGACCCCCGGAGTCTGTTTCGGCCCGAAACACCCCGAGCGTCGCGATGTCTGGCGGGAAAGCCGTCGGCCGCCAGATTGCGGGAGGCGGGGGCCTTCGCGTGTACGTGGTTGCGGCCGGCTGGAGGCCTGTCCGGGGCGGCAGGATCGGAGCCCGCCACGCCACGGCCGGACGTTCCATGGCGGGGCTCGGGCCGGGCTGCGAGAGCCCGCGGATGCGTGTGGTGCCGCGCGCCGCTTGTGATCGGAACGGCCCCCCGGGGTAGGCAGGCCTTTCCGAGGCCTCTTGTATGTTCCACGTGGAACATACAAGAGCCCTTATATCCCCGCCACTGAGGGTGGCCATTAACTGGGCCTCTCCGAGATCTCACCTACCCCTCCGAATAGCGGGCTGCGCCGTAGGCCGGGAGGCGCTACCCTGGGGCGACCATGGCCTGGCATGCGGGGAGGGGTGCGCAATGAATGACGATCTTGGTCTGTCGCTCGAGCTGTATCGTGATACGCGCACGGGCGATGTCTTTGTCAGGGCACCCCATGAGGGGGTGGGGTGTCCTATCCACCTGCGGTTTCTCGACTCGGCCCCAGGCGATCCTGAGGGTGTCCTCACCTACGACATCCGGACATTTCTGCGGCTGGTGGCGACGGGTGTCCTGGAAAGCATCCCCTGTCATGTCATTTGCGACTCCTGACAAAAATTGCCCAGGGGGTGCCTTCATTTCGGGCAGCGCGCCGTTCCGGCGTTCTCCCAGGGGCGGCGGAGCTTATCCCCAGACCTATCCCCGGAATCTGTGGATAACGCGCAACACTAGGGGCCGCGATACAAAGCCGCCCATCGCCAGGTACGCCATTCTCGCGTAACATCACCTCGTGCGAGGACATGGTAATGATCGTTTTCACTATCGGCTATGAATGGCTGAGCATTGGCAGGTTTCTGTCACTGCTCGCGGAACACGGGATCGACACCATCGTCGATGTCCGTGAGTATCCCGTGTCGCGCAAGCTAGGCTTCTCAAAGAAGGGGCAAGCACGCTCCATCTTTCCGGATGGAAGTATATCCGCATGAGCATGCTCGGCTGCCGGAAACTAATCCGCGATCGCTACCGCTAAGACCTACAGGAGATTTCGATGAGCAATGACAAGAAGATTGTGTTGACGGTGGTGGTGGGGGGTACGCCGACGAAGGTGGAAACCAACCTCAATGCGACGCTGCGGTCGGTAGCCGAGAAAGCGATCAACGAGACCCATCAAGCGGTGAAGGACCTGAACCGCTGGGAGATGACCAGCGAAAGCGGTGTCGTATTGACCTTCGACTCCAAGGTGGGAGACGCCGGACTAAAGGATGGAGATACAGTCAACCTGAACCTGCGTACGGGCGTCACGGGCTAGATTTCCATGGCGACGGACCCGCAGGTCTCGCGCGCGAAGTTCACGCACGAAATAGCGCTGTTCCAGGACCAGAAGGAACAGTACGCCAAGAAAGGCATCTGGATGCTCTCGGTAGAGTATCCCGATGTCCTTGTCGCTTTCGCTACGCCGAAATCGCAGCAGGTGTTCGTACCCTTTGCTGCATTGGTCAACTTTACGGACTACGACGCGCGCCCACTGGCTGTAACGCTTGTACATCCCTGTACACGGAAAGCCTTGAAGCTGTCCGAGGTTCTGCCGCAAGAGATCCCCAATTGTCAATCTCAGACGCCGCCTCGCATTGCCCGCTTTCGGATTGTAGGCAACCAACTGGTGCCTGACTCGATCCTCCAGGGATACGACAACGACGATCCAAAACCATTCCTCTGCATGCCGGGCGTCAGGAGCTACCACGAACACCCGGCCCACACGGGCGACTCCTGGTGGCTGCACAAGAACCTTGGCGAGGGGTCTTTGCATAACATCCTTCACACACTGTGGAAATACGGCGCAAGCAACATTACCGGCCAAAACCTGGCGCTTCGGTGTGGACGATCACCAAGATCCGCGTCTTTTTGGATGATGGGCGCGGAATTCTGTCTCCGCCAAGGGCGAGTGGGTTTGCGGTTATGAGAGATTCTCCGCTCGGCAGGGGCGGTTCATACGCAGGGCCGTAAGGCCATACCTTTCTTTCCTTCCTGCCGTTTCCTTCGATAGAAGAATCCTAAAAAGAGAGTCGGCGCACTCGGAGCAACAGCGATTAGCCCTGGAGTTCGGGATCCTTTCCGGGGTGGCGCTTGGGATGACAACACGCAAGGGAGGGGGTACAAGGACGACTTGCAAGAGAGCCGGCGCAGTCCCGATTCGAACTTGGCGGTGAGAACGGAACTGCGCCATTTCCCGTATAAGAGCGGGATCAGTGTGCCATTCGGGGTGCACGGTGTCTAGCCACACTCTTGCGTCCGGGAGTGCCCGCTGGAGCCGACCGCCCGATTTTTCCTGTGCGCGCGCTGCCGTGCGCAGGTCCTCATATGCCGCCGCTGTGACCGGGGTCAACGGTACTGCACGCGTGCGTGCGCAAGGAGCGCCCGATACGCGTCCCTGCAAGCGGCCGGCCGGCGCTACCAGGCGAGCCGGCCGGGGCGCTTTCGCCATGCCTTGCGCGCCCGCCGTTATCGGGCGTCGCAAAAAAACGTGACGCATCAGGGTTCAGTCCGGGCTTCCGGGCGTGCTGTACTGGCGCGCGATGCGACCGTTTCCGTCCGATCCCAGACGCCTGGACCCGTTCAGATCCCCGTCTGGGGCCGCTGTGTCCGCTGTGGATGTCCGTGTACCGGACTTGTGCGGCGCACGTTTCTGAAGAACCGTCGCAGCACGCCGTCCTGACGGCCCTTCCTTGCACCAAGAGAGCCATATGCCATGATATCCGCCGAAACGCGCGCCTTGATCCTGCGCTATTACCATGCCGAGCACTGGAAGGTCGGCACCATCGCCCGCCAATTGCACATCCACCATTCGGTGGTGCGGCGTGTGCTCACGGAGGACGCGGGCGCCGCCTGCATGTCCTTGGCCCGCGCGCATCTGATCGACCCCTATCTGCCGTTTCTGACAAAGACCCTGCAAAGCTTCCCGGGATTGACGGCCGCGCGCCTCTACCACATGGTCCGCTCGCGCGGCTACCAGGGAAGCGAGAGCCACTTCCGCCGCATGATCCGCCCCCACCGCCCCAGGCGCTCCACCGAGGCCTATCTGCGGCTTGCCACCTTGCCCGGCGAGCAGGGGCAATGTGACTGGGGATCGTTTGGACATATGACGATCGGTGCTGCGAGGCGTCCGCTCATGGCCTTCGTGATGGTCTTGTCCTACTCGCGCCAGATCCATCTGCGCTTCTTCCTGGATGCGCGCATGGAGAACTTCCTGCGCGGCCATGTCGGGGCCTTCACGGCCTTTGGCGGCTGTCCCCGGGTCATTCTGTATGACAACCTGAAAAGCGCCGTATTGGAGCGGCGCGGCGAGGCCGTGCGCTTCAATCCCACGCTCCTTGCGTTCGCCGGCCACTACCGCTTCGAGCCGCGCCCGGTGGCCGTCGCCCGCGGCAACGAGAAGGGGCGCGTGGAGCGCGCCATCCGCTATATCCGCGACGCCTTCTTCGCCGGACGCGCATTCGCTGATCTTGCGGACTTGAATCGCCAGGCCGCCGATTGGTGCCAGGGTGTGGCCGCCGATCGGCCAAACCCTGGGGACCGCGCGCGCACCGTCCGCGCGGTCTTCGCCGATGAGCAGCCGCTTTTGCTTGCGCTGCCCGACAACCCCTATCCCATCATCGAGCAGGTCGCGGTGCGCATTGGCAAGACCCCTTATGCCCGGTTCGATGGGAACGACTATACAGTGCCGCACACGGAGGTCGGACGGACGCTCTCGGTGCTCGCCGATCCCGATACGGTGCGCATCGTCTCGGGTGGTGCGGTCCTTGCCACCCATGCCCGCAGCTATGATAAGCGCGCGCAGATCGAGGATCCATCGCATATCGAGGCCCTGCGATCGGCGAAGGCCGCCGCGCGCGGGGGAAGTGGCGCCGATCGGCTCGTGCATGCCGTGCCGGCAAGCGAAGCCTTTCTCGCCGCCGCGGCCGCCCGCGGGGAACCCCTGGCGCGTATCGTCACGGCCCTTCAGGATCTCCTCGAGCGCTATGGCGCCGCCGCGCTCGAGGCGGCCGTAAAGGAGACCCTGGCGCAAGGCGTGCCGCACCCCCAGGCCGTGCAGCGCGTACTGGAACGCAGCCGCATCCGTCAACACAAACCCGCGCCGCTCAACCCATTGCCGGTGCATATCAAGGCGCGCGATGTCGTGGTGCGCACCCCGAAGCTTGCGCCCTACGATGAACTGCAGCGCCCGTTCCTGCCGGAGGACACCGATGACGACGTCTGATCAAAGAGCGCCGGCAGACCTTGAGGCCCGCGCCAAGGCCCTGTCCCTGTATGGCCTCTTGAGCCATTGGTCCGAGATCGGCGGATCGTCCTGGGTGGCCGACTTGATCGGCTGGGAGGAGGCCGAGCGCGCCCGGCGCAGCCTTGAGCGGCGGCTGAAGACGGCGAAGATCGGGCGCTTCAAGCCCTTGTGCGACTTCGACTGGACATGGCCCACCCAGTGCGACCAGGGCGCCATCGCCGACTTGATGGGTCTGGACTTCGTTCGTCACGCGCATAACGTCGTTCTGATCGGCCCCAATGGCGTGGGCAAGACGACGCTTGCGCGCAACATCGCCCATCAGGCCCTCCTGGCCGGCCACACCGTGCTTTTTACGACCGCGGGCGCGATGCTGGGGGAGCTTGCCGCCCTCGACAGCGATTCGGCGTTGCGCCGGCGCCTGCGTGCCTATACGCAACCTGACTTGGTCTGTATCGACGAGATCGGCTATCTCTCCTATGGCGACCGCCACGCCGATCTGCTCTTTGAGGTCGTGAGCCGCCGTTATGAGGCCAAGAGCCTGCTGCTCACCACCAACAGACCCTTCTCCGAGTGGCCCGAGGTCTTCCCGAACGCCGCCTGCGTGGTCTCGCTGATCGACCGCATCATCCACCATGCCGAGATCCTCGCCATCGATGGCGAGTCATACCGGGCCCGCGAGGCGCGGGAACGCAGCGAGAAGCGAATGGCGCTTCGGAAGAAGAAGAAACCGTCATGACCACAGAATCCGATCCCATCCCAAAAGACATCGAACCGTCCCCGGACCCTCTCTGTCTGCGCATTGAGCGGGCCTGGCCCGACCAGGCCTATGCCTTCGCCCAGTTCCTCAAGCGCGCCACCTGGGATCACTACCGGAGACTCGCCCTATCCGATGACGAGGCCACCGCCATGCAGCGCCTTGCCGAACGATTGCGTGACGCCCTGGCGGAGCAGGGCTATGCCCCGCGGTAACCGGGAATCCGCGTCTTTGTGCCAAAAAGACGCGGTTTTACATGATCGCTAACACGCTTCGGGTATCCCAGACAGGCTATGTCGTGCAGCCGGAATTCGAATGGCCAGTTCCCATGGCACCACAGCCTGTGCAGCAAACGCCGGAACAGCCAACCGAGCCTCCGCCGGATGGAGGCCTGACATGAAGGGTTTCTTGGGCATCGACAAAGTCATACTCCCACGCAAGATTGCCCTCGATGGCCATCGCTTCTTGCGGCTCGTGGGAGAACGATACAGCGAGGGTATTGCGCTCTGGGCAGGCTATGCAGAGGGCACCACGTTCGTGGTAACGCACCTTCTTATCCCTGGGCAAACCGGTGTGCGCAGCGACGAAGGCGTATGCGCTGTAATCGATGGTCCCGAGTTGCGCCGGATAGGCATGGAGCTCTATAAGGCCAATCGTCAGCTGATTGCCCAAATTCACAGCCACCCCACGGAGGCATATCACTCCGACACGGATGACGAATTCGCGATCGTTACCATCATGGGGGGCCTTTCCCTGGTCGTCCCGGACTTCGCTGTCCGCCCTTTCGACCTGGTCGAGTACGCGACCTACCGCCTTAGTGAACAGGGCATCTGGACCGAAATGCATCCGCGGGACGTGGCGAAACTTATTGAGATTGTGGAGGGCTAATGGCAGTTGCAGACTACTTCCAGCGCGCAGCCATGGCGGCGAGCCAGGTTCTCCAGGACTTCGACTACGACGGGTTCATTAGGCTTCTGAACCGCCATCGCATTGGCCTGATGATCGATAGCGGCGCCGCGAAAAGCTTGGAGGGTGCGGCGACCGCGGACCTTGCTGTGCGCCTGCTTGCCCGGTTCTATCCCAAACTCGCGATCATCCCGGCCGACTCTGGCGCGAAGCCTGAGGCAGAGATGCTTCGTCAGCTCGCCCTGGGCATAAACCCGGCCATCAGCACTACTGATACTCTCGATGGAGTGACGCACTGCCTCGTGATCGGCACGAGCCGCACGACCCTTAAGCGTAAGGGTGCCCGCATCATATACATAGGTTCTTCAAATTGGGTCGTTAAGCTGTCCATGAAGACGCCGGTGGGCTGCGGCGTTACGAAAAACCCCTTCGCCGCCGGCGCCGCGGCCTGCCTGGGTGTGGCGAACCTGTTCCGGATCGTATTTGCGAAGCAGTTAGTCAACGCGAGCCTCGACGGAGACGTGGCGTTCTCGCTCCTGACTCTTGACCGAGTCACCAGTAAGAAAAGTCCTGCCTATAAAGCCCCTGACGTGGGGCGGGTATTTCTGGCCGGCGCGGGCGCTATCGGCAGCGGCACACTATGGGCGTTAGGGCGCTCGGGCGCCAGAGGGGTGCTGAACATCATCGATCCTCAGCGGCTCGAGTTGAGTAACATGCAGCGCTACGTCATGGCCATCATGGATGATGTCGAGAAGTTCAAGACTGCGCTCGCGGCGAAGTGGTTGAGCGGGGCAAATGGGATCACGGTATCACCCCATACTATGACATGGGACGAGTTTTCCTATCCATCGGACTGGCGTTTTGAGCGGGTTCTCGTAGCCCTGGACTCAGCGGAAGCACGCATTGGCGTTCAGGCATCTCTCCCGAAGTGGGTCGCTAATGCCTATACACTCAATTCGGGGATTGGAGTCTCCCGGCACCATTTCTCAAACAATAGCGCATGTCTCGCCTGCTTGTACCTTCCCGCGGGCGTGGTCCCGAGCGAGGACGTGTTGGTCGCTTCGGCCCTGGGATTCCAGACGACAGCACAGCACCCGGAGATCATGGAGATTCGGCGACGCCTGGACCGGGGCGAGCCGTGTGAGCGCGCGTTCCTTGAGCGCATCGCCGCCAAGAAGGGCATCTCGTTTGAAAAGCTCTTGCCGTTTGAAAACCACCCCCTTCGTGATCTCTACCAACAAGGAGTCTGCGGCGGGCAAATAATTGGAATCGATGTGGATGGCCGGGAGACACGCGCAGAGGTGCCCATGGCCTTCCAGTCAGCCATGGCGGGAATCCTGCTGGCTGCTGAACTTGTGCTGGACGCCTCTGGAGCCCGGGATGCGACGTTCCCCGCGGTCACTCGCTACGACCTGCACAGGGCGTTGCCCGAAATCCATTCTGTGCATCGGCGCAAAGACAAGGATGGCCGCTGCCTGTGTCAGGATCCTGATTATATCGCTGCTTATCACGAAAAGTATGCGCCTGTAACTGCAAGACGCAGGAGCCCGTGATCTCTGAATTGTCAGAGTTGGTGAGCTCGGTGACCTGCGCGTTGTTACGCTACGAGGCCGATTTCAATTTTTGCCACCCCATTGCGGCGCAATCGTCAAGCATATCGAGGCTGGTCGTGCTAGAACAGCGATCCCCGCGCTCCCTCAGTTGGTTTTGTGTTAACCATGATTCATGGTGCCTCACTCTGTACGTGTTTCATAACATCTGCAAGGGAACGCGCAACCACGTACCGCGCCGGGTTTTCACCAACAGCCAGCGCCTGGAAGTGCGCCTTCCCACATTCGATCTTGGCGCTTTCCTTGTCACGCCAATCGTCCGTGAACAGGCTGCTCTTGGTTTCCACCACGAAATACAGGCGCTGCGCGCCATCCTGCTCCACTAGCACCGCCCAGTCAGGGTTGTAGCTGCCCAGCGGCGTGGGCACCTTGAACCAGCCGGGCAGTTTCGCGTAGAGCTTGATGGTGTCATTCTTCTCCAAGGCATCGGCAAAGTCCCGCTCTGTGCTAGAGTCGTACACCACGTGCTCGTAGATGGATTTTGTCGTGTTCATCCGCATGTTCTTGAGGTAGCCCGTAAGCTCTTCCTCACCAAACAATTCCTGGGCATAGAAGTGGTCGTTGCCCAACTTCTGGTACTTGATACCATCCACCAGCGCCAATCGCTTGCAACGGTTGATCGTCTCGGCAGCGAGCTCAATAAATTGCTGCGGATTACGCTTGAAGTCGTCCAATCGCCCGCTGTCGATGAGGATGCTGGTAATGGTGCGGCGCGTGAGCTGGGTTCGGTCCTGCAAGTCAGTAACCAAGTCCGGAAGCTCGATGTCCGACTCGTCCAGGACGATCGTTGCGGCACCGGTTTTTTCCGTGGTTTCCACGCCCGCCTTGCCTATGGCGATGTCGGCCTTGCGCCATTGCAGACGCGCCTTGGCGATGGCTGGCGCCTTCTGCAAGCCCGCGATGCAGTCCGTAACGAGCTTCGAGTTATCGAACTGCACGCGGTATGTCGTCTGGTGTTTGATCCGATCCCACAGGGCTTTGAACTCGGCGCTGAGATAGATTGCCTTGCGTACCGGCACTGGCTTGCGCTCGTCGGCGTTCTTGATCTCCAGGCGGCCCGATACCTTGCGCAGCACTTCGGCGATCTGAACCCGTTGCGCCTCGAACTCCGCTGGTAGCGTAAGCGTTCCATCCTTCAGCGCCGTCTTCAGTGAATCCTGCACCTTGCCCTTGGCGTCGATGTGGCCCGCGGCTTTGAGGTGCCCCCACAGTGCCTTCGATTGATCGACACCCAGCGGCACGGCCTGGCCGTCGGGAGCGGTCACCGTAATCGCCGCAAATTGATGCTGCTCGACGATGCCGAAGCGGATGCCTGTGTCGGCCTCGATTTCCTTTTGCAGGTTCTCGGCGAACTGCTCGTAGTTCTCGGTGGCAATCACGGTCAGCGTGTTGACCTCGAAGCCACGCACCCGCTCACCGTGCTGATTCACGCACAAACGCAGCCCGCGGCCGATGGTCTGGCGACGTTCACGTTCGGTCTGGATATCGCGCAGTGTGCATATCTGGAATACGTTGGGATTGTCCCAGCCTTCCTTCAATGCCGAATGGGAAAAGATGAACTTGAGCGGGGTCTCGAAACCCAGCAGCTTCTCCTTCTCCTTCATGATCAGGTTGTAGGCGCGCTCGGCGTTCTCGCGACTGCTCGCATTGTTTTCGCTGGTGTCTGTCCAGGCGCCTTTCTTGTCGATGGAGAAGTAGCCGTTGTGCGCTTCCTCGGCAGCACTCGCCAAGTCGATTTCGGAGAACAAGCTCTGGTACGCAGGCAGCTTGCCCGCACGCCGATATTCTTCTTCAAAGATGCGGGCGTAGTCGCCCTTCACCGGATTGCCCTCGGTGTCGTACCGGCGGTACTTGTCCACCGCATCGATGAAAAAGAGCGACAGCACCTTGATGCCCAGTGGTCGCAGGCGCTTTTCCTTGTCCAGGTGTTCCTTGATGGTGCGACGGATCATTTCCCTCTGGACGGCCAATGCATCGACGTCACCATGCGCCTGACCCAGAGCCAAGTAGGCTTCACCACCGGGATAGCGCAGCTCCAGAAACTCCTCGCCTTTGGCGGTGTTGATCTCGCCAACGCGGAAGTCGGCGTAGATGGCTCTCTTAGCGGACTGCTCCAGGTCATCCCCGTCGCTCACGGTGACCTCCTGCCGCTTCACCCCGCTGGCCGTGGCGACATCCAGCTCGACCTTGGCGCTGATCGTGCCACGCCGGCTAGCCACCGACACCAGCCGAACAAACGGCTTGTTGTGCGCATCCTCCACGGTGGCCGAAGCCACCTCGATCTGCTTCACCAGCTTGCGTTCGTAGGCATCGACGGCATCCAGGCGAAACACCATATGGTGTTTGTCCACGTGCGTGGCGGAATAGCGCAGCGTGCATAACGGGTTCATCGCGTCGAGCGCGGTCTTGCCCGCACCTGTCAGGCCGCCATCCACGCTCTGCGGCTCATCAACAATCACCACGGGCCAGGTCGCCTTGATCAGGTCGATGGGCTTTTCGCCGCCGGTCTTTTCGCTATCCTTATAGAGATTGTTCACATCCTTCTTGTTGATCGCCCCGACCGTAACCACCATAATCTGGATGTTCGAGCTAGTGGCGAAGTTGCGCACCTGGCCGAGCTTGCTGGAGTCGTAAAGGAAATAGTCGAAGGGCACGCCGGCATAGAGCCCCTTAAAGTGGTCCTCGGTGATCTGTAGGGTCTTATAGACGCCTTCCTTGATTGCTACCGACGGCACGACGATGACGAACTTGCTGAATCCATAGCGCTTATTCAGCTCAAAAATCGTACGTAGGTAGACATAGGTCTTACCCGTGCCCGTCTCCATCTCAACGGTGAAGTCGCCCGAGACCAGTGCACCGGACGGTGGCAATCCACCGCGCAACTGGATGTCGGCCAAATTCTGATGCAACTCGTCGTCCAATAGAGTAAGGCGGTTGCCGACACCCAGGTCGGACTCGGCCATGCCCAGCGTCATTTGCTCCGGTTGAGTACCGGGAAACAGGTCGTTGGCCACGGCAGGCGGCGCTTTCATCGTCACCGTGAACTCGGTGCGGCACACCTCCTGGCCACGGAACAGGTCACAAACGGCCTCGATGGCCTGCATCTGATAGTCGAGGTTGGGTTCAAAATGTAACTTCATGTGCTGACCTTGTAGTTTGTGGAGTCGCCATACGCCGCTACCGCACTAGGGGAGCGCAAAAGAAAAGACAGACTCCACAAATGCCTTTGTGGGGTCCGGCCGCTACTCAAAGGGTTCATAGCACCTCGTGGCCTTCCGCCAGATTGATCAGCTTGGGAAAGCACAGCGTCGCCGCACGGCGCCCGCTGCCCGACTGCAACTCCCGCAGGATGCCTGCATCCCTCAACTGCCGCAGCAGTGCCGGAGCCGTCTTCTCATGGATGCCATAGTCGGCGGACAGCTTTTGCGCCAGGTCCGAGGTGCGAAAGATCGGCTTGCTGAATATGGCATCCAGCAGGTGCACGGAATACTGGGAGTGAGTGGTTTCCTGAATCGCCAGCTTCATCTCGTCGTAGAGTGCCTTGATGGCTTCTACTCGCCGAGTATTCTGCCCTGCCTGCTCAATGGTGGCGCGCAGGAAGAAGGCAATCCAACCGTCCCAGTCGCCGTCGGCGGAAATCCCCTTGAGCCGCTGGTAATATTCGTCGCGGTGATTCTCCAGGTACTCCGACAGGTAGAACATCGGCTGCGATAAGGCCCGTTTCTGAAATAAGAACAAAGGAATTAATATTCGACCAATACGCCCGTTGCCATCCTTGAAGGGATGCAACAACTCGAATTGTGCATGCACCACCGCCGTTTGCAGCAGAAAATCCAAATCATCGCCGCCCAGATAGCTTTCCCACGCCTGCAAATAATCCGGCAACTGCAAAGGGTTTGGTGGCACGAACGTCGCCTGCTCAATGGTGCATCCCTGACGGCCAATCCAGTTTTGATCACGTCGGAATTCACCTGGGTTCTTGTCCTGACCGCGTACACTGCTCATCAGAATGCGGTGCAGTTCCCGCACAAAGCCCAAACGGATGGGGTAGGTATCCAGATATTCACGGGCCCTGAAGAGTGCCTGCCGGTAATTGGAAATCTCCTGAATGTCCTGGTATTTCTCACCTTCCTTGAGCAAGCCGGCTTCCTGCTCCAGCACCTCATCCACCGTGGCCTGGGTGCCCTCGATTTTGGACGAAAGCACCGCTTCCTGGGTGGTGAGGGGGGAAAGCATCACCGCTGGATTGGGGATGCCCTGCAACAGGCCGTCATAACGGGCCAATGCCGCATTGGCCTGGCCAACCAAGGGCAGCAGCAGGCGGTAGTCCAGATCGGTCAGTGGCAAGGCATGGGGCACAAAGGCTTGCATCGCTCAACTCCTTACAGACTGCGCACGTTCTGGATGCCATGCTGCTCCAGGATCGCGGCGAGATTGGTCTTTGCCACGTCGTCTGCAAAGGCGCTGTCGCGGAATACGCAGGTGGTGTCGCCGGCCGGCACAAGTTCTTCATGCCAGGCAACAATGCCTTGCGCCAACGGCTCCACATCATCGCGAGTGATGTGCTCGGCAAGGCAGGCCATCAGCACGCCGCCGCCTACCGAATGAACATCCTTGCCGTTAACGGTGCGCTGCTCGATGGGCACGCACAGGTCGAGGCCGAGCTTGAGCAACAGCTCGTAGAGGATGTCTGATTCGGTGCGCCCCTCCACCAGATGATCCTGGTGGGCGAACAGGGTTGTCCCCAGATCAGTGGGGTTGGGATTCCAGGCTCGGATGTTTGAGTGGTCGAGCTTGAATACACGGAAGCCAGTATCACCCGAGAACATTGGGTTATCGGCTTTGATCTGGGCGGCGGCGCGGCGCAGACGCTCTTTGGTGATTTCCGAGATGGTCTTAAAGTCTCCTCGGTCAATGACCTCCGGAAGCTGCACCATGATGAATCGCCGGCGAGATTGATCGCTGGTGTTTGCTAACCAAACGGCATGCCCTGTCGTCCCGCTACCGGCAAAAAAATCCAGTACTAGATCATCTTCGCGTGTCGCTATAGAAACTAATCCACGGAGAAGAGAAAGCGGTTTTGGATACTCCAGAACTTGCCCTCCGAGGAGCTCTCGAACCTCTTTAGTTCCCTCTTGGTTTAGACCCGCGTTCAAAGTCGTTACTTCCTCCTCGCTGCCATCGGCGGACACCTTTACGGATATCCATGTTGATACTGGATTCGCCTTAACTTCACCCGGGAAGTATCGTGTTTTGAAGCGTGGTCGCGACATTCGACCGCTAGGATTGTCATCCGGCCAGATGATATTGCCCTTCTCGACGTGCTCTTTCATCGTCGATGGCTCAAAACGCCAAACCCGCTGCTCGGGTGGCCAGTACTCTGAGCCAAGACTGGGATGCACAAGCTTGTAGTACTGATTCGGACGCATCTCTTTCGTCATTCCAACAGTCAAATCAGTGCTTCTATAGCTACTTACCGCGTCAGAAAATGGAAAATCAGAAGCTTGTCTCGCAAAACCAAAGAGGTGGGCTAACTCAGAATTTCTGGCGTATCCAATTATATATTCATGATCCGGCGACACGGCTGAATCGCGCATTCCCGTTGCCATGCGACGACGGCGGACAAAGGAAGCAAGAAAGTTCTCTTCGCCAAACAGATCGTCACAGACGACACGAATATTCGCAATTTCCGCGTCGTCAATACTGATAAAAATTACTCCATCATCTCGCAACAAATTCCTCGCAAGCTTCAGTCTCGGATACATCATATTCAGCCAGTCGGTGTGGAACCGGCCGCCCGCCTCGGTATTGCTGCTGATTTTTCGCCCACCCTCGATCTGCCCGGTGAGTTCCAGATAGTTCTTGATGTTGTCCTGGAAGTTATCCGGGTACACGAAGTCCTTGCCGGTGTTGTAGGGTGGGTCGATGTAGATGAGCTTGACCTTGCCGGCGTAGCTCTTCTGCAGGAGCTTTAGGACCTCAAGGTTGTCGCCCTCGATCATCAGGTTCTGGGTGGTATCCCAGTCCACGCTCTCGTCCGGGCAGGGGCGCAGAGTGCCCGTGCTGGGCGTGAGCGCCAGTTGCCGCGCGTGGCGCTTGCCGTGCCAATTGAGGCCGTATTTCTCATCGCAGTCGGTAAGAGTTTGATCGCCCACCAGCGCCTTGAGCACGTCCACATTCACCGACACCCCGTTGGGGCCCTCAGTGATGAGTTCCGGAAACAGGGCTCTGATCTGTTCAAGGTTCCCGGCCACAAGGTCTGCGGATTGGGTCTCCGGGCTGGTCGCGGCAATTTTTTGCATATTCTTCTCCATTACTCGTCCATTCTTCAAAGCTGTTGGCGCGCTGCGGCGAGTTGGGCCTGCACTCGCTTGAGCGCGAGGTTCAGATCCACCTGCCGCGCCAGTTGTTTTTCCTTGGCGGCCTGCGTGCGCAGGCGGGTCGCCTCGAGTTCCAGCCGCTCGCATTCCTGCAGCGCTTGGCGGCGGGCAGCAGCTTGCGCCGGGCTGTCAGTGGCCTTGAACGTGCCGGTCAACCTTGCCGCCAGCAGGGCCTGCACGCTGTCCATCCAGTCCTGATAGAGGCCAAGAAGCGTCGTCTGGGTCTGACGCGTTAGCGCTAGGGCCTGCATGAATGCGCTCAATGCAGCTACCGACAATGCGTCGTCGGGCAGGGGGATGGACACCACACTGCCATCCAGCACGATCTTGCCAGCCTCGTTCTGCGCCCAGCGCTTGTGCGCGAGCGACAGCGTCACGCGCGGCTCCGATTCCAGCAGTAGAAGCACCGGATACGGCACTGCGCGGTGTACGAGTTCGGCGAGGCGCACGGCATTTGTTGATTTGGCATCCGTGGCGCGAACCGTCACGGCGAGCACGGCAATCTCCAGGTACTCACGCAGGTCGTCGCGGTACTCGGAGACGCCGATGGTGTTCGGCTTGAGCGCCGCTATCCACTGGATTGCTTCAATGCCGTCATTGATCAGGCGCTTGTCTGCCGCCGTGGGCGCACCATTCTCCAGGAGCAGCTTCTTGGGTACGCGCTGATCGACCCGGCAACTGTCGGGCAAACCCAGCGCCAGGACGATATCTTGCGGCCCCATAGTCGGCTCCACCTTAGTCATTTGGCATCGTCCTCGGCCACGATAACCAGGAAAGCCAGTACCTCGAAGTCGTTGCTACCGGCGAACTCGCCCTTGATGGCATGGGTACCGCCGGGCGAAAACAGACTGGCCACCGCCCGTTCCTCGTTCTTGCCGACGACCGACGACACGGTGGCGGCGAGCAGCTTTTGCGCGTGGCGCATGTCCTCGCCGTACTTGGTGGCCTTGTCGAAGCGGGCGCACGCGCCAGCGTCGGGCAGGTCGCGACCCAGTGCCAAGCGCTTGAGCCGGTCGAGAATACGTTTGGCTTGGGTGTAGGGCAGCAGCACGGCCCCGTCGTCGCCCACATGCACGAGGTAATGGGGCGCCAAGGGGTAGTCCGATCCCTTGGCTTTGTGTGCCGCCGGGCCCTCGGCGCGCAGGCAGAATATGATGCCGGGCGGGATGTCGGCGTCGATACTAGTGGTGACCGCGTAGGCACCCAAAGGCTGGTTATCCAGCCTGCCGGGATGCGCCTTGAGGTACTGGGCCAGATCGATCCGGAAGTCGGTGAGCGTGAGGTCGGTGATGGATACGCCGGTGGACAGATCTTCCAGGTCGATGACTGTGTCCTGCAACTTGAGCAGCTGCTTGCGCCGGTACTCCAGATCGTTCATCGGGTTGCCGGACTGTTGCTCGATGAGGTTTTCCTCGCCGGTGGCGGAAACATCGAGCAGCACCATGCGGCCGCTCACCCGCTGCTCCAGGTTGATGTATTCCTCCAGCTCCATATTGGGCCAGAAGTTGACGAGCTGGATGCACTGGTTGGGTGAGCCGATGCGGTCGATCCGGCCGAAGCGCTGGATGATGCGCACCGGGTTCCAGTGGATGTCGTAATTGATCAGCCAGTCGCAGTCCTGCAGGTTCTGGCCTTCGGAAATGCAGTCCGTGGCGAAGAGCAGATCCAGCTCGCCTTCGTGGCCCAGTTCTGCTGGTCGTTCTTTGGAGCGCGGCGAAAACGTTGTGAGAATGGATGCCAGATCCTTGCGCAATCCCGGCAGCGTGGACTGATTGCGACCAGAGCCAGTGACAAGCGCAGACTCGACCCCGAGCGCCGTCTTGGCCCACGGAGCCATCTGCGCGTAAAGATACTCCGCGGTGTCCGCGAAGGCGGTGAAGACGATAATCTTGCGGTTACCGGTGTTGATCGGCGCACGGCATTTGCGCTCGATCATTTCACGCAGCGCGAATAGCTTAGCGTCCCGCGCCGCATCGACCTGTTTGGCCGCTGCCAGCAGCGTGGCCAGCCGGTTGCGGTCTTCGATCAGGTCCTGCCTCCAGCGAATGAGGTCGACGTCCCTGAGCAGCACCTTGACCTTGCGACCGACGAGCAGGGTCTCGAAGGCCGGGTCATCAATATCGACGTCGGCGATGTCGATTTCCTCGATGTCGTTGGCGTGCGCCTCGATGTGCGCGAGGGTGGCCTCCACGTCCCTCAATTGCCGCTGGATGGTCAGCGTGAAGGACGAAACCGCACTTTCCATGCGCTTGAGCACGTTCACGCGCAAGAGATGGATGAGGCTTTCTTCACGGTCCACCTGACGGAAGAAGTTCTCACCGCCGCGAATCTGGGTGCTGTACTTGGCATCGTAGGCGGCCTGCTTGTGAGGCAGGACGTAGCGCAGCGGGGCATAGCTGGCGAGATTGAGTCGCCGAATCTCCAGGTTGATGTCTCGGATGGCGCGGAACTCCTCCGCCAGATCCACGTCAGCCTTGATGTTGATTGGCGGCAGGCGGTCCGGGAAACGGCCTGTCTCGCTGGTTCCATAGTACTTCTCGACGTGCCTGCGCGAGCGGGCGATGGTGAGGTGGTCAAGCAGAGTGAAGTAATCGAAGCCCAGCATCTCGACCAGCTTAGCCGGTGTCTTCTCGGGCTCGTCCATGTTCAACCAGCGATTGAACTGGGCCTGAGCCTTGCGGGTAGTCGCCTCGATGCTGGTGATTCCGTGTTCCAGGAGAGCGGCATCATCACCTTCAGTGACGAAGGCGATCTGGTTGCGCAGATCGGTGAGGCGGTTGTTGACCGGCGTGGCGGACAGCATCAGGACGCGCGTCTTTACCCCTTCCTTAATGATTCTGCGCATCAGGCGGTCGTAGCGGGACTCTTTCCTCTTGTGTGTGGCCTTGTTGCGGAAGTTATGCGACTCGTCGATCACCACGAGGTCGTAGTTTCCCCAGTTCACGTGGGAAAGATCGATATCGCCGGACGTGCCGCCATTGCGCGAAAGGTCGGTGTGGTTCAGGACGTCGTAGTTGAAGCGGTCGGCAGCGAGAATGTTGCGCTTGTCGTTGGCTTTGTAGAGCGTCCAGTTGTCGCGCAGGCGCTTGGGTGCCAGCACCAGTACGCGGTCGTTACGCAGTTCGTGGTATTTGATGATCGCCAGCGCTTCGAATGTCTTACCAAGGCCCACGCTGTCGGCAATGATGCAGCCGCCAAAACGGTTGAGCTTGTCGATGGCACCCACGACGCCGTCGCGCTGGAACTTGAAAAGCTTCTTCCATACCACGGTGTTACGGATGCCCGTGGCGGACTTAACGACGCGCTCCTCGTCCATGTCGTCGCCGCTGTCTCGAAACAGGTGATGCAGGATGAGCGTGTATACGGTGAGCGGGTCGCGGTGCTCGCCAATTGCGCGCAGAGCCTGGATCAGCGCATTGCGCGTATCGGGCTGGGCGCGCAAGGCTGTCCATTGCTGATCGAACCAACGAGCGAGTTGGCTTGCCTCATCGGCCGACTCGGACGCCTGGATTAGGCTCAGCGGGTTACCTGGGGTCAAGCCCAGGCCATCGGTACTGAAGGCGAAGGAACCCAGTACAACCTGCTCAGGACTCGCCTGCCCATTGCGCATCACCGCCGCGCCTTGAGGTACCGGCCCAAGCGCACGGCGTAGCTCCACTTTGTCGGTTACCCACTTGGCACATTGAATCGCTAGCCAACGCGCCTGGAGGCGATTGCGAGCGGCGCGATCACCATCACGACCAAGAAACTCGAGCGCCCCATCGTCAGAAGGCAATATCAGCTGCACCCTCTCCAGCCCGGAAAGCGCATCGCGTAGCTCGGCAAAGGCAAACAGAGAAAACGCCGGGGTCACGCAGTCAAGCTGACTGCCGCGCTTGAGGAGCGGGCGAATCAGATCAATGACTCGATCGGTGCCCGTGTTGCGGATCAGTTTCATTGTCAGCGACCACCTTTCGATGAGTCAGGGCTGCCGTCCCCATGATCCACAGATGACTGCTGGGCAATCCAACGGTCGATGTCCGCGCGCGAGAACCGCCACGTCCCGCCCACCTTGAAGGCCGGGATCTCCTTGGCTGCAGCCAGCCGGCAGATAATCTTAAGGATCGGGAGATTCTGTTCAGGGGTTGGGGTCCACCTCACATAGAAGTCCTCACGAAACACGACAGGCTGTGGACTGGTATCCCATAGAAACTGTGCGGGGGAGACGATGGGTCTCGGAGAAATCGCACGCAAGGAATTGCCGTCGCCTTCGTAGTAGTCGCCCGTATTGGGTCGCGCCAGGATAACGCAGCTGTTATTGATCATGTTGCGGGTATCCTCCCATCCTGTCCGCCCCTCAATACACCCGCATCTTCATCACCACGACCCCCACGATCACCATATCCGCGGTAACCGGGAGAATGTGGTAACGGCGGTTCGCCGGTTTGAGGTATCGCTCATCGACCTCCACCAGCAGTTGCTTAAAGGTCGGCTCCGATGTGGGCTTCCCTATGACGATCACATAATCCCGACCCTTAGGCTCCCGGTCAGGATCCACGATGATTGTGTCCCCTTCGAAAAAGGCAGGTTCCATGGAGTCGCCACACACATGGAGCGCGAACGTCCGGGGGCCGAACGTACCAACTACAGCGACCCGATCCATTATACCGCTCGTGTGAGACGCGCCCGCCGTCTCGTGCCAATCCCTCACCTGGGCCCAGGTGAGGAGGGGAATTAGCGATACTTTTGGTTCTGATCCCTGATCGATGTCTTGGGTGCGTTGTTTGGGTCCCCTGCCTGTAGCTAGCCAATCTGGAGAAACGTTGAGCGCTTTGGCGACCGCCAAGAGATGGTCAGCTTTAAGTTCTTTTGTGCTGCCATTTTCCCATTGGCTAACGGCAGATTTCGTTACCCTCGCTCGTTTTGCAAGCTCCGGCTGCGAAATACGCAGGTCTTCTCGTGCTTCCTTGATTCGTTGGCCGCTGGACATTTGTCAAGCCTACTTGTCAGGAAATACAGTGCGCTTGACCATAGAGGTACAGTGTGCTGTACTACTAACCATGCGTAAGTCCGAAGCAATCAGTATCTTCGGCCGGACCCAGAGCGATCTGGCGCGGGCCCTGGGTATCACAAAGTCCGCGGTTAGCCAGTGGCCTGATGAGCTCGACCAGGAAAAAACCGATCGTGTCCTCGGTGCGGCATTGCGGCTTGGTGTTGACATGCCCACCACTTTTATCAGCTACGACAGCCAACCGCGGTGTAGCGATGACGATCATGACTAACCATCTCTTCTCCCGCGGCAGGTCTTCCCTCGCAAGGACGCGAGGGCCTTTTAGGAACCGCGCATTATCCCACGCGCGTCCGGACACGGCCTACGAGGCGATTGAGGAGCGGCCTTTTGGGCGCGTATTACGGCCGAAGAGGGTAGGGCGAGAGCGGCGATCTGACGAGATGCCGGGACCGAGCCGGCAAAGGCCCAGCGTCCGTGATCTTGCCGGAACAGGGAATCCGACGAAATCCGCCCAAGGAGGGAGAGGGGAGGAGGGCGTGTGGAGACAGGAGGGATTATGCGGCGCCGGCTGATGGCAGGGGATTTGACCGAAAGCCCGATCCAAGGCCGCGGGCCGATCGTGGAGGAGAGGGTCTCCCTCGAGCCGAGCGCCACTTCGGCCTCGGTCGACCTGGAAATCGCAAGCGACGATCGCATCATCACCCTGTCGCTCACGTCGCAGGGTGCCCGCCAGCTCCTCTTCTCGTTACACAGAGCCATCCATGACCACTACCGCGAGCGAGGCCGCGCCGCGCAGTGGCAGCAGCACGCGGAGCGCCGCGAGGGGAGAGAGTCATGACGATGGTCATCACTGACGCCCACACGGAGGCCGTGGCGCGCGCGGTATCCATCCTGGGAAGCCAGGGGCGGCTCGCGCAGGCCTGCGGCGTGTCGCAGGCCGCCGTCTGGAAGTGGTTACGGGGCCAGCTACCCAAAGGCGAGCACGCCGTCGCCATCGAGGTGGCCACAGGAGGCCAGGTCAGCCGCGAGGCGATCCGGCCTGATCTGTTCGTATAGGGCGCGTAGGGGGGAGGGGCATGATGAAGAAGCCGTTAATTCCGGTGACCTTATGCGGTTTGCCGACCGCGGATCGGGAGCAGTCCGGCGAGCTCAATGTGGGGAGTGACCCGGGGTGCGTGCACATCGAGGTCCGCACCAAGGACGATTCGTTTCTGGTGTTTCTTAGCGAGTCGGATGCGAGTCGGCTCATTTTTCAGTTGCACCGCGCCCTCATGGATAGCCACGCCGAACGGTGCCGGGCGGTGCAATCATGAACTACTACGAGCGCCACTTGGGCGACTACGCGCGGGACGCCGGACACCTCTCGATGCTCGAGCACGGCGCTTACACGCTGCTGCTCGACCGTTATTACACCACGGAGCACCCCATACCCGGGGAGCAGGTCTACCGCATCTGCCGGGCGAAGTCGCGCTTCGAGAAGGACGCCGTCAATGCCGTGCTGACCGAGTTTTTCGTGTTACGAGACGGGTGCTGGGTAAACACAAGAGCGGAGTTTGAGATCGGCGCCGCGCGCAAAAGGATCGCGTCGTCGAAATCCAACGGGCAAATGGGTGGACGCCCCAAAAAGCCCACACAATCAACAGGCGAAGAAACCCAGCCGGTTTGTGCTGGGTTCCATTTGGGTTCTGAGAACGACAACCCGCCGCAAGGCGTCTCCGAACCCGGTTACTCCGCCGTAACTCGCAATGGTTACTCCGGCGTAACCGTGAAATCGAACGCGCCGTCGAATTCCAACGGACGCATGAGTGGAGAGCAGGAAATCGCAATAAAAACAAAGGCGGGCGAAACCCAGCAGGTTTCATTTGGGTTTCCAAATCAAAACCCAACGGAAACCCAGCCGAAAGCCCACCAATCACCAGGCACCATACACCAGGAAAAACCTAAAGAAAAACCCAAAACCCCTCGTCGCGCTGACGCGCTCCTGGCGACTCTCGATCCCCAGGTCGAGGGACTCGATCCCGAGGCCTGGAGGCAGTTCGTGGAATACCGCCGGGGCATCGGCAAGGGCATCAAGCCCCCGTCGGTGAAGGCCGCCCAACGGCGCCTGGTGCGACTCAGCCTGGACGGCAGCTCCCAGGCGGCCATCGTCGCGCAATCGATCGAGAACGGCTGGCAGGGTCTCTTCGCCCTGACGCAGGAGGCGTCGCGGAGCACGCCCCGTTCCCGGATGAACAACCGAACCTATGGGCCCGGAGGCAAGATATGAGCAGCGATCGGATCCTGGCGGAACCAGCGCCCCGCGCCCTGTCCGCCCTGTTGCACAACCCGCCCCTTGCCGAGCA
>JAKASJ010000036.1 GCA_021819085.1 Pseudomonadota bacterium | reverse complement strand
AAGATTTTGATGATATCGCTGATCGCTGCGAGCGCACCGCGCGGCTGCTGGATCTCGCGAGCGATTCTCTTGCTCAGGGTGCTTGGCACTCGGCCCGGCGGTTCGTCCGGCTTGCCGCCGGCACCGGAGGCGGCGCGCTGCTCGCATTCGCCCGCGCCCGGCCGGCAAACGATGCCAAGGCGATCGAAATCATGGCCCGGACCCATAACGTCGCGCGCGCCCTGCGCCGCGACGCGGAAGCCTGGCGCGCGCTCGCGCACGAAGAAGCGCGGCGCACCGCGCACTGATGGCCAGGGACTGGGCGGCGATGGCGGCCCGCAAGCATCGCGATGCCGCCATCTTTCTGGAAGCCGCCGCGGCCGCGCATCGGCGCGACTGGGACGGGGTGGAGCGGACGGTTCGGAGCCTCCCCGACCCGCACCGCTGCGGATCGATGCTGGCCTGGTATCGGCTCACCCCGCCGGCATCGGCGGACGACTGGGTAGCACTCGAGGCGGTGCTGTGCACGGCCGCGGAAGGGTCTCTGATCGCCCTCAAGGACCTGAGGGTGCGGGCGTCGCATTGAGGACCCCCCGGAGGAAGGGCGCGATGCGCCCCGTACCGGGGCGGTCTTTCTCCTGGGCATCCGCGCCCGTTCTTCATTCCGTCTCCTTGAGGTCCCGCATGCCTCACCTTTTCGCCCCCTGGGCGCTTGCGCTCGCGGCGTCCTTGCACGGTCCACGCCAGCGCAAAGACGGCGCTGTCATGTCCCCTGCCGGTCGCAAACCGCTCGCTGACGCGCCCGAATGCGAGGGGCGAAAAGCCGAGGCAAGACGCAGGACCAAAACAGGAGACGAGCCATGAATACGAACGATCGCAACCGGATGCCAGAACCCACCCACGTCAACACCGAGGGGCTCAAGCCTCAGCAATCCGCAGGGGGTGACCTCCACCAGCAGATCACCGACCGGATCCTGGAGGCGATGGAAACCGCCCGCGGCACGGGCAA
This sequence comes from Pseudomonadota bacterium, assembly GCA_021819085.1. Classification (GTDB taxonomy): domain Bacteria; phylum Pseudomonadota; class Gammaproteobacteria; order Acidiferrobacterales; family UBA6901; genus JAJYCY01. Next base: position 22,870 of record JAKASJ010000036.1, on the reverse strand, counting down.
GCGGCTGTGGGACAGTCAGCCGAGCCTTCCCCTCAACTTCGCCACCGGCAAGCCCTATACGGGCATCAATACCCTGATCCTGTGGGCCGCGAGCCTCAAGCACGGCTACGCCTCCCCCTACTGGCTCACCTATAAACAGGCAGCCGAGCAGGGCGGACAGGTCCGCAAGGGCGAGCATGGCGAACTGTGCGTCTTCTACAAGCCCTGGGAACAGGAGCAGACCAACGACAGCGGCGAGACGGAGACCAAGCGCGGCGCAGTACTCAAGAGCTTCCGCGTGTTCAACCTCGACCAGATCGACGGCATAGAAGCCCCGGCCAAAGAGGAACGCCCGGCCTTCATCGCGCTACAGGAAGCCGAGCGGATTCTGGCCGCGAGTCCGGTACCCATCCGCATGGGCGGCACGCAGGCCGGCTACCACCTGAGCAGCGATACCATCCACCTGCCCGAGCGCGAGCGCTTTACCTCCCCCGAAGCCTTCTACAGCGTTGCCCTGCACGAGATGACACACAGCACAGGACATAGCAGCCGGCTTAACCGGACCTTCGGCAAGCGCTTCGGGGATGACGCCTACGCCATGGAAGAACTCGTTGCCGAGATGGGCAGCGCATTCCTCAATGCCGAGTTGGGCATCCTCAACACGACCCTGCCGGATCATGCCGATTACCTCGCGTCCTGGGTCAAGATCTTGAAGTCCGACCGTAAGGCAATCCTGACCGCCGCGGCTCAGGCCGCCAAGGCGCAGGCATTTATCCGGGGCCTGGCCGCCCCCGCAGCGCAGCACGCGGCCTGATCCAATCGAATTTCCGACGTACAACAACCGGAGGGCATGACCGATGAAAAAGCACGACGACACCAGCCACACCGCTGACCACACCGACCACCTGCTGGCGCTCGATGCGCTGGGCAAGGCCATAGAGCGCTGCGGGGATGACGGCGCGGAGCCCTGGGAGATCACCGGATTAGGCCTTGCCGTGCGGCTGCTCGCGGGGCAGCTCGCGCCGGAGCCGGACGTGCAGGCCGGCAAGTGAATTTCCACGGCGCGGCATAGATGAGGGGCCGGCAAATCCGCCGGCCCCTTCAACACAAAGGAGTAGCAGAGATGTTCAAAGACATGAAGGCAATGTGGGACTGGAAAGCGACGGCGGCCGTCATTTTTCTCATTATGTTGGTCGCCGGGTCATTCGCGGTCAGTGAGGTGCTGGGATGGGTGATCGCCGCGGGGATCGCGTTCATCTTTCTGTCCAGCATGTATAACCATCGGGTTGACCGGCTTGAAATGGAACAGGCAATGCGCATGCAACGCCGGGTTGCGCGCAAGCTCGATGAAGAGGAACGCCGGGTGGCGCAGAAGAAGGCCGCCCCGGGCCGCCATCCGATGGATGATTAAGCGATGGGCACCGATAAGGCGAATGAGGACGACTGCGGTGCAACGCTGCCGCCCCTGGTCGGCTCCGACAAGCAGGTGGCGTGGGCGCTGGAGATCCGCAATGCCCGGGCCGCGGAAGCGGCTCTGATGCGTTCGGGGTGGACCTGGCGGGTGCCGCGCGAGCAGGCGGAGGCCTACCTCAAGAGCCTGCCGATTCGCACTCTTGCCCACTGGTGGATCGAGACGCGCCACCTGCCGATCCAGTAGTTCCTGCTCGCGGCCAACGAGCCGCGCATTGAGCCGCCCTATGTGCGGCCGGCTCCGCCGTCCGAACAGGCGCAGGCGGTATTGGTGGAAGCGACCCTCGTCCCAGGCAAAGTCACGGGGCCGACCGCGGAGATTTCGCTGGCAAACGGCATGGCTCGGGTGATGCTGTCCGATTTCGACAAGGATGCCAACGCCGTGCTCAAGGCCTGCAGTTACCGCTGGGACAAGCCGGCGTGGGCGCGCGCCGCGCCCGATGACGTTGCGGCGCATCGCGCGGTGGGCCGCTACGCTCCGCCTTTCTTTTTCTTCGGATCCCCGACTTGCCCCCTTGCTACCCCATCGAGCCGTTGCACCAGGTAATGCGCGCGCAGGTGTGTGTAGCGAGATAACATGCTGAGCGTTCGATGTCCAGTGATTCGGGCAATCTCCATCACGTCCAAGTCGGTGCCTTCAAAGAGGCGAGAGATGGCCTCGTGTCGCAGGTCGTGAAAATGCAGGTCCCGAAACAGCTCATCGCCTGGTTTCGTTCGCGAATTCCTGCACTCGGTCTCATAATTCGAGCGGGCGCGCGCCTTGGCCCGCTGCCAAGACAGCTTGATCGCCTCCGCAGTGGTCGGAAATACAGCGCCGCTGGTGGAGCGGGGAAGTGACTTGAGTGCTTCAATGGCGCGCAACGACAGCGGAATGCCGCGGCCTTCATCGTTCTTGCTATCCAGCAGACGGGCAGTGCGGTGTTTTAGGTCCATATGTTCCCAACGTAGCGCCAGCAGCTCACTGCGACGCATACAGGTCTCCAGTGCGAGAACGACGAACGGTCGCAGCCAAGTATTGCCGGATACACCGCACGCGCCCAAGAGATGCTTTTCCTCGCCAATCATCAGACGTCGTTCCCGAGCCTTTGGTGCGGTGGGACGGCGGACATCGCGGCAGGGATTGTCGAGCGCCAGGTTCCACTCCTTTCGCGCAACTTCATAAACGTGGGAGAGGATGGTGAGGTCACGGGTGACCGTGGCCGGCGCGACCTTTTTGAGACGCGCATCGCGCCACCCGGCGATATCAACGCCGCGAATCGCGGCCAAGGACATCCCCGCGATTGGATCACGGAGCAGGGCGTTTATGCGGTACGCTTCCGGCGCGGCGCCTTTCTTGTTCGGGGTAACTTTGTCCAGGTAGCGTTGCAGCAAATTACTGAGCGTCGTTCCCTCGACTTCCTTACGCTCCAGCCATGCCCCCGACTTCATCTTGGATCTGATGCTGGCTGCCCAAGCGTCCGCCTCGGCCTTCTTGTCGAAGGTCCGGTATTGCGGAGGGTAAGGTTTGATCAGAACTCGAACCTGCCAGACGGTCCGTCCGTTGGGACCGGGGCGCTTTCGGATTGTCGCCATGCCTGCCTCGTACGTGCTGAGTGTGGCGCTAGTGTGGCATATTCCGAAAGCTGAGACGATGGCGCAATGTAAGTTATTGATTTAATGGTGGGCGATGCAAGGTTCGAACTTGCGACCCCTGCCGTGTGAAGGCAGTGCTCTACCGCTGAGCTAATCGCCCATTATTTGAATATCAAGTCTACCTGCAAACATCAGTAGGTAGATCCTACCGTCCGACCGGGGGGTTTCCGCGGGGACTTGAGGCTACCAGGCATTCGACTGGTGTACGCTTCCACCGATTTCCAGACAAGCGCAAGACTAATCTTCCCGCCTTGTTCCGGGTCGAATGGTGTTCCTGTCCTGGGATAGGGTATCAAGGACGGCGCGTATTATAAAACGGCCGGCGTGTCCGCGCTATCTTTTCAGTCCGAATTGGGAAGGCTTGCCGAGCGGCTCTGGCCACGTTGAATCCGAAATCCGCGGATCATGGGCAGGATGGCGGAATGGGACGATCACGGCTGATTTTCCGGTCGGTTTTCATTACCATTACGGTACTTCTACCTCCCGGCGGCAATTTCATGACAATCCGTACCCGCTTTGCGCCAAGCCCAACCGGCTATCTGCATGTGGGCGGTGCACGCACCGCACTTTTTTCGTGGCTGTATGCCCGCAAGCACGGCGGTGCGTTTATTCTGAGGATTGAAGACACTGATCTCGAACGTTCCACGGCAGAGTCGGTGAACGCAATCCTGGAAGGCATGACCTGGCTTGGGCTGGAATATGACGAAGGACCGTTTTTCCAGACTCATCGGTTCGATCGATACAAGGAAGTTATCCAGAGTCTGCTAAAGGAAGGCAACGCCTACCACTGCTATTGCTCGAAGGAGCGTCTGGAAGCTCTGCGCGCGGAGCAGATGGCGCGCAAGGAAAAGCCGCGCTATGACGGACGCTGCCGCCATTGGGGGGCAGAGCCCCCACCGGGTGTGGCGCCTGTGGTACGTTTCAAGAGTCCTCTGGACGGAGTCGTCGTTGTTGAAGACATGATTCACGGGCGTGTCATATTCCAGAACTGCGAACTCGACGACCTCATCATTGCGAGATCCGATGGCAGCCCGACATACAACTTCACGGTGGTGGTCGATGACATGGACATGCGGGTGACCCATGTCATTCGTGGCGACGACCATCTCAACAATACTCCGCGCCAGATCAACATGCTGACCGCACTCGGCGCAATGCCGCCGGTGTATGCCCATGTGCCCATGATTCTGGGCCACGATGGTAGCCGCCTGTCAAAACGTCACGGTGCTGTCAGTGTCATGCAGTACAGGGAGGACGGATTTTTGCCGGAGGCGCTGCTTAACTACCTCGTGCGTCTGGGATGGTCACACGGCGACAAGGAAATCTTTTCGATCGAAGAAATGATCGAGATGTTCGACATCAGTGATGTGCACAGCTCCGCTGCCGCGTTCAATCCCGAAAAGCTGCTCTGGCTTAACCAGCACTATATTAAATCCAGTGATCCAGAGCATATCGCACATCATCTGAGCTGGCATTTGGGACGGCTGGGCATTGATCCGGCTTCGGGACCCGACCTGCATGAAGTGATAAAAGTTCAACGTGAGCGCGCCAAGACTCTGTCGGAAATGGCTGCCAACAGTGTTTTTTTCTACAGAGACTTCGAGACCTACGATGAAAAGGCCGCCGCCAAGCACCTCAAGGCAGAAAATCTCCCCGCCTTGCAGGCTTTGCGAGACGCCCTGGCCAGCCTCAGTGATTGGGTGCCGGCAACCATCCATGGCGTTGTGCACCAGGTCGCCGATGCACACGGGCTGAATCTTGGAAAGCTCGCGCAACCCTTGCGCGTGGTCGCTACCGGCAGGGACGTGTCGCCGCCGATCGACCAGACTCTGTCGTTGCTGGGCCGTGATCGAACGCTGAAGCGCCTGGACCAGGGCCTGAATTACCTTCGTGAAAAAAGTGTGCCGGCGTCGGCAGTTTCCAGCCCAAGGGCTGGCCAGTAAAGCGAGCGTTGATTCGGGTGCGGACGCCTAAAACTGCGGGTTCGGCATGGACATCATGCCTTAGTTATTTTGTGTGGATTGGGCTCAACACCGCGTGGGTGCTCCGGCTCGCGTCGCAGTGATTCAGGTGGCGCCGGACCGGCAGGAGTGCTCCCGGCGACCTGGGGACAATGACATGGCGGGCAGGGCGTTGGCCTCCTATCGCTTGGTCCGGATGCCTGTTTTGGACGCTGTAGCATCGCGGTCAACAGGCTTGCCGACGCCACTTGAGGATTGGGCAGGCCCAGCTTCCGGCTTAATTTGGATTGGGTCAGCATAGCGAAGCACACGGTTTTGTGTTGGCAGCGTCCGGAAGCAATTTCACGGCTTGACCGCACGGCCTGTAGCACGTAAAGTACCGCTCCTTTCGGGGCCATAGCTCAGCTGGGAGAGCGCCTGCATGGCATGCAGGAGGTCGGCGGTTCGATCCCGCCTGGCTCCACCACCATCATCATCCCTGCTTTCTCGGCCGGAATCCCCTTGCGGAAGCGGCGGATAGCATCATCGAAAGGTTCCAATGAGATTGCACAGGTCAGGCTCGGGCATCGACCCGAGTCTTGATCAGGCCAGGATTGATTCCCCGGCTCGATCATTGCGGATCATCTGGCGCAATCGGCGTCCGGGTTGTGCGATCGGTTCAGCCAGGAGATGAGGAAGAGTGTTGCAGGCGGGATTTGCGGTTTTTTCGCTCCAGCGCAAGATAAATGATCGGCGTTGTATAGAGCGTCAGGGCCTGTGACACGATCAGGCCGCCGATCACGGATACCCCCAGCGGTTGCCGAAGATTATGTCCCGTACCAACCGCCAGGGCGAGCGGCAGGGCTCCCAGAATCGCAGCAAGCGTCGTCATCATGATGGGACGAAAGCGCTCCAGGCAGGCAGCCCGGATCGCAGCCTCCGGGTTTAGACCACGCTTCCTTTCGGCTTCGAGCGCAAAATCCACGAGCATTATGCCGTTCTTCTTGACGATGCCCATCAGCAGAAAGATTCCTATGACTCCGATCACGGACAGCGGTATACCTGTGATCAGCAGCGCCAGCAGTGCTCCGACTCCGGCGGACGGCAGTGTGGAAAGGATTGTCAGGGGCTGTGTCAGACTTTCGTATAGGACACCGAGCACGACATAGATCGCCAGCAGGGCCGCCAGAATCAACAGCGGCTCGGCTGACAGTGACTGAAGAAAATATTTTGCATTGCTGGAAAACGAAATGCGGACGCCGTCCGGCAGCTCCATACCTGCCACGGCATTCTTGATCTGCTCCACCGCCGGGCCCAGCGCCACGCCGTGTGCAAGGTTGAAGCTGATCGTTCCGGCGGGTAACTGTCCGTCATGACGCACGGACAGCGGTGCTGCGCTACGCTCGAAATGCGCCACGGACCGGAGCGGAACGGGACCATTGGTGCCTGGAACATACAGACGGTCCAGCTGGTTTGGAGACTCCTGTAAAGCCGTGCCTACCTTAAGAATGACCTGGTACTGATTCTGCTCCTCGTAGATGCGTGAAATCTGGCGCTGCGCGTAGGCGTTGTTGAGCGCCGCATCGATTGACGCAACTGAAACGCCGAGCCGGGCCGCCGTTGCCCGGTCGATATCTACCGTTATCTGCGGTGCACTCTGGTCCTGATCCGAAGAAATGTCGGTGATCGACGTTAGTTGGCGCAGCCGTGCCTCGATTTCTGGCACTATTCTGTCCAGGTCGGAGATAGACGGATCGAGCACCGTGAACTGATATTCGCCGTTTCCGGCGCGGCCGCCGATGAAGATGTCCTGAGCCGCCTGCATATAGGTCTCGATGCCTGTGATGTGTGCAAGCCTTGACCTGAGGCGGGCAATGACTGCCTGAGCGGATACGTTGCGCCGATCCCTTGGTTTGAGTTCTATGAACAGCTTTCCGCGGTTTGCTGTCGAAAATCCGTTGACCACACCGACGCTCGAACTCACGTTCGCAATCGCCGGGTCATGCAACAACACGGATACCACTTTACGCTGTAACCGCTTCATCGAGTCAAAAGATATGCCTGGGCTCGCAATGGTATTCCCGATGATCAGACCGGTATCCTCTTCCGGCAGGAAACTCTTCGGAACCTTTATGTACAGTGCTACCGTCATCACTACGGTGAGCAGCGTGAGCCCGAGCATGAGTAAACGGTGGGTCAGTGCCCAGTCCAGGCTCCGCGCGTATGCATCGACCGTTTTCCGGTAGGAAAGATCAAACAGCGTCGTGATTCGCGAACGATGCTGTGTAGGTTCTCGGCGTCGCATGAAGTGGGCGCAAATCATGGGTGTGACGGTCAGGGAGACAAGCGCCGATACCGCAATCGCAACAGTCAGGGTCACGGCAAACTCGTGAAACAATCTTCCCACAAGCCCCGGCATGAGCGTCAGCGGAATGAACACCGCAATCAGGGACAAGGTGATGGACATGACGGTAAAGCCGATCTGCTGTGCGCCTTTGATTGCCGCATCCACTGGCGGCGTGCCGCGATCGATCTGAGTGACGATGTTCTCGATCATAACGATCGCGTCATCGACGACGAAGCCTACCGATATGGTCAGTGCGAGCAGCGAAAAATTGTCCAGGGAAAATCCGAGTGCCCACATGGCCGCAAGAGATCCGGCGATCGACAGCGGAAGGGTGATGGCCGCCGCAACGGTCGGAGCACCTCGCTGCATGAACATCCAGACCACCGCCAGCACGAGAATCAGTGTAATGCCAAGTGTCACTTCCATATCGGCGATGCTGGCACGGATGGTAACGGTACGATCCGTCAGTATCGACAGATTCACGTCCGGCGGCAGCCAGTGCCGGATCTTTGGAAGAAGATTCTTGATCTGGTCAACGGTCGCGATCACGTTGGCTTCCGGCGTCTTGGTGACGGTGATGAGTACCGCAGGCGTTGTATTTTCCCATGCAGCGAGCTGGGCGTTGCTGGTGCCATCGATCACAGATGCGACTTCGCCCAGACGGACGAGCGACGGGCCGTCCGCTTTCAGGATGATGTTGCGGTACTCGGCGGCGGTCTGTAGCTGCCCGTTGATGGCCAGGAAATCGGACACATGTCTGCCGTCCAGTGCTCCGATCGGCATGAGGTTGTTTGCGTCTTTTACCCCGGTATACACATCTGCTGCCGTCAGTCCTGCGCGGGCCAGCGCTCCCGGCCGCGTGCGTATGCGTACCGCTGGCGATTGTGCGCCATCGAGCTGAACCTGGGCGACGCCGGATATCTGCGAGAGCCGCTGCACGAGAATCGTGTCCGCAGCATCGAAGAGGGAACCCATGGTGCGGCTGGGCGACGTGAGCGACATGGTCAGGATCGGTCTAGAGGCGGGGTTGAATTCCCTGTAAAACGGACGGCTCGGCAGGTCGGACGGAAGGTTGGGCAGGGCGCTGTTGATGGCCGCCTGAACGTCATAGGCCGCGCCGACGGGGTTTCGGTCTACCGAGAACAGAAGGATGATGGAACTTGCGCCCGTAGAGTTGATGGAAAACATCTGTGAGACACCAGGGATGTGGCCCAGCGTGCTTTCCAGCGGTGCCGCAATTGTGCTGGCCATGGTCTTGGGCGCAGCGCCCGGTTCGTTCGCGAAAATCACGAAGGCCGGCATCGGGATGCTGGGGACTGCTGCGACCGGCAGCAGGTGATAGGCAATGATCCCCGCCAGCAGCAGCCCAAGGGCAAGCAGCGTGGTGCCGATCGGACGGCGGATGAAAGGGGTCGAAAAACCCATCGCCTATTCCGCCGGCACGGAAGCGGGAGCCGTTTTCGGTCGAAACCTGTCGAGAGCGAGGTAGATGACAGGTGTCGTGAACAGTGTCAGGAGCTGGCTCAGAAGCAGTCCACCGATGATGGTGATGCCCAGTGGTACCCGGAGTTCGGCACCTGCTCCACGCTCGAGAACGAGCGGTATCGCCCCAAACAGGGCTGCCATGGTCGTCATCATTATCGGGCGGAACCGCAGCAGGCAGGCCTCCATGATTGCATCCTCCGGTGTTAGGCCGCGCGTTCGCTCGGCCTCGATCGCAAAATCCACCATGATGATGCCGTTCTTCTTGACGATACCCATGAGCAGCACGATGCCGACGAGCGCCACGATCGTAAATTGTGTGCCGGAGAGCATTAGCGCGAGCAGTGCGCCAATCCCGGCCGAAGGCAGGGTAGAGAGAATCGTGACCGGGTGGATTGTGCTTTCGTAGAGAACCCCGAGCACGATATAGATCACAACCAGGGTGGCGACGATGAGCCACGGGTTTGAAGCGAGCGCGGACTCGAACTGCGCGGCGGCGCCGGAGAACGTTCCACTGATGCCCGAAGGCATCTGCAGGGTGCGATCCGCGGTCCGGATCGCGCTTTCGGCCTTATCGAGGGATACGCCTGGCGCGAGATTGAAGCTGATCGTGACCGATGGGAATTGGTTTTCCCGCGTGATGGCAAGCGGGGCGTATTTCTGCTCGATCGAGGCAATCTGGTAGAGCGGGATCTGGACATTGTTGGCGCCGGGCACATAAAGTCCGGCGAGATCGGTCGGCGACTGGGCATCGGCCGCGTCGACACCCAGCACTACGCGATATTGGCCGTTTTGCGCGTAAATGGTCGAAATCTGGCGCTGGCCGTAGGCATCATAAAGCACATTCTCGATAGCCAGCATAGTGACGCCGAGCCGCTCGGCGGCCGATCGATCGACGTCAATGTAAGTCTCATTTCCACGTTCTTCGGCGTCGCTCGCGACATCTCGCAGCTGCGGAAGCATGCGCAGTTTCCGGGTGAGCTGCGGTGTCCAGGAATTGAGCTGCGCCTGGTTGGTGTCGACGAGTGTGTACTGGTACTGAGTGGCGGAAACGCGCGAGGACAACGTGATGTCCTGGACCGGCTGCATATAGAGCGACAGCCCCGGAATTGCCCGAAGCGCCTGCTGAAGCTGCGCCATTACCGAGCTCAGCGGCGCACGCGTACCGATGGGTTTGAGCGTGATTGTCAGGCGGCCGGTATTCGGCGTCGGATTGGTAATTCCTGCTCCCAGCAGGGAGGTGACGCCCGCCACCGCCTTGTTCTGCAGGATGATGGCGATTGCCTGGTTTTCGAGGCGGGAGAGGGCAGAAAGCGATATTCCTCCCCGGCTTTGCGTAACGGCAATGATCTGCCCGGTATCTTCCTGGGGCAATAGACCTTTCGGGATCGCAATGTAGAGCGCGATTGTGCCGACAATCGTTGCGGCGAACAGCCAAAGGACGGCACCACGATGATCGAGGGTTGCCCGAAGAGCCCGGCCATAGGCATCCCGGATCCGGTGCAGGCTGTGCTCGACCGCTGCAGCCAGGCGCCCCGGAGACTGTACACCGACTGGTTTGAGCAGACGCCCGCACATCATGGGAGTGAGTGTGAGGGAGACCGCGGCGGAGATGACGACCGCGATTGCCAGAGTTACTGAAAACTCGCCAAATAGCCGGCCGACCACGCCGGGCATGAACAGCAGTGGGATGAATACGGCGAGCAGTGAAACAGTCAAAGATATGATGGTGAAACCAATCTGCTTCGCACCACTGTAGGCTGCTGCCAGCGGGGCCATCCCATCCTCGATGAAGCGGACGATATTTTCAATCATCACGATGGCATCGTCTACGACGAATCCCGATGCCACCGTGAGCGCCATCAGAGACAGGTTATCCAGGCTGAAGCCGAGCACATTCATGACCGCAAATGCGGCTACCAGGGAGAGTGGCAGCGTTACGGCAGGGATGATGGCTGCCTGCAGCGTCGGCAAAAATAGAAAGATGACCAGGATGACGAGGGCAGCCGAGGTCAGCAGGGTGATTTGCACGTCCCGTACCGAGGCACGGATCGTCTGGGTCCGGTCCGCGACGACCCGTGTGCGAATACCGGATGGCAGCGAGCGGGTCAGCTCCGGCAATGCAGAGCGGATTTCCGAGACCGTCTTTACGATGTTGGCTCCCGGTTGGCGCTGGATATCGAGAATGACCGCCGGCACGCCGTTGTAGCTTGCTTCAGCGGCGTCATTTTCGAGGCCGTCCGTGACGCTGCCGACATCGGCGAGGTGCACTGCGGCACCGGCATGATAGGCGATGATAATGTGTCGATAGGACTGTGCGTCCGGCAATTGATCATTAGCGGCAAGCAGAAATGACTGCCTAGTTCCGTTGAATTCTCCTTTGGCACCGTTCTGGTTGGCGTTGGCAACCGCATTACGGACATCCTCCATGGATAACCCATAGGCAGCGAGGCGCGTCGGGTCGACCGTAACCCGGATTGCCGGCTTAAGGCCGCCCTCCACGGTTACTTTGCCCACGCCGTTGATCTGGCTGAGTTTGGGCTGTATCAGCGTCTCGGCTGCCCCGGATACTTCGAACAACGGGAGCGTGCGCGAGGTCAGAGCAAGTGTCAGAATCGGAGCGTCTGCTGGATTTACCTTGGTGTAAATCGGTGGGTAGGGGAGATTGAGCGGCAGGGTAGCAGCCGCGGCATTGATTGCAGCCTGTACGTCCTGGGCCGCCGAATCGATCGATTTCTTCAGCGCAAAGCGCAAAGTAATGGCGCTGGTGCCCGCAGAACTGATCGAGCTCATGGCATCGAGGCCGGAGATCTCTCCGAACTGGCGTTCGAGCGGGGAAGTAATGAGCTTCGATATCGTGTCCGGACTTGCGCCAGGAAGCTTCGTGGTGACCAGAATCGTCGGAAAGTCTACGCTCGGCAGAGACGCCACGGGCAGTGCCCGGTAGCCGAGCACGCCCATGAGAAACAGTGCGATCGCAAGCAAAGACGTCGCGATCGGTCTCGCAATAAACGGCTTGGAAATGTTCATGGAGAGCGCTGCAGCCGCTTCTAGCTTCGTCGCCGCAGTCGTGCCGCTTTGTCCGGCGCGTGCGCGGCGGAGCGACCAGTGACCGGCTTGAGGTGCTGTTCAATACGGATCTCCGATCCGTCGCGCAGACGTGATCCGCCTTCGGTCACAACCCGATCGCCCGCCGCGAGTCCCGTGTCAATCTCGGCGATGCTTTGATTGCTGTAGGCGACGTGAACGGCACGGACGACGACATGCTCCCCTACCGGCACCGGAGCCGTGCCTTTAGGTGCGATCGCAGAAGGGGTGCGGGCCGGCGGGCCGGAAGATACCAGATAGACGAACGAGCCCTCCGGACCCTGCCGTACTGCGACCGCTGGCACGGTGATGACATTTTGATCGGTGCGTGCCATCAGCTTGATGTCCACGAAGGCGCCCGGCCATAACGCGAACGCCGGGTTGGGGAATCGGGCCCGCATGGTCAGCGTGCCCGTACTGGAATTGACCTGGTTGTCGAGGACCGCGAGGACTCCGCGGTCGATAGGTGCGCCATGCCGGTTTACGGCGACAACATCGGGAGATCCGCTTGAGATCGCTTTTTGCACAGTCGCAAGGTCCTGCTGCGGCAGACTGAAGGAAACATAAATAGGCCGCAATGTATTGATCACCACAATGCCGGTGCCGAGGCTGGGCGTGACGATGTTGCCGGCATTGACCTGAAGAATGCCGGTACGCCCACTGATCGGAGCGCGAATCCGGGTGTAACTGAGGTTGGTCCGTGCTGTTTCCACCGCCGCCTGGTCCTGTTTGACCAGCGCGGCATCCTCGGAAACCGTTGCTGCCTGATCAGATAGCTGTTGGGCAGATGCATATTTCTGCGCGATCAGCATCTGATACCGCTTCAGATTCAGTCGTGCCTCAGCCAGGGTAGCTTCGTCCTGCGCCTGCTTGGCGAGTGCCTGATCAAGGGCGGCGCGATAGGGCCGCGGATCGATAGTGGCCAGCAACTGGCCTTTCCGCACATCCTGACCTTCATGGAATTCGACCGAAAGGAGTGGGCCACTGATCATCGGTTGTACGACGACGGTGCGATATGCCTGAACTGTCCCGAGGGCATCGAGATAGATAGGCACATTCCTGCGCACGGCAACGGCGACGTTGACGGGGATGGGCTGCTCTTTGCCGGTCGGTCCGCCCGGACGCCGGTGGCTGAACAGGCGGTAGCCAATCAGGATGACACTCAGAATTATTACGATGATGACGACATGGCGTCTATTTAGCGACACAGCGTTTATCCTCCCACCAGGAGGGATTGAGTGGGGGCTTGCCAGCCGCCGCCCAGTGCCTCGTAGAGATTTACTGCTGCCAGAAACCGCGCGAGCCGCGCCTGTTCCAGCGTATTCTGGTCACCAAGCAGTGTCTGCTGTGCTGTCAGTACCGATCCTATGGATACGGTACCGGCGTTGAGTTGCGCCTCGACGGCAGCAAGGGCGATTGCTGCGCGACCTACCGCTATCTGTTCTTCGCGTTCCTGCGCGGTTGCGAAATGCAGTGCGGTCAATGCCGTTTCGACGTCGCTGAAGGCTTTGACAGTGGCCTGTTCGTAGACTGCCACGTCCTGTCGGTAGGTTGCGCGATTGACCGCAAGCTGCCCGGAAAGGGCGCCGCCCTCGAACAGGGGCTGGGCAAGCGATGCTGCGGCGCTGAGCAGTTCAGAGCCGGGAGTGAACAGGCCATTCAGCGCCGTGCTTTGCCAGCCTCCCGATCCGGTAAGACTGATGGATGGAAAATAAGCGGCAATTGCGCCGCGGACATTGGCGTTGGCGGCAATCAGCGTTGCTTCCGCCTGTGCGATATCCGGGCGGCGGGTCAGCAAGGTGGACGGCAGCCCCGGCATAAGGGTCGGAACGTGCAATGTGTCAAGCGATGCGGGCATCAGTTTCAGCATCTCGGGCGGCTTGCCGACGAGGATGCCGAGTGCGATTTCCTGCTGGCGCAGTTGCGACTGGAGGTTGGGGATCGTTGCCCGCTCTCCCGCAACCAGGGCGGCCTGCTGCGCGACAGCTCCGGCATCCACAATGCCCGCCCGCAGTTGCGCCCTAAGTTGGGCAAGCAGGCCTTCGGCTGCCGCAAGATTCTTCTTCGCTATCGACAGTACGTCTCGGTCGGCGAGGATCTGGAACCAGGTTGTGGCTACGGCGCTGACCGCCGTCAGTGCGACCGTGTCGCGATTGAAGCGCGACGCGGCCGCGTTCGCCTCGGCGGCACGCAATGCGTCGCGGTTCTTGCCCCAGAAATCGAGCTCGTAGGAAACGCCCAGCGATGCAGCGAACTGATGGGTATTGATGGTGCCTGCCGGCACACCCGATACGACGACACGGCTGCCATACCGCTGGTCAGTGGCGCTTGCGTTGGCGCCGAGCGAAGGAAGCAGCGGGGCGCCAGCGATCCGGGCTTGCGCATTGGCCGCCTGGAGCTGGGCGACGGCAATGCGGATGCTGAAATTATGAGCCTCGGCCTCGGTAATCAGCCGGTCGAGATCCGGAGAGCCGAACTTGTGCCACCAGTCCCTGCTCGGCCATTGCGGCGGAGCGTTTTCCGGAGCCGCCGCGAAGCGTGCCGGCACGGCAGCCTGCGGTAGCGAAAATCTCGGTCCGATGACGCAAGCCGATAGCATGGTGCACAGCAGGGATGCCCGCAATGCGCGGTAGAATGGAAGTCCCCGCAGTTTGCAGGGTTTGCAAAACGCCCGCAAAGGCGTCCGGGCGACGGGCGCGTCCGCCACCGGCAAGCATTTGCTTGCGGTGGTGTTGGTGTTGCGGTTTATCGCCCGAAGAAGGGTCCGTACGAGGTGCATCATCGACACTGTACCGGCAGAGATGTCGCGACCGGAACCCAAAAAGTGTGACGAATCGTTACGGGGCCAGATGGGGATTGTTCAGTGAACACAGGCCGCTGTCTTCGATAAGAGGATGTTGTTGTCACAGTTTGTCATAAATGGCTGCTCTCGGTGTAGCGTGCGATGCGTCTAGCATGGGCGCAGTCGACAGCCGTTATGTGCACCGCTACGATGCAATTATGAACTATTCAGCTCTTGTCGCGAAGCGCGCAGGGCCTTTATTTAAAGGCATCCTGCCGTGCTGGTTTGCTGCAAAGCCCCCACTGTCCGGACGGTGCGAAAAGCACTGTTACCCGCATCAGGCCGAAGCGGCCGGAACTGGCACGGTTGTACCTCTAGCTGCGAGGTCATAACGCGAGCGCCATGGCGTCGGTCAAAGTACTTGTGGTCGAAGACGATGCTCGCTTGCGGAGCATGCTGAGGCGATATCTGCGTGAACATGAAATGGACGTTGGCGATGCCGCTGATGGCGACCACATGCAGCGTCTTCTCTTGCGGGAACGATATGATTGCATCGTCCTGGATCTGATGCTTCCGGGACGAGACGGACTCGCAATCTGCCGCACGCTGCGCGCTGAAGGCTGCTCAATTCCAATCATCATGCTGACCGCAAAAGGTGCGTTGACCGACAAGATCGCCGGGCTGGAAAGCGGCGCTGACGACTACCTGGCAAAGCCGTTCGAGCCCTCCGAACTGGTAGCTCGCATTCGCGCTGTAGTCCGCAGACAGCAGGCTCCGACAGAGTTCGCGGCGGATCCGCAAACGAAGGTCCGGCTCGGGGACCTTGAGTTCGATCCGGCAACACGGCGGCTTACGCGTGGCGGGGCCGTTCTTCCTCTTGGAGACCGCGAATATGCGTTACTCATCTGTTTTGTCACGCATCCCCGTCGGCCCCTGTCGCGTGAGCATCTGGCTGTCGCGGCGCTTGGTGGCCGCGACAGAGCCTCACTGCGAAGCATTGATGTCTATGTGCATCGGCTGAGGCGCAATATCGAATCCGACCCGCGGCATCCCCGATATATTCAGCGGGTATGGGGTATCGGATATGTGTTTATTCCGGACCCCCCCCTGAACGCTGGATATGCGCCTTCCTGACTCCCTGTTTGGCCGCCTGGTAATCGTGATCGCATTGGTCATAGCCGCCAATCAATTGGCGTTGTACCTGTTCGTCCGGCATACGCTCGGGGCAGCCCGTGCGCAACGGATGGGAGATCTCTTTGCCGGGCAGATTCAATTGGTGCGTGAGATACGGGGCCGCGCGTCGGTACTGCCGGACACGCGTGCTGGCGCGCTTCTCTTGGTCCCGGGGGCGGCTTTGGGCACGCCGCCGCCCGCGGGCAGCGATCTTGCGCAGGCCGAGCAGACTCTGCAGACGCGTCTCGGACCGCGCGCCTCATTGCGCCTGGCCGGGAACGACCGGCTGTGGCTTGAATGGCAAGGGAAGCACCCATTCAGCCTGTCTTTGCCGTCGTACTCCTGGCGTTCTGTCAAGTTGCTGTTTCTGTATTGGAAATTCATCACTATCGCCATGCTCGCATTTATCGGAGCGCTGCTGGCGCTGCGGCAGATCAACCGGCCATTGTCGCGTCTGTTCGCTGCGATGGAGGAGCGCGGCTCGCACGGCCTGCCAATGGCTGCGCCGATGGCGGGCCCGCGTGAGATTCGGCGTCTGATTCAGCATTACAACCGGATGTTGTCCGATCTACGTGCATTGCTGGACGAGCGGGATCTCGTCTTGGTTGGTATTTCGCATGACTTGCGCACTCCTCTGACGCGCTTGCGTCTGGGATGCGAATTTCTGCCGGATTCGGCACGAAGCGCCCGGGAGGAACTCATCAAGGACATTCAGGAGCTCGATGCGATTCTGGATCAATTCATTGCGTTTTCGCGACGCGGGCAGGGCGAGGACTGGGTGCTCTGTCAGCTTAACGATATCGTAGGCGAGGTGGTTCAGCGGTTTACGAATCCGGTGCTCGGTTTGCGCGTAATCAGCGATTGCGCGCCGTTGCCTGAGGCGCTGATGCAACCGCTCGGCATGCGTCGTCTGCTCGACAACCTAATGGATAATGCGCGGCGATATGCGCCGGGGGAAATCGCAGTCCGGACACGGGTGGCCGGCGGGATGATCGAGTTGATCGTCGAGGACCAGGGACCCGGCATTCCGAAGTTGCTTCGACCGCAGCTCGGCCGACCGTTTGCGGGTGTCAGTCAGGGAGTTTCAGGAACTGGGCTGGGCATCGCGATCGTATGGACCATTGCCCGGGTGCATGACGGAGAGGTGTTGTTTGAAGATCGCCCTGACGGCGGGCTGCGCGTTGTTGTGCGCTTCCCGTGGCGGAACCAGGAGCCACAAACGCAGAAGACATAAAACGGGGTTGCGAATGATGTTTTGTGTCCGTTCCACGCTGCTGGCAGCTACCTTGCTAAGCTGGATGTATGGAACTGCTCTGTCCCTCGGGTGCGGCGAGGCTCATTTTGGAAAATGCCATTTCTCAGGCATGGACCGGGTGTCTGGAATAGTTTGGACAGCGAGGGCGGAGCCCCCTCAGGCGTAGTCCACGGGGGGATTTGCCCTTTGTCCTTGATTTTGCTGGTGCAGGCACGTAGAGTACCGGCGCCTCGCGGTCTAGTTTGGTCACCGTGACCCATTTCTCTGTCCCCATCGTCTAGAGGCCTAGGACATCGCCCTTTCACGGCGGTAACACCGGTTCGAATCCGGTTGGGGACGCCAATATAATCAGCAAGTTACGTTCTTCCGTGATCCGGATAGTTTGCCTATTTGAGTTGACCGCCCTTCGGGTCCAACAGTCAATGCCAATACTTTGAACGTAAGGTGGTTAGAGGTTGTCCCCGCCATACCAACGCTGACGCCACCAGGTGCGTTCGGCGCTCTTGAACAGAAATTGCGGAAGTAACGCAGATAGCACGATCATCGCGGCTAATGCAGCCCCGAAGGTCAACCGACGCTGATTATACTGGCGAACAGAACGTGACGCCGCCAAAGCTTGACTCTCCAAGTTGACCAACCGACACTGTCGGCAAGACTAACTTATTGATCTATCGGGAGCCAAACCCGCTGGTCTGCATTACATAACGTGTTGGGCGGTGTTGGTGGCAGCCAGTCGCTACCGGCCGAAGCGAAAGTTGCCGGGCGGGATTCGCACCCGCTGAGAGATGGCGCCTTTGCACGGCGCACCGGAAGATGGGCTAACTGATGGCAGGATGCCTCGCGATATACCTCTCGTGCAACCTGATCAGCAGGTAGTAGACCACCGGCGTGGCAATAAGCGACAGCAGCACGGAGAAGCAGAGCGCGCCGATGACAGTGATGCCGAGGGGTTGCAGCATCTGCGCTCCGGCGCCGGCACCATACGCGAGCGGCAGCATGCCGAGCGCCGCGGCGAGCGAGGTCATCAGAACGGGCCGGAGCCTGCGATGGCCTGCTTGCACCAGCGCCTCGATGAGGTCCATGTCCTGGGCGCGGAGCTGGCGGCAGTAATCGAGCACCAGGACGCCGTTCTTGGCGACGATGCCAACGCCAATGATGGCGCCGAGGTACGACACGATGTTCAGTGTGATGCCGTCCACCCAGAGGCCCACCATGGCGCCGAAGAGCGCGAGCACCGCGCCGAAGACGATCGCGGTCGGCTCATAGAACGAGCGGAATTCCACCACCAGCACCGTGAACACGAGCAGAATTGCCGCAAGCAGCACAATGAGGAGATTCTGGAAAGACTGCTGCTGGAGTCGATAAAGCCCGGCGTACTGCACGCTGCCGGGGGGCAGCCAGCTGTCGCGGGCAAGTGTGGCGCGCACCTCGCGCATCGCGGTGCCAAGATCGATACCCTGGAGGCGTGCCGAGACGATGTCGTCCTGGCGCAGATTGTCGCGGTTCAGCTCGACCTCGTTGAGATGCTCCTGCACGGTGGTCACCTGCCCGAGACGCACGATAGCGCCGGTTGGTGTGCGGATCGGCAGATTCGCCAGGGTCGCCAGGCGATTGACGCTGCGGGGATCGAGCATCACTCGGACGCCCACCACCCGATCACCTTGTAGCACGTAGGAGGACGCGCTGCCGAGCAGGGCGTTGTGGACGGCATCCGCGATGTACTGCGTTGTAAGTCCGAAGCGCGAGGCCTCGGCGCGACGTACTTTGAGATCGAAAGTCGGGCCGCTCATCACCAGCCCGTCAAAGGTATCGACGAGGCCGGGAATTTTCTTGATCTGCGCTTCAACGCGCGGCGCGGTCTTCTCGAGCCACCGGAGGTTTGGCGAAAAAAGCCGGATCTCGACCGGATAGGGGGCGAGCTGCAAGTCACCAACTAGGTCTGTGAGGAAGCCTTTGAAGTCCCAGCGGATCATAGGGAAGCGCTCGTCGAACTCGGCGCGAAGCTGATCGAGGACTTGTTCGGTCGTATGCTTGCGGTTGGGCTTGAGCTTGATCAGGAAGCTGCCGACGTTGGGCTCGGCCAGGAAGGGTCCGAGCTGGGTCCCGAGCTGACGCGAATACGCCTGCACGTCCGGGTCGGCACGGATGATCCGCTCAGCCCCATCGAGCTCGCGCGAAGCCTCGGTGAGGCTCGTGCCGGGGAGCGCTGCAAAATCGATGTTGAATCCGCCTTCATCGAACTGCGGCAGAAAGCCCGTTTGCAGCTGCCCATACACGAAGAACGCGCCGATCGCGATCGCTGCGCAAGCAAGCAGCGTCAGCCCGGCATGCCGCAGGGCCCAGCGGACAGCGCTTTCGTAGGCGCGCAGGATCGGTCGCAGGATGCGTCCCGCCTCCTCGCCGGCCTGGTCGCGGCCGCGAATCAGCCATCCGGCCAGCGAAGGTGTCAGGGTCAGCGCAAGGAGCAGGGAGACCATGAGCGAGACCACCATGGTGATGCCGAGCGCTCGGAAGAACACCCCGGCAAGTCCGGTCAGGAATGTCAGCGGCAGGAACACCACCACTGGCATTAAGGTCGAGCCGATGAGGGCCGTCAGGACCTCGCCCATCGCCTCCTGGATGCCTGCGAGGCGCGGGCTGCCCGAGGCGATGCGGTGACACATCGCCTCCACGACGATGATGGCATTGTCGATGATGAGGCCGATGGAAGCTGCGATGCCCCCGAGGGTCATCATATTGAAGCTCATGCCGGCGATCTTCATGGCGACAAATGTGATGAGGACGGAAATCGGAATAGTGACGAGTGCCGTCCAGACACTGCCCCAGCTCTTGAGAAAAAAATACAGGATGAGGGCGGATAGGATCAGTCCGAAGATGACGGCGTCCCACACGTTGCTGATGGACGCGCGAACGAACGAGGACTGGTCGTAGAAAAAAGCGAGGTGCACGTCCGGCGGCAACTCGCGATGCAGCAGCTGCAGGTCTTTCTGCAGCGCTGCCGCGATGGCGGGCGTGCTGGCGTTTGTGTGACTTTCGATGTCAAAGAGCACCGCGGGTCGTCCCTGGGAAGTGACGTTCGTGTAGGTGGGCGCTGGTCCTGGCACCACGCGCGCCACGTCGCGGACGCGGATCGGATGATCGTCGTGGACGGCGATCACCACGTTGCCGATCTGCTTGGCCGAATAGACCCGACCGTCCACGGTGGTGAGGTACAGTCGATAGTTCTGCGCCAGGAATCCCGAGGAGGCGATCCTGTTGTTCCGTGCGAGCGCCGCGGTCACGTCCTGCAGAGCAAGATGCGCGGCCAGGAGCCTGACCGGATCGACCACCACGTGATACTCCGGCACGCGACCGCCCACGATCTCCACCCTCGAGACCCCAGGGATCTGCAGGAAGAGCGGCTTGATGGTGTACGTGGCAGTGTTCCACAGGTCCGTGAGGCTGTGGTTGGACCCCGTTAGGCTAATACCAATGATCGGGTAACTCAGCGAGAATCCGACGCGCTCGGCGCTCGTGACCGCTGTGGGCGGCAGCTGACTGCGAATTTCAGAAAGCCGCCCGAGGACATACAGCTCCGCCCTGTGCATGTTCGTGCCCCAGGCGAACTTCACGTTGACGATCGCCGATCCCCTCGTCGTGGTCGAAAGTACCGAGGTGACCCCGGGAATGCTCTTCAGGGACTGCTCGACCGGCCGTGTGATCGTGGCCATCATCTCGTCGGCCGGCATGATGCCGTTGCCGACATTCACCACGATGCGCGGGAAGGCTGTTGCCGGGAATACTGAGGAGGGCGTATGCAAGGCCGCGAATACGCCCGCAAGACACAGAACGGCGGCAATGAAGGATATGGCAATCGTGTGCCGGATCGCAAACCGGCCGACCGGTGAGCCGGCACTGAGGTCTGTGGGCGCACTCATCACGGGCCAACCACAGTCGATGGCACCACCGCCGGCAGCCCCGCCGTTACGCTTTGGATCTGAATCGCGGTGCGGGTGGGAAGTCCATACGCTCCCACCGTTACGACTCGAGTGCCGGGCGCAAGTCCGGGGCCGCTCACCTCCACCCAGCCTCCCTCGCGCAAACCAGTCTTGACGGAGACTCGGATCGCCTCATGACCACGAACGACGGAGAGGAAACCGCGCCCGCCCACGGCGTTACGGATTACGCTCTCGCTCGGTGCGACCAGCGCATCGTGCGCCGTAGCCGTGATGATGCGCAGGCGAACGAATTGTCCCGGCCGCAGCCTGCTGTGGTGCGGCAGGCTCGCCCAAGCCATGACGGTTCCGTCGCTCGAATTGATGGTGGGGCTCACGTAGGCGAGCGTGGTCGTCAGCGGCAAATCACCCAGGACATGCAGGACTTCCCCTGTCTTGAGCTTCCCTGCCTCCGCCTCAGGAATGCTGGTGCGCACGACGAGCCGATCGAGGTCGATCACCTCAGCGAGTACAGTGCTCGCGTCCACCGAAGTGCCCGCCTTGACGTTGACCCTGACCACCGTTCCGCTGAGCGGTGCCGTGACGCGCAGTAGCGCGAGCTGCGCCTCGGCGTTCTGTAATGCCTTCAGGGAGGCGTTGTGCTCGGCGTAGAGCCGCCTCAGCCTGGCCACTTCCTGCGCCGCGTAAGCTTCAGTCGTCGATCCGGAATTCAATTCCATCAGCAATTGGCCGCGCCTGACGCGCTGACCAGCGGTGATAGCCACTGCGGTCACCACCCCTGTTACAGGTGCGGCAATCGCGGCCGCGGCGGCGGGCCGATGCCGCGTTGCCGGGGCAGGTGCCACGACGCCAAAACCGGTGACATACCGGTGGAGGGTGATGCGTTTGAGCTCGCCCACCTGGACACTGATCATCGAGCGGATCGATGCTGCAGGCTCTCGGGAAGCCGCAGGCGCAGCCCGGTGGGATCGCAGTGTATATGCGCTAAGTGTAGCGCCCACGGCGATGATGCCGCCGGCAATCAGGATGCGGTATTTCATTGTCGAGTCCAGGTGGTTTCGTGTTCTGCGGATCGTACCGCGGAAGGAGACAGGGTGAGCGGACTTTGCACGGCGTCTTCCAGGGCGCCTAGCGCCCGCTGCGCCGAGAGGTCGGCAGTGATCCGGTTTTGAGCTTGGGCATAGAAAGCGACCTTGGCGTTGGCGAGGTCGAGCGGCTGCCGTTCTCCGGCCCGCACTTGCTCGCGGATCGTACTGAGCTGGCGCGTCAGGTTGCCCAGCAGCCCGTTGGCGGTTTGCACCTGTGCGAGCGCCGAGCGATACGCTGCGAGCACGCCGTCAATCTGACCGATGGCCGCCGACTGCACGGCGAGGAACCGGGCGGCGGCCGCCCTCCGCTGCGCGCGCGCCTGGGCGATGGGGCCTTGGTTCTGGTTGAGCACGGGCAGGGTCAAGGAGATCCCGATCTGCCACTCGCTGTCGCCAGCGAGCTGCGCATTCCAGGCGTAGCCCGGGCCGAGATGGATGTTCGGCCACTGGCGGGCGATCTGGAGCTTCAGTGCCGATTGGCTGGCGGCGTATCGCTCGAGTGCGGCGCGCACATCAGCACGACCCAGCAGGGCGTCGCGGCGCACATCGGGTCGGGTGAGATCCTGGGGAAATTCCCTGAGATCGGCGAATGAGAACCGCACGGAACGCAACGCCCGAACCGGCACCCCGAGGGTATCCGCGAGCTTGATGCGCCCTTCCTGGATTTTGCCTCGCTGGGCTTGGCGGGCGAGAACCGTAC
>JAKASJ010000008.1 GCA_021819085.1 Pseudomonadota bacterium | reverse complement strand
AGTCTGAAGAAAACGGAAATAAACCCGAAGAAGACGCGTCAGAGACGCTGATCTGAAGAAGACGGATGAGGAAGAAAATGCACGTTCATACCGGCCGGATCAAGACAGAATCAGCTTGGCGGCCACAAATAGCGCGCCGCGCGATCAGCGCGGCCAGTCTGGACCGGTACGATGCGGAGCCGGGAAGGTGGTATCGGGGCGTGCGCCCTGCGGCGGCTTAACCCGCCGCCGCCCCCGGCTTGCGGGAGAGATCCAGGTACTTTGCATAAAGTTCATCGCGGCTTTCAACGACACTCGGGTCGTGAAGGATGCAGTCTACCGGACAAACCTCGACGCATTGCGAAACGTCATAGTGTCCAACACATTCGGTGCACAGCTTTGAATCGATGACGTAGATCTCCTCGCCCTGGGAGATTGCGCCGTTCGGGCACTCAGGCTCGCACACATCGCAGTTGATGCACTCGTCGGTAATGAGCAGAGACATCGGAAAACCCTATTCAATCCGGGGATTAAAGCTTTTAAATTCTAGCGCATTTTTGCCGCGAGTGCAGCCCTGACTGCCGGGTGGACAAATTCGGCCACGTTCCCGCCCAAAGATGCGATCTCCTTGACCAGGGACGCGGAAACGAACATCTCCCGCTCCGACGGAGTCATGAACACGGTTTCGATGTCGGGGCTGAGACGCCGGTTCATCCCTGCAAGCTGGAACTCGAATTCGAAATCCGACACTGCGCGCAGGCCCCGCAGAATCACCTGTGCACGCTGTTGTCGCACACATTCGATGAGTAGTGTATCGAATCCGATTACCGAGACCCCGGCCGTGTCGCCCAAGACCTTGTGTGCGAGATCCACGCGTTCGGCGAGGCTGAACAAGGGTTGCTTTGCCGGGTTCGCAGCGATCGCGACAATCACCTGGTCGAAAACCCGCACCGCACGTCGCACCAGGTCACTGTGACCATTGGTGATCGGATCGAAAGTGCCTGGATACAGCGCAATCACATGCATGGGGCAATCTCCGCTCGCACTATTCAGTCGTTGGCGGCGAACCAGCCGGTTGCGGACCGCTTCGGGCCAGATGGTACCCCACCTGTCCGGACCGCCTGCTGCGCACGAACACCCATCCGTCCGGCAGCACCGGCTGCTGGCCGCTGGGCGCTTCCAGATAAACCAACCCACCTGACCGCACCCAGCCCCTGTCGGCCAGCGATGCACAACAGGCCGCAAGCAGCCCGCTACGGTACGGCGGATCCAGAAACACGATAT
Source organism: Pseudomonadota bacterium (assembly GCA_021819085.1). Classification (GTDB taxonomy): domain Bacteria; phylum Pseudomonadota; class Gammaproteobacteria; order Acidiferrobacterales; family UBA6901; genus JAJYCY01. The sequence continues at coordinate 107,748 of JAKASJ010000008.1, read as the reverse complement.
CGAATGATTGTGCTGTCCCCTGCAGGTAGCCCATGCAGTCCGCGGCAACGACCTCCGCACCGAGCGCATTCAGCTCGGTCACATTGAACCTGAGGGCGGCAATCACTTCTGGATCACGTTCTACCAGAACTGCGTGGGCGGCCCCGCGCGATAGCGCCTCCAGCCCGAGTGCACCGCTGCCGGCAAACAGATCGAGGCAATTGGCGCCGTCGATCCAGGGTTGCAGCCAGTTGAAAAGTGTTTCGCGGATACGGTCTGGCGTCGGACGCAGATCCTCGCTCAGCGCAACACGCAGCCGCCGACTGCGCCAATTGCCTCCAATGATACGCAGCCGCCCAGGCCCTGCCGGGCGGCAGCCAGAGGGTGCCTTCAACGATCACTCCTGTACATGGTGCTGCGGTATGCGCTCGAACCCGGACACGGCCGCCTGGAGAGTTCCGCCACGCCGGACCGGCGTGTTTGGCACCCGACGATCTTGCGCGCTGCGCTCTGTGCGCTGCACGGCAGGGTCCAGCTCCCGGAATGGCCCTGGGCTCGCCCAACCGCGTGGCTGCACTCAGGCTCCTCCCGGCAGAGTCGCCGACAGCGGGCGGTAAAGGTGGACAGCTTTCCCCATTTCCGCGGTCGGCGTCGCCGCCGGGTTGCATCGCATCGCGTTTCCTTTATCCGAAAGGGATACGAATGATAGGATAACCCATCGCTTTGATACTTTAGTAATCCCGATGGGTCTTTTCAACAAAAACACGCGCGCTGAGAATACCGACGGCATATTGGCGCGCATCAGCGACCGTCTGGCTGCCACCCGCCGCGGGCTAGGCCAGCGCCTCGCCTCCTTGATCCGTGGCCGCACCTCGGTGGACGCCAATCTTGCCGAAGACATCGAGACATTGCTGCTCGGCGCTGATGTCGGCATCGAAGCCACCCGCGACATTATCACCCGAATCACGGAGGCGCGCGTGCATACGCCGGCAGAACTCTACGCCGAGTTGCGGGCCGCCATGCTTGCCATCGTTGCGCCGTGCGCGCAGCCGCTGGCAATTCCGTCCGACGTGCGCCCGTATGTAATCATGGTTGTAGGTGTAAACGGGGCAGGAAAAACAACGACCATCGGCAAACTGGCGCAGCGTCTACGTTCCGAAGGCTACAGTCTGATGCTCGCGGCGGGCGATACCTTCCGCGCAGCGGCAATCGAGCAACTGCAGGCTTGGGGGGGCCGCAACGGGGTTCCGGTCATGGCTCAGGCCGGCGGGGCCGACGCGGCGGCCGTGGCCCACGACGCCATGCAGGCGGCGGTAGCACGTGCGGTCGACGTGCTGATCGTCGACACCGCCGGGCGATTGCATACCCAGACCGGCCTGATGGACGAACTCAAGAAAATCAAGCGCGTCATCGGGCGCTTCGACGCCCGCGCCCCGCATGAGGTACTACTGGTCCTCGATGCCGGCATCGGTCAGAATGCGCTCGCACAGCTGACACACTTCCACAACGCGGTGGGCGTGACCGGACTCTGTCTTACAAAGCTGGATGGAACCGCGAAAGGCGGCATACTGTTCGCAATGGCCGAAAAGACCGCCATCCCTATCCGCTTCATCGGAGTCGGGGAAGGCATCGGCGATTTGCGCGTATTCGACGCCGGGCAGTTCGTCGATGCAATTCTGCCCCAGGTAGAGTAGCCGGGGTCACACCGTAAGGTGAACCGGACCCCAAACATGGCTGCTCCAGGATATCCGGAGACTTTAATCATTGCCACCTATTGCTGACCCCCAATGATTCAGCTGAACAACGTATTCAAGCGCTATCCCGGGGGCTTCGACGCACTGCGCAACGTCAGCTTTGAAGTCGCGGACGGGGAATGGGTCTTCATCACCGGCCATTCCGGCGCAGGCAAGAGCACGCTGCTCAAGATTCTCACGCTGATCGAACACGCCTCGCGTGGCCAGGTTGTGGTGAACAACAAGAATGTTGCGCGACTGCCGCGTCGTCGCATTCCCTACTTTCGGCGAGAAATAGGCGTGGTTTTCCAAGACAACAAGCTCCTGCACGACCGCACCGTATTCGATAATGTTGCTCTTCCGCTGGTGGTGGCTGGCCTGTCACACCAGGAAATAGGCCGTCGCACGCGCGCAGCGCTGGACAAGGTGGGATTGCTGGGAAAAGAAAAGATGCACCCCATTACCCTGTCCGGAGGCGAGCAACAGCGCGTCGGCATCGCGCGCGCGGTCGTGAACAAGCCTGCGCTGCTGTTGGCCGACGAGCCCACAGGGAACCTGGATGCGGACATGGCTGACCAGATCATAGACTTGTTCGACGACTTCAACCGCCATGGGGTGTGCGTGTTGATTGCAACCCACGATCTGCGACAGATCCAGCGCATGCGCAAGCGCGTACTCGCACTGAAGGACGGTGAACTGATTGTGGACAGCGGGAGTCAGACGGCGTGAAAAACCATCTGCTGCGCCACCTGCAGGTGTTCTTTTACAGCCTCGGCGAACTGGCGCGTGCGCCGCTGACTGCTTTCATGACCGTCGCCGTAATCGGCATCACCCTGGCCCTGCCGGCGGCGCTATACGCGCTTCTCGGCAATCTGCAACGCGTGGGCGGGGGCTGGGATGAGGGTGCGCGGATATCGGTGTTTCTCAGATTGGGCGCCTCCCAGACCGCGGCGCAGGCTCTGGCTGGCCAGATACGCGCCATGCCCGGGGTCGCAGACGTACAATATATTTCCCCCGCCGCCGCCCTGAAGGAGTTCAAGCGGCTGTCCGGTTTTGGTAACACCCTCGACCTGCTCGATTCGAATCCGCTTCCGGCGGTGCTGCTTGTGCGCCCGGCAAATCATGGCGCCGGTGCCGGCGCGGCCCAGAAACTGGCACAAACCCTCGGGAGGCTCCCTGGAGTGGCGTTGGCACAGTTCGACCTCGAATGGGTGAGGAGACTCGATGCCCTGCTCCGATTGGCGCAAAGGGGGGTGCTGATTCTGGCATTGCTCCTGGGCATCGCCGTCCTCCTGGTCGTCGGCAATACCATCCGGCTTGCAATTCTCAGCCGCCGCTCCGAGATCGAGGTCATCAAGCTGATCGGCGGCACGGATGCGTTTATCCGCAGACCCTTCCTGTACGCCGGCCTGTTTCAGGGCCTGTTCGGGGGCCTGCTCGCCTGGATCCTGGTGGCGGCCAGCCTGGCCCTGCTTGCCGGGCCGGTACGTAACCTGGCTGGCCTGTATGGCAGCGACTTCGAGCTGGCAGGCCTGGGCCTGCGGGCTGGAACGATCCTCCTTCTGGGCGGGGCTGCTCTGGGCTGGTCGGGTTCGCGCCTCGCAGTCGGCCGGCATCTGCGCGCCATTGAACCGGGATAGGGAAGGTCCTGACAAGCCCCCTGGGTTTGCTCCATTTTTGACCTGGATTAAGGCTGTTTCCCCCTGCCTGGCCTAGGATTCCATGAACTTTTGGCATGTTTGGCACTCTCATGTCCCGAGTGCTAAAATAGCCCGGTTGATAGCCGGGCGACCTGAATACCGAAGTTGGGGAGTTGATCCATGACACAGACACTTTCGCTACCTATTGGAATGAATCTCAGCGCCGAAGGCGGACTTTCGGCCTATGTCCGCGCGGTCAATGCCGCGCCACTGCTCAGCGCCGAAGAAGAGCGCCAGCTTGCCCAGCGCCTGCATCAGGAAGGCGATCTCGATGCAGCGAGACAGCTCGTCGTCTCGCACCTTCGCTATGTAGTCCGGGTCGCCCGCGGTTTCAGCGGCTACGGCCTACCACAGGCGGACCTTATCCAGGAAGGCAACATCGGCCTCATGAAGGCCGTACGGCACTTCGATCCGGCCCATGGTGTGAGGCTGTTTTCGTTCGCGATCCACTGGATCCGGGCCGAGATCTACGACTTCGTATTGCGGAACTGGCGCATCGTGAAAGTGGCCACCACCAAGGCCCAGCGCAAACTGTTTTTCAACCTGCGCAAGTCACGCAGCCGTATCGGCTGGATGAACCAGGACGAGGTAGACAACCTGGCCGCCAGCCTGGACGTACCGACGGATACCGTGAAGGAAATGGAGTCGCGCATGACGAATACGGACGTTCCGTTCGACGCGCACGACGACACCGAGGATGATGAGTTCCATGCGTCCCCTGCCGGCTACCTCAAGGACATGCGCTATAACCCGGAAAGCCTGTACGCCGAATCGACCGGGGAGGCGGAACGTGGCAAACAGTTGTCGACCGCGCTCGCCGACCTGGACCCGCGCAGCCGCGCGATCATCCAGCGGCGCTGGCTGGACGATGACAAACCGACGCTTCACGATCTGGCACACGAGTATGGAGTCTCTGCGGAGCGCATACGCCAGATCGAGAAGAAAGCCCTGACCCACATGAAGGAAGCGCTCGACTCCGGGATGATCGTGGCAGACTAGCCGAGATCCGGGCGGCGACAGAGCCCGCCGCCCCTGCGTAGCAGCCCGCCGCAGATGCGGCGGGGGATCGATTCAGGGCGCCGACCGACCGGCGATGATCTGATCGGTCGTGCGCACCTGTCCGAGCCGGGAGAAAATTCGCGCGACGGTCATTTCATGTTCCTCCGCGGACCGCGCCGCCATCGCATCTCGTGCGAAAATCTGGCGATAATTCCGCTCATAGGCATCACGTGCTGTACTTTCGACACCGATATTCGTCGAGATTCCGCACAAGATCAGGGTCTCGATCCCGCGGCGACGCAACTGCAGGTCCAGCTCGGTGCCATAGAAGGCACCCCATTGCCGCTTGGTGATCACCAGATCTCCCGCATGCGGGCCCACCTCCGGTACCAGGTCCGCCCAGCCCTCCGGTAACGCAGGGCTAACCGATAACGACTGATCTGCCGGAGGGCGCAGCGCATCCGCACCATCCGCCGAGGGCGTCACCCGCACCAGCACCACCTGCGCACCTGAATTGCGGCAGGCTTCGGCCAGGCGGGCTGCATTGCGCACCACCTCGGCACCGGAAACCGGCGCAGTGGGCATTGCGACGACACCCTTTTGCAGGTCGATCACGATCAATGCCGTACGTTTCGGCAGCCAATCCACTTCGTTGCCCATCACATCCTCCCGAGTCCCGCCGGTCGCCCAGAAGAGTTCTGAAAAATGCCCGCTGCGCCACCATTGCGACTGCGCTAACTGACCACTTTCGGATAAAGCCTGGAAGCCAGCATCACCATTGCTATGGTGAGCAGCGTCAGCACCCCGAAATCGACCCCCAGGCTGAATGCCCCAGGCACCTTTCCAACCATCAGTGTCCGCAGCGCGTCGACCAGATAGGTAAGCGGATTTACAGCGGCTACCGCCCGCAGCCACTTCGGCATCAGCGCCAGCGGATAAATCGCATTGCTCGCAAAAAACAAGGGCATGGTCAGCACCTGGCCTATGCCCATGAATCGCTCACGCGTCTTGAGCAGACAGGCAATGGTCAGCGAAAAGGTGGAAAAAAGCACCGCACCCAGAGAAACGAAGACGAACACCCCGATGATGGAAGCGATGCCGAAATGCAGCGGCACCCGGATCACCGCAGCCAGGACATAGACGATCAGGGCCTGCGCCAGACCGCGCACGCTCGCCGAAAGGCCCTTCCCCAGCACCAACGCTGAGCGCGCAGCGGGAGTCACAAGCAGCTTCTGCAAAATGCCGAGATCGCGCTCCCAGATCACGATGATGCCGTAAAAAATGGCGATGAAAAGCGTGCTCTGTGCCAACACTCCGGGCGCCAGGAATGAAAGATAACTGATGCCGCCCGCAGTAATTCCGTGCACACGCGCAAACACCTCTCCGAAGATCAACAGCCACAGTGCCGGCTGGACGGCGCGCGTCAGCAGCTCCCACGGGTCACGGCGCAGCTTATGCAGTTCGGCTGCCGCTACCGCCATGGTCTGGCGCCAAAACGCCACAATGGGCGAGGCTTCAGCCCAGGCGGCTTGCGGTTCGGCGCGTTCCTCGTATGCCACGATAATCCCCCTCCTGCTCGAGCGATTCCCCGCTGAAATGTGCAAAAACGTCGCCCAGGCTCGCGCCGCTTCGTACGCGGGCCTTCAATTCGTCGGGCGCACCCATGGCAACAACCCGGCCGCGGTTCATGATGGCCACGGCTTCGCAAAGCTTGTCAGCCTCCTCCATGTCGTGGGTCGTCATGAAGAGCGTGATTCCATGGGTATCGCGCAGCGCATGCAGCCGCTCCCAGACGGCCTGCCTGGCCAGCGGGTCCAGGCCTACCGTCGGCTCGTCCAGAAACAGCACACGCGGTTCATGCAGCAGCGATTGGCCGATCTCCAGCCGCCGGATCATGCCACCGGAGTAGCGCTGCACCAGAGTATGCGCGACTTCCTCTAGTTTCATGACAGTGAGCACCTGATCGATACGCTGCGCCCGTTCCCGTCTCGGGATGCCGTAGAGCTTGGCAAACAGTTCTAGATTCTCCCGGCCCGTCAGAGCACCGTCGGCACTCAGCAGCTGCGGTACATAGCCGATTCTGCGCCTGACCGCCACGGCCTGACGACGAATGTCGCACCCCGCGACCGTGGCCGTCCCACTGGTCGGCGGCAGCAGGGTAATAAGCATCTTGATCAGCGTGCTTTTGCCGGCACCGTTGGGGCCGAGCAGGCCGAAAAGGGTGCCGGGCGGAACGCTCAGATCCAGGCTGTCCACAGCCGTGAGCTTCCCGAACTGGCGGCTGAGATGGGTGGTTTCGATCGCGGCCTTTACCGGGGCCGGGCGCGCATCGGTGTCGCTGCTCATGAAGTTATACCTGCATCTGGTGCACTGTACCGCCCGGCCGGAACCCGGACCCGCGATGTGCCACGCGGCCTCTGTCGCAAACCGCAAATCTCCGATATCCGCGCCAAGACAGTCAATCCTGCGGCGACACGCCGGTCCGGCGATCGCGCGCCAGATAGCTGTACATGACAGGAACCATATACAGCGAGAACAGTGCCCCGATGCCGAGGCCGGAGGCAATCACGAGACCCATATCGAAGCGACTGACCGCTCCCGGTCCTGTGGCGAAAACGAGCGGCAGCGCACCGAATACCATGGCCCCGGTCGTCATCAGGATCGGCCGCAGGCGGATGCTGGATGCCTTTTCGACCGCCGCATTGCGGTCCAGACCTTCGGTTTCCTGCATTACGTTCGCAAACTGCACGATCAGGATCCCCTGCTTGGTAATGAGGCCGATCAGGGTGACCAGCCCGACCTCCGTGTAGATGTTGAGAGTACCGGCACCGAGATACAGGAACACCAGCGCACCGGAGATCGCCATCGGCACTGTCACCATGACGATCAGCGGATCGCGGAAACTCTCGAACTGCGCAGCCAGCAGCAGGTATACGAGCACGATGGCGAGCGCAAAAGTGACGACGATGGTATGTCCTTCCTGGACGTACTGACGCGACTGACTCGCATAGTGAATGCCGAACCCGGCAGGCATGACTTTCGCGGCTTCCTGCGCGAGATAGGAAAGCGCCTTGCCCATAGTCACACCGGGCGCCATCACACCCTCGACCGTCGCGGAGTTGAGCTGCTGAAACTGGGGCAGAAATTCGGGCTCCACCTGTGTGTGCAGTGTAACCAGCGTGGAAAGCGGAATCAGGCTGCCCGACTGCGAGCGGATATAGTAACCCCGCACACTGGCCGGATCGGCGCGAAACCGGTCAGGCACCTGCGGAATCACCTTGTAGCTGCGCCCACCGATGTCGAAACGATTGATGAAGTTGCCCCCCAGCAGCGGTTCCAGGTTCTGGCCGATGTCCGCCATCGTGATGCCGAGGCTTCCAGCCAGATTCCTGTGCACGTGGACCACGATTTCCGGGTTGTCGTAACGAAGATCCTTGGTCAGAAAGGCAAACAGCCCGCTCTGCATCGACTTGCCGATGAGCTCGTTGGCCACGGCATCAATGGATTTGAAATCACTTGGGGAGGTGATGACGAACTGGATGGGCAGACCGCCCGCGGAGCCCGGGAGTGACGGCTTTGCGAATGCCACTGCCTGCACACCGGTAAGCTGACTGAGCTTTTGCTGCACAAGCGGCATGAGCGCCATCTGGCTGACGTTGCGCTGGCTCCAGGGCACGAGCTTCATGCCTCCGACCAGCGCATTGGCAGCCCCGCCGCCGAAGGACAGCCCGTTGATCTGGAAAATGTTTCCGGTCTGTTTGAACGTCCTGAAGATCTTGGCTATTTTTTGCGAATAGCCGTTTAGATAGTTCAGCGTAGCGGTTGCCGGCCCCGTGGCTGAAACCAGAATGAGGCCCTGGTCTTCGGTCGGTGCGAGCTCACCCGGAGTGCCGAGAAACATCACCGGAATCGCGACAAATACGGCGGCCGCAACCAGAATTGCGACTGCCCGGTTCCGCAGGACCGCTCTCAAGGATCGGTCGTAGGTCTGGCGTATGCGCTCGAACGCCTTGTCGAGGGCATGCACCAGACCATGTTCCCCGGCCGGCCGCAGCACCTTCGAGGAAAGCATGGGCGACAGCGTCAGTGCAACCACTGCCGACACCAGCACCGTGAAAACGAGCGTAAACGCGAACTCCGAGAACAGGCTGCCCGTCAACCCGCCGGTCAGCCCGATGGGTGTGAACACCGCGGCAAGGGTGGTTGTCATGACGATGATCGGCGAGGCCAGCTCGCGGGCACCCTGGATTGCCGCATCGAACGGCTTCGCGCCCTCTTCCATGTGACGATGAATATTCTCAACCACGATGATCGCGTCGTCGACCACAAGACCGATGGCGAGCACTACTGCAAGTAGCGTTAGCAGGTTGATGGTATAGCCGGCGGCGATCATGAAAATGCCGCCGCCGATGATCGACAACGGAATCGCCACCGCCGGAATCAGCAGCGACCGCAGAGAACCGAGGAACGCGAAAATCACAATCACGACGATGGCAAGCGTGATGCCGATGGTCATCATGACCTCATGGATCGAGGTCCGGATGAAGTCGCTCCCATCGTAGGGGACGGCTGCTTCGATGCCGGGAGGCAGCGTCTGTTTGAGTTCCCTGAACACCCGGTGGACCCCGGTGGCCACCGACAGGCTGTTCGCATCGGGGGTCGCGAACACCCCGATGAACACGGCAGGCGTGCCGTTGAAATAGACTGCCTGATTGTAGTTCTGTGCTCCGAGCTCGACCCTGGCCACATCACCCAGGCGCACCAGCGTATTGCCGGAGTTCCTCACAATCAGGCTCCGGAACTGGCTGGCGCTGTGCAGGGTCGTCTGGGCCCGAATGGTACGGGCAATGTCCGGCGACTTGGTGCGACCGACGGCGCTGATGAAATTATTGGCCGCCAGGGCCCGAACAACATCCGCCGGCGTGACACCAAGCGCCGCCATGCTGTTCGGGTTAAGCCAAGCACGCAGCGCGAAGCTGTTGCCGCTCGGCCCAGTCCCGGCCGGAACGATTTGCGCCTGACCCACGCCGGGAACACCCTGGATCCTCGGCTGCACGACCCGCAGAATGTAATCGTTGACCTGCTGCTGCGACAGCGACTTGCTGTAGAAGGCCAGGTACATCAACGCGGTCTGGTTTCCCACCGTCTCGTTGATCACCGGCGCCTGGGTTCCACCGGGCAGCTGGTTCTGGACCTGCTGCACTTTTGACATGATCTGCGCCAACGCAGCATTCGGATCGTAGTTGAGCTGCATGTAGACGGTGATCGTCGAGATCCCGGGTGAGCTCGCCGCGGTCATGTAGTCGATGCCCGGGGCGGACGCGATTGCCTGTTCCAGGCGCGCAGTCACGAATCCCTGAATCGTGCTCGGGCTGGCGCCGGGATAGGCGGTAGTAACCGTTACCAGCGTACTGGTGACCTTCGGATACTGACGTACCGTCATCGCCAGCCATGCGCGCATCCCGAGCAGCAGAATCACGAGGCTCAACGCGCTCGCCAGAACTGGCCGCCGTACGAAGATGTCGGTGAATTTCATTGGCGGTGCGCCTCAATGCGCACTGCCGCTGTGAACAGCGACCGGCATGCCGCTGCGCAGTTTGACCTGCCCCGCAGTCACCACCAGCTCGCCCGGCTTCAGGCCCGAAAGGATTTCGGTCATGGTGCCGCGCGTATCACCCGGGTGAACCGGCGTGGCAATCGCCACACGCATGATCTGGCCGCCGGACTTGTGCGTCTGCACGACGTACACATAATCGCCGAATGAGCTGTAGCTGATTGCCACCGTGGGCACTGCCACCACTGGGTTCGCGGTGCCCACCATGACACGCGCTTCACCGAACATGCCGGGGCGCAGCAAGGATTGCGGATTCGGTATCGTGGCCTCAACGGTGACGTTGCGGGTGCTCGGGTCAACCTCCGAATCCATTGCGCTGACGCGTCCGGAAAAGTGCCGGCCGGGAAAGGCATTGATCGTGATCGAAACCTGCGCCCCCGGGCGCACCAGATCGATCTGGCTCTGCGGCACGGTGAACTGGGCACGCAGCGGATTCCACGCATTCAATGCTGTGATTTCCGTGCCGGGGGTCAGGTATTGTCCGACGCTTACCTGGCGTATCCCGATTCGCCCCGGGAACGGGGCCGACACTGAGAGCTTCGCGAGGGTAGCAAGGTCATTCGCCACCGCCGCCTTGGCCATCTCATAGGCAGCGCGGGCCGCGTCCAGGCTGGCTTGGCTGGTGGCACGCAGTCGGTAAAGCTTGTTTGCACGCTGGTAGTTGAGCCGATCAAGCGCTTCTGTGGCACGGTCGCTGGCAAGCTGTGCCCGCTGATTCGAGTCGTCAATCTGCACCAGCCGCTGGCCCTTTCTCACCGGCTGGCCGGAATGGAAATAAATGCCCATGACCTGCCCCGGAAGCTGTGCGGTGAGGTGGACACCCTCGACCGCGGTCAGGCTCGCGACTGCATCGATGCGTGGCTGCCAGGGCATCGTAACGACCGGCGTCGCCGAAACGCTCACGACAAAAGGGCCGCGGTGAGCCATCGCCGCAGCCGCCCGATGCGCCTTCCAGGACTTGAATCCGAAGATCACGCCGAACACCACGACGATGGCGACCACGGTCCACAGGAGCGAGCGTAAACCGGATTTGCTCATCGACTAGTTCTCCGAAGCTTTGAAACATCACTTGTGTCCGCCGCCGGCCCGGCTGCGTTGCCGGCCTTGGCTTGCGATGAGCCGCCGCCGAGGGCCACAAACAGCGCGGCGGTATCGGAATAGCGCTGCGCGAGTGCTTGCACAAACCCTATGCGGGCACGGCTATACCCTGCCTCAGCGGAAAGCAACGCAAGATAATCGACTGCGCCAACGCGATACTGGTCCTGCGTCAACCGGAGCGTCGTGGTCGCGGACTTGAGTTCCTCATCGAGCGCATTGAGCGTCGCAGCATCGTGCCCGAGTGCGCGCAGGGTATCGGCCACCTGCTGGAATGCGCCGAGGACGGTCACTTTGTATTGGGCGAAGGACGCGCTGTAGGCTGCCTGCGCCGCATGTTTCTGCGCCTCCAGCGTTCCACCCTCGAAGATCGGCGCGGTAAGGTCCCCGGCCAGAGACCAGATGCGGTTGGCAGAATCAAACAGCGTACTGGACTTCAGGCTCTGGCCGCCCCAGCTGGCCGTGATGTCCAGCAACGGATACATCCGCGCGACCGACTCGCCGACGACGGCATTTGCTGCGCGCAGCTGCGCTTCGGCGGCCCGGATATCGGGACGGTTTGCAACCAGCGCAGACGGCAGGCTGACCGGCAGCTTTCCCGGCAGATGCAGCTGCGTGAGCGACAGCACTTTGCGCTTCCACTGTGCCGGGTACCGGCCGCTAAGGGCAGCCAACGCATCCTGATCGCGATCGAGCGCCTCCATCAGAGGGGGAAGGGTCGCCTCGTCAGACGCCAGCTGGCTTTTCTGCGCCACCACCTCCAGATAGGAGGCGGCACCTATCTGATATCGCTGCTGCGTGAGCGCCAGCAACCGCTTCTCGTTGTCGATGATTTCGCGCGTTGCCGCGATCTGCGCCTGAAAGGAAGCGGCGCTCAAAGCGGTAGCCACCACGTTACCCTCAACCGTCAGGCGTGCAGCATCAAGCGCGTCCGCGGCGATGTCCTCCTGAGCCTTGGCCTGGCGATATACAAAGCGGTTGATTCCGAACACATCCGGGTAATAGCTTACATTCACACTCCCCGTAAACAGGGAAAACGTGCTGCCCGAAGAACGGCCGCCGAACTGGGCGCCGGAGTCGCGCATGCGCTCAGCCGACAGCCCAGCGTTCACCTGCGGATAGAAGATGCCCATCGCCGCGCGCAGGTTCGCATGTGCTTCGCGCAACGAAGCCTGCGCCGCCTGGAGCGAAGGGTTGCGTGCCAGCGCCTGGGTCACCAGCCGGTTCAGCCGGGTCGATTGGAACATGCGCCACCAGTCGCCGGTGGCTGTCTGGCCGTATTCGAAAGTCTGAGCCCCCTGCGCGGGAGGAGTCTCCGCCGTCACGTAGCGCGTAATGGTGGGCGGTGGCGGCTTGTGGTAAACGGGCCCTACTGCGCATCCGGCGAGCGACGCGAGAATGGCTGCAGACCCGAGGCCACGGCAACAGGTACGCATCCGACCGGATACGGCAAGAGTCTTATCCAAAAGGCTTCTCACGAGCATTGCCTTATTCTAAACGGTATATCGGCTGGTCCGGACTGCCTGGATTCAACAATGTAGTAGGCGAATAATTAGCATTCTACTTAAATGCGCCGATACGACTCAAGTGGCTGCTGCAACATCCGGTAAAATTGGACACACGAATTGCGCCGGCCGTGCGCCGCCGCCGCGCGTGGCTTTCCCGCACCCCGGGGCCAATGCCGGGCAAACGGACCGCCGGGATTCCGGCATGCGCTCCGGAAAGCGCGCCGGATCACGGTTACACCGATGCTCACCCTGTCACACGATGCAGCAGACCTGCAATATAGAATCGGTAATGGTCGATCAGAAGGAGTGCGAAGAGCAGCGACAGATACTGAATCGAGTAAACAAAGGTTCGGCGCGCCAGAATGTCGCTGTAGCGGCGGTATAGCCCCCAGGCAAGCCGGAGGAACTCCGCATTGAGAACCAGCGCGCCCAGCAGATAGAACCAGCCGCTCATGCCGACGGCAAACGGCAACAGCGTGATTGCCGACAACAGTATCGTATACAACAGGATATGTAGTCGCGTGAACTCGCTGCCGTGGGTAACAGGCAGCATGGGAATGCGCACGCGCGCATATTCCGGCTGCCGGTAGAGCGCCAGTGCCCAGAAGTGCGGCGGCGTCCAGACGAAGATGATCAGGAACAGGAGGAGCGCATCGGCTGTCACATGGCCGGTGACAGCAGCCCAACCCAAAACGGGCGGTGCAGCTCCGGCAGCCCCCCCGATTACGATGTTCTGCGGAGTCGCGTACTTGAGGTACACAGTGTAGATGACGCCATAACCGATAAGCGCGGAGCAAGTCAGCACGGCGGTGAGCAGGTTGACTCCCACTGCCAGAATCACCATCGAAACCGCCGCCAGAGCGAGCGCGAAGACGAGAGCCTGGAACGGGGTGAGCTGTCCGGTGGGCAGAGGGCGCGCGCGCGTCCGCTCCATGACAGAGTCGGCAGCCTGATCGAGCAGATGGTTGATGCTGGCTGCGGAGCTGGCCGCAAGAGCGATCCCGATGGTACCGAAAGCGAGCGTGTTCCAGGGCACCAGGCCCGGGGCAGCCAGAAACATGCCAACCATTGCGGTAAAAACGATGAGCATCACAACGCGCGGCTTGCACAATTGGAAAAACTCGCGCGCCAGGCCCAGGAATCGCTGGCGGCCCGGCGGCAAGGCCGACGTCTCAGTCTGCGTAGTCATCACGGCTTCACACCTCAATATAGGGTGCGGTTATTCGGGCACAACGCCCTGTCCCCGCAACATGATATGCATACCCCTGTCCCATAATGGGAAACGGCTCCTGCGGCGGCATTGGGAACCTCAGCACGGATCCGCCCGGCAGCACGCGTACGTCCCCACGGCAAGATCCACGGCGCCAGCCGGCCCGGCCTCCGGCATCCTTCCCTGAGGTCTGCGCAAACCCTGGCCGGGGCGCTTTGCATCCCGCCCCGTCCGGCCGAGGCGCAGTACGCATCTTTAAAAAATACAGCGTCGGTCCCCGGGTACTTGCGACACCGGTCGCAGGTTTCCCACGATCAGCCCGCACGAGGCTCGCGTGGCCGAAGGACATGATTGAGCGTAATCAGGCTCAACATCAGCAATACACCAAGCGCACCATGTGCGACGGCAACCAGCAACGGCATGCGCAGCACGATGTCCATCACGCCAGCAACGGTTTCACCCAGAAGCAGCACCAGCACCAGCATTCCATAGCGGCACAGATTGCTGTCGAAACCCACCCGCATCGTACGCAGCGCGAGCCAGCCTACATACAAAAGCGTGATAAGCGCCGCTACGCGATGGATCACGTCGATCGCGGTGATTCCGGAAAGGTCCAGCATGCCGCCCTGGTGATTGAGGCCGACATTGCGCCACAGCGAGAAACCGTCGACGAAATTCATCGCCGGCCACCAGCCTCCCTGGCATGTCGGAAAATCAGGGCACGCCAGCCCGGCGTCATTGGCGGCGGTCCATCCGCCAAGGAGAATGAGCCCCACGACGAGCAGCAACGCCACCAACGCGCGTACACGCAGGTGCCGGATACGGGGGTGCGGAGGCACGGTCCTCCAGAAATGCTGCTCCCGCAGCATCACCCACCATAGCAGCCCCAGGATCGTCAAGGCGAAAACCAGGTCCGCGATGACAACCAGAGGCCTGGGATCCTGTCCGGTGACGGCTATCCCCAGCCCCGACTGCAGAAAAGCCAGTATCGCCGCCGCCACCGGGATCAAAAACTGCTGTGTACGATAGCGCTTTCTCAGCTGCCGGCCGAGATATCCGAGCCGGATGATGAACAACCCGAAAATCCCCGGCAGATACCGGTACAGCGCGTCTCGCCAGACCCGTTGCTGCACCGCATCCGGAGGCGCAGGCTGATCGCGCCGGACCTCATAGATCTCCCTGGCGGTGAGCGGCGCAAACGGCTTGCCGTAACAGCCGGACCAGGCCGAGCAGCCAGGGTTGGCGTCGGACAGGCGCGTGTAGACACCAAAAAGCAGCAGTGCATAGGCAAATGCCGCGCAACCCAGCGCGTACCTGAAGAACTTCACTGACGGCGAGGAACTCCGGTTGAGCATGAACTAGCCCACCTGCGACACCTGCAGCAGGCGCACGAGGTCTTTGCGTATCCCCTCCGGATCGGCGTCCGACGGATAGCTCATCATCAGGTTTCCGAGGGGATCCACGAGGTAGATCCGATCGCGACTTACCGGTGAGCCGCCCTTGGACATGAATTGTCCCGCCAAGGATGCGATCGCCGCGGCCGGTCCGGTAACAACATGCATACCCGGATAGTCCTTGAGGATGATCCGCAACCGGTCAGTAGCCTGTCCGTCAGTAACCACGAACAGCCGTTGCAGCCGCTCCGCGTTTTCACCCTGGGCAATGCGCACCTGGCGCATCATGTACAGATCCCGCCTACAGGCACTGCCGCACGACGAAGGACCGAAATAGACCATCAGCCACTTTCCACGCAGCGCGCTAAATCGAAATGTCGAACCGGCGAGCGTCCGCAGATCGACATCCGTGATGGGTCTGGCCGGCCGGATCAGCTGCCCGTGATTGACCAGCTTATGCGGTTGCCAGCCTCCGAAATAAAGCACAGTGGCAACAATCTGCGGCAGGAAAAAAACCGCGATGATCAGCAACAGCTTGAGTCTGCCGCGACCACCAGGTGCCGGCTGCACCATGCGTTCAGCGGGTTTCATGGCCGCTCTCCTTGGGATCCGGGGTAACACGCTTGACGTTGACCCAGACATAGATCACCAGCAGCGCAGCCGCCAGCAGGAACCATTGACCGGCATAGGACTGGTGCATCGCGATCCCGGTATCGGGCTCCTGCCACTTGCGCACGAACCCCCCTGCCGGGCTTTTCGGGTCGAGCAGAATGACGGCCGGCTGCAACGGGAACGGGACCGCCCGCCGGAACCGGCGCATATCCATGTTTTCCCATACGGTCTGCCATGGTCCGGATACCGGGCCGGGGCGCGCCAATGTGAAATAGTGCGCAGGCGGGATCGAGCCAACGCCCACAATCACCTGCTCGCCCTTGGGTACAGGGACCTGCGGTGGGTGTGCACGATCCGCGCCCAGCGGTATCCAGCCGCGGTTGACCAGTATCCGAGTGCTACCCCCTGCGATATGCAGCGGCGTGATGACGTCATAGCCCGCGAATCCGTTATGGACCTGGTTGTCGAGAAGGATCTGATAGCGAGGATCGTAATAACCCCTGATGATTACATGGTAATAGCGCAGCTGGTCCGCCGGCAGCAGTTGCTGGCCGACTTCCACGGGCCGGCCGCGGGAGTGTGCATCGATCAGCGCCTGGATCCGGCTCGCCTCCCTGGCGCGATCGAGTTGCCAGATGCCTAGCGCGATCAGCGCCGGGAAAAGCAACAGGGTTGCCAGCGTAGGCACCAGGCCCGGACGGAAGCAGATTCTGGAAGTCGGCATCGGGAAGATAACGAATTATTGCGCAAACTGGTAATCGGGTTACACTCAGTATACTTCATTCCCTTAAAATCTATCCTGGGTGAATCCCATGTCGACTCCCCTCATCTTCCGCATCGCCATCGTCGTGATACTGCTGCTGGTCGTCGCAAGCCTGTTTTCGGCGCTGGCCTCCCTGTACAAAGACAAGGGCCAGGGAACCCGTACCGTACGGTTTCTGACCGTGCGTATTGCACTGTCCCTGACGCTGTTCTTTCTGATGATCATCGGATTCTATTTTGGATTGATCACGCCGCACGGCATCCAGCCGTGACGCATACCGCACTCGCGGTCCCGGACTGCGAATGCGGCATCGGGCGGTCCCCAGCGGTGATGGACTGTCCGCCTACAGCCAGTAGACGAAGATAAACAAGCCAAGCCAGACGACGTCCACGAAGTGCCAGTACCAGGACACCGCCTCGAACGCGAAGTGGTGATCGGGCCGGAAATGTCCTTTGATGCTGCGGATCAGCATCACAATCAGCATGATGGTGCCGATGGTCACGTGAAGACCGTGAAATCCGGTCAGCATGAAGAAGGTTGCCCCGTAGACACCCGCTTTCAGCGTCAAGCCGAAGTGCGTATATGCCATGTAGTACTCGTGGGCCTGCATCGCAATGAAGCTGATGCCCAGCAATATCGTGAGAACCAGGCCTACAATGAGCTGGGCACGATTGTTCTTGAGCAGTCCCCAGTGGGCCCACGTCACTGTGGCGCCCGACGTCAGCAGGATGAGCGTATTGATCGCCGGAATTCCCCAGGGAGTCATCGGTGTGAACGCAACCCCTTTGGGACCGCTGGTCGGCCACATTGCCTGGAACCCGGGCCACAGGATGTGGTCTGCAGCGATCCAGGGCACCGAGAAGTGGCGTTCAAAAAAGAGTGCACCGAAGAACGCGGCAAAAAACATGACTTCCGAGAAGATGAACCACGCCATTCCCATGCGAAACGACATGTCCACCTGCGCGTTGTACACCTCGCCTTCGCTCTCTCCGATCACCTGGCCGAACCAGCGCGTCATCATGTACCCGATGATCACTGCGCCCACGAGCAGGACCCAGGGCCCGGCGCCGAGGTCGTTGATGGTGAGTACCGTGCCGAGTGCCAGCGTAAATAGCCCGGAGGAGGCAAGCAGCGGCCAGGGACTCGGATTGGGCAGGTAGTAGTGGTCGGATGTTGCGGACATGTTCAATCCCCTTGTTTCATGTTGGTTTTTTACGAGCTCCCGCATCGTCAGGCAGCCATCGGCGCGGCGCTCGGATCCGGATCGCGCAGTGCCTGCCATCCATTCGGCGCTCTGCCGTCGCGATGCGCGTACACCCAGAGGTTACGCTTGTTCATCGGGGTTCGGCTGGAGCGCGGATTGCCGGATCCAGCATCGCTCACCTGAAGAAGCCTCGTACAAGCGTGTACACGAAAATCCCCAGAGCGATCGCCCCTGCAATGGTCGCAGCGCGCCGGTTCGACCGGCGCAGCGCGTCGGCTCTCTGCGCTTGGTCGTCCTGCGTGTGCCTCATCTCGGTCATTGCGCGCTCCGGACCACCTGAACCCTACTTGACGGTCGGCGCCGTCGCAAAGCTGTGGTAGGGAGGGGGCGAGGTAAGCGTCCATTCCAGCCCTTCCGCGCCTTCCCACACCTTGCTTGCCGCCTTCTTTCCGCCTTTCACCGTCTGGTAGATCACGTACACCCACAGAAGCTGCGACATACCGAGACCGAAGGCACCGATGCTGGCCACCCGGTTCAGGTCCGTGAACTGCAGCGCGTAGTCGGGAACGCGACGCGGCATGCCGGCAAGCCCGAGGAAGTGCATCGGGAAAAATGTCAGGTTGAAGAAGATGGTTGTCAGCCAGAAATGCCATTTACCCAGGGTTTCGTTGTACATATGGCCGGTCCACTTTGGCAGCCAGTAATAGCAACCTCCCATCATGGCCATTGCGGCTCCGGAAAACAGCACGTAGTGGAAATGGGCCACGACAAAGTAGGTGTTGTGATATTGGAAGTCGGCCGGCACGATCGCGAGCATCAGGCCCGACAATCCACCGATGGTGAACATGACCAGAAAGCCGATGGCAAACAGCATCGGGGTCTCGAAGCTAAGAGAACCGCGCCACATGGTGGCGACCCAGTTGAATATCTTCACGCCCGTCGGCACTGCAATCAGCATGGTCGAGTACATGAAAAACATTTCGGCTGCGGCCGGCATTCCCACCGTGAACATGTGGTGTCCCCAGACGATGAAGGACAGGAACGCGATCGATGCCGTTGCATAGACCATGGACTCATAACCGAACAGCGGCTTGCGTGAAAACGTCGGAATGATCTGCGAGATGATGCCAAACGCCGGCAAAATCATGATGTAGACTTCCGGATGCCCGAAGAACCAGAACAGGTGCTGGTACAGCACCGGATCACCACCCCCGGCGGCATCAAAAAAGTGGGTTCCGAAGTGGCGGTCCATCAACACCATGGTGACGGTTCCGGCGAGCACCGGCATCACCGCTACCAGCAGGAAGGCGGTGATCAGCCAGGTCCACACAAACATGGGCATCTTCATCAGGGTCATTCCAGGCGCGCGCATGTTGAGAATGGTGACGATGATATTGATCGCACCCAGCACCGACGATATGCCCAGCAGATGGATGGAAAAAATCACCATATCCATGCCTATGCCCGCCTGGATCGACAGCGGGGCATACATGGTCCAGCCGGTTCCTGGGGCGCCACCTGGAACGAAAAACGAGCTGAGCATGAGCGTGAAGGCAAACGGCAGGATCCAGAAGCTCCAGTTGTTGAGACGCGGCAGCGCCATGTCGGGGGCACCGATCATCATCGGCAGCAGCCAGTTGGCGAACCCGACGAAGCCCGGCATGATTGCCCCGAAAATCATCACCAGGCCGTGCATCGTGGTGAGCTCGTTGAAGAAGTAGGGCTGCACGATCTGCATGCCCGGCGAGAACAGCTCGGCGCGAATAACCATCGCGAAGCTGCCGGCGACGAAAAACATCAGCAGACTGAACACGAGATACATCGTGCCGATGTCCTTGTGATTGGTGGTGAACAGCCATCGCTTCAGGCCGACAGGATGTTCTTCGTGGATTGCCGCTGCACTTGCCATCTTCTTTCTCCTCGCTCCGAACTATTTCAGGAACCCCGACCGGCTCAGCGTACCGCTGCCACCTGGGAGGGCTCGATCACGTCTCCGGTGTGGTTGCCGAACGAATTGCGTTCATAGGTAACCACTGCGGCGATGTCGGCGTCGTTAAGCTGTCCGGCGAACGACGGCATCGGCGTACCGGGTATGCCCTGCAATACAATGCGCAGGTGGTTCTTGACCGGACCCATGACGATGCGCCCGTCTTTCGTCAGGAATCCCCGGCCGCGCAACTGCTGCAGCATGGCTGGAGCGGCCGAGAACTTCTTGCCGGCAGAAAGTGGCGGGAACGTTCCCGGAATGCCCTGGCCGGTAATCTGGTGACATGCCGCGCAGTTGGCCGCGAACACCGTTTTTCCGTGACTGAGCAGATCCGCCTCGGTCCAGGTCTTGCTGGACCCGGCAGCGGAGGCGACCATCAGCGCCTTCTGGGCGGTTACCCACTTCTGGAAGTCTTTCTGGCTTACCGCCTTGACGACGATCGGCATGAAGGCATGACCCATGCCGCACAGTTCGGTGCACTGGCCACGATACGTCCCGGGTACATCGATCTCGGTCCAGGTCTGGTTGATGAACCCCGGAATCGCATCGGTCTTGACTCCGAAGCTCGGGACCCACCACGAGTGGATCACATCCTTGGAAGTAATCTGGAAACGGATCTTCTCTCCCACCGGCAGCACCAGGGGATGGTCCACCTGGAGCAGGTAATGCTTGCCCTTGGGCTCCTGGTTCTCGATCTGTGCGACTGGAGTCGAGAGATCGCTGAAGAAGCCGATGCCCTGCGCCGGATAGGTATAGTGCCACTTCCACTGGTAGCCGGTGATCCGGACCGTCAGGGCAGAACCGCTCGTGTTTTCCATCTTGATCAACGTAGCTGTAGCAGGAACCGCTATAGCTACGAGAATCAGGAAGGGTACCGCTGTCCAGATGATCTCGACCGTCGTGCTTTGATGGAAGGTTGCCGGCTTGTGTCCCTTGCTCTTGCGGTGCGCGAAGATCGAATAAAACATGACGCCGAAGACGAGCACGAAAATCACGACGCACACGCCAAACATGATGTCCTGAAGATGGAAGATCTGGTGGGCCATGGGAGTGACAGGAGTCTGGAAGTTCCACCTTACGCGCGCCGAGGCAGTGCCGACACCGAGCAGCAGAGCCATGGCGGCGGCGAAGCGGGCCCAGGCAACGTTAAGCGGCCTGGACGGTTTCTTTTTCATGAAGCTCAAAGACATGCCAGTTTTCCCCCAATCATCCACATTTTGCTGAATCGTCACTCTTCGGGCCGGCCACTCCACCCCGTGGCTGGTCCGCCCATATCGCCGGCTGGGCACGCAACACGCTGTTCAGCCGCTTTGACAGAGATGTCCGCTCATCGTCGGTGAGAACCGAGCCGATCTCCACCCAACGGCCATGCGATCCCACCAGCAGGCGCGTGGGATACCAGTCATCCACCTGCTTCTCCAGGCGTATCCGCGCCCAATAGCGCTGCAGGGCCACGCGGTGTTCGTCCCGACCCGTGATCTGGACGATTTCCATCCGGTCGCCATCGACTACCAGGATCTCCCGGTCACTGGCGTGGCGCATGACACACGCCAGCACTGCCAGGATAACCAAGGCCTCCAGCCCCACGAACGGCGCCACCGGCCAGGCTCCGTCGAGGGCAAAACCGGCCGCGATGCCCACCGAGATCAGCACGTACAGGCAAAACACGCACGCCATGCTGCGTCCGGAAAACGAACGGTTGGGGTGAATGACGACCCGAAATTCCGGCCTGGACTCGCTCATACGCCCTGAGTTGTCTCATGTCGCTGTACGCAGCTCCGGGAAACCGCACGGAGCCGATAACACCGCAGCTACCCAGCTTAATCGCATTCACTTGATCCAGATCAATCGTGCGCTGGCATTTTCATGATCCAGGTCAATGACAACATCTGTAAAATTTACCATCTCTCAAAACATTATCATAGTGGGGAAGGCACTGCAGAGGTCACGATGGGCCAGAGACCGGGCGCGGAACAGGAAATTTCCGTTTCCGGTCAATGACCGCCGGGATTTTTCGGACGGACTATGCGGGTTCCAGCAAACCGACATCGAAATGCCGCAACCAGCCTGCGGGATTGCCGGTCGGGTCGTAAGGGAGGGACCCAAGAAGCGGGGCTTTGAGAAAGCCGTTCAGCGCCTCGACGTAACCGTCAAGCACCGGATCAGGATCGATACGGTTCGCGACCCAGGCGGCAAGCCTCAGACCGGAGGCGCGAATCGCCTGCGCCGTGAGCATGGCGTGATTGAGGGCCCCCAGACGCACCCCCACGACAAGAACCACCGGCAGCGCCAGCGCTACGGCGAGGTCAGCCATCGTCTGTCGAGCCGTGATCGGCACGCACCATCCACCCACGCCCTCTACCACGACGTAGCGGGCTTGCTCGGCGAGCCGTGCATAGCATTGCCGGATGCAGCCCATGTCGATCTCGATGCCCACGGCCCCCGCGGCCAGATGGGGAGCGGTCGCGACAGCGAACGCATAGGGATTGACGTCTTCGTAAGCGGCACGGACTGAACTCGCCGTGCGCAGTGCTTCGGCGTCCGCGCTCCGCAGTCCAGCCGCACCTCGTTGGCATCCGCTCGCGACCGGCTTCATGCCAACGGCCGGGAACCCATTCGCCGCCAATGCCTGCAGCAAAGCACAGGAGACGCGGGTCTTGCCTACGCCCGTATCGGTTCCGGTGACAAACCAGCCACCGCCCATGCGCACCTCAGCGCCGGCCCCGGCCGAGGCGGTCCAGCGCAACCGTAACTGAGCCGTCCGGTCGCCGCTGGTTCCCGCCCGTGGGTACGGGGGCCCAAGCATGTCCGTAAACCACTTCGTAGCTCGCCGGGATCCGCCCGTCAGCCCCGGCCATCGACTCGTAGGCGCTGCGAAAGCAGGCAAAGTGGCGCTTCCCAGTCAGGCCTGGATGCCGGTCGCGCGCCGCGTTGTGCGCTCCGATCGCCTTCAGATCCCGCAGCACATGCAGCACGCTCGGATAGGTCAGGACCATGCGCTCCACATCCATAACCGGCTCGGCAAGGCGTGCGCGCACCAGCGCATCGCCAAGATCATGCATATCGATAAAGTTGTGTACGTGCATGGCATCGTCCACGCTCATCCACGCGATGCGCAACTCGCGCAGGGTATCCGGTCCGAAACTCGTGAACATCAGCAATCCGCCCGGGCGCAACACTCGGGCGATCTCGGCGAACATCGCATCCGGGTTGCACCATTGCAGCGCCAGATTGGAAATCACCATATCTACCGATCCGGACACGATAGGCAGAGACTCCGCATCGCCACAGACATAGCGCGCGCGCGGATGCCAGCCGGCCCAGGCATACCGCCGGCTCCGGCGCGCCGCCATCTGCGCCATCGCCGGCGCGATATCCACGCCGATGACGCGCGCGCGCGGATAGCGACGGACAAGCGCGCGTGAGCAATAACCGGTGCCGCTGCCCACATCAAGGACACAGCCAGGCTGGTGCCTGATGAGATCCAGCCTTTCGATCAGCCGGTCCGCGATCTCGCGCTGCAGAACTGCGGCCGAATCATAGGACAACGCTGCCCGCTGAAAGGCGGCGCGCATGCGGCGCTTGTCCAGGAAGGCGGCCGGATCAGTCATTCAGAAATGTGCCTAGCGCCGCCCGAAACTCTTCGGGATGGGAAAGGAACGGCGCATGCCCCGCGGAGGAAAGAATGTGGCAGGATGCGCCGAGGCCGCTCGCCAGAGAGCGGGCCGCCGCGGGCGGCACGAGCCGGTCGTGCGCACCGTGAATCACCTGGCATGGCACCTGGATGCGCGGCAGCAGCATACGCAGATCGGTCGTACGCAGAATCGCAAGGCCCGCATCGAGGCCCGCCGGATCCGGTTCCCCGTACCGGAATAGCTCAACACGCATCTGGCGCACGAGCGCACGGGCGTCTTCATCCAGCCCCAGCTGCAGGCTCAGAAAACGCTGCAGAGTGGCACGGTACGAGACCTTCAGGTCGCTGGCGAAGGCGTCAAGCATCTCCGACTCCATCCCCCAGGGCCAGTCCGGCGCACGCACGAAGCGCGGAGTCGCACCGACGAGCACAAGTCTTTCGACCTTCTGCCTGTGGCGCCAGCTCATATGCAGCAGCACCGTAGCCCCCAGGGACCATCCAAGCCAGGTGGCCGCCCCGGGTACGACCGCTGCCAACGCATCGGCGCAGGCATCGATATCACGTGTCCGCACCCCCGCGCTCAATCCATGCCCCGGCAGATCGACCACGGTGACATGAAACCGCGTGGCCAGCACCGGTACCAGGCCGGCCCAGACTCCCCCGTGTAGGCCCCACCCGTGAACAAGGACCAGTTCGGGGCCGCTGCCGAGCGTAGTCCGGGACAGGATGCTCATGGCGAAGACTTCGGGAGATGCGACAGCGCATCGAGCAGGCGTTCGACCTGGGCTGCCGTATGCGTTGCCGACAGGGTGACGCGCAGGCGCGCCGAATGCCGCGGTACGGTCGGCGGCCGAATTGCCGGTACCAGGATGTCGTGCTGTCGCAGCACGAGCGCCGCCGCCAGCGCGGCATCCGGATCGCCCAGCACCACCGGCTGGATCGGCGTCTCAGATTCCATGATGCACAGGCCGATCTCGCGCGCCCCGCACCGGAACTGATCGATGCGCTCGTGCAGGTTCTGCCGCCGCCAGGTTTCGGAACGCGCCAGTCGCAGGCTGGCGCGCGTTGCTTCAGCTACGGCCGCCGGAAGAGCCGTCGTATAAATGTAGGTACGCGAACGCTGGATCAGCGTTTCGATGACTTCTTCCTCGGCGGCGACAAATGCCCCGAAGGTACCCAGCGCCTTGCCCAGCGTACCCATGAGAATCACTGGCGGTTTGACCGGCTGTCCGCAGTACTCGAAAGAACCGCCGCCATGGGCCCCCATGACACCCATGCCATGGGCATCGTCGACAAGCAGACGTGCCCCATGGGTCCGGGCAAGGCCGATCAATCTGGCCAGAGGAGCTAGGTCACCATCCATGCTGAATACACCATCAGTAAGCACTAACTTCTTTCCATCGGCATTGGCCAGCAATGATCCGAGGCGATTGAGGTCGGCATGCGGATAGCGCTTCACGGATGCCTGGCAAAGCCGGGCCGCATCGATCAGCGAGGCGTGATTGAGCTTGTCCTCAAAAACCGTCCCATGCCGATCCATGAGCGCGGACACGGTGCCGAGATTGGCCATGTAGCCGGTCGAAAAAAGCAGTGCGCGCGGAGCACCGACGAAGTCTGCGAGCTCCTCCTCGAGCGCATGGTGCGGCCGGCTATGCCCGCTGATGAGATGGGACGCGCCGGCTCCGACGCCATACTGTGCGGCTGCCGACTGGAACGCCTTCACTACCTCTGGATGATTCGCCAGGCCGAGATAGTCGTTGCTGCAAAAGCTGAGACATGCGCGACCGCCAATCATTACCTGCACGCCCTGCGCGCCGTCAACGATCTCGCGCCGTCGATAAAGATGTCCGACACGCGCCCGCTCGAGTTGCGCGCGCAGCTGCAGATCCGTCAGATCGCCCTGTGTCATGTCCTGCCAGACCTTCCACCAAGTACCCTGCGGCCGGATCCGCAGGCAGTTGCCCGTAATTGTTCAGCCGTCGCGCGAACAACACGCGACACGACTGAGTTTTTAGGTGGCAGTCTATCCACCCGCTGACCACAGTCAACCTGCGTGAATATTAATTATTTACAAATGCATAAATATTGTGCAAACCGGACCTGGAACGATAAACCGAGTTTTTCCCAGCCAATCTTGCCACCGGACATCCGCGTCCACGGTTCCCGCCCCATACGAATCCTGTGAGTCCCGCAGGATTACCCTGGTTCGTTGGGCTTTCCGGCGGGTAGCCAATGGGCTTTCTCGATATGGCATCGAACTTGCAGGACTTTCCTGAGAGCGTCTTCGTTTCCGGGGACGGGACCGTGAAATGGCACCAACGAAGCAAACCACTCTCCGGATAGCAAACGGAATTGACGCTCCTTGAGCGGCCTTCATGGCCTAACGAACGATTTCTTCATCAGGACAGCACAATGAAACTGACGGGGCGTATGGCAAAATGGCTTTTGGCAACCTCGGTGGCAGCATCATTTACGTTACCGGCAAGCGCCTCGGTCGTGACAGACAATTTCGTCTTCCTGAACAACTCGTCCGTGGTCGCCAACGGCTCGTTCAGCTACGATTCCTCGAAATCCGGCACCCTGACCTACGCAAATCTGCACTCCTTCACGGTCAATCTGGTGGCACAGGCCCAGTCCTACGACTTGGCATTCGCACGCTCGAACAAGAACTATAACTATTTTGGCTACAACACCAACCTGAATGCATTTGTTCCTGCCCTGGCCCCTGGAACGCAGGGGGTTTACGCCGCAATTATGTCGGCGACCAACCGCAGGCTGACCAACGGCTTTTTCTTTGACCCGCTTCGGAGCCAAAGCAATCTGGGCGTTGCTAACTCCAATGACGGCGTATTCGCGGGTTATGCGCCTTATGCGGTGAACACGGCGACGTCTTACTCCATTTCACCTGTTCCTCTGCCTTGCGCGGGCATCCTGATGGGCTCAGCCATTGGACTGTGGGGAGCCGTCGGCTTTCGCAAGAGGAAACCGGTGGCCTGAACTTTCCCGGGCCCCACTGTCTTCCGGGTGGATAACGGGAGCGGCGGTGGCCTGCTGTCACGCTGCTGGAATCCGTGGCGCCCGCCTCCTTGCGTGGCCCACCACGGCGTGCCCGCCCCACCGAGGCCGGGGCCGGTCACGGGCGGCAGAACCCGCACGCAGACACCGCCAAAACAGTCCGGGTCCTAGACTCTCCGGGATGATTGACCGCGTCGAACGCGACGTTCGAAGCATCGTGCCGGAAAAGCGGCCCGAACTGCCGTAACCGATGCGTCAGGCACGCGAGCAGTCGCATGGCTCCTCCCCGAGCCCCGGCAACGATTTACTATTGAGAGATTCCGCTTGCTGGCCAGCGCACTGCCACGGCGTCCGACAGGCTGCAGGGCCGCATCGGGATCACGGTCATCACATCACGCCTGCCGACGACTCAGGCCACCGGTTGCGGAATGCCCCGGCCGGGATGACAGATTGATTATCCCCGGCCCGGATCGATCAGCGCCGGAACAGGGCAACCGGGGCAAACCCACCAGGCAACCGCGAGGTGGCCGCCCGTTCTCCTCTGCAGATACTCGCCGGCACAGGCGGCATAAACCCGTCCGGCAGGAAATAAAGCGTCGTTCGACTGCGTCTATCCCGGTGCAAGGGTATGCGCCGATCGCTGTATTTGCGATCGGTCGGAGCGACCTTTAGACTGTGGGCAGTCGCCAATTTCCGTCGTGACAGCACTGCTGTTCCCCAGGATGTACCCGGAGACACCCACAAGCCGTGCCGGGTCTGGGTCAAAGCACCACATGTCACTCCGCAGGCAGCACGGCATCGTTCTTGGCCGCAGACCCTTTACAGATATGCACCGTTGTGCAGGTTTATCCATCCACCCTGAGGAGATTGTAGATGCGCAAGTCCATTTTTGCCGTACCCGTCCTGCTGTTCACGTTCGCCAGCGCGCACGCCGCAATGCCGGCACCCGGCGTCTACACGCAGCGAGTACATCACAGCATGGTTGTTACGGTGCGGGACGTTTCGAAGTCCCTGAAGATGCACCACTTCAAGATCGTGCAGGAAATCGACATCGGGAAAAAGGTGGCAATAGCGCACCGGAAACTGCACTTCAAGAACTACAACATGAACCATCTGAGTGACGCGCGGGCGATCGTTTTCTGCAACCCCGTCCTGTTCAATATGGTTACCAATGCCGATCCTGACATGGCGGCAATCTGCCCGCTGCACGTAACACTCACATCCAAGGACGGCTGGACTACGATCCAGTACGCCCGCGCCAGCCACATCGCCGAAGGCACCCCGGCCGAGGACGCGGCACGCAAGGTCGAGACGGACGTTATTGCTGCACTTGAAGCGGTAAAGTAACACCGAAGCGTGTTTCGGAGCACCGGCCAGATGGCCGGTGCTCCATTACTTTCACCTCCTACCTCTTCCGTTACTTTGAAAGAGGGCGCAGATCTTCGGCACTCTGCCCAGTTAGCAGCCGAACCGGGATCATACGTGCGGCTGAACACGTTCCCCGCACAGAACGATCACCGATCGCTGCATTTGCACATCCCTGTTATCTAGAACCGGTACCCCAAACCCAGCTGCACCAGCGGCCACCACCGGTACTTGGCAGCATCGCTTTCGGCCGTCTGCCGGGCGGAAGCGATATCGGCCGCCAGCTGCGGATTGGCAAGGGTCCCGCTGGCGCTCAGATTGACTTTGGGCGAACCCTGGTAAAGCGCGCCCACATCCAGCATGAACGTCCACGGTCCCCCACGCATCGGATTGCCGAACCCCAATCCGATATAGGGGGAAGACCGATTGAAACGCACCGTCCCGGTGAGGGAACCAACCTGGGCAGCAGTATAGGTATTGCCGTCGATCGTATAGGTGCCACCGGCGTCCGGAAACGCGGTGAGATCAGCTTTGTTGTCGTTGTAGTACAGGCCGGCACTCAAGCGGAAGGCGCCGTCGAAAGGATACCAATCAGCAAGGGCCCCCACGGTCTGGAACTTGATCTGGCCGTCGTAGCGGATATTGTCCGAGGTAACCGTGCGCGTTGCGTTGGCGACATTGAACCCGGCGCGCACATCCAGACCGCGGGCCACCTCGAAAGTCAGCCCCAGACCTCCCCCAAGCGAGCCGGCGTGCACATCAAGCGCCGGACCAGCATAGGCCGATGCTGCAAACAGAAGACCCAGGACGCAGCCCAGGCCCGCACGGCGGATTCTCCTCCACTGTCTCATTGCATTTTCTCCCGATTTCGTGAACGCCGGATTGCTTTCTTCCTCATGTGCTGCACTGACAACTTCCGACTCTTTTTCCGCCCGGACTCCCGATCGTTTGCTGTCAGCTATCCGGAAAATCCGTCAGTTTCGGATCCACATGCCCGTCAGCGGAAGCGAAGCGCTTCCAGACGCTCATCGGCGTATTTCACGAGCGCCGGGTCGAGCCGCGTCATCGTTGCACGGGTGTAGGCCTCGCGTGCCTCGGCCCAGCGCTTCTGCGCTTCGAGCGAGATCCCGAGCCCGATCCACCAGTTGCCGTTGAGCGGTCTGAGGGCGAGCGCGCGACTGAACATGTTGGCGGCGTCAGCATTGCGCCCGGCGCGCTGATCAAGCGTTGCAAGCAACGCCAGATAGTCGGGATCGGAACCCGCATCCGGCAGGTTTTTCTCGAGCACGGCGATTGCCGCGGGCTCGGCGCCGCGCGCCGCATCGATGCGCGCGAGCAGGTAGGCAAATGAACTCTCGTGTGGCAGCACCGAAAGCCCCTGGGCCAGCAGTGTTGCGGCCGCCGAGCGCCGGCCATCCTCAAGCAGGACGCCGGCGAAGAGCTCTCTCGCCTTGACATTGCGCGGATCACTCGCCAGCGCTGTCTTGAAGGCGGTCTCCGCATCCTTCCGGCGCCCCTGTTGCAACAGATTGACGCCTCGACGGTACGCATTCTCGGCAACCTGTCCGGCCGTCATTGGAATAATTTTCATTTGAATCTGGCCACCGCCGGTTCCATCGTCGCCCGCCACAGACGACACCGATAACGGGGGCGCATTCCGGCTGACAGCTGCGATCCGCTCAGGACGGCCGCGGTCCGCCTGCGGCCTGCGGCCGATCGACACCGCATGGACACTTCCGGAGTGCGTGGCCTTTGCCTGCCTGATGACGCGGTGACGTTTGCCGGCATTGACTGCCGCCACAGCCGATATCGCCGGGTGGATCGGTCGCACAGACATGATGGGCCGTGCCGGTACAGGTGGTACCTGTGCCGGTGGGAACGACAGAGCAGCAGCAGTGTCAGCAGAGGCCGAAACAAGCCAGCGGTAGCCTGTGACCAGACCGGCTGCCAGGATGACCGTTCCGAACAGAACCAGTACAAACAGCACGCCGTTTCGGCGGGCGCGCTCAGCGGCTACCGGATGCAGGTCTTGGTAGATCGGCTGGGACGCCGCGCCCTTCTGTGGCGCATGCTGGCGCGCCTCGAGGTCTTTCAGCATCTTGTTTATCAGGCTCACGCGCGGAGCCTCCACATCAGCATCCCGGCGGACATCAGCAGGAGCGCGAGAACGGCGGCGGCCTTGATGATCCGGACCCGCTGTGGCGTCAGCCGCAGACGCGTCGACTCGGTGTCGGCGACCGCCTCTTTCACATAGCGCATGCCGACAAGGTGCACGCCTTCGCCGAAGGCCGCTATCATGGCCTTGTGTGCCAGGACATTGACCAGCCGCGGGATCCCGCGGCTTGCGCGGTGCAGCGTGCGCACCGCCTCGCGCGAGAAGAGCCGCGGACCGCGGTAGCCGGCAACGCCCAGCCGGTGCGCGACATAGTATTCGACATCTTCGACGCTCATGGCGCCCAGATTGCAGGAAAAGCTGATCCGTTGCCTGAGCTGACGGATAGAGGGGTCATCCAGGCGCGCATCGAGTTCGGGCTGGCCAAACAGCACCACCTGCAGCAACTTGCGCCGCTCTGTCTCCAGGTTACTCAGCAGGCGCAGCGCCTCGAGCGTTTCGATCGGCATAGCCTGTGCTTCATCCAGACACAGAACCACTCTTCTGCCCCGTGCATGCACGTCAACCAGAAACGCGGTGATTGACTTGAGCAAATGGTGCTGATTGGCCTCGCCGCCGTAGACAACGCCAAGCTCGTCGGCCACGGCGAGCAGCAGCGTCATCGGTTCGAGATAGGGATTGGGAATGTAGGCAGTGACAAAATCCTCCTCCAGGCTGGCCAGCAGCTTGCGGCACAAAAGTGTCTTGCCGGTGCCGACCTCGCCGACCACCTTGATGAATCCCTCACCGCTGCGCACCGACACAAGCAGCGTATTAAGCGCATCCTGGTAGCTCGAATGCCCGTAAAAGAAGCTCGTATCCGGCGTAATGCTGAAAGGGAGTTCGGTCAGGCCGAAATGCGATGCATACATGCCTCAACTTCCCTCGATACAGATGGGCCTGCGCCTGTCAGTGGCTGCTATCCAGATCGCGGAAATGACGGCGCGACCCCTGGATCGAATCTTCCCAGACCTCGCCATTGTCCACGATGGTCGGCTTGAGCAGGATCACGAGCTCGTTCTTGACGCGCACTGCCTGCTTGTCCTTGAACAGGTTGCCCAGCAGCGGAATATTGTCGAGAAACGGCACACCGGCATTATTGTCGGTGCTCTCCTCCTTCATCAGGCCGCCGATCACCACATACTGACCGCTCTTGGCACGCACAACATCGTCGGACTCCTGGATCGTACTTGAGGCGAGCGGCAGACTGTTGACCTGGCCGTTGAGCGTAAAAGTGTTGTCCTTCTGGACGACCTGACTAACCGAAGGATGGATGTGCAGAATGATGTCGCCGCGGGCATTGATCTCCGGGGTTACATCCAGAGCAATGCCGGAAAAGAACGGCGTCAGTTCCACCTGACTGGAAACGGTGGTGGTCCCGCCGACGGAAGTCAGCGGCGTATTGGTCACGCCGGTGATAAAGAAGTCATCGCCGCCAACCTTGATGACGGCTTTCTGGTTGTTGATCGTCGACACCCGCGGGCTTGACAGCACGTGCACGGTCCCCTCGGTCTGCAGCAGTTCCAGGAACGAAGCGAAGTCTGCGGACTTGGTCGCGATACTGAACACGCCTCCGAAGGCCGAGACGGCGGTATTGTTGATAAAGCTGCTGCCGGCCGGCGTGGCGGGATTGGCGATGTTGGGATTGAGATTGCCGGTTTGGCCGGCAATGTCGCTCGTTCCCGGGCCACCGAAGATGGTGCCGCCGCCGGTCTGCGCGAATACCGAAGAGCCCTGCAAGGCCGCCCAGTTGATGCCAGTCTGGAACTGATTGTTGAGCTGGACGTCGAGGATCTTTGCGTCGAGAATCACCTGGCGGTCCACTGCTACGCTGGTCTGTCTGAGGTAGCGGCGCACCATCTCCAGTTGCCGCGGCATGGCACGCACGATCACCAGCCCGGCCTGCGGGTTGACAACCACCTGGCGGCCACCGGCGTTTCCGATTATCGCGGTCAGGCTGCTCTTGAGCGCTCCCCAGAAGTCCGCCTTGGATATCGTTTTCACCCGGATGCTGGGGATCGTCTGAGAAGTCGAGGTGGAAGTGCCTCCGGGCACCGCATTCGAAGAACCCCTCGAGGTTTCGCTCTGTGTGAGCTCGCCCGAGGTCACACGGAGTTCCGATTCTCCGGTGCGGACCATGTTGAGGTAATTGATATGGAAGATGCGTGTCTGCATCCCCAGGCCGTAGATGAAAAAGCGGTTGCCCTCGCGCCGGTAGTCGTAGCCATAGGCCTGACGGATCGCATTCAGGGCTTCAGGCACGGTGACATTCTTGAGATGGAGGGTGATGGTCCCGGCGAGATCCGGCGACACAATCATGCTGTAGGGTGTCCCCCGCACCAGGCCCATGAACACATCGCGTGCCTGGGCGTTGTTGACGGACAGATCGAAGCGCGGCTCGAGCGGCGCGCGCCGTCCGTGCGGCAGGTGGATCTCGAGCGGCGGCAGCAGCGCCTGGCTTACGGCACGGGGCACTGTGGACGCGGACGCATCGGTCTTGCCGGCACGCTCCAGGCTCGCGCCGATGTGCGTTCCGACCTCTTTGTCCCAGGTATAGGGGTTGGTCTGGCAGGCAGTCAGCCCAGTCGCGGCCAGGACCGCCAGGAGGACGCGCACGCGGCGGTACTTATCGGATTGCAGCAGGGAGCATGCTTTCATCGCTTCGTCTCTCGATATCCAGTTTCGGCAGCAGACGCAGCAGGCGTCGCTTGCCGGCGCGGCTCAGGACCACGCCATACGAATGGATCTGCACGATCTCCGCGCCACCGATGTGCTCGCCTACGGTAAAGGTACGGCCATTGATCACGGCCATGCGTTGCAACGGGGACACCAGCGTCGATTGCAGCACGAATCCCGCATGCCCGTGGCCCGATCCGGCATTTCCGGCATACGGCCGCGTGGGGTCGGCGAGCCCGGCCAGGGAGTCGCTGGCATGCGCCGGCATGCCAGCGCATGCCAGCAGCAGTGCCATGACCACCCGATATAGATGCCCTTTGTCCATTCGCCTCAGTACCGTTACAAATATCATGCCAATACGGCATCCGTGCGCGGCTACATGCCGATCCAGGCCCGGTTGAAGCCGAGCGTATAGATCACCAGCGTTACCTCGGAAACCGGGTAATGCTGGGTTTTCAGATCCAGTCTTCCCCAGAACATCTTCCAGCGCAGCGCCTCCAGCGCCTGCAAATAGCGCACGATGTCGACATAACGGCCCTTCAGCACCACACGCATGCCGTGAAGGTAGAGAACCGGGCCGGTGCCGGCATCCGGAGGGCTCGCGCCGGGGAAAGTAGCGGATTGCGCGGCCGCCGGACCGGGGGCCGCTGCTTTCGTCTGACTTGCGATGCCGGGACCGGAACCACCCAGGGGAAGCGGCGGCAGGTTTTCGATAGAAACCAGCTGCAGCGCGCCGTTCTTCGCGAGCACTTCACGTACCAGTCTGGCCATCTCCTTCGGGCCTACCAGTCCGTGCGTGATGACGGAAAGCGTTCCACGGTTCGTCCGCAGCTGTTGCCTGAGCTGAGTAATCTGGGCCTGCGCAGCGGCATCCGGATGATCCGTGCGCGAAGCCAGCAGCGCGTTGCCCTGCGCGTCCAGCTCCCGTGCCTGGTGGACCCGGCTGGCAATCTGCTTCTCCAGACGCAGTTGCTCGTTGCGCAAGGGCACGAACAGGAAATTGACCGCGATCACGATCGGCACTACCAGAATGCCGACGAAGACCAGCGCCCGCTCACGCAGCGACAGCGCATCGATGCGGTCAGCATATTGCCTGGCTGACTGGCGCCAGCCGCTAGTCATGGCCGACCCCTGCGCCGGATCCGGTACCGGCAGTCTTGATGATAAAATCGACGTACGGCTCAAGAGCCCCCTTGCCCGAGGGCCGCTGCGGGCGTGTTATCCGGAAGACCGCAAAATCAGTTCCGGCCAGGATCTTTTCTGTGGACAGGCGCTGCAGATAGCGCGGCACGAGATCAGGCAGCATGCTGCGTCCCTCCAGTGTCATGTGCCGGCCGGTGCCTGCAATGTGCAACCCGGTCAACCACAGCCCGGGTACATCCTGGCGCGCAAACGCGATCAGGTAACCAGAGTAGCCGCCGGTGCTGCCAAAGTGTTCGTGCTGAAGAATGCGGTACGCGCGCTTGCTCGCCGCCACCCGCTGCTGTAGCCGGAGCAGCCGGGCAGCCAGTGCCGGCGTCGCCTGGCGCACGGGAAAATCTCTGCCTATGTCCGTAATGCGGCTGGCGGCCGCGGCCTGCTGCTGATCGACCTCGCGCGCCTGCCTCCGCAGCACATCGAGCCGCCACCAGGTAAGCGCATACATCAGGCCGATGCCGGCAAGCACCGCAACGCCCGCCTGCAACATGGCCTTGGCAGAGAATTTCTTCTGCTGCTTGCGGAAGATCGGATGAAAAAGATTGACCTGCTGGATCACAATGCCTTGACCTCCTGGCGCAGAGCCGCGCCAATGTGAGCCAGACAGCGCAACTGCAGCCCCTCCGGCAGAGTCTTGTCGCAATCGAGCAGCTGCGATAGATCCAGCGCGGATACCTGCACGTTGAGATTAGCGCGCAGGTGCTCGATCAGCGGCGGCAGGCCGGCCGCAGCGCCTCCGAGCACCAGATGGCGGATCGGTGCCTCGCGAAAATGGCTTTCGTAATAATCCAGCGAACGCTGGATCTCCAGAACGATATGATCGTAATAGCCTGCCTGCTCGATGGCACCTTCCAGGGTTTCGGTCCCGACGTTGAGCGTACGGCTCAGGTACATGAGGCCCTGGCGGGTCAGGGTAACGAGTCCGCTTGAAGCCTGCAGCGTCAGCATCGCCACCCCGTTTGCGTCCTCGGGCAGCAGCGATGCGACGTTGCGCTGCGCCAGCTCGGGAATGTCGATGATATCCAGGTTGATGCCGGCCGCATCCAGGACGTCGGCCCGCTCCTGGATCGCGCTGTTGCGCGCCGCCACGACATACATCTCGCGGGCGCGCCCGGGCACAACATCGCCCGGCAGATCGAAGACGTCGAGACTCGCATCATTGATATGAAAGTTGATGAGATCCTTGACGCGCCAGCGCAACGCTGCCTTCAGTTCGTCGGCATGCACATCCGGCGCCTCGGTCAGCAACAGCTGATAGTCCGCCACGTCGAGCAGCGTCGTGCAGCGGGCGCGCTTGAGCTCATAGTCGCGAGCGAGCGCCGAAAGGACCTTGTCCTGCGACGCATCCGCGCTGACTGGCCGGAAATCCCAGTGCAGGATGCGCGGGCGCTTCCCTGGTTCGCGCAGCATACGCACCAGAAATACGCCATCAGCACCAAGCCCGACCGCCGTCAGCCCAGGCAAGGTCTGTCTTTTCTTCATCAGTGCGAACAACGGCGGAATTCCGGCACGCAGTCGATGAAATGTCCGGCGACAGACATGATCCATCCCATGCAGTTATTGTTCATAGTTGAACCATAGCAGAAAATTTACATAGTAACTCTATGTTGTCAATGGAATTTCTGGCGTACACGAAAAACAGCGGATATACCCGGCAATAGGGACGAAATCGTGCGGCATATTCCAGAAATCCTTTTTTAATAAAATACTTATAACCATCGGCGAAATTTCGCCCCGGCGTTGCGATACAGACCTCCAGCCACCTTGGTCCAGACCAGGTCAAGATTCGATCTCGCGCCACTGAATCACCACCGCCGACCCGCCACTTCCAGTGCCGGACGGAAACGACACCGCATTGAGCTGCTGTGAGGTGCTCGAAAAGACGGACCACGCGAGGGCCCCTGCGGCACCGGTGCCTTTCACGACCGTGCCGTTGCCTTTGGCGTTGGCGCCTACCGCCCAGCAGTCGGTCGAAGAGAGACAATCGATGCCATACAAGTCCTGTTTCATTTTCGTCCCGGACTGCACGGTCCAGACGATGCCGTTCCAGTAGGCGAACGTCGAATGGTTGCCACTCTCGGCGACAACCGCCCAGCAGTCGTTCAGCGCGTCGCAGGAGATCGCATTGAGGCCAGTGGCATTGTTCCCAACTGGCACTGGCTGAGGCGCGCCCCAGCCGGAGGCCTTGCGCTGATCGAAATACCCGTTTTTGCCACTGACGCTGGACTCGGTCGCCCAGCAGTCCGTGTTCGACGCGCACGAGATCGCACTCAGCGCAGATTTGTTGTTCGCATATTCCACGGTCCCGCCCCCGCTGTTGCCGACCCATACAGCGTTGCTGGTAGTGACCGCGTAACAGGTGGTCGCGCCGGTGCCGGCACAGGCTATGTCCGTAAAGGCCGGAGCGAACCATCCTACGTAGTAAGGGGGGCTCCAGGCACTGCCGTTCCACTGCAGAACCAGCTGGACAAACCCAAACCATGAGCCGATGGCAAAGCAATCGTTGCCGTTGCCTGGCTCGCACGCGACCGACGTGTACTGCGGGATACCGGACGACGGCAGTGTGGTCCACACCGAACCATTCCACCCAATGGCATTCCCCAGGTTATCCACTGCGATGCAGCTGGTGGACGTCGGACAGGAAACACCGACGAGATTGCCCGTCCCGTTAGGGGTAGGGGTCTGGGTGCAGGTAGTGCCGCTGCACTGCAACGCGACCCCGCCGTTGCCGACAACAAAACCAGACGATGCCGGAAGCTGCAGGATCGCCTGCACCGTGCGCTGAACCCGCCCGACGGTTCCTACGCTCTGCACACGGCATTCGCCAGCGGGCAGGCTCGCCCCGCTGAAATCGGTGGTGTAATGAGCATTGATCGTGAATGATCCCTGACCCAGCGCATAGGGACCGTCGACGGCAAGGCTGTTACAGGGGGTGCCGGCGACATAGCGGGCGGCGGCGCGCTCTATGCCGCTTTCCGCCAGCAGCAGCGCGCTCACCCCGCTCTGTCCGAGACTGGTGTCGGTGATGTCGGAGCCGGACATGCTGGTCGCCACCAGCACCGCGAACGCGATCACGATAAGCAGAAACAGTACCGCCATCAGGGTGGCTGCGCCCCGCTCGCGCGCGCACCGATGGGGGCTTGTCCCGCAACGCCTGTTCATGACTGGTTCCTCAGCGTCACCCAGGTCGTCTGGCTGTAGGGTTCCCCGTTCTGGGTCAGTGTGAGATCGACGCGGACGAACGCCACATCTGCGGCGCTGGTAGCCGGCGTCACGCCATCGATCTTGAGGTAGCTGAACGCAAGGCTGCTGACCTCGTCGGTAAGCACCGCCGAGGCCGCCGGCGTCGAGTAGGAGAGCATCACGTCTGGAAGACTTTCGCTGATCGTCACCGTAGTGCCGTCGGTCTTGGTAAAGGATAGCGTCGTCGCGGCCATGGTGGCGATGTCGTAATCGGCGGTATTGGCTGGATTACGCCGGATCTCGCGGATCTCGCGCGCCATGCGCGCGGTGGCGTAGCGCAGCTTGCTCAGGGTATCAAGGCTTGTCGACGTCGTATGGAACGTCTTAACGCCGCTTAGCAGCACGGGTGTGGCGGCAACGGCGATGATGCCGATGAGCACGATCACCATGACCAGCTCGATGAGCGAGAAACCGTCCTGGGCGCAACACGCTGCAAGGGCGCAGACAGTGCCTGGCGTTGCCCGCCGC
This sequence comes from Pseudomonadota bacterium, assembly GCA_021819085.1. Taxonomy (GTDB): domain Bacteria; phylum Pseudomonadota; class Gammaproteobacteria; order Acidiferrobacterales; family UBA6901; genus JAJYCY01. Next base: position 70,200 of record JAKASJ010000008.1, on the reverse strand, counting down.
ATCAGTAGCTCGCCAGCATGAGGCTGGCGGTATCCAGGGTCTGCGTTCCCTGGGTCACCGTGATGTCCGCCAGCTTGCACGAGGAGATGCCCCCACAGGCCGCGCCGCCATAGGGCTCAGTGAACGTGACCGCCACGGTGAGGCCCTGCGGGTCCGGCAGCGTGCTGCAGATACTGGCTCCGGTCACGCCGCTGTAGCCCATGAGCGGGTTGTCACGTCGCTGCGCGATCAGGTACTCGCCGCATTCGCGTGCGAGCTGCATGCCTGCCTGCAGCTCGGCATTGGTACTGAGCGAGCGTGCCACTTGGCCGTAGCCGGAAATGATCGCGACCGCAGCGATGCCGAGCAGCACGATCACCATGATCAGCTCGACCAGCGTGAAGCCGCGTGCGCTGCGCCTGCTCATGGCGTGGACACCGTCACGAAGCCGGTGATGGGCGCCACGCTCACCGACCAGGTCTGGGTGCCGGCGCTTAGGGTGTAGACCGTCGCCGAACTGAGGAGGGTTCCCGCCGATGCCACCGGCCGGCCAAGGCTGTCGAGATACAGAGCCGGGCCGGTAAGCGTAACGCCGTAGCTCAGCGCGACACTGAAGGGCGCGCCGCTCGCCGGGTCCGTGACGGGTGTACCTGGACCACTGGCACACGCGGGGGTACCGGCGCTGGCACAGGAAACGCTGTAGCCACCGCTGGCCGGCGTGAGCAGCAAAGTGCTGCCCCAGGTCATGGCAAGCATCTGCATGTGGCGGATGCTGCGTGCGAGAAGTTCTCCCTGATAAGGCGCGGTCGCGCCAGTCGCATTCCAGCGGCTGGCGGCGACCGCGGCGAGCACTCCTGCGATCACCAGGACAACCACGAGCTCAACGAAGGTAAAACCGCGCTCACACCCCGGCCGGGCCTTCGCATTTCGAGCGTGCTCGTTCACGGCAGTTCCTCTGCGCATGGGGTTGTGCTCCGGCGGGGCCCTAAAAAAAGACGGGGTGCTGTATGCCAACACCCCGTTTTTATTACCTCCGCATCTGGATGCGCTGCCGGCCGCACCGGCTTGGACGGCGACCGGTCAACAGCCCCCAGTGGCAGTGGCATAACCCGGGGTAGATGTGGCAGTGGCCGCCGTGTAGGTCACGCTGCAGGAGGCAGGGATCGTGGCGTTGGTCATTTCGATCTCACCGGCGCCGGTCGTCACTATGGTGAAGTCGCCAGACGGAGACAGGTCCATGACGTTTTTGAGGTCGGTGACGGTTGCCGCGTATCCGTACGCTGTATTGACGGTCGCGCCGTCGATGGTCACCGTGGACGTTGCGCCCAACCCACCGCTCGCCTGCGCCGCCACGGCGTAGATCTCGGCATTCGCGCCGCGCATGCTGCCTTCCACGCCCTGGATCACCGAAGTGCGCGCATCGCCTCCGAGATTGACGAACTTCGGCAGCGCAACGGCGGCCAGGATCCCAAGGATCACGATCACCATCACCAATTCAATCAGGGTAAAACCGGTCTGCTTCTTCATGTCAGGGCTCCTGTTTCGGAATAAGGGTTTACGGTAGTCAAAATGTACGCGTTATGTCGGGCCCGCTAGCAGCCGGTGGTCGTGACGGCCACCACGCCGATGAGGGTGGTCCCGTTCTCTGTGTAGGTAGCATCACAGTTGGTACGCAGCGTGAAGGTCGCAATGCCGCCGGCGTACGTGGTGGTATAGCCGGCAAAGGGCGCAGTATTGCTCGCTGCCTGGATGGCACTGCCGATGCCGGCCGCCGTGGCCAGGGGGATGCCGCCGTCGTTGGCGCCGGTCGCCACGGCAACCGTGGTGCCGTCGAGCATGGTCACGGGGGAAGTAGTCTGGCCGGTCGCGATATAGCGCGACTGGACCACGGCAACCGCCGCGCGCAGCCCGCCGGCCACGCCATTGACGCTCGCGACGCGCGCCGACTGGCCCAGGTTGACATAACGCGGCAGGGCGATTGCCGCCAGCACGCCGAGTATGATGATCACGATCACGAGCTCGATCAGGGTAAAACCCGCCTGCTGTGATTTCATTACTGCCTCCTCGTTCAGAAACCGAAAATCCTGCCGATACTCCATATCATGCCTTGCGTTCGTTCTGCTGCGCGCCGCGGCCCCCATCGGTAGGGCGCCACCGCAACCAGCACTGCGCCGACCGCTTCACCGTGCGCGTACCGCGCCGGCGCGATCCGGATCATGAACTCCGCCCGCGCCGGCGAGCCCAGCCCGCCGCTGAAATAATCCCGGTTGCGCACCCGGTAGATCAGCATCCGGCTGTGCCGGTCGAAGTACCAGTGGCCTCCCGGAATACTGGCCGGGTTCACACCATCGAACGCGCCCAGGTAATTCTTCGGCGTCTGTGCCAGTTCCCGCATCGGGTTACTGCCCGCCAGGCGGCGCAGATCAGCGATATCATCGTTCACCAGGTCACTTGCAACCTTCATGCCAAGTGCGCTGCGCAGCGTACCGAGCACCTGCTCCATTGCAGTCGCCTCCGCCTCCTTCTGCAGGCCCCACAAACGACCGATCGCGACCGTCAGCAGCACTGCGATGACGGCGATGACGACCACCAGCTCCAGCAGGGTAAATCCCCGCTCCCGCCACGATCGTGCGAGAGGTCCCTCTGATGGACTTGTGCTCCCCGCGAAGCGCGGATGCCGCGTCTCGAATTCTTTTATCAGACCGTAGGATACGGGGGGGAGTTTGTCCAGTTTCTGACAACAGAGGTGACGCATTGCGTCAGTGTGCCTGTGCGGCACGCGCCAGATCCCACATGGGCAGGAAAACACCAAGGGCGAGGATGAGCACGATCACTCCGATGATCGAAATGAGGATCGGCTCGATCGCGGTATTCAGGTTGCGCAGATCGTAGTCGACTTCGCGCTCATAGTAGTCCGCCACCTCGACGAGCAGCTGATCGAGCGCGCCGGAGTCTTCGCCAACGGAAATCATCTGGAGCACCAGCGGCGGAAACAGACCGGTCGCGGTGGCGCAGCGGGTGATGCTCTCACCGCGCTCTACCCCATCGCGCATCTGGGCGATGCGGTCGCCGACAAAGTCGTTATCCACTGCCCGGGCAACGACCGACATGCCCTGGACCAGGGGTACGCCGGCCTTGAGTGTGACCGCCAGAGAACGCGCAAAGCGCCCGAGCGTGGCGGAATACACGATGCGCCCAACGACCGGGAGCTTCAGCTTGGCCCTGTGCCACCGGTACCGGCCGTCGGCCGTGCGCAGCCAGCTCCTCACGGCCAGGGCGGCGGCAACCACGATCACCAGGATGAGCCCCCAGTAGTGCACCATGAAATGCGACGTGGCGATGAGCAGGCGCGTCGGCCATGGCAGCTTCGCATGAAACCCGGCGTACACCTTGGCGAACGCCGGAATGACGAAAATATTGATGATGAACAGGGCGACGGTGATGGCGAACAATACGATCGAAGGGTAGCGCAGCGCCTGCTTGATACGTTCGCGTGTGTCCTTCTCGCGTTCCAGATAGGCCGCTAGCTGCAGGAAGGCCTCGGCCAGATTCCCGGTGGTCTCGCCCACTTGCACCAGGCTCGCGAAAAGATTGGAGAATATCTGCGGATGCCGCCTGACGGCGCTGGTCAGATCCATGCCCGAGTCCAGCCCCTCGGCGATGCTGCCGATCACTTCAGCCAGTGCCGGATTCTGGGTCGAGTCGCGCAGCCCGCGCAGGCTCTGCATGATCGGGACGCCAGCCTTGAGCAGGGTATACATCTGCCGGCAGAAAAAGATCAGATCGGTGAGCCCGACCCGGCCCTCGTTCAGGCGCCCGATCAGGTTTTTCAGATCGCCGAATACGTCACGCACGGCAGCGGCCGGCCGGATGTCGATCGGCGTGATGCCGTTGTTGAACAGCTGGTTGGCTACGCTCTCGGCAGTGGCGGCCTCGATGCGGCCGGTCACAGCCTCGCCGCGGCGGTTGCGTCCATGGTACTGGAAGTTGGGCATGTCCGGGGCGCCGCCTTCAATCCTCCAGGCCGAAGGTGGCACGCATCACCTGGTCCATGGTGGTCAGGCCGCGCGCGGCAAGCTCCACGGCGCTGCGCTTCAGGCTCAGAAAGCCCGGCTGCATTTTGGCGGCCTGCGCGAAAGCCAGCGGGTCACCGCGGTGCAGCGCCTGGACGAGGCTGTCGTCCATCTCCAGCAGTTCGTAGACGCCGATGCGTCCGTGGTAGCCGGTGTGGTTGCAGTAGGTGCATCCACGTCCGCGGCGAAAATCCAGGCCGTCTGCCGGCCTCCCGAGTTCCTGCTCTGCCACCACGCGCATTCCGGGCTCCAGGGCGAGCGGCTCGGAACAGCTCTCGCAGATGCGCCGCACCAGGCGCTGCGCCAAGATGCCGCGCAGACTGGCAGCGATCAGAAACGGCGCCGCCCCCATGTCGAGCAGGCGCGAGGGTGTCGACACGGCATCGTTGGTATGCAGCGTCGACAGCACAAGGTGCCCGGTCAGGGCAGCACGCAGCCCGATCTCGGCAGTTTCCTGATCGCGCATCTCGCCGACCAGCACGATATCCGGATCCTGACGCAGCACCGAGCGCAGCACGCGCCCGAAGGTCAAGTTGATCTTGCTGTTTACCTGCACCTGGTTGATGCCCGGCAGACGGTACTCGATCGGATCCTCCACGGTGATGACCTTGGAAGTCGGCTTGTTGAGTTCACGCAGGGCTCCGTACAGGGTCGTAGTCTTGCCGCTTCCTGTCGGTCCGGTGACGAGCACCATGCCGTGCGGGCTGTGGATCATCCTGCGAAATCGGGCGAGCAACACCTCGGGCATGCCGAGCTGGGCGAGATCGAGCACGCCGGTAGTCTGGTTCAGCAGCCGCATGACCGCCGACTCGCCATATTGCACGGGCAGCGTCGACAGGCGCACATCCACGCTCTTGTCGCGCACCCGCACATTGAAGCGCCCGTCCTGGGGCAGCCGCTTCTCTGATATATCCAGCCCTGCCATAAGTTTCAGACGCGACAGCAACGCGCTGGCAATGCGCCGCTCGGCGGTCGTCTGCACTCGCAGCACGCCGTCCAGGCGGAATCGGATGCGCAGCTCCCTTTCGTCAGGCTCAATGTGGATGTCAGAGGCGTTGACCTGAACCGCGTCCTCAAACATGGTCTGCAGCAACTTGACCACGGGTGCATCGGTCAGACCCTCGGCCCCGCTCAGCTGGTCCAGGTCCACGTCGTAAGCGGACATCTCCTGGTCGAGCTCCTGGGCGAGTCCGCTGATCTCGTCGGTGCGCCGGTACATCAGATCGATGGCTTTCAGCAGGTCGGCCTCGCGCACTACTGCCAGGCGCAACGGCCGGCGCAACACGCGCGCGAGTTCGTCGTAGGCAAAAATGTCGGTCGGATCGGCCATGCCGATAAGCAGGCTGTCGCGGCCCTCCTCCAGCGCGAGCACCCGGAAGCGGCGCGCATGCGTCTCGGGAATGAGATGCACGACCTCGGGCTTGAGGTGATAACGCTTGAGGTCGATGTACGGAATGTTCAGCTGGCGCGCCAGGAAATCCAGCAGCTGGTCTTCGGTCAGGTAACCGTTTTCGATCAGCACACGCCCCAGCTTGCGGCCGCTCTTCTTCTGTTCCGCGAGGGCAGCGTTGAGCTGCTCCTGCGAAATGATCTTGTGCTCGATCAGCAGATCCCCAATGCGGATCTTTTTGGGCTTGACCGTGACTGCGGACATGATGCCAACCTCGCTGGCCGGAACTGGTTCGTATAGACTGCCAGCACATGTACCTAACTGTAGTTAAGGTTTACGTGAAATCTACCCGGCTGAATGCAAAATTCGCGCCAGCTTTCCTCTACGAACCCGCCCATGTTGCACGTCGTGCTGTACCAACCCGAAATTCCGCCGAACACCGGCAATGTCATCCGCTTGTGCGCCAACACCGGGGCGCAGCTGCACCTCATCGAACCTCTCGGATTCGCGCTCGATGACCATCGACTCAAGCGCGCCGGCCTGGACTATCATGAATGGGTGACGGTACGCAGCTACCCGGATCTGGGCGAGTTCCTGCGCCGGATCAGTCCGCCGCGGATGCTGGCGTTCTCAAGCCGCGCGCAACGACGCTACTCCGACTTCAACTATCGCCGTGGCGACGCACTGCTGTTTGGCCCGGAGACACGTGGTCTGCCGGCTGATGTGCTGCTGGGTCTGCCCCCGGAACATTGTCTGACCCTGCCCATGCGGCCCGGGGTTCGCAGCCTGAATCTGTCCAATGCAGTGGCGATTGCCGTGTACGAGGCATGGCGGCAGCTGGACTTTCGGTGAACGCTGGCCGGCGCAGACACAGGATGATGACGCGGCACTCCCACCGCAGGCCGGTTATCCCGGCCGGAAGATCGGCTCAACGACGGCGTGAGGAGTCTGTTTCCGACAAAGATTGAAGATGCGTCTCAAGGGTGGCGTTACGGCACATCCATGCGCCGCAAGGGTCCGAAAGACCGAACGCCAGGTCTGCGAAGCCGTCATGGATCGAGCAGGGCGCACTGTTTGCAGACGGCGAGGCCAAGTCCTGCATCGCCTGATTCCTTCGCAGGCACGGCAGTATCGACATCATCAGAATAGCCACGACTTAACCGGAAACATGCGCTGACACAGTTTGGCCCGACTTGCAAAAATGCGGCTATGGCCAAAAGCACGCTTCTGGTCACAATTTTTCCTGCTTCGGCTCACGCCGAAGCAGCGCAGCCACCGCATCCCGCGGGGGCAGACCTTCGTACAGCACACGATAGACCTCTTCGGTAATCGGCATGTCCACACCCAGACGATGGGCGAGCGCGCGCACCTCGCGCGCTGTCCCGACGCCCTCTGCCACCTGCCCCAGCTGCGCAAGCGTGGTACGCAGCGACCCTCCCTGTCCGAGCGCAAGCCCGACCTGGCGGTTGCGCGACTGGTCGTCCGTGCAGGTAAGAACGAGGTCCCCCATGCCGGCCAGGCCCATGAAGGTTTCCGGCCGCCCTCCCAGCGCCTGGCCGAGGCGCTGGATTTCAGCAAGCCCGCGGGTGATCAACGCGGCACGGGCATTGGCACCAAGAGCCAGTCCATCGCTGATGCCGGTGGCAATGGCCATGATGTTCTTGATGGCGCCGCCGAGTTGCACCCCCACCACGTCCTGGCTCGTATACACACGCAGGTGATCATTGCGCAGCCAGGCCGCGATGGCTTCGGCCGTCGCTGGTTCCCGGGCCGCCACGGTCATCGCAGCCGGCAGGCCGCGCGCCACTTCGCGTGCGAACGTCGGACCCGATATCACACCGATGCCCCGTCCCGCTCCGAGCGCAGCAACGCAGACGTCACTCAGCAACCTGCCTGACCCCGGCTCCAGACCCTTGGTAGCGCTGGCCACGATAGCCGTGGGTGCGGCATGCGGGGCCAGGGCTTCGAGTGTCGTGCGAAAGACCTCGCTCGGCACTGCGACGAGAAACCGTCCGCATTCCTGCGCCAGCGCCGCCAGATCTTCGCGCAGGTACAGGCCATCAGGAAAAGGTACGCCAGGAAGATACAGGGCATTGGTGCGCTCATGCGCCATGCGTGCCATGCGCGCGGGGTCGCGGCCCCACAGAAAGCTGCGGTAACCATTGCGCGCAAGCACCACGGCGAGTGCGGTGCCCCAGGAACCTGCGCCCAGGACGGCGATATCAGAATCGGTCGTCGGCTGCGCCATGCGTGGGTTCGGCACTTCCCGCGCGCCAAGCGGCGCCGGAGTGCGTCAGTGGCTGGCCGGCTGGCTGCCGGCCGCCTGCTTCTGCTGATACAGCAGCTCGAAATTCACCGGGTTGATGAGCAGCTGCGGAAACCCCCCTTTGCCGACCAGATCGTTGATGACCTCGCGCGCGAATGGCAGCAGTATGTTGGGGCAGCCGATCTCGAGCACCATGGGCAGTTCACCGGTGGAAACTCCCGTGATGCGGAACAGACCACACTGCTGCGCTTCCGCCAGGAACACGGTCTTGTCTTGGATCTTGGCCGTCACCGTCACCCCGAGAACCACCTCGTAGAGACCCTCATCGGCCGTAAGCGGACTGTGTCCGATATGGAGCTGGATGCCCACCTCCGGCACGTTCTGCTCCAGGAAGACGTTCGGGGCATTCGGTGCCTCGTACGAGATATCCTTCACGTAGATCTTTTCCACGTTCAGGGTCGGACCCTGGGGTCCATTCGAATCTGCCATGGGCGGTTCCTGTTGGTAGGATGGGAAACGTGCGGGAACGTCCCGCTGTTATGTACCGTTATTGTCCACGTTGCGGGCGGCAACGGAAAGCAGCTGGCGCACAGCCGCACCGGCCGGCTTCAGGGCTGCGGTGCCAGCAGTTCGTCAAGCCTGCCGTTGCGTTCGAGTTCCGCCAGATCCGTGTAGCCGCCGACATGGGTTTGGCCGATGAAGATCTGAGGCACCGTGGTTCTGCCTGTGATCCGCACCATTTCCACGCGTTGCTCCGGCAATTCGTCAACGTGTATTTTCTCGGCTTTCACGCCTTTGCGCTCAAGCAGGCGGTCCGCCATCGTACAGTAGGGACAGATGCGTGTGCAGTACATCAGAACTCTGGCTGTCTTTCCCATGTCCGCCTCACTTCTGCGTTGGCAGGTTTTCACCCTGCCAGGCGAGGATCCCGCCGGCCAGAACGTGCACCGACTGGAAATCATGTTTGCGCAGCGCCATGGCGGCCTTGGCCGAGCGCTGGCTGGTACGGCAGCTGATGATGAGCGGGCGGCTCTTGAATTTCTCGAGCTCACCCAGCCGCCCGCCCAGAGCACTGAGCGGAATATTGATCGAGTTTGGGATGTGCCCGCTCCTGAATTCATCGGGCTCGCGCACGTCGACAATCAGCGCCGACTCGTGGTTGACCATGCGAACTGCCTGACCCACGGGCACCGACTTGACGCCATGGAGTGCCTGGTTCAGTGGGGCAGCAACCAGCAGGACGAGGACAACCGCCAGTGCCACGAACAGATACCAATTGTGAATTACGAACTGCATTTAGGAGATCTCGGCGATGCTGCGGTAGTTGTCTGAAGTCAGAAGCGGTCCGGCATGGAGGTCAAATGGCGGCTGCGGCAGCACATGCTGCACACCGTCGCCGCGTTCGGGCCCTCGAAGCACCGTGCACGGCACCCGGCCATTGCATTACGCTTCGTCGAATCTGCTGCAAAACGCGGCGCGCAACGCGCCGATGAGATTGATGATTCCGGGTTCGGCAATCCGGTAGTATACCTTGTTGGCGTCTTTGCGCGATGCCAGAATGCCCTTGTCCCGCAGGATAGACAGATGCTGGGAGATGTTGCTCTGGGACGTCCCCACATGTTCCACAATCTCCTGCACGCTGACTTCGTCCACGGCGCCCAGCATACAAAGAATCTTCAGGCGTAACGGATGGGCCATGGCCTTCATCGAATGGGAAGCGCGGTAGATGTCCTCTTCGTTGGTGATCAGACCCACATGCTCGGCGGTCACACTCATGTCTTTAACCTCGTCTCGGATAGAAGTTGCTGCTGGTGTCCCACAAGCCCTCCAGCCGATCGGCACTTTCGATGAACGAATCCATCCTGTGGCTGTCATTGTCCTGGAAACATTATACAATATTAGCCAATTTTAAAAGACCACAGAATCATCCGGGTTAAACGAAAGGCATGCAGTCGACCCCCAAACCGCTTGTTCTGGTTATCATGGATGGCTGGGGCTGCCGCGAAAATGCCGAATACAACGCCATTGCCAGCGCCCGCAAGCCGAACTGGGATAATTTCTGGACAGGCTATTCCCATACCCAGATCCGTGCTTCGGAAGCGGCGGTGGGGCTGCCATCGAACCAGATGGGAAACTCGGAGGTGGGACACCTCAACCTGGGCGCCGGCCGTGTGGTCTACCAGGAATACACGCGCATCAATCGCGCCATCAGCTCGGGCTCGTTCTTTACCAACAAGACCTTTACCGATGCGGTTGATCTCGCGGTCAACACCGACCGGGCGGTCCACATCCTGGGCCTGCTGTCTCCCGGCGGCGTACACAGCCACGAGGATCACATCCACGCGATGGCGGAACTCGCGGTTCGACGCGGGGCGAAAAAGTTGTTCCTGCACGCGTTCCTGGACGGCCGCGACACACCGCCACAAAGCGCACGGAGCTCTATTGACGCCATGGAGCAGAAATTTCGCAGCCTCGGGCAGGGACAGATCGCTACCATGATAGGGCGCTATTATGCCATGGACCGCGATCACCGCTGGCCGCGCATCCAGGCTGCCTACGACCTGATCACACAGGGAAAAGCTGAATTCCGCGCATCTTCCGCGGCCGAAGCTCTCGAAGCCGCCTACGCGCGCGGCGAAACCGACGAATTCGTGAAGGCCACGGTGATCGCGCCACCGGGCACCGAGCCGGTGCACATTGAGGACGGCGATGTGGTGCTGTTCATGAATTTCCGCTCCGATCGCGCACGCCAGATCACGCGCCCGTTCATCGAAGACAATTTCGACGGCTTTCGCCGCGCGGCACGCCCGATGCTGGGCCGTTTTGTCAGCCTGACCGAATACCAGTCCGAATTCCACATTCCCGTGGCATTTCCGCCCGAGCGGCTGCGCAACGTACTGGGCGCCTATCTGGCCAGTCTCGGCAAACATCAGCTGCGGATTGCGGAGACCGAAAAATATGCGCATGTGACCTTTTTTTTCAACGGGGGCATGGAGACGCCATTCGAAGGCGAAGACCGCATTCTTGTGCCGTCACCCACCGAAGTGGCGACCTACAACCTCAGGCCGCAGATGAGCGCACTGGAAGTCACGGACAAGGTGGTCGCGGCCGTGAAAAGCGGAGTCTATGACGTCATCGTCTGCAATTTCGCCAATGCCGATATGGTTGGCCACACCGGCGATTTTCCGGCCACGGTGCGAGCCATCGAGACACTCGACACCTGTCTTGGGCGCCTGGTACCGGTGGTTCTCGAATCGGGCGGTGAACTGCTGATCACCGCCGACCACGGCAATGCCGAGCAGATGTACGATCCCGAGACCGGCCAGCCCCATACCGCCCACACCACGAATCCAGTGCCGCTGCTGTATATCGGCCGCCCGGCACGCCTTGCCGGCGGCGGATCGCTTGAGGATGTAGCCCCGACTATGCTGTCCCTGATGGGCCTGCGCATTCCCACGGAGATGACCGGACGTTCTTTGGTTGAACTGGAAGCCTGAAAGCAGGCGTCGCAACGCGGGTCTTTTCGCCCGCTGGTCTTTTCCGGCCGGGCGCGCCGGCAATACACGTCTCACCCTCGCGCCCCGCAGCGCTGCGGTACCGCAGCGGATGGGCCGCGCCCGATTGGCGCTGCTCGCGGCCGGACTGGCAGCGGTATTGTGCACAACGGGAAGCATTGCGGCCGCCGAGGGGGGGGCGGCAGCACAGCGGCTCACACAGTTGCGCACCCGCCTCAACGCACTGCAGCGCAGTCTCGAGCATACGCGCGGCCAGCGCGACTCCCAGATTAACGCACTGCGCGACTCGGAAAAACGGATCGGCAGGATCCTGCTCAGCCTCAGACGACTGGATGCCGAGCGTCAGCGACAGAACGGGCGGCTGGTGCAGTTGCACGCCCAGGAACTGCAAGAGCGCCGCCGGATCAGCGGACAGCTTCGCGAACTCGAGGATGAGGCACGCGCGGCCTATATCCTCGGACGTCAGGAGTACCTTAAGCTGCTCCTCAACCAGCAGGATCCGGCGACGGTCAGCCGAGTGCTCACCTATTACGGGTACCTGCAAAGGGCACGCGCAGGCCATATTGCTGCGGCGCGCAAGGCACTCGCGAGCCTGACCGCCATCACCAACCGGATCAGGAAACGCGAACATGCGCTTGTGCGACTGCGCGCCGACCAGGCGGCCAAACGTCAGGCGCTGCTGCAGTCCGAAGCACGCCGCCGGACCCTGCTCGTACGGCTGAATCGGAAGGTCATCAGCCAGTCACGGGAAATCGGGCGCCTGCAAGCCGATGAACAACGGCTGGGTCGGCTGGTCAAAGGAATTCAGAACGTCATGGTGGGCACTTCCCCGGTTCCGCTGCCCGGTCCCAATAGCCGGTTCGCGGATTTTCGCGGTAGACTTCCTCTGCCGGTAGCGGGCAGAATTGTGGACCGGTTCGGTGAACCCGAAGGCTTTGGCACCCTCAAATGGCAGGGCGTGTTTCTGGCGGCCCCGCAGGGAAGCAAGGTAGTCTCGGTGTTCAACGGCCGGGTGGCCTATGCCGACTGGCTGCGCGGCTTCGGCATGCTCATGATCATCGATCACGGCGACGGCTACATGTCCCTGTACGCTCACAATCAGAGCCTGTACGAACAGGTCGGAGACTGGGTCAGGGCCGGGCAGGTCATCGCAACGGTCGGCAATACCGGCGGGGCTTCGCAACCTGGGCTGTATTTCGAAGTCCTGCACGACGAAAAGCCCGTAAACCCGCTGAAGTGGTGCAAAATACGCTAGACTTTGAAATCTTTACGGACAGTTTAGGATCACATGCAGCAAACCTTGCCGCAGCCTGCGCAGTCAGGCGGCAGCGCAACCCCAGTAATCCGGAGAAACCTAAATGAATCTATCGCACCGCTCCCCCGATAAGGCGCACAGACGCCCCCAGGGCGGTCATTTCATGCGCTATGCACTGATCCTGCTTTTGGGTGTGTTCATAGGAGCGGGAATCACGCTGGAACGCGCGGTGCAGGCGGACCGCAACGCTTCTAGCGCTCAGACCCAAACCGAGGCTCAGGCGACCGAGCCGCTGCCCATACAGCAGCTGCGCACGTTCACGGACGTCTTCGCACGCATCAAGTCGGACTACGTCGAACCGGAGAGCGACAGGAAACTGATCGACAATGCCATCCAGGGCATGGTGTCCTCGCTTGATCCTCATTCGGCCTTTCTCGACCGGCAAGCATTCAGGGAAATGCGCATCAGCACCGAGGGAGATTTCGGCGGACTCGGGCTGCAGGTGACGATGGTAGACGGGGTCGTGAAGGTGATTTCGCCGATAGATGATACCCCGGCGGCACATGCCGGACTGAAGCCGGGCGATTTGATTATTAAGATCGACCAGAAGGCCGTCCAGGGCATGTCGCTGGATCAGGCGGTCGACATGATGCGCGGCAAGCCGGGCAGCGAGATCACGCTCACCGTGCTGCGCCGGGGAGTAAATAAGCCGCTGACGTTCAAGCTCAAGCGCGCGGTCATCAAAATCGAGAGCGTCAAGGCCCGCCTGCTCGAGCCGGGCTATGGTTACGTCCGCATCGCGCAGTTTCAGGCCAACACCGAGGGCAGCCTCATGAGAGCGCTCAAGATGCTGAAGCGCAAAAACAAGGGTGCCCTCAAAGGCCTGGTTCTGGATCTGCGCAACAACCCCGGCGGCGTGCTGAATGCTGCGGTGTCGGTCAGCAACACCTTCCTCAACAAAGGTCTGATTGTCTACACCAAGGGACGCGTGCCGGACTCCAATATGACGTTCGCCGCCTCTCCCGGGGGCGACGTCCTGCACGGAGCGCCGATGGTGGTGCTCGTCAATGGCGGCTCGGCCTCTGCGTCGGAAATCGTCGCCGGAGCGCTGCAGGACAACAAGCGCGCCATCATCATGGGCACCAAGACTTTCGGAAAAGGCTCGGTACAGACCATAATCCCGCTGAGCGACGGCTCGGCCCTCAGGCTGACGACCGCGCGCTACTATACCCCGAGCGGCCGTTCCATCCAGGACCGCGGCATCACGCCGGACGTAATTGTCGATGAAATGAAGATCCCCAGGATCGAGAAGGCCAACGACAGCGCGCTGAAGGAAGTCGATCTCGAGGGTCACCTGAAAAACACCGGGCCGGCCGCGGCAAACGCGCCTGCTTCAAGCGCAGTGCCACCTGACACTGTCGGGTCGGATTATCAGCTGTGGGAAGCGCTCAACTTGCTCAGAGGGATCGCGGTCTTCCAGCATGAAGCGGGCGAGTGACCAACGAGTCCGGCGCGCAGGAAGATAACGACAAACCGGTAACGTTTTTGCGGGCCGCATTGCGGCCCGCAGTTTGGTTTCGTCCGATAGCAGTGATTCGGCGGCGCGGGATCGCGCCCTGGATCCAGGCGACGCTCACTGCCGTGGCGCTGCTCGGGGTGAGCGGTGCGTACGGTGCCGACACCCCACATTTCCCTCCGACATACATAAGTATCATCATTGACGACCTGGGCAACAGCCTCCCGGCAGGGGAACAGGCCGTGCGTCTCCCCGGACCCGTCGCCTGCGCGATCTTGCCGCATACGCCGTATGCCGTCGATCTTGACGAGATGGCGCACCGGCACGGCAAAGAAGTGCTGCTGCACCTGCCGATGGAGCCGGTAGGCGGGCTCGATCCGGGACCCGGAGCCCTGGACACGGCGATGTCTCGGACCCTGCTCACGCTTACGCTCGACAATGACCTCTCCGGCCTCCCCTACTTGGAGGGTGTCAACAACCACATGGGAAGTCTCTTGACCTCGCGGCCGGTGCCGATGGCGTGGATCATGCAGGCACTGCATGAGCACGGCGGTCTGTTCTTCGTCGATTCGCGGACCATTGCCCAGACCGTGGCGGCCCGCACGGCCGGCGCATATCGCATACCGAACCTGTCGCGAAACGTGTTCCTCGACGACATCCCGACGGTCGACGCCGTAGAAAGGCAGTTCGCACTGCTGATCCGCATCGCCCGCAGACGCGGTCACGCGGTAGCCATCGGTCATCCCCGCCCTGCGACCCTGGAGGTACTGCGACAATGGCTGCCGAGGCTGGGCTTCTACCGGATCCGCCTGGTGCCGCTCGCGACACTGCTTGCACTCAAGCGAGGCGAAACACTCCCGTGGCAACTGCCCGGGGCACAGCCCCCTCCCGCTATTCTGGCGCAGCCGGAACAGCTACCGGAGCAGGACGACCCCTCGATCGCATGGCCTTGATGCCGTTCCGTCATGCCTGCTCGAACCTGCCTAAATAGATCCGAAGCGGACTTCCTGCTTCACCGGGGCTGGTTTTGCCCCGGGCTTGCGCCCAGGGCCGGAGCCTCCCTCTCCACGGGCTGACACAGTGGAACTCACGGCCATGCTCTTCAGGTTTGTTGCGGCGTTCGCGTCGCGATCGCGGATGGCACCGCGGGCTGGCAGGTCCGGGCACGCGCGGATCGCGGCAACTCATCCAGCTCGAGTCTGTTGGCGTCCATCCAGATGATCAGGAGCCCTTAGGCAGTCACAACTGCGCCGACAACACCGTGATCGGCGGTTCGGCAATGACCCAATTGCACATCTGATCGAGCCACGGAATTCGTCCGCAGCCGTACAGCCATTGCCGGATTGGTTCTTGTGCGACGCATGCAGCAAATCGTTCGTGGAACCGAATGTCCGGATCAGACACCTTGCGGCGGGGATTCACGCCGGGCGTCGGAACACCAAAGCGGCCAGCAGCAGGCCCGCACCCGTGAGACCCAGCAGCCATCCGGCGACGGGTAATCCCAGCCAAGACAGTGCCGGCTGTCCGGTCAGATAAACAACAGCGGCGCCCAGCATCAGCCCTCCGCCTCCCATCGCCAGCGCCATGCGCTGCTGGCTGCGCACCATTTCCTGGCGCAGCCAGTCGATACCACGTTCATCACTGGGTGAGGCACTGGCACTACGCTGCAGCGTGTCGTAGAACAGCACTGGAAGCTCCGGTAGGACACTCGACCATTTTGGCATCTCCCTCGCCAGATTGCGCAGAAACGCGCGCGGTCCGACCTGGTCGCGCATCCAGCGCTCCAGAAAAGGCTTTGCCGTCTGCCACAGATCCAGGTCCGGATAAAGCCGCCGGCCCAGCCCCTCGATATTGAAAAGCGTCTTCTGCAGCAGTACGAGCTGCGGTTGCACTTCCATGTTGAAGCGCCGGGCAGTCTGGAACAGCCGCAGCAGCAAGCGCCCGAAGGAAATATCTTTTAGGGGACGAGCAAAGATCGGTTCACAAACGGCCCGAATGGCCGCCTCAAACTCGTCCATGCGGGTATCGCTCGCCACCCATCCCGCGCGCACATGGGATTCGGCAATGGCCCGATAGTCGCGCCGGAAGAACCCCAGGAAGTTCTCGGCAAGATAACGCTTGTCGCGGTCGGTCAGCGTTCCCATGATGCCGAAATCCATGGCGAGGTACTGGCCGGACGTAGACACCATGATATTGCCGGGATGCATGTCGGCGTGGAAGAAGCCGTCGCGGAACGCCTGGGTGAAAAAGATCTCGACGCCGTTGTGGGCCAGACGACGCAGATCGACCCCCGCTTCCTTCAGACCCTCGATGTTGCTGACGGGAATACCGCTGAGGCGCTCCATCACCATCACATCGGTGCGGGTGAGCTCCCAGTAAACCCTGGGCACGTACAGCAACCCGGACGCAGCAAAGTTGGCACGCAGCTGGCTCGCGTTCGAGGCTTCGCGCATCAAGTCCAGTTCAGCGTGAATCGTCTTGCTGTATTCGTCCACCACTTCGATCGGGCGCAGGCGCCGGGCATCCGGCCAGTAACGCTGGGCCAGACCGGCCAGAGTGTAGAGCAGCGCAAGATCGCGTTCGATGACCGACCCTATGCCTGGGCGCAGCACCTTGACTGCCACCGGAGTCCCATCAGGAAGTTCCGCGAAATGCACCTGCGCCACCGACGCGGAGGCCGCCGGCCTCGGATCGAACGCGCGCAGGCAATGATCGAGCTTTCCGCCGTACGCGTGCTCTATCACTTTGATCGCCTGCTCGCCGGGGAACGGGGGGACACGATCCTGCAGCCGGCTGAGTTCCTCAGCGATGTCCTCAGGCAGCAGATCCGGGCGCGTTGACAGCAGCTGGCCGAACTTTACGAATACCGGACCAAGCTCTTCGAGCGCTTCGCGCAGGCGACGGGCGCGCGGTGCGGGACTCGAGCGAAACCAGCGCCACGGCATCAGGCGCAGCAACAGCCGGTAGGGACGGAACAGGTGCAGGGCCCGCACAAATTCGTCCAGGTCGTGACGCACGAAGACCTGCGTAATCCGCAGCAGACGTCCAATTTGTGCCGCGCGCCTCATCCGACCCCGCGTCCCGGACCAGCGCCGTGCGCCAGGCGCGCGATGCGCTGCTCCATGCGATCGACATCGGCGCGCAGCACGTCGACGGCGCGGAGAAAGTCATCGACTTCGTGCCGCTGCGGCAGGTCACGCCTTTCATACTGCAGATACTCGACCAGATCACGCATGACCACCTCGCCCGATGCGCGCAATCCCGAGCTCGCCGCACGCATGAAATTGCCCAGCTGATGGGCCAGCGGGTCTCCGAGCCAGCGCGCTGCAGCCTCCTCCCAGTCGATGTCAAACTGCCGCAGGATCTTCTGGAAGCGCTGGCCGAGATCGATATCGCCGCTGATTTCGAGCTCGCCGGACAGAAACGCCCGGCTCTGGCGCCCGAGCGCCAGATTCAGAAGCCCGGCAAAGCGGGCGCTGAGGATCGCGTCGGGAGCGCCGGCATGTTCGGTGCGAATGTATATCCCGGCCTCGGATGGAAACAGATAAAGCGGTCTGCCCAGGCCGCGCAGATCGAGACGGATGACACGTCCCGAAATCCCGCCCAGTTCGCGCAGGCTGTCCGGATCGAGACGCAACAGCCGGTTGGCCGCTTCCTCAAGCACTCCGATTGCTGCCTGCAACACGTCAGCCATCGATAGCGGGCCTGAATCCGGCGGGCGTCAGAGCTTGTACCCCCGGTGCAGGGCAACGATTCCTCCGCTCAGGTTGAAATAGTGCGCCCGCTCGAAACCTGCTGCCTCCATCATGGACTTGAGAGTCTCCTGATCCGGGTGCCGGCGTATCGATTCCACCAGATAGCGGTAGCTGTCCTCATCGTTGGCAATGAACCGCCCCATCAGAGGCAGCAGTGAGAATGAGTATACGTCGTACAGGGTACCCAGACCGGGCAACACCGGGTGTGAAAACTCCAGCACCAGCAACCGACCGCCCGGCTTCAGCACGCGAAACATCGAAGCCAGCGCCGCCTCCTTGTGCGTGACATTGCGCAAGCCGAAGGCGATGGTGATGCAGTCGAACTGGTCGTCCGGAAACGGCAGCCGCTCGGCGTCAGCCCGCACGAATTCGACGTTTCCGGCAATGCCACGGTCGGCGAGCCGCCGGCGTCCAACATCCAGCATGGCGGCATTGATGTCGGCAATGACCACGCTTCCGCTGGGCCCGACCCGCCCGGCGAATTTGGCCGCCAGATCGCCGGTGCCGCCCGCGACGTCGAGCACGCGCTGGCCGGTGCGCACCCCGCTCTGGCCTACTGCAAACCGTTTCCACAGGCGATGAACGCCAAAAGACATTGCGTCGTTCATCAGGTCGTACTTGCCGGCGACCGAATCAAACACTCGTCCCACCAGGCCGGCCTTTTCCTCTGCCGGTACCTCGCGAAATCCGAAATGCGTCAAATTGTCGTCGGACCCGGGGTCCGGATGCTGTTTCAAGGCCTCATACTCCATCGGCGGGTTGCGGCTTACGCTTGTGCCCAGCCTTCTCGAGACGCTCGAGATACTGGTCCCACAGCTGCTGCTGGTTGACTCCAAGGCTATGCAGCAAATCCCAGGAATAGATCCCGGTATTGTGCCCGTCGTCGAAGTACAGGCATACGGCGTAGGTGCCGACGGGCTCGATATTGGTAATGTTGACGTTCTCCTTTCCCAGCTGCAGCACTTCCTGTCCGGGGCCATGGCCGCGAACCTCCGCCGAAGGCGAATAGACGCGCAGGTACTCGCAGGGATACCTGAAGTGACTGCCATCGTCGAAGCTGATCTCCAGTGCCCGCGATTTCTGGTGCAGCTTGATATCGGTTGGTCTGACCGCATTCTTGCGCATGGTTTGCCTGTTAAGCCCTTGTGCTTGGCGAAGTGAACGGAGATGGCGCCGGATTTCGCTGGGCCGACCGCATGGACCCAGTCCAGTCAGCCCGGCGCCCCTGCCGCGCCGGACCATCGCATCCCACCCGAACCACCCCCTTCCCGCCTCGGGGACCGGGGAATTATACCGGTTTTGCTGGGGGATACGCGCCCGGTAACCAAACTGTCATACTTATGGTATGAAATATGCGCGCAAAAAACGAGCAGCATTGGAACTCGCGGAGCCCACCGTCGACTCATGCCGGCAAAAATTCTGATAATAGAAGACGAACAAGCGATCCGCGAAATGATCTGCGTCGCACTGCACAACGCCGGCTTTGACTGCCAAGAGGCGGCTGATGCAACCCAGGCCCAGGCCAGGATCCTGTCCGCCATGCCGGACATGGTGCTGCTCGACTGGATGCTGCCAGGGATCAGCGGTGTCGACTACGCCCGCCGCCTGCGCCAGGACAGGCTCACCCGCCACCTTCCGATCATCATACTGACGGCACGCACCCAGGAGGAGGACAAGCTCAAGGGGCTCGAAACCGGCGCCGACGACTACGTGACGAAACCGTTCTCCACGCGCGAGCTGCTGGCGCGCATCCGGGCGCTGCTGCGCCGCAGCGCGCCGCAGACTGCCGATATCGCCGTAGAGATCGGGGGACTACAGCTTGATCCCGTGACCCACCGGGTACAGGCAAACGGTGCCAGGCTCGCGCTCGGCCCGATGGAGTTCAGATTGCTGCATTTTTTCATGACCCATCCAGAACGCGTGCACAGCCGCGAGCGGATCCTCGACAGCGTCTGGGGCGGCAACGTGTATGTCGAAGAACGCACGGTGGATGTCCACATCCGCCGCCTGCGAAAAGTGCTCGAGGCGAGCGGCCACGATACGCTTATCCAGACTGTGCGCGGCGCAGGCTATCGCATGTCGGCCCAGGACTGACCCGGGTGCGCGAAAGCTGGGTAAGCGAAATCTGGGTGTTGGTCGGTATTCTTGCCGCTTTTTTCACGCTCGGACTGATCGCTGGCCACCCCATGGCGGCCGTGCTCCTGGGCCTGGGCGCCTACCTGGCGCTGACCCTGCGACATCTCTTCCTGCTGCACCGCTGGCTGCAGAGCCGTCGCCGCAACGACATTCCCGAGGCATCGGGTCTGTGGGGGGACATTTTCGACAGCATACGCGCCCTAATGAAGGAGACGGAACGCCGCGAAGACCAGCTCACGCAGACGCTCACGCGCTTCCAAAGCACCAGCGCCGCAACCCCTGATGCGATGGTGGTGCTGACGCTCAACGATGCCATTGAATGGGCCAACCCTGCAGCCGAGCGTCTTTTGGGTGTCGCATTTTCGCGCGATTACGGTCTGCGCGTAACCAACCTGCTGCGTGATCCTGATTTCACGAACTATCTGAAAAAGGGCGATTTTACGGATGCCATCACCGTTCCTTCGCCGGAGCGTCCGGAGAAGACCCTGTCGCTTCAGATCATCCCCTTCGGCAGCAGCCAGAAACTGCTGATCGGACGCGATATCACTCGGCTCGAGCGTCTGGAGGCAATGCGGCGCGATTTCGTCGCCAATATTTCCCATGAACTGCGAACGCCCCTCACCGTCATCTCCGGATTCCTTGAGACCCTGCAGGATATGGATACCCCCCGGATCGACGAGATCAG
Source organism: Pseudomonadota bacterium (assembly GCA_021819085.1). Classification (GTDB taxonomy): domain Bacteria; phylum Pseudomonadota; class Gammaproteobacteria; order Acidiferrobacterales; family UBA6901; genus JAJYCY01. Next base: position 49,630 of record JAKASJ010000008.1, on the reverse strand, counting down.
ACGGCATCTGGTTACGATGCACGAACAGGCGGTGCGGATGCAGCGGCTAGTGAACGATCTGCTGACACTTTCCAGGCTCGAGACAGAGCCACCACTCCTGCATCAATCTATCGTCGATGTTCCGGTGATGCTGTCCGGACTGAAGGAGATGGCCGAGATGCTGAGCGGTCAGCACGGCCACCAGATCACGCTCGAGGCGGATCCGGACCTGAGACTGCTGGGTAACGAGGACGAACTGCGCAGCGCCTTCTCCAATCTGATCAACAATGCAGTCCGATACACTCCGGAAGGCCGGTCCATCCGGATGACGTGGGCCGGCACACCCGAGGGGGCGAGATTCTCGGTGTCCGACACCGGCGACGGGATCGCGCCGCAGCATCTTTCGCATCTGACGGAGCGGTTCTACCGCGTGGACAGCGCGCGTTCCCGCGCCACGGGCGGCACGGGACTGGGGCTGTCCATTGTCAAGCACGTACTGCTGCGTCACGACGCAAAGCTGCTCATCGAAAGCACACTCGGGCGGGGCAGCACGTTTACATGCCAGTTTCCGCAATCGCGCCTACAGCGCATCGCGCGTACCGATACCGTGTAACTTCCGCGTCATCTCCCGGAAACGTCTCCGTCAACAGCAGTTGTTAACGTTGCCGTCCCATGCCATGGCAGCCTGAGGAGGCCGTGTCACGGGGCGGACGCGTCGGTCGCGTCGATTGCGGCCACAAACTGGAACACGCCGGCCGCTGGCAGGGAAGCTCCGTTTCGTGTGCGGGGGTCACACGTACCTGGACGTTGTTTCGAGCCGCTCTGGCTCGAGAACCCCTCCTGAATTTCCGGTTTGCCGGGTCGGTGTGCGCTGGTGATTGACCATGCAGAGGTTTGCGCATATATTTTTCAAATGCTTATCGATGCAGTTGGGCGGGCTTCCGCCCGGAAAGGGGCAGCGCATGGTCCCCGGATTTGGGCCCTGCGGAACGGAAGCAGCCCCTGCCGCCAGCGCATCCTGCGCACGGCTACCGCGCGAAACCTGAACGCCGTCATTGACCGGTCGGACGCGCCAGGGATCAGGCATGGGTCGCAGATTCGCTTGCTGGCGCGGGTACGCCGCCTGAGGTACTCCTACCCAGCACGCCTGCTGCCGGCTGCCATGACACCCCGACACGGTCCGTGTTCCTCCGTTCCATGATCGCGACCGGATCCGGGTCGCCCGATGACAACAGCGAAGAACTGGCGCGGATTCTGAATCGCGACTGCCATTGCATCAGCATCGATGCAGATGCATTGCGCCGCGAACTCGAGCAGGATGCCGAGAACCGCGATCTCTATCACTCGATTATCGAATCCCGGCCGTACCTGTTCAGCGCTTCCGCCGTATTCATATCACGCCCGGACGTGGAACGCATGGCGGCAATAATCCGTGCGGTGGAGAGCGTTGTCGCCCTACCCAGCTATCGCGAGACCGTCCTCGGCTGGGCCCCGGCCATCGCCCGGCTCGATCTCGGGCCACGCGGGGTATTCCTGGGATACGATTTCCATCTCGCCCCGGATGGGCCGCGACTCATCGAGATAAACACCAATGCCGGCGGAGCGCTCCTCAACACGGTGCTTGCGCGGGCGCAGCGTGCATGCTGTGACCAGGTCCGGCAGCTGGCTACGGGTCCCATAGACCTGAAATCGCTCGAACAGACATTTTTCGAGATGTTTCTCGCCGAGTGGAGCCTGCAGCGTGGCAACAGTCACCCGGCCGTCGTCGCCATCGTCGACGACCATCCGCCGCAACAGTATCTATATCCCGAATTCGTGCTTTTCAGGCAGATGTTCAGCCGACATGGACTGAAATGCATCATCGCGGACCCCAAGGACCTTGCCTATCGCAGCGGCGCACTTTGGCATCAGGAGCTGCGCATCGACCTCGTATACAACCGCCTGACCGATTTTTCCCTGGAGCAGCCGGCACATGAGCCGTTGCGCACCGCCTACGTCGAAGGCGCTGTTGTGCTGACACCCCATCCCCGCGCCCATGCACTGTACGCGGACAAGCGCAATCTGTCCGTGCTCATCGATGCGAACCGCCTGGCTGCCTGGGGGGTGACCGAAGATACGCAGCGAATCCTGCACGCCGGCATCCCCCATACGACACTCATCGAGCCGGACCGCCGCGATGACCTGTGGACGGACCGTCGCCGGCTGTTCTTCAAGCCGGTATCCGGCTATGGCGGCAAAGCGGCGTATCGCGGCGACAAACTCACCAAGCGCGCCTGGTCCGAGATCATCGCCGGGCAATTCGTGGCCCAAGAGACCATACCGCCGAGCGAACGCCGGCTGCGCGTCGGCGGCGAAGAAATCAGCCTGAAGCTTGATATGCGCAACTACGTCTATGACGGCTCCGTGCAGCTCCTGTCTGCACGCCTGTACCGGGGCCAAACGACCAATTTCCGCACCCCCGGCGGAGGCTTCGCGCCGGTTTTCCTTCCCGACCCTTCGTGCGAACCCCAGGCTTGAGCGCGCAGGGCACACCAGGCCGCTTACGCGCCTACAGGGGATCGTAAGCCCGCTTTGAGGAAGTGATGTACAAGCGCAGCGCACACGTATTATTCATAGGCACGGGCGACTCCTGCCCGTCGCAGATGGCCGCGGGCTGGGCGAACCATCTCGGCGGCGGACGGATCGTGGCCCACGCGACAGTAATCGGACCCCACGCCACGAATTCTTGCGCCATCGCCGTCATGGGCGAGGCCGGCATCGACATCTCGCGCCAGCCCTCGCGCTGTCTGGCGCCCGGGATGCTGGCCTGGGCAGACTTGGTCGTCACCGTCTGCCGTGGCGCGGATGAGCAGTGTCCAGCGCTCCCTGCTGGCGTGCAGAAAAGGCACTGGCCGCTGGCCAACCCCAGCCAGGGGGGCGAAAATGAAACAGGCGTCATGCAGGCCTGGCGCGTGCTGCGCGATGATATCCGGAGCCGCGTCGAAGGAATGATTGGCGGCATGAAAATGCTGGAACGCATGGATGCGGACTGAGTCTAGATATCGCACGCTGCCGGATACACAACCACTGCCCGCGTCTGCTCAGCGGCCCATCTCCATCCCCCGGGGTCTGCTCCGGTTTCTGTTATGGCGCTAACCGATTGAAACTACAGGGGGGAAAAATTCACATTTCTGTCACATTTGTTCATCAAACTGTCATGTAACGCTCGGATGATACGGCCCGTTACAAATCTATCCAAAATTCCTGGAGAGCAACATGTCGAACACTGTACCACTGAAGGGCCACTTGTCTGCAGGCAGACTTGCGGTCGCCGCCGGCACCTTAGCTTTGGCGCTGGGGCTTGCGACTGCCCGTGCGGACGAAATTACCGGTGCGGGCAGCACCTGGGTGTACCCACTGGTCGTAAAGTGGGCCGCCGCCTATCAGCAGAAGACGGGGACGCGGGTGAATTACCAGGGCATCGGCTCGGGCGGAGGCATCGCGCAGATCGAGGCCGGCACGGTCGCATTTGGGGCGAGCGACATGCCACTGACCCCCGAATTTTTGCGTAAACACCACCTCATACAGTTTCCGACGGCCATCGCCGGCGAGGATCTGGTGATGAATGTTCCCGGAATCAAACCGGGTGCACTCGTGCTCGACGGACCGGTCGTTGCAAAGATCTATCTTCACGAGATCACGAAGTGGAATGATCCTCAAATCCAGGCCCTGAACCCCGGCCTGAAACTGCCCGACCTGGATATCGCAGTGGTCCACCGTTCCGACGGCTCCGGCACGACTTTCACGTTCACCAACTACCTGTCGAAAGTCAGTCCTGAGTGGAAAAACCGGATCGGCGCCAATACCGTCGTCGCCTGGCCCACAGGGCTCGGCGGCAAGGGCAACCAGGGTGTCGCGGCCTATGTGCAGCGTATCCGGGGTGCGATCGGCTACGTCGAGTACGCCTACATACTGGAAAACCACATGACCTATGCCCGGATGTACAACCGCGCACACCGTCTTGTCAGCCCCAGCCTCGCAGGCTTTCAGGCGGCCGCATCCCATGTGGACTTCACCAAGGCCCACGATTTCTATGTGATCCTGACGGATCAGCCCGGTCCAACCACCTGGCCGATCTCGGGCTGCACGTGGCAGATCCTGCGTACCGACGCACCCAAGTCCTCCAACGAGAAGGTGGTCAAATTCTTCCGCTGGGGCTTCGAGCACGGCCAAAGCATGGCACGATCCATTGCCTTCGGACCGCTGCCGCCGCCCACGATAAATGCCATCAAGGCATACTGGAAAAAGAATCTGGGTATCTAGCCCGGTCTGGTTGGGGCTTCAGCTGCAATTTGTATTGAAACGGGGCCGTTTCGGCCCCGTTCTTTTCTTGCCTCGTCCGCTTTGATATAAGTTGCCCCCTATCTTTATCGTTCACCAGGCCGTGCCCAGGAGATACCGTGGAGAAGCCGCCAATGTCGTCCAGGTTGACCCGTCTGTGGGACCCGCTATTCAAGGGCACGACGGCCGTTCTGGCCTACCTGGTCCTGACGCTGCTGGTGGCAATCTGCCTGGCCCTGCTGCATGAGGGCTGGGCCGCCTTCAAGACCTTCGGCTGGCATTTCCTCATCAGCAAGGCCTGGGATCCGGCCAACAATAAGTTTGGTGCGCTGATCCCGATCTACGGAACCCTTGTCAGTTCACTGATTGCGGTAGTCATTGCGGTACCCGTAAGCCTCGGCATCGCACTTTTCATCACCGAACTCGCGCCACGCTGGCTGCGCCAGCCGGTCGCTGCTGCTATTGAACTGCTTGCGGCCATTCCCAGCATCATTTTCGGAATGTGGGGATTGTTCGCGTTCGCGCCCTGGTTCTCGAATTACGAGCCGTGGATCAACGACCACCTTGGATCCATTCCGGGAATCGGCGCCCTGTTCCGCGGACCGCCGTTCGGGATAGGCATGCTGACAGCCGGAATCATTCTGGCCATCATGATAATTCCCTTCATCGCAGCCATTATGCGCGAGGTTTTCCTGCTTACACCGCCGCTGCTGAAAGAGTCCGCCTACGGTGTCGGCGCAACCACATGGGAGGTGGTCCGCAACGTCGTCCTGCCCTATACGCGAACCGCTGTTTCCGGAGGCATATTCCTCGGACTGGGTCGTGCTCTGGGAGAAACGATGGCTGTGACCTTCGTAATCGGCAATGCGCACAGCGTCAGCGCTTCGCTGCTGAATCCCGGCTATTCGATCGCTGCGGCACTGGCCAACGAGTTCACCGAAGCCTTTTCGCCCTTGTACAAGTCATCCCTGATTGCGCTGGGATTCATCCTGTTTGTCATTACCTTCATCATCCTGGTTCTGGCCAAGCTGCTCCTGATGCGGCTGGAGCGCGCCCAGGGCGAAACCACATAGGAGACATCCGCATCGTGGATCTGCGCTACCTCAGACGCCGTGTCACCAACGTGTTCAACCTGGGCATGGCGGTCCTCACCACCCTGCTGGGACTTTTCTGGCTCTTCTGGATCCTCTATACCACCGCCCGCTACGGCTATCACAGCCTCGGCCTGCGTCTCTTTACCCAGGACACGCCCCCGCCCGGCGCGCCCGGCGGGCTGAGAAACGCGTTCGTGGGCAGCCTGATTATGATCGGCGTCGGCATCGTGGTCGGCACGCCCATCGGCGTTCTGGCAGGCACCTACCTTGCTGAATTCGCCGGACGCAAGCGCATCGGCGAGATCGTGCGCTTTTTCAACGACATTCTCCTGAGCGCGCCCTCCATCGTGCTCGGGCTGTTCGTCTATTCCGTGGTGGTGACAACTATGGGAAATTTCTCCGGTCTCGCCGGAGGGCTGGCGCTGGCCATCGTGCTGCTGCCGGTCGTGGTGCGCACCACCGACGAAATGCTGCGCCTAGTGCCGTCTACCATGCGCGAAGCGGCCATGGCCCTCGGATCACCGTACTGGCGGGTGGTGCTCCAAGTCACCTACCGGGCGGCACGCTCCGGAATCCTGACCGGGGTACTGCTCGGGGTAGCGCGCATCAGCGGTGAAACGGCGCCGCTGCTGTTTACGGCGCTTAACGATCAGTTCTGGAGCACCAATCTCGCAAGGCCCATGGCCAACGTTCCAGTCACCATCTTCCAGTTCGCCATGAGTCCCTACAGCGGATGGCAGCACCTGGCCTGGGCCGGGGCGCTTGTCGCCACTCTTGCAGTACTCGGGTTGAGCATTTTTTCCCGTTTCCTCATCAGGCAAAGGAACAATTAAATGAGCGGCACAGCTTCGCCGGAACCGAAAATCAGCGTCCGCAATCTGAATTTCCACTACGGCAAGTTTCATGCGCTGAAGGACATCAACCTGGACATTGCCACACGCGAGGTCACGGCCTTTATCGGCCCCTCCGGCTGCGGCAAGTCAACGCTGCTGCGGGTCTTCAACCGCATGTACGCCCTCTATCCGAATCAGGTGGCGACCGGGGAAGTACTGCTCGACAAACAGAACATTCTCGATCGCCGCCAGGACCTCCACCGCCTGCGCTCCAGGGTCGGCATGGTCTTCCAGAAGCCCACGCCTTTCCCGATGACGATATACGAGAACATTGCCTTCGGCGTACGTTTGCACGAACACATGGGCAAGGGAGCCATGGACGACCGGGTCGAGGCGGCATTGCGGCAGGCGGCGCTGTGGGACGAGGTCAAGGACAAGCTCAGACAGAGCGGCATGCGTCTTTCCGGAGGCCAGCAGCAGCGGCTGTGCATTGCCCGCGCGATTGCAGTCAAACCGGAGGTACTGCTGCTGGACGAACCGGCTTCAGCCCTCGACCCGATCTCGACGCTAAAGATTGAAGAACTGATTTATGAATTGAGGCAGAATTACACAATCGTAATCGTCACACACAACATGCAGCAGGCGGCCCGCGTGTCCGATTACACGGCATTCATGTATCTCGGAGAAATGGTGGAATTCGGTGACACGAACGCCATTTTCACGAACCCTAGCCAGAAACAGACCGAAGACTACATTACCGGCCGCTACGGCTGATCCAAGGAGCGCAGGCCATGGAACCGATTCATACACACATTTCCCGCCAGTTCAACGCAGAACTGGAGGACATCCGCACCCGCGTGCTACAGATGGGTGGTCTGGTCGAACGGCAGATCGAGCGCGCCATCGAGTCTCTGGTGAAGGGGGACGTAAACCTGGGCGAGGCGGTGATCGTGGACGACACCAAAGTGAACGGCATGGAAGTGTCGATCGATGAGGAATGCAACCAGATTATTGCCAAGCGCCAGCCGGCAGCCAGCGATCTGCGCCTGGTCGTGGCGGTGATCAAGACGATAACGGATCTGGAACGTATCGGCGACGAGGCCGAGAAAATCGCACGCATGGCGGTCCGTCTGGCACAGGAAGAGCGGCCGAAAAACAACTACATGGAAATCCAGGCACTCGGCAACCGCGTGCAACAGATGCTGCGCGATGCCTTGAACGCGTTTGCACGCCTGGACGCCACCGCGGCGGTACACTCTGCCCAGGAAGACATCAAAGTTGATCAGGATTACGACGGCGTCATGCGCCAGATGATCACCTTCATGATGGAGGATCCTCGAACCATAACCCGCATGCTGAATGTCATCTGGGCGGCGCGGGCACTGGAACGCATCGGTGACCATGCAAGCAACATCTGCGAATACGTCATCTATCTGGTCAAGGGCAAGGACGTGCGCCACATCAGCCTCGAACAGATCGAGAAGGAAGTCCTCGGAGGAAAAAATAGCTAGCGCGGTCCGGCGGGCACAGCCGACTCAGGAGTTGTGAATCGGCAGACCTTCGTTCCTGAGTGTCTCCCTGATGCGGCGCCGTATGAGCACCGGCAGGTACTCCATGACCTTTGCACCCTTCTTGAGTTTCGCGAGTTCCGATTCGTAAAGGGCCTCCACTTTACCTTCAGGCAGACCGCTTTCGAGGGAAAGCGCGTGGATCAGGTCCTGATGAACGGCACGTTCCGTCTCATTCCGGTAGAGCTTTTCTGGCATAGCGCCTCCTGATTATTTAGTTCCTGGTACCAGCCCAAAAAAACCGCCCTGGGCGGAATTCTACTCCGATTCACACCGGACAGGCGCGTCTTTTCTCATGATGACGGGCACGTATTCTGGATAAAGAACTCTGTGTGGCCGACGGAATATTATGTATAAATAACGACATGTATGCTATTTATGAAATATCGCTTCAGATTATTGCTGCAACTGATGCTTACCGGAGATCGCAGCGGACGCATCCAGGTCTCCTCCCGTTCTGGTACCTACACCCGAGGCCCGCAGTTGCCAAAATACTGAAATATTGCCGTCACATTGGCAGGGTATAATTTGGAATGGGTATTTGTGTGCTTCATATAGGCAGTATCAAATGAGTGTGGCCGAATCCGCCGTTGAACCGGCACCGCAATCCGCCCTCCTGCTCAATCGGGAACTGGGTCTGTTGGCATTCAACGGCAGGGTCCTGGAACAAGCCAGAGACGCGAACACGCCCCTGCTCGAGCGACTGCGCTTTTTGTGCATTTCCAGCACCAACCTCGACGAATTTTTCGAGATACGCAAGGCACGCCTGCAGGAGCAGGTCGCCTCGGGCTCGATGGATGCCGGCCCGGACAACCGCAATCCCCAGGGGTTGCTGCAGCAGATCAGCACGGAAACACACCGCCTGGTGGACGAGCAGTATCGGGTGCTAAACGATGAACTCATTCCCGCACTCGAGCGTGAAAACATTAGCTTTTTGCGGCGCACGGAATGGGGCCCTGCCGCTACTGAATGGGTAAAGCGTCATTTCGAGAATGAGCTGTTGCCGATGCTCACGCCCATGGGGCTCGATCCAGCACACCCGTTTCCGCGCATCCTGAACAAGAGCCTGAATTTCCTGGTAACCCTGCAGGGGAATGATGCCTTCGGCAGACGCGGTGGCATCGCCATCGTGCAGGCTCCGCGCGCACTTCCGCGTGTGATCAGACTGCCGAAAGAGTGCTCTAACGGGCCGGATACATTTATCTTTCTCACCTCCATTATCCATGCCCATGTCGGCGACCTGTTTCCGGGGATGGACGTCACCGGGTGTTACCAGTTCCGCGTCACGCGCAATTCCGAGCTGTTTGTAGACGAGGAAGAAGCGCAGGATCTGCTGCGCGCCCTCGAAGGCGAACTGGCCGCGCGCCGCTATGGCGACTCGGTACGGCTTGAAATCGCCGATAACTGCCCTTCCGATATGGCCGGCTATCTGCTGCGTCAGTTCGAGCTGGAACCGCAGGACCTGTACCAGGTGAACGGCCCGGTGAACCTCAATCGGCTGATGGCTGTCACCGATATGGTCGATCGCCCGGACCTCAAGTACCCGTCCTTCACCCCCCGTCTGCCGCGCCGCCTGATGCGCGCCAAAAGCCTGTTCGACGCCATCCGGCAGGACGATATCCTGCTCCACCATCCCTTCGACTCATTCGCGCCGGTTATCGATTTCGTGCGCCAGGCGGCGGCCGACCCCAGGGTGCTTGCCATAAAGCAGACGCTCTATCGAACCGGGCCGGAATCTGCGCTGGTTGATGCGCTGGTGAACGCCGCGCGCGCCGGCAAGGAAGTCACTGTGGTAATTGAGCTGCGTGCGCGCTTTGACGAGGAGGCGAATATCGGTCTCGCCACCGTGCTCCAGGAAGCTGGCGCGCACGTCGTTTACGGCGTTGTTGGCTATAAGACCCATGCCAAGATGATTCTGGTCGTGCGGCGCGAACGCGGTCGCCTACGCCATTACGTTCATCTCGGAACAGGCAATTACCACGACCGCACCGCTCGCCTGTATACCGATTTCGGCCTATTCACCTGCGCTGACGCCATCGGCGAAGACGTGAACAAGCTGTTCCGGCAACTGACCAGCCTCGGGCGCGTGCCAAAGCTTGCCAAGCTTCTGCAGTCCCCGTTTACACTGCATATGGAGCTGATGCGCCGCATCGAGCGCGAAACTGAACATGCTCGTCAGGGCCGCCCGGCGCGCATCGTCGCCAAATTGAATGCGCTCACGGAACCTCAGATCATCCAGGCCCTGTACGATGCGTCTTCCGCCGGAGTGCGTATCGATCTGATTGTGCGCGGCATCTGCTGCCTGCGTCCGGGCCTGGCGGGCGTTTCTGAGAACATTCACGTCCGATCGGTGATCGGTCGGTTTCTGGAACACACCCGGGTATATTGGTTCCTCAATGGGGGGCGGGGCCCCACCGGTGTTGGCAGAATGCCGGATGCAGAAATCGTACCGGGCAGCGGAGAGGTTTTCTGCGCAAGCGCAGACTGGATGGACCGCAATTTTTTCAGGCGCGTCGAAGTCGCCTTCCCGGTGGAAAACCGCAAACTGCACGAGCGCGTGGTGCGCGAATCGCTCAACTATTACCTGCGCGACAATACCCACGCCTGGGTCCTCGACGCCGACGGCAGCTATCACCGTCTGAGTCCCGACGGCACCGAGCCTTGGTCGGCTCAGGCGAAACTCGTACAGGAGCTGTCCGAAACACGCTAGACGTAGAAGGGCAGCGCCAGCCTAGCTGAACTCCAGCCTCATGCCGGCCGCCTTGAGCCACAGTGCTTCCTGCTTCAGATCCGCCTGGGTCAGCGGGTGAAGGCGCAGCCAGCCGCGTGCAAACTTTACTTGCAACAAACGCTTTCCCGCCCGCAGACGCAGGCCGCGAGGTGTGCTTCCGCTGCGCGAGCGGTGCAGGACGACGGCCAGCCGCAGCAGGGCGCACAGATTACGGGCCGCAGAACGCTGCGGCGACGGCAATGCCTCGAATACATCCGTCGGGAATTTTCGCCGGTGGCCGCGGATTATGGCCGCAAGTTGCTGCTGTTTCTGCCAGGAAAATCCCGGAAGGTCGGATTTTTCCACAAGATACGCACCATGCTTGTGGTACTGACTGTGCGCAACGACCAGTCCGATCTCATGCAGTTGTGCTGCCCAGGTCAGAAGACACTCGTCCTCTTCAGTCAGTCCCCAGTCGCGCGCTACCTGTTTGAATCCGAGTTTCGCAGTATGCATTACGCGCTCAGCCTGAGCGCCGTCGGCATGGAACCGGCGGGCAAGCATCGCCACCGTGTGCTCGCGAACATCCTCATGTCGCAGACGGCCGACGAGATCGTAAAGCAGGCCTTCACGCAAAGCGCCATCGGCAACCTGCATGCGCCTGATGCCGAGCGTTTTGCACACGGCAAGCAGAATAGCGACTCCTCCGGGGAACACCGATGCACGGTCCGCGCTCAATCCCGGGAGCCTGAGACGCTCGATGCGCCGCGCCGCGATCAGCGCGCCGCGCAGGCGGCCGAGCGCGGCAGGCGTGATCGTGCCGTCTGTCCAGCCCTGCGCACGGAGTACTGCACGCAGGGCGCGTATTGTCCCGGAGGTGCCGATTGCCGTGTCCCAACCGTGGCGGAACTGGGCCTGTACCGGACTCAGTTCCTGGCGCGCGGCGGTTTCCGCACGGTTCATGGCTTTCTCGCTAAGCACGCCTCCCCTGAAATAGGACTCGCTCAGGCTGACGCACCCGATATACAGACTCTCCATGGTAATCGCGTCTAACCCCTGGCCGATGATGATCTCGGTGCTGCCACCCCCGATGTCGACGACGAGCCTGGGACGCCCGTCGTCCGGCCAGCCATGGGCCATGCCCTGGTAGATCAGACGTGCTTCCTCGCGCCCGGCGACAATTTCAATCGGATGACCCAGCACGCGCCCTGCGGCGGCCAGAAAATCCCCCGCGTTGTGCATACGCCGCAACGTGTTGGTTCCGACCGCCCGCACGCTGCCACGCGGAAAGCCGCGCAGGCGCTGGCCAAAGCGGGCCAGACAGGCAAGCGCCCGGGCACGGGCGGCAGGCATGAGGCGATCGCGCGCATCGAGACCGCCGGCTAGCCGGACCATTTCCTGCAGCCTGTCGAGCACGTGCAGACGCCCGTCCTCCACCTGCGCCACAATCATATGAAAACTGTTGGAACCAAGATCCAGCGCTGCGACCGTATCCGGCGACCGGCGCCGACCATGGCGCGATGGGCGCACATAATCATGGCGGATGGGAGATGGGTTTCGCAGCTTCATTCAATTCCTCCGGATGCATATACGGCCAGGGGCCGGACCGCGCATTGCGCCATCGCGTGCATCCTCATGCGCGCGATGGCGAATGCACGCTGCGCGCAGTGAGCTTCCGGGCCAAATCCCGCAGCGGTCGCAATAGCACCGGTGCGCGTCCGGCGAGATAGCTGCGGGCGATGTCTTTATACAAACTATCGGCTTCGATCCGGTTCCGTAGCGCAAGCATACACAGGCTTGGAAGCACGTCGCCGGGTGCGCCGCTCTTCATTGCCCGATCCAGATTCCGTGCCAACATGTGCCGATCATGCAAAGTCCCGAGACGGTCCTGAAGCGTCTTCAATGGCTTGAGCACGGTGGCCGCCTTCTTCCCTGTCACCAGCGGCTCGACGAGGTAACGCAGACGCTTGGCGGCGATGCGCGCCGCGTGCACCTCGGCCTCGTCTTCGACCGAACCGATTCGGCCCAGATCCGCAGACAGCCTGGCGGTATTCTCTCGCAGACACCGCCCTGCCGCCTGCGCAAATCTTATGCGGCGCCGCGCATACTTCTTGGAAGGCGCAGCCGCCCTGGACTCCAGAGCGTGCCGCAGTCTTCGGGAAAGCCGGTCGAACTCCGGAAGCGCTTCGCTGCGGATCGTGTGATAGGCGTTTTTGCGCTGTGCCGCCAGGTGCGCCCGCAACCAGCGTCGTCCTGGCCGCCCCACGACCCCGACCTTGTGTCCGAGGGAATCCACCCAAGCGATCTGAACCTCGGCGTCCCGCGCAACGTTGGTGACACGCGCCAAATCGCGCACGCGTTTTCTGAACCTGTCCGGAATGGTATCGGCAACATAGGGTGCATAGGCACTTAAGTTGACACGCAAGCGCCGCAACGCCACTCGCAGGTCGTGGAGAGCCTCGGGATGTCCGCCGTTAGCGATCTGCGCGCGCGCCGTAGCCGCCGCATCCAGGTAACCGCGCACAAGCTCGCGTGCGACCTCATCAGCGGGCAGATCGATATTGGCCGGACGCATGCCTCAACTCCCGATCTGGCGCAACACGGCCGGCGTCAGCAGCCAGACGAGCCTGCCGGCTCCGGTCACCGGCTCCCCAGCCACCTCAATCAGGCAGGCAGCACCCTTCTTGAATAAAAGGAACGACTTCCCGCGTTTTGCAAGGAGCCGGCTCGCCATGACTCCCAGATCGGGCTCGTGCCCAACCGCAACCACGGTTGCAGCGGGTGACTGCTGCTTGAGCCAGGCCAGCATTGCACGCGGGTTGCTCCCCGGGGATAGTGCCGGCAAGCTAATCACTTCAGCCGCGTCATACTGACGCGCCACGATTTCCGCGGTCTGACGCGCCCGCACCATCGGACTTGCAGCGACAAGGCTCACATCCGGTACCAGAGCCTTCAGTCCCCTTGCTGCCATGTGCATGCGCCGGCGCCCTTGCACGGTGAGCCGCCGCTCGCAATCGCGCCTCGTGCCTGTGCGCTCTTCAGCCGGTGCATGGCGAATCAGAATGAGCCTCATCATTGTTAGTATATCGGAATCAGATCGCCGCGGACGATACGGTCCCAACACCCCGGATACCGGGAAACGGAACTAGCATCGTAACGATTCGGCCGTTTGCCATAACCGGCTGCTCATCACCACTCTGCATCCACTAATCGTCATGCCCATCTGCAAATCATTCCGGTTATCATTAACGAGGGAGTTTTTCTGCATCGCCGAATTGAAACAGCAATATGGTGTTGGCCATATGCTTAATGCATCAGTTCATTCTGTTGACGTGCGAACTGGGCTCTGCCCAAATTGACAACTAAAGACAGGAGCCAATCGCAGGGGGCGCGAATCAACTGACCGATCCGCTACTTCCGTCAACCAATGAAGCTGGCAATGCGCTTTGCAGATATTCGTACGGCCCCGTTTCTGCCGACCACGCGTTGGTGCGCGGGTCGTCACCCGCGCAAGCTGCGCGGACGAAGAACACGATGCAGCAACCCATGGAGCATCTGATGATGATGGGGCATCGCAGCACAACCCCGTAATGCCTGCGCCCGGCGACGGCATGAAGCCCGGCGGTAAACCGGGGAACGTCACAGTTCCTCCGGTTCTGTCTCAAGGCAAAACCCTCGGCGAGACACCTGGCGCGATAGCCCGGACGCGAGTCCTTGTCCACCGACACATGCGGGCAACGCGCGCGTTCCACACGGACTCAGATCACACACCACGATTGCGTAGAAGGCTGGAGCTGTATCGGCGAGTGGACCGGCGTGCCGTCGCATCATGTGCTGGGTCTGGCAGGACTTGCACCGGGAGCGCGCTATGTCATGTTTTTCTGCGCCGATCCGATGGGCAGCAGCAACTTCTACTACGAAAGTCCGGATCTTTCCATGGCAAGGCATCCACAGACAATTCTCGCCTATCGACTCAAGGGTCATCCGTTGCCGGTTGCAAACGGTGCACCTTTGCGACTGCGTGTCGAACGCCAGCCCGGCGACCATATGCCTAAATACCTGATGCACATTCAGGTGGTCGATGACTATCGGCGCTTCAGAGGCGGCCACGGCGGCTATCGGGAAGACCAGGGATACGCGTGGTATGCGGGTAACTGAACCGGGAAATAGGTCTTTAGTAGTCCCGGCAGGTATGCCTGGACCGCCTCAATCAACAGCGCGTGGATGCCCCGGGGCTTCTCGATTCCCCCTGGATGGTCCACCAGATGAAACCGATTTGGTACAGATAATCGGTATGCACGACGACGTCGGAATCGTTCGCAGACGGCGGTTCTGTGTGGCGCCCTGATGATGTCCTTTGAAGTTAACAACCGGAACACGTCGGACTTATCGACACACCCTCAAATAGCAGAACCCGGGGCGTGTTGCTCAGTCCCTACGCAGCCAGCCGGCAACACGGGATGCGAAATAGGTCAGAATCGCATCCGCTCCTGCGCGTTTGAACGCGACAAGGGACTCTATGGCAGCGGCGCGCTCATCCAGCCATCCGTTCTGAGCTGCCGCCATGAGCATTGCGTATTCGCCGCTCACCTGGTAGACGAAAGTCGGGATACCATAAGTGTCCTTGATACGCCGTACGATATCGAGGTAAGGCAGGCCGGGTTTGACCATCACCATGTCAGCGCCCTCTTCCAGGTCCAACGCGACCTCGCGCAGAGCCTCGTCGCTGTTCCCGACGTCCATCTGGTAGCTATACTTGTTCCCGCCTGCAAGATTCGGTGCGGAGCCCACCGCCTCGCGGAACGGGCCGTAGAAGCTCGATGCATACTTCGCCGAATAGGCCAGAATACGGGTATGGATATGCCCGGCCTCTTCGAGCGCTTCGCGGATTGCGCCGATACGTCCGTCCATCATGTCGGAAGGCGCCACTATGTCCGCACCAGCCTCGGCATGCGACAGCGCCTGCCGCACCAGCACTGCCACGGTCTCGTCGTTCAGCACATAGCCGGCCGTGTCCACCAGGCCGTCCTGGCCGTGCGAAGTAAACGGGTCGAGCGCGACATCGGTGATCACTCCAATGGCCGGCAGCTCCTTCTTGAGCGCACGCACCGCACGCTGCGCCAAACCCTGCGGATTGAACGCCTCGCGCGCATCTTCGGTTTTCAGCGCCGCGTCCACGACCGGAAACAAGGCAACCGCCGGAATGCCATCCCGAACCCAGCCCTCCGCCTGGCGCAGCAACAAATCAATCGACAGCCGGCTGATCCCGGGCATTGAGGACACCGGCTGCGACCGGTTCTTGCCATCGATGACGAAGACCGGCTGAATCAGGTCATCACAGCTGAGGCGGGTTTCGCGCACCAAGCGGCGAGTGAAATCATCCCGTCGCAGCCGCCTTGGCCGCACGCGCAGGAATCGACCACCTGTCCACGAATCTGACACCACCGCAATACTCCTGCCGGTCGCAGCCTGGGCGGCATGCCGGCGCAGTCTGTTGACAAAAAGGCCCGGACTTGCCGGGCCTTGAACGCAACCGCCGCATCCAGCAGCTTACTTTTTCTTCTTGGCCTTGACAGCCTTCTTGACAGCCTTCTTGGGTGCGGCCTTCTTGGCCTTGACAGCCTTCTTGACAGCCTTCTTGGGTGCGGCCTTCTTGGCCTTGACAGCCTTCTTGACAGCCTTCTTGGGCGCGGCCTTGGCGGCCGCGGCCACGGTCTTGGCTGATGACGCCTTCGCCGGAGCAGCCGGCTTTGCTGCGCTCATTCCGACACCCACCGCTGCCAAGGGACGCATCTGCGCTTCGATGATATCGCTGATAGCCTTGAAGATGTCGCTGATGCTTCCGACACCCCGGGCTGTGCGCAACTTGCCCTGGGCCTTGTAATAGGACACCAGCGGTGCCGTTTGCTCCTCATACACCTTGAGACGGTTGCGGACAGTCGTCTCATTGTCGTCCGAACGGTGCTGCAGCGTGCCCCCGCATTTGTCGCACTTCCCGGGAACCTTGGAAGGCGTGTAATAGACGTTGTAGATTGCCCCGCACGTACCGCAGGTTCTGCGGCCCGTCAGGCGCTTCATCAGAACCTCGATATCTACATCCACCAACAGCGCAAGCTGCAGCGGCTGACCCACCCGCGCCAGCATCGCGTCCAGCGCCTGCGCCTGCGGGATATTCCGCGGAAACCCGTCAAGAATGAATCCGCCCTTGGCATCGGGTGTGGCCAACCTTTCCTGGATCATCCCCAGAACCACGTCGTCAGCCACCAACTGGCCGGCATCCATGGCCGCTTTGGCCTTTTTTCCGAGTTCGGTACCTGCCGCCACGGCTGCCCGCAAAAGGTCGCCTGTGGAAAACTGCGGGATTTTATACTTTTCAACCAATAACTTAGCTTGCGTTCCCTTGCCGGAACCCGGCGCTCCCAGTAGCACAATTCGCATGGCTTTTTCTCGCTTTAGGTTCTTGGATGCGAACCCACCTTTATGATCCTCCCCCACTCGGGGTCCAGTGCTTCGGTAAACTACCTTCTGGTTTTGCTGTCGTCAATGCTTTTGGTGCCATAAATACCACCTATCCATGGATACAATCTTTGCGGTGATCCCCTTTTGAATTTCGGTTAATCTAGCCCCCGCGTTGCCACCCGAGTCGGCCACCAATCCAGCGGCCCGGTAAACACGGGGAAACAGACCCAGACAACCATGAACCAGATACCGGATTTCAGCGACACCGAGCTATGGATAATTCGCTCGGCCGTGAACCAGCGCTACGGCAAGGCCATCGAGCTTCAGCTGGCGGACAGCGACCTGAGGCTCGATCCGGCCGTTTCGGTGCTCACGACCTGCCCGACGGTGTTCTGGACGGAGCGGGGCGCCAATTTTGTCATCTGCAAGGTTGCTGAAGGGCATTATCGCAGCCAGTTCTTTTACAGCATCCGTGACCAGTTCGGCACGGGTCGCGAGGTCTACGACGATCTCGCCGAATGCGTGACAATTCTTCTGCAGGTTCAGTCGGATCATGAGCGCGACAGGGCGCTCGGATCCGAAACAGGTCATTCAGGCGCCAGCTAGCCGGCAAACTGAAATTCATGAAACGGGGGAGCGATACAACATGGCAAAAAATTCGCCAAAAAATGCCTTTTACGCCCAGTCGGGCGGCGTAACCGCCGTCATCAACGCTTCGGCCTGCGGCGTCATCGAGACGGCCCGCAAGCACCGCAATAAGATCGGCAAGGTCTACGCCGGGCGCAACGGCATCATCGGCGCATTGACAGAAGACCTGATCGACACCAGCAAAGAGTCGACCACGGCAATCCGAGCGCTGCGGCATACTCCGTCGGGTGCTTTCGGCTCCTGTCGCTACAAACTCAAGAGCCTGGAACAGAACCGGCGCGAGTACGAGCGCCTCATAGAGGTCTTCAAAGCACACAATATCGGCTACTTCTTCTACAACGGGGGCGGCGATTCAGCTGACACCTGCCTGAAGATTTCGCAGCTTTCCGAGACGATGGGCTACCCGATCGTTGCGGTACACGTTCCAAAGACGGTGGACAACGATCTGCCGATCACCGACAACTGTCCTGGTTTCGGCTCGGTCGCCAAATACATCGCAGTATCGACGCGCGAGGCGAGTTTCGATGTTGCCTCGATGGCCAAGACATCGACTAAAGTTTTCATTCTGGAGGTAATGGGCCGGCACGCCGGTTGGATCGCGGCCGCCGGAGGGCTCGCATCGACCCGCGATACCGAGATCCCGATAGTGATCCTGTTTCCCGAAGTGACTTTCGACAGGGACAAGTTTCTCGCCAAGGTGGACGCTAACGTCAAGCGATTCGGCTATTGCACCGTGGTGGTATCGGAAGGCGTCAAGAGTGCCGACGGCAAGTTCCTCGCCGACCAGGGCCTGCGTGACGCTTTCGGCCATGCGCAACTTGGTGGCGTCGCGCCGGTAGTGGCCTCTATCGTCAAGGATGGTCTGGGACTCAAGTACCACTGGGGCGTGGCCGATTACCTGCAACGCGCGGCACGGCACATCGCCTCCAAGAACGACGTGGACCAAGCTTATGCCATGGGCAAGGCTGCGGTCGAACTCGCCATACGCGGCAACAACTCGGTGATGCCGACGATCGTGCGCAAGTCGAACAAGCCCTATAAGTGGGCCGTCGGCGTGGCGCCATTGAGCAAGGTCGCGAATGTCGAAAAGATGATGCCGGCCGATTACATCGCGCCAGACGGATTCGGAATCACGGCCAAGTGTCGCACTTATCTCGAGCCGCTCATAAAGGGAGAAGATTATCCGCCCTACAAGGACGGCATGCCGCAATATGTGCGCATGAAGAATGTGCCGGTGAAGAAGCGACTCGAGGGCGAATTCAAGATATGAGTACGACTACAGAGCACGCCGGACACGAGGGCGTAATGCCCCGGACTGCTGCCGGTCGTGCGCTGCAGGCGCACCGCAAAGACAACCCGCGGGGGCGGGGACCGCATGACACTTGATAAGGCAAGAGAGCTCCTGCAGATTCAGGCCGATTTCGGCGGGTTTTACAACGGCAACTCGGCCAAACTGATCCTGTCTGAGGTCAGTCGCGAACATGGCCAGGAAGCCGTGGATCGCTTGATCCGCGAAGTGCGCCTAGACCAGGTCTTCGGCTTCGTGCCCGGCACGCGTTTTGAGGGTGGGCTTGCTGTCAAGGACAAGAATTCATGATGGTATGGTTGTCTCCATTGACCGGGATCAATGTCGTGGCGGCCCGTACATGGCATTTTTAGGACTTTTGTTGACCAACAGTACCTTGCTGCAATCCTCGGTAAGCGGTTATTGAGGTCCATTCAACTGGGAGGAACAATATGTCTGTAAGTCTGATCTTCGCGTTCGCATGCGCGGCCGCGGCATTGCTCTATGGGATCATTTCCATCTCGTGGATCATGAAAAAATCCGCCGGCAACGAACGCATGCGAGAGATCGCGGCGGCCATTCAGCAGGGCGCCTCCGCCTACCTCAAGCGCCAATACACCACCATCGCGGTCGTAGGCATCATCCTGTTCGCCATCATCTTCTTTGCCCTCAACAAGATGACTGCAATCGGGTTCGCCATCGGCGCAGTGTGCTCCGGCCTCGCGGGAATCCTGGGAATGAACATCTCGGTACGGTCGAACGTCCGCACCGCCGAGGCTGCCAAGGATGGGCTAAACGCGGCACTCAAAGTAGCGTTCCGGGGCGGCGCCATCACCGGTATGCTGGTCGTCGGGCTGGGACTGCTGGGCGTCACCGGTTACTACACGGTACTGCGCTACCTCACGCCCGCGGGCGAGAGCGTCAACCTTTCACCCCTGGTCGGACTGGCCTTCGGCGCATCGCTGATTTCGATCTTTGCCCGACTGGGCGGCGGCATTTTCACCAAAGGCGCGGATGTCGGTGCGGACCTGGTCGGCAAGGTCGAGGCAGGCATTCCGGAGGACGACCCACGCAATCCGGCGGTCATCGCCGACAATGTCGGTGACAACGTGGGTGACTGCGCCGGCATGGCGGCGGATCTTTTCGAAACCTACGCAATAACGATCGTCGCGAGCATGCTGCTCGGAAGCCTCGTGATCAAGGGGTTCAATAACGCCGTGCTGTTTCCGCTGGTTCTGGGCGGGGTGTCCATCCTGGCATCCATCGTCGGCACGTTCTTCGTAAAAGCCCGCGATGGCGGGAAGATCATGAACGCGCTGTACCGCGGTCTTATCGTGGCCGGCGTGCTTTCGGCGATCTCGTTTTATTTCGTGACCGAGAAGCTGATGGCCGGCAATGGCGCCTATGCGTGGCATTCTATCTACTACAGCGCGCTGATTGGACTGGCGGTGACTGCCGCACTGGTGGTAATCACCGAGTACTATACCGCCACGGAGTACGGTCCGGTGCGCTACATCGCCCAGGCCTCCACCACCGGCCACGGCACCAACGTCATTGCCGGACTCGCGGTATCGATGAAGGCGACCGCCGCCCCGGTACTGGTGATCTGCGCCGGAATCTGGGGCGCCTATGCGCTTGCGGGCCTTTATGGCATCGCCATTGCCGCCACCGCTATGCTGTCGATGGCCGGCATCATCGTGGCACTCGACGCATACGGTCCGATCACGGACAACGCTGGCGGCATCGCGGAGATGGCCAATTTGCCGGCCGAGATCCGCAATATCACCGACCCTCTGGACGCCGTTGGTAACACGACCAAGGCGGTGACCAAGGGCTACGCAATCGGCTCAGCTGGCCTTGCCGCGCTGGTGTTGTTTGCCGACTACACGCACGCCCTCGCCGCCCGCGGCAAGGTGCTGGCATTCGACCTCTCCAACCACATGGTGATCATAGGACTTTTCATTGGCGGGCTCGTGCCCTTCCTGTTCGCCGCCATGGCGATGGAGGCGGTCGGCCGTGCGGCAGGTTCCGTCGTAGTCGAGGTGCGCCGCCAGTTCAAGGAGATCAAGGGAATCATGGAAGGCACAGCCAAGCCCGACTACTCGAAAGCCGTCGACATGCTCACCCATGCCGCGATCAAGGAGATGATCATTCCGTCGCTGTTGCCGGTTCTGGTACCGGTCGTCGTGGGCCTTGGGCTCGGACCGCAGGCCTTGGGCGGAGTGCTGATGGGGTCGATCGTGACTGGACTGTTTGTCGCGATCTCCATGACCACTGGCGGTGGCGCCTGGGACAATGCCAAGAAATACATCGAATCGGGCCATTTCGGCGGCAAGGGCTCCGACGCCCACAAGGCTGCGGTGACCGGCGACACGGTGGGCGACCCCTACAAGGACACCGCCGGACCTGCGGTCAACCCGCTGATCAAGATCATCAACATCGTGGCGCTGCTTATCGTGGCAATACTGTAGCGGCCGCTTTTCGCCCACTTCGGGAAACTGGGCGGGCGGGG
Organism: Pseudomonadota bacterium; assembly: GCA_021819085.1. Lineage (GTDB taxonomy): Bacteria > Pseudomonadota > Gammaproteobacteria > Acidiferrobacterales > UBA6901 > JAJYCY01. The sequence goes on along the minus strand of JAKASJ010000008.1, from coordinate 28,222 downwards.
ACTTCTGATGTTTCGGATCAGGGGCCGGCAAATCGCCGGCCCCTGCCTTTTTCAGGTACAATACTGCCAGCAAACAGTCCCGACTGGGGTCGGAAGCTCAATGTGAACCGTGGCCACTGCATACCACGCCCCCTGCATCAAACAGCTCCAACGCGACTTCCGACAAAGTTCGGGGGATGTCGGCGCCTGCCGCGTGCGGCCGGCGTATTTGCTGGCATCCCTGATCGCCTGCCACACAGCGGGTGAAGCACATGCCGCGATTGCCCCAGACCAAGCCGCACGGGATAACTCGGCAACAAGCAAAACACGCTTTGCGTGCCTGGGCCGCAGCCTCTGGCAGCACCGTCGCTGCGACGAATGGGGCACCGAATTGACGAATCGGGAATGTGAACCGGGTACCCGCTGCCGTTGCAAATCAGGCTTGCTGAGCAGGCCTGGCGTTTCTCCTGCGACTGTTGTCGCAGGCCTGCCTGTGGAAAACTTATGAAGATCTGCATTGTCTCGGACAGCCATGATAACCGCCAACGCCTGGCTGCAGCAGTCCGGGACGCAAGACTGCACGGGGCCGAGGCCGTCCTGCACTGCGGCGATGTCGTTGCCCCAAGTACCCTGCACGCCATCATGCCTTTTGGTCTACCCACACACGTCATCCACGGCAACAATGCGGGTGACACATACCACATGAGCCGCCTTGCGCACGACCCGGACAGCCGGATTCATTATTATGGTCAGGACGCGAGTATCACTCTGCACGGCCGCCGCATCTTTCTGGTGCATTTTCCTCATTATGCCCGTGCGCTGGCCGTAGCCGGAGACTATGACCTCGTCTGCAGCGGTCACGAGCACCGCGCACATGTGGAGCGCGTCAGAACCGTCTCCGGCACCGAAACCACCTGGATCAATCCCGGCACGGTCGGCGGCGTCGGAGCTCCGGCAACTTATGTTCTCGGCGACCTTGCAACCATGGAATTCATCATCCGCAAAGTGCCCGACGACAAGGCAGTCACCAGTGTCCCCAAGGCGGCTTCCGGTACGTAATCGCCTTGCTCCAACCATCACCCTATGGCAAACGGGCAGCTCCGGCTTCCCCGGGCCACCGCCCCGCAAACTCCGTGCATACCGAAGATGCCGACAAGCGCGCGCCCTGGATCAGGGATGTCCTGATCCTGAGCTTCGTCATCGGCCTGCTGTTCAGCTTCATGCTGGGCAGCCGCGCTTTCTGGGAACCGGATGAAGGTCGCTACGTCGAGATCCCCCGGGAGATGGTTGCCACCGGAAACTATGTGACACCGCGCCTGGACGGCGTTATCTACCTTGAGAAACCGGCCCTCTTCTACTGGCTGGAGAGCGCATCGATCAGGCTTTTCGGACTCAATGAATGGAGCATGCGCCTGTGGCCAGCTCTGCTCGGGCTGCTCGGTTGCATCGCTGTATACCTCGCCGGCCGACGTCTGTACGGCCGCCCGGCCGGCCTCGTTGCCGCAATAGTGCTGGCAACCAACGTCCTCTATTACGCACTCGCGCGCATCATCACCATCGACATGCCGATCACGGCGCTGCTCAGCATATCGATGCTTGCCTTTCTGCTCGGCACCAGGGAACCCATGGGTGCCCGACGACGCTGGCTCATGTGGACCTTTTATGCCTTTGCTGCACTTTCGGTGCTGGCCAAGGGTTTGATAGGCATCGTGTTTCCAGGCATGGTGATCGGTGCCTGGATTCTGATCCGCAACGACTGGCGGCTGCTGCGTTCGATCTATCTGCCGAGCGGACTCGTGCTGCTGCTCGCCATCGCGGCACCCTGGCATATTCTCGTCGCGCGCGCCAATCCGACTTTCCTGCACTATTACTTCATCCGTCAGCATTTCGAACGCTACCTCACTACGGTCGCCCACCGCTATGAGCCGGTATGGTTCTTCATACCAATAACCCTGGCCGGACTGTATCCCTGGACGGTGTTTCTGTTCCAGGCATTGCGACGCAGCCTTCCGGCGTCGTGGGCCGAGCGCGAGCAGGAACGCGACGGGCTGTATCTGGTGCTGTGGGTAATACTGATCCTGGCCTTTTTCTCGCTTTCGGACTCCAAGCTCATCCCCTACATCCTTCCGATATTTCCACCGCTGGCGATCCTGATCGGGCGCTATCTGGCACCCGCCTGGCACGGGACCGAGGTGCCGGGTATGCGCGTGGGCCTGTGGACACTGCTCGCGGCAAGCGTGGCGCTCGCGGCATTGCTGATCGCCGCTCCCCGACTTACCGCTGCCAACCCAAAGATCGGGGTATATACCGCCATGCTCAGCCGCTACCTGTACGCGATGGCAGCGACGTTGATGACCGGAAGCGTCGCTGCGCTCATTCTGGTTTACCGCCGCCGGCCTTTGCACTCGCTGGTGGTCACCGCGGTCATGGGTGCCATTTTCCTGAGCATTTTGGCAAGCGGTTTGCCTCTGATGGACAGCAAGAATTCCGTCAAGTCGCTCGCGCTGGACCTCAAGCCGCTTCTGGGACCGCATACCGAGGTCATGAATTACCACGCTTACTACCAGGATCTGCCCGCCTACATCGGGCGTACCGTGACCATCGTCGGCTTCAAAGGCGAGCTCGCGTATGGAACGACTCTGGAAAACGACAGCGCCTGGATCATCGGCGACCGCACTTTCTGGCGACGCTGGCAAAGTCCCAGAACCATCTATATGCTTACCACCCGCGGGCTCTACGCCCAGCTTCGCGCCAGCGGGCGGGGAAAATTCTATCTGCTGGCCAGAAGCGGTGACAATGTCCTGCTGACCAATACTGAGACCCGAAAATGACCTATCTTCCGCTGATCCTGCTGGGCGTGCTGCTCAACGCTGCCGCCCAGCTGCTGCTGAAGGAAGGAATGCGCCGCATCGGACACTTCGCCTTTGCCTGGACGAACGTGATACCGATAGGCATGCAGGTGGCAGTCAGCCCGTTCATCCTGGCTGGCCTCTTCAGCTATGTTGTCAGCGTCATGGTGTGGATACTCGTGCTGTCGCGCGTGCAGGTCAGCTTTGCCTATCCGATGCTCAGCATCGGATACATCGTCAATGCCGTCGCGGCCTATTACCTGTTCGACGAAAGCCTCTCGCTCACGCGCATTGCCGGGATCGTGGTCATCGTGGGCGGCGTATACCTCATCACCCGCAGCTAAGGCGTTGCCTCCATGACCGACGAATTTCTTCCCTTTTCCCGCCCGACAATCAGCCGCGAAGCGATCGAAGAGGTCGTTGCCTGCTTGCAGTCGGGCTGGATCACCACTGGACCGCGCGTAAAGAAGTTCGAGGAGGCGCTCGCCGTCTATGTCGGGGCGCCTCGGGTTCTGGCGCTTTCATCGGCGACCGCCGGGCTTCATCTGGCGCTGGCGGCGCTGTCGCTCGAGCCCGGCGATGAAGTAATCACGACGCCCATGACTTTCGCCGCGACCTTGAACACCATCGTGCTTGCCGGCGGAAGGCCGGTGCTCGTCGATGTCGAGCCTGCCACCTACAACATGGACGTAAACCGGCTTGCCAGCGCCATTACCACCCGCACCCGCGCCATCATTCCCGTGCATTTCGCCGGATTGCCGGTCGACATGGACCCGCTGTACGCACTGGCCGAAAAACACGGTCTGCGCGTGATCGAGGATGCTGCCCATGCGATCGGCACGGAGTACCGGGGCCGGCGTATCGGAAGCTTCGGCGACACGCAGGTATTCAGCTTCCATCCTAACAAGAACATAACGACCGGCGAGGGCGGCGCAGTCGCGACGCGCGATGCGAAGCTCGCCGACAGCATCGCGCTGCTGCGCTTTCACGGCATGGACCGGGAAGCGTGGAACCGCTTCGGCAAAACAGGGAACCAGCACTACGAGATAGTCACGCCCGGGTTCAAATACAACATGATGGACATGCAGGCAGCGCTCGGCCTGCATCAGCTCCCGGCACTTGATGGGTTCATCCGCCGCCGTACCGAGATCGCCCGGCGCTACCAGACGCTGCTCGCAGACTGGCCACAGTGGACCCTGCCGGGAACGCCAGCCTACCCGCATCGCCACGCGTGGCACCTGTTCACGCCGCTCATCAATCCGCAGGCCGCCAACATGGACCGCGACGCATTCATGCAGGGGATGAAGGAACGGAATATCGGCACCGGCCTGCACTACCGGGCGGTGCATCTCTATCCCTATTATCGCGATCATTTCGGTTTCAGGCGCGGCGATTTTCCGAATGCCGAAAGCATATCCGATCGCATCGTAAGCCTGCCGCTGTTTCCGGCAATGAGCGATGCCGATCAGGAACGCGTGATCATGGCCATGGCCGATCTGTTCCAGCGGGACTGAGTCATGACACGTCCCTACCTCAGTGTCGTCATCCCTGTCTACAACGAGGAAGCCAATCTCGAGACCCTTTTTTTGCGCCTCACTAGCGTACTGGATGCAGCCGGCAAGCCGTACGAGCTGGTGTTTACCAACGATGGCAGCCGAGACCGCTCGGCGGCACTGCTTGAGCAGTTCCATCGCCGGCGCCCGCAACAGGTTTGCATCATCGACTTCAACGGCAACTTCGGGCAGCACATGGCAATCATGGCCGCCTTTGAGCACGTACGTGGAGAGGTGATCGTGACCATGGATGCGGACCTGCAGAATCCGCCCGAGGAAATCCCGAAGTTGCTGGCCGAAATCGAGGCTGGTCACGATGTGGTGGGCGGCTATCGCACGGATCGCCGCGACACGCTTTTTCGCCGTATTGCGTCGAAGCTCATAAATTCTCTGCGTGCACGCATCACGCATATTCGCATGCGCGATCAGGGCTGCATGCTGCGTGCATATCGGCGCGAGGTCGTGGACAACATCAACGCGAGCAACGAGACATCGACGTTCATACCGGCACTGGCCTACAGCTTCGCGGCCAACCCGACGGAGATCCAGGTTGAACATCATGCACGCGCTGCCGGAAAATCCAAATACCGTCTGTATGACCTGATCCGCCTCAACTTCGACCTGATGACCGGATTTTCGGTGGTTCCACTGCAGATGTTCACCATGTTCGGGATATTCGTTTCCATTCTGAGCACCCTGTTCGTCATATACCTATTCATCCGCCGTATCGTGATCGGACCCGAAGTGCAGGGCGTATTCACTCTGTTCGCCATACTCTATTTTCTGGTGGGCGTCGGTATCATGGGCCTGGGAATCATAGGAGAATACGTGGGCCGCATATATCAGGAAGTGCGCCGCCGGCCGCGCTTTGTGATAAAAAGAATCCTGCAGCCGGACGCAGAACCTGCAACCGCCGACCGCGGCGAAGCACTCACCCACGGGGCCCGCGGCGTTGACTAGACCGTCAATAGTAGTCTTCGCCTACCACGATGTGGGTTACGAGTGTCTGCAGGCGCTGATCGGGCGCGGATCACGCATCGTTGCGGTGTTTACCCACAATGACGATCCTGCAGAAAAGATATGGTTCAAATCGGTTGCCACACTTGCACGCGAGCATGCCATTCCGGTACATACTCCGGACTCGATCAACACTGCGGTCTGGATCGAGCATATCCGCGCACTGCGGCCGCAGATACTGTTTTCATTCTATTACCGCAATCTGATCTGCCAGGAAATCCTCGATATTCCTCCGCTGGGCGCATTCAATATGCACGGCTCGCTGCTCCCACGCTACCGCGGGCGGGTACCGGTGAACTGGGCCGTGCTGAACGGCGAGACCCGCACCGGGGCAACTCTGCATATGATGGTAAAGCGGCCGGACGCGGGCGATATTGTCGATCAGGAGGAGGTACCGATCGGATCGCTCGACTCTGCGCAGCAGGTCTTCGCCCGGGTGACCGCAGCCGCACGACGCGTACTTGAACGACAGATCGATGCGATCGAGGCCGGAAACGCGCCGCACCGCGCCCAGGATGAGGCGATCGCCAGCTATTTCGGGGGGCGCAAGCCAGAGGACGGCCGCATCGACTGGACACTGCCGGCACAGCGCATATTCAATCTGGTTCGAGCCGTGACGCATCCCTACCCGGGTGCATTTACAGATCTGGGTGAGCGCCGGCTATTCATATGGTGGGCGCTTCCGCGTGCGGATGAGCGCGCCACGCCGGGCAGGGTACTGTCGGTACAGCCGCTGACGGTGGGTACCGGCAAAGGGAGTCTAGAGATCGTCACGCTGCAATGGCAGGACGGCGAGGAGCAAGCGGCGTCGGCCGGTACGCATGGCCTGCGCCAGGGGTTGCAGTTAGGTACGGCGCACGCATCGCCGCACCCGGACACAGCGATTTGATATCTTCAACGGAGACATGACATGAGTCTTAAGGTCCTTATTTTTGGCGTCAACGGTTTCATCGGCAACAGCCTGACCCAGCACATCCTCGAGCGCAAGGATTGGGAGGTCTACGGAATGGACATGAGTGCCGACAAGCTTGGAGACTGCCTGGGCGACAAGCGCTTCCATTTCGTGGAGGGCGACATCACCATCAACCGTGAATGGATCGAGTATCACGTGAAGAAATGCGACGTGGTGCTGCCGCTGGTCGCCATCGCCACCCCTGCTACCTACGTGACCGATCCGTTGCGGGTGTTCGAACTGGATTTCGAGGCCAACCTGCATATCGTGCGCATGTGCGTCCGTTACGGCAAACGCGTGCTCTTTCCATCGACGTCGGAAGTCTATGGCATGAGCCCGGACGCCGAGTTTGACGAGGAAAACACCAACCTCGTACTTGGGCCGATACACAAACAGCGCTGGATCTATTCGTGTTCGAAACAGCTCATGGATCGCGTGATCTTCGCCTATGGTGCCAAAGAGGGGCTGCGGTTCACGCTGTTTCGGCCGTTCAACTGGATAGGACCGAAGCTCGACAATATTTTTGAGCCTAAGGAGGGCAGTTCGCGCGTGCTGACCCAGTTCATCGGAAACATCTTGCGCGGCAAGGATATCCGTCTTGTCGATGGCGGTGAGCAGCGGCGCAGCTTCACCTACATAGACGATGGCGTCGATGCACTGCTGCGCATCATCGAGAACAAGGACGGATGCGCCGACGGCCGCATTTTCAACATCGGTAACCCGAAGAACGACATGTCGATTCGACAGCTGGCTGAAACCCTGGTGGCGCTCGTCAAGACCTACCCGAAATACGCGGGGCTCGCCGAGAACGTAAAGCTCGTAGCCACAAGCTCTGGTGAGTACTACGGCAAGGGATACCAGGACATTCTGACGCGCGTACCCTCGATCAAGAACGCCCAGAAATTTCTTGGCTGGAGTCCGACCACGGACCTGAAGACCGCACTGCACAAGACGCTGGACTATCACCTGGGCAGGCCGACGCAGGAGCTGGAGAGCTGACGGCGCTGGTCATGCCCGGAATCACACTTGCCATAAAGGTCGATGTCGACACCGACCGGGGTACGCGCATCGGCGTACCGAATCTTCTTGCGCTGTTCCGGGAGGTCGGAGTGCCGGCCACTTTTTTGTTTTCGCTCGGACCAGACAATACCGGTCGGGCAATCAAGCGTGTGTTCCGTCCCGGATTTTTCACGAAAGTCGCACGCACCAACGTCGTTGCAATGTACGGTATCCGTACGCTACTCAACGGCGTTCTTCTGCCGGGACCTCATATCGGACGTCGCAACGACACGGTCATGCGTGCGGTGCGAGCCCAGGGACATGAGGTCGGCATCCACTGTTACGATCACATACGTTGGCAGGACGGGCTTGGACGGATGCGGGCGACAGAGGTGGCCGAGGAATTCGGCAGGGCACAGCACGAGTTTCTGCGGATTTTCGGCGAACCCGCGGCCACCGCCGGGGCCGCGGGCTGGCAGGCGAACGCCTACAGTCTGGCGGCCTATGATGATGCCGGACTACGTTATGCGAGCGACGCGCGCGGTACCCATCCATTCATGCCGCGCGTCGGAAATCGGGTATTCAGGACGCTGCAGATTCCGACAACGCTTCCGACCCTGGACGAGCTGCTCGGCCGCCCGGGGTATGAGGAATCGCAGATCCTGGAATTATACCTGTCGCGTCTGCGCACTGGCGGACTGCATGTGCTAACCGCGCATGCCGAGATTGAGGGCATGAGCAAACTGCCCCTATTTCGCGAGCTGCTGGTGCGTACGCTGGCTTTGCCTGCGCGTCTGCGCAGGCTGTGCGATATCGCCGATGAGCTACTGCACACGCTTCCGGCCGTTCCGGTATGCGATCTCGCACAGGGCCAGGTTGAAGGCCGCACCGGCACGTTGGCCGTGCAGCGCTGTGCCTGAGGTGTCGGACCGGAGATCAGCTGCCGGTCTTATCTAGACCCTCTTCCGCCACCGCTGCGCCAGGCGACATGGGACGGAGGCCGAGCTTCTCGAACAGAGCGAGGTCCCGATCGGTTTGCGGGTTGGGCGTGGTAAGCAAGCGCTCGCCGTAGAAAATCGAATTGGCACCGGCAAAGAAGCACAGCGCCTGCAATTCCTCCGGCATCTCGCGGCGGCCAGCGGATAGACGGATGAAACTGCGTTCGAGCACCAGCCGTGTAACCGCGATCGTACGCACGAATTCAATAGGGTCCAGCGCCGGCGTATCGCCGAGCGGGGTGCCGGGAATACGCACCAGCAGATTGATCGGCACGCTTTCCGGTTGCGGATCCAGCGCTGCGAGCTGGGCAATCAGGCCGGCACGGTCAATACGCGCCTCTCCCATTCCGACAATTCCGCCACTGCAGACCTTGATACCGGCCTGGCGCACGAGGTTCAGGGTATCGATCCGATCCTGCCAACGATGCGTATGGATCACCTCCGCGTAGAAATCCGGGGCGGTATCGATATTATGGTTATAGTAGTCCAGCCCGGCTTCGGCCAATTGCCGCGCCTGATCGTCATGCAACATGCCCAGAGTGACACAGGTCTCAAGCCCCAGGGAACGCACTGCGCGGATCATGTCCAACACCGGCTCAAGGTCTCGCTGTTTCGGACCTCGCCACGCGGCCCCCATGCAAAAACGGGTCGCTCCGTTCGCCTTCGCGGCACGTGCCGCGTCGGAAACCTCTTCGACCGACATGAGAGGCTGGCTCTCGACTCCTGTGTGGTAGCGTGCGGCCTGGGAACAATAGCCGCAATCTTCCGAGCAGCCCCCTGTTTTGATGGACAACAGCGTGCTCACCTGGACCGCATTGGGGTCGAAGTTCTGCCGATGCACGACATGGGCACGATGCAGCAAGTCATTGAATGGCAGACCAAACAATACATTGACTTGGTCGACAGTCATCGCGGACATGGGTAGTCGCTCACGGCTTGGACGAGCTGGCGAAACTAGGCGAAGCGACCGTTATTGTCAACCCTCATTGTCTGTCCGGGTTGACAATTACTGCCTAGAGCGAAGTCTCATACTCAATTCGCGGAGACCATCGTGCCGCCAGCCGACCGACTTAAGTCAGGCGACGGTGGATCGCGTCTAGGCTGGTCAGGTGTACGTACTTGCCGCGGACGGTAAGCAGTCCCTCCTCCTGGAATCGGGAAAACAGACGACTTACGGTCTCCAGGGCAAGCCCCAGGTAATCGCCCATATCCTGACGGGACATGTGGAGCTTGATGTCGGTAGGTGACATACCGAGCCGCATTTGGCGCTGAGAGAAATTGAGCAGACACGCAAGCAGGCGCTCGTCAGCACTCATCTTGCCGATCATGAGCAGCAGCTGGCCTTCGCGCCCAATCTCGCCGCTCATCAGGCGCAGAAGCTGATGCTGCAACCCGCTGATGTGCTGTGCGAGTTCCTCGAGCTTGCCCCAGGGAATCTCGCAAACTTCCGAAATCTCGAGCGCCTCGGCATTGCAGCGATGGCGGTCCCCATCGATCGCGTCGACGCCGAGTATCTCGCCGGGCAGCTGGAAACCAGTAATCTGGATGCGCCCGTCCCCGAGCAGCTCCGAGGTCTTCATCGCACCCGAACGTATGGCGTAGAGCATCTGCAGCGGCTCTCCCATGCGAAACAGGTGTTCGCCCTTGCGTACGGTACGTCGCCGCTTGACAATCCGGTCGAGCGCCAACATGTCGGCATCATCTAGACCCAGCGGCAGACACAGATCCCGAAGCGAGCAATCCTTGCAGGCTGCCTTGATGCTGGCGATGCTGATCACGGCAGCGCCTCTCTTGTCGCTGATGAGTGCGTCAGACACGATCCGCAAACCTCCTGTAAGAACGGATTTTCAGCCCTGCAGGAAATAGCCTTACAATTTATCGTAATTTAGGCTCGTGATGACCGCGTGCAACCCGGACGCCGGACAAACCGTTCCGTGCATACGCGTCAGCCGACTATATAGCGGTTTGACTCTGGTGCCAATCGATATCCGGGCTGGGCCTGCCCTGCCGCAAGGGGCGCACATTGCAGGCCATCGATCGACTGATGTCTATAGCGGACGCTGGACATTGAACCGAGCGAGCGCCACATATCAATGTGGTGTCTGATCGGCCAGCAACAGGAATCACACAGGTGAGGGACCTAAGCCTGTCCAACAGACGCTCGAAAGCTCAGATCACTTTGGAAAAGCGTTGCTCCTTCCGGGCGCGCAGGTAGCGGTCGAAGACCATGCAGATGTTCCTGATAAGCAGCTTGCCGGAGGGCAGGACGCGGATCGAATGCGGATCAACCGCCAACAGACCGTCGTTCTGCATGGACTGGAGTTCCGCCAGTTCCTGGGCGAAGTAATCCGAGAAGCGGATCGCAAACCGCTCGCTGATCGTATCCACGTCGAGTTCGAAGTGACAGATAAGTCTGGTAATGACCTCACGCCGCAGCACATCATCATTGCTCAGCTCTATGCCACGCATCACGGGGAGCCGGTCTGCATCGATTGCGGAATGATATTCATCCAGCGTACGCACATTCTGGCTGTAGCTTCCGCCAATCTTTCCGATCGCGCTGACTCCCAGACCCACGAGGTCACAATCGGCATGGGTGGAATAGCCTTGGAAATTTCGATAAAGAGTGCCGTTGCGCTGGGCTATGGCAAGTTCGTCGTCCGGGCGCGCGAAATGATCCATGCCAATGTACACGTAGCCCGCCGTCCCGAGCTTTTCAATGGTAAGCTGCAGGATATCGAGTTTCTCCGCCGCGCTCGGCAGATCCTCGGCTTTAATACGCCGTTGCGGCTTGAACAGTTCCGGAAGGTGCGCGTAGTTGAACACCGACAAGCGTTCCGGGCCAGCGGCGATGACGCGATCGAGCGTGCGCGCAAAACTCTCTCTGCTTTGATGGGGAAGTCCGTATATCAAGTCGATGTTGACCGATCGAAATCCGTGCTGCCGGGCAGCATCGAGGACAGCCACCGTCTCCTGCTCAGACTGCACGCGGTTAACCGCCTTCTGCACCACCGGGTCGAAGTCCTGCACTCCAAGACTGATGCGATTAAAGCCAAGCTCGCGCAGCATCCGGATCGTCGGCTCGCCGGCGGTGCGCGGGTCGATCTCGATGGAATATTCCCCGCCGTCATCACTGCGAAGGCTGAAATGCTCGCCCAGCGATGTCATGAGCGCACGCATTTCGGCAGGCGATATGAATGTCGGCGTGCCCCCGCCCCAGTGCAGCTGGTCTACCCGCCGGGAACGATCAAACAAAGCTCCCTGAAATGCGATCTCGCGGAACAGTCTCTGCAGATAAGGCGCCGCACGCGAGTGATCCTTGGTAACCACTTTGTTGCACGCGCAGTAGTAGCACACGGTGTCACAGAATGGCAGGTGGACATAAAGCGAAAGCGGCGGCGCGCGATTGCCGTCATTGCTACGCGCAGCCCAGGCGCGGTACTCCTGCTCGCCGAAACCTTGATGAAACTGGACCGCCGTCGGGTACGACGTGTAGCGCGGTCCGGCCTTGTCGTAGCGGCGCAGCAGTTCTGGTTCGAATTTGAGAGAATGGTTCATAAATCAATGGGCAACCGGGGAACCGACATCGCTGGTAAGCCGTGGCGGTCGGTTCTGCATGCCAGAACCAGTCTCCGGCGACATCCCACCTCCCCGAATGACGAACTTCCGGCCGCACCGCCCTGCCGCACACAGCCGCCGTGCCCGCCGTTCAATCCGCAGCCGGCACCTCGCGTGAAAGGAGGCTGCCTGAAAGCACATAAGGGTACCTCAGTCCGCAGGTACGGCGCCATCTTTTCTGGTACGCTCCAGCCAGGACAGATCCCGTCCCGGATCCAGAAACATCCCCCGGCTTCCTGGTCTTGAGATGCCGTGGAACCACGATAATTATTTGAATCCAATGAATTGTTATGGCTTACCGTGGTTCTTGTGCCTGGCCTACAGGCCCGTCCAGTAGCGGACGGCGACCAAGGCTGCCCGTAGCCTTCCCCTTCCTCGCACAGCCCGGCTGTGCCGATCCTCGGGAGTGATGCCAGAAATGGCCCGCTCCGGCCGATTTCCGGCTGCAGGGCCCGGTAGCTATGAAAGGCCGGTACAGACCACACGGAAAGCGCCAAACCTGAGACTGTCTGGGCAGTGTCGGGCGCCCTGGCCAGACGCGGGGTCCCGTATCCCGGATCTCTCGGTTCGCGTCGTTGGCCCACGGTGGCAGCCCGGGGATTTGTTGACGCGGATCAATCGTACGGCCGCCTCCCTCGGGGTATCATCGATGACCGTCCGTACTGCAACCGTACCAGGGACCCATTTATGCGTCTGCCCGTCCAACCTATTCTGTTTGGCCTGCGTCTGATTCCCGAAGCTGTGCATGCACAGGTCGTCGCGCACGCCCTCAACCGGCTGCTGCGTGGTCAAACGATCGAACGGCGACTGCCTGAACTGGAGGGAAAGCGCATTGACATCGAGATCTCCGACGCTCCCTGCACGCTGAGACTCCGCGTGGCCGGATCCCAGATCCACGCCTGTACGAAGAAGGGTTCCGCCTGCGATGTGCGTATACGTGGATCGCTTGCGGACTACTGGAAGCTCGCCACCCGTACCGAAGACCCCGACACGCTGTTCTTCGCCCGCCGCCTGAGCCTGGAAGGGGATACGGAAACCGCTTTGTACATCAAGAATCTTCTGGACGCACTCGAGTTCGACTGGCAAACCCATGCGATCTCGATGCTCGGTCCGCGTGCCGGTCTGGCAATGACCGGCTTGATCCGCAATTTCGCGGCCAGCGGCACCGTGGCTTCGCGCAAACCCAGATAGCCGTAGTATTTTGAGATACGTTGCAACCGCTGCCGGCGAAACATGCCGTTCAGGGCCGAAGCTCCCGGCCAGCCACCGGGTCAGCATTTGCCACTCCTGGATAAGGGTATGCGGGCCGTCAGCTTGCGCACCAGCTCGATATTCAGCTGTGATTTCGCCTGAAAACTACCGGCATAGGCAAGATCCTCCTGGCGCAGCTCATAGCAGTTCGACCCGCTGATATCCATCAGGACTGCCGGCATGCCGGCCTCGTCGAAGGCCACGCGCCGCTTCAGGTAGAAATTTTCGCAGCACATGCCTACATAGGCCGCCGCGCCTTCGCCGCGCATGCGGTCCAGCGTCTGGCGCAGGTGTTCGTAGTTGCCGATCGAGATCACCTGCATGCCGCGCTCGCGTGCCAGCCGGTAGGCTTCGCCAACCTCACAACGGCCGCACTCGGTGCAGCCGTCACGGTTCCGCCATTTGCACCACAGCGGCTTGGCACAGTAGGGAACCAGCATGACAGTAACCTGCGACAGGATGTCGCCCAACTCCAGGTTACGTCCCGGACTGTGCACCATGAGCATGTTGGCCGCGGCGGTCTCCAGCCCCAGGTCCTCCTGCTCGTGCCGATGATTCACCGCCAGCTGCAGCACGTAGCGGAGATCTTCGGCGGTCGCCCCAACCATTTCCCAGTCCATCCCCTGCAAGGCGTGGTCCAGCAGTCTTCCAAGCTGATCGATACGCTGCCCAGCGAGGGCGAGTTCGACCCGACCAAACAGATCCGGCGGGCTCAGCTGGATGCTTCCCGAAAGATGCACGTCTCCGGCCACCACACTGCCGCTGTACAATGCAACCGCCGCGTGCAGGACTCCTCCGGCGGTGCGATGGAACGCACGAAACGTGTCATTCGACACAGGCCGCGGCACGACCCCTGGGCACGCCGGCAGGTCTGCGCCTTCCGGCGACGCACACATCGGCGGTGGGAACTGCCCACCCAGCGCCTTCCCTAGGGCGTGTACGATGCAGTACTCAATGTCTTCCAGAGGCGGAATTCTTCCGAGCTGCTCGCGCAGAGTGGTAAAGCGCTCACGGGCACTGCGCATGCCCTGGGCAGAAAGCTTCTCGGTCGGCACCCGCAGCGCCTTGAGCATGGTCTCTACGTCCACGTCCAGCAGCAGACTTCCCTGAAACAGCATGCGTCGTCCGTCATCTGCCAGAAACCCACAAGCAATCTTGCGGCCGTCGATCTCGACATCGTTGAAAGCCTTGAACGTCGCCGCGACGCCCAGGCTGCACAAGGCGTCGGCCACGGCCCGGACAAGACGCTCTAGTGCCGCCTGCAGGGTCTTACCGGCGGCGCGCCCGCATGCCGACGGCATCGTCAGACTCCAGCACAGCTGGTCATCGTCCAGATACAGCGCGCCGCCGCCCGTCAATCGCCTGGCGAGGTCGATTCCGTGCTGTGTGCAGTATTCAATTCGCGCGACACGCTCGGGATCCTCGTGCGCGCCCACGATCACACTGGGTGTGAAACGGTGAAACCGCAGGTGTGTGGCCCCTGCAGCACCGGCATGTATACAACCGTCTAGGCTGCAGTTGCGGCGACCGGACAGGATCCCGCTGTCCCGCCATGTCCACTCGGCGCAGGTCACGGAACGAATTCCGACAGCCAGTCCATTCCGGCAACACCATGCCAGAAGCCATTGCACGGACCGGTGGACACCGCGTCTCCGAGCGCTCGGGCGGCCTCATCCAGATCGACGCTTCCGTCGATGGCGCGCCGGAACCAGTCGATGACCGTTTCCATGCCACGTGACTGCGGTGAAAGGCGCAACACGTCGACTTTGAGCGCCTGCAGTGTCGGGAGTTCGCACACGAGATTGGCCGTGTAGCCAGACTGAACCTGTATGCCGTTCAGGGCGAGGAACTGCTGCCCGTCGCGGGTTTCCAGCTCCATTCCATCCGGATAGTCGGCGCAGCGGAACTCGCAGCTATCCTTCGGCAGACCATGGGCACGCGCCGTAAAGCAGCGCGCCGAAAAGGCGAGCGGCAGGCGGCCGAAGGCAAAGACCTCGGTCTCCATGCCGTCCGGGCGCACTGCTTGCAATGCCGCCACGGCTTCGCGACCGAGCTCGAGAGGAGGTACCCAACGGAAAGCCCCCAGGTCGGCAAACAGCCGCAGCGTTTCGCCGTTATAGATATTGATGTGCGGACCGGCAATGAAACGCTTGCCGCTGCAAAGCATGTTCACCGCCGCCATGTCGTTGGCCTCGACCCGGTAGAGTCCGTTGTCCACAATGCGCCGCATGCGGCTCAGTTCGGAAGCCGCTTCGACCAGAACCAGCGTCGACAGCACCACCTCCTTGCCCGCGGCGGCAAGACGGGCTGCGATATCCAGCCAATCTGCGGCATTCAGAGCACGGCGCTTGGCGCAAACCGTCTCTCCCAGATAAACGATGTCCACCGAAGACTCGGCAACACGTCCATAGAACTGCATTACCGTGTCTCGGTCCCAGAAGTACTGGATAGGCCCAAGAGACAGCTTCATGGCCACAGTGCCAGGGGTTGAGTCGGATCGGGACGGTGCTGTCATGGGGCCGCTATTGCCACGCACGATCAATGGCGCCGAGCGTGTGCTGCCGCCCCTCGGCCAGCCGGTCCAGTTCAGCGACCCATTCCGGGCGCGGCGCATAGCCCGATGGATCGCGCATGCAGGCGTCCAGCGCGGCACGCAGAACACGTGTGACCTGACCGACGTAGGCGGGGCTACGCTGCCGCCCCTCGACTTTGATGGCCGCGATGCCGGACTGGAGGAGTTCCGGAAGGATTGCGAGGACGTTCAAACTGGTTGGCTCTTCCAAGGCGTACGCCGGTGATGCATCCGGGCCTCCGCGGACGATGAACCGGCCCTTGCACAGCGTCGGATAACCGGCGCTTTCGCCGGGCGCATACACGTCAATGAGCACGCCGTTCAATCGCGACCGGCGACTGCTTCCCGTTTCCTCCCAGCGCACGGCCTTCGCCGGTGAGCATACGCCGCAGGTATTTGGTGACTCTCCGGTAACATAGGACGACAGGGCACAGCGGCCCTCAACCATCACGCACAGGCTTCCGAACCCGAAAACTTCGACCTCCACCGGCGCATTGCTGATCACGTAGCGAACCTGGCTGAGCGAAAGGACACGAGGCAGGACCACACGCTGCACGCCGAACTGGCGCGCATAAAATGCGATGGCCTCCGGGTTGGTGGCAGACCCCTGTACCGACAGATGAAGCCGCAACTCCGGGTGCCGCTCGCTGCAGTAACGCATCAGACCCGGATCGGCGAGAATTACCGCGTCCACGCCCAGATCCGCCGCGAGATCCGCCGCACGTGTCCAATCGCTCCACTGCCCAGCACGCGCGTAGGTATTCAGTGCAAGAAACACGCGCGCGCCGCGCTCGTGCGCATATTGGATGCCGCGGCGCATCTCGCCATCGTCGAAATTCAGGCCGGCGAAGTTGCGCGCGTTGGTGGCATTGCGGAAACCAAGGTACACGGCGTCGGCACCGTGATCGACCGCCACCCTCAGCGCTGGCAGACTGCCGGCAGGACAGACTAGCTCAAGACGGCGGTTCAATTTGCCAATCCTCCGGCGAGCAGCCCGCGAGCAGCGCAGCGGAGCGCACTGCCCTGCGAGGTACCGCGGCGACGCAGTGTCGCCTCGATCCCGTTCAGTACCCGCCATTTGTGCCCGCACCAGGACGGCGCAAGCAAGATGCCCGACGCAGCCGTGCCTGTGACGCGGTGATAGATCACTTCGGCCGGCGTCATCTCGATCAGGTCGGCGGCGAGCTCTATGTATTCTTCCTCGGAAAGCGGACGGTACTCGCCGCGGCGCCATTCATTGGCAAGCTGCGTGCCTTTCACCACATGCAACGGATGCAGTTTCAGTCCGTCCACGCCCAAATCAAGAACGCGAGCAAGCGTCGTGTGGCCGTGGGCGGCACTCTCGCCCGGCAGACCGAGGATCAGATGGGTGCAGACCGGCATGCCGCGCGAACGCGCCGCAAGAACGGCCGCACGGTACTCGGAAAAGCCGTGACCCCGATTTACGCGCCGCAGAGTCGCATCGAAGCTCGACTGCAGCCCCAGCTCGAGCCACACCTCCAAACCGGCATCGCGGTAGCCCTGCAACAGATCAAGCACCTCATGCGGAACGCAGTCCGGCCGCGTCCCGACAGACATCCCGATCACCCCGGGTTGTGCCAGCGCCTCATCATAAAGTGCCCGCAGCCGGCCAATGTCGGCATAGGTGTTGGTATAAGCCTGAAAATAGGCAAGGACATATCGCGCCCCCGTCCTGCGCGCGACGACGGCACGGCCGGCCGCGACCTGCTGGGCGATCGGCGACGGCTGGCGACCGTTGGGACTGAAGGAAACATTGTTGCAGAACGTGCACCCGCCTCGACCCTTGCTGTCGTCGCGATTGGGGCAGGTAAAGCCCGCGTCGAGCGCGATTTTGTGCACGCGCTCGCCATAGCGGCGCATCATGGCCTGCCCAAAGGTTGTGATGTAATCCGACAGCGCCATTAGGTCGACACTAGCCGACCTCATCGAGAACGCGGCGGCGGAACTTTGCACCGATGCCCGCTGCAATGCTGGCGCAGGCATCAATATCAACACCCGGCAGGCCGTCAATCGCCGTGAGCGTAACTTCCGGCACGAAGTCGCAGGCGCGCCGTGCAAAATCAAGCAAGGAGCGATAGGCGTCGGCGAGTTTCGGCCGGCAATAGCGGTTGTACAGGATCTCGTTCTGGGCATTGAGCGATATCGACAACGCATCGACATTGTCTTCCAGATCCGGAGTAACATCCCTGCCATAGACCAGGTTCGCAAGGCCATCGGTATTGATGCGGACACGTGCGCCCCGCGCCCGCAGGCGCGATGCAATTTCCAGGGACGTGTAAAGGCGCAAAGTCGGCTCCCCGAGCCCGCAGAAGACGATTTCGCTGTACCTGCGCGGGTCCCCTGCTGCATCGAGTATCTCGTCGGCCGTCGGTTCACGGCGCAGGCGCATAGCGCAGCCCTGAACATCCCAGGTACCGTTGAATTTGGGACAAAAGCTGCACCGCAACGTACAGCGGTTGGTGATGTTAAGGTAGCAGTTGCCGTGGAGGACGTACGAAACCACGCCCCCCGGTGCTTCGAGGCAAGATGAAAGCTGATTGCTCATACCGAAATCTAAAGGCAAACGGTAGGTGCCAGCCTTGACATAAGTCAATGAAAGACGTCGGCCGGATGCTTCTTGCTTGGCACAGCGTCCGAGAATCGGCGCACTCCAGCATCGCGATTTCCCCCGACTTTGTACGCAAGCAGCCTGCAGGTACGTTGGCATTGGGTGTATCCGTACCGACACCGGCGGATACCCGTAACCGCTTCCGGCGGGGTTGCCCTCCCCGGGGCAGGGCACGCCGGCGCGCTCCGCAATTCCACCCGTGACGCGCACCACCTGAGACAGGGGGCGGTCTTGCCGCAGAGCACCTTTCCCCGCCCTCCCGCCGCATGCTGCCGGACCGGGCGGGCAAACACACAGGAACCGGGCGGCCTTGCGCCCCCCCTTGTGGCAGCCAAGGGGCCGCGCATTCCCCGCACCATCGGGGCACTTGACCCCGCAGCCCTCTGCCGGGGCGTTTCCGCGAAATGGCGACCGGCCATGCAAAATGCCCGGCGGGAGCGCTGCGGAAAAAAAGAGGTATACGGCCCCTAGCCGGTGCTCCACGCCCGCGGCCGGCGCATGCCGGCCACTTTGCATGCCTGCTGCATGTAGCCGTACGGGAACAGCTTGTAAAGCCTGTCGCGGCCTGAGCCGCTGCCGTATTTTTCGTTGAGAAACTTGATCACAAAGCGCGCATCCGCAGCGATGCGATGCTGCATGAAATAATCGCGCATGAAATTGAGGACTTCCCAGTGCTCCGATCCGAGGTTGATGTTTTCCCTCCTGGCCAGTTCCTCGGCGACGGTATCACTCCAGTCATCGGGGTCGACGAGAAAACCTTCATTGTCGGTGACAAGCCTGATCGTCTGCGCCTGCATAGCGGTCGTATCTCCTCGAAGAAATTGCCTGATCATCACCCCGCGATCGTTGCCACGGCACGCCGGGGCGGGCCCAAGGCGCACTTTCGCGGTTCGCCGCAACACACAAATTAAAGATATATTATATGTACATCTTTGATATAGCATGTGGGTAGGATCATAATCAATATCTCCAATGCCTCTTTAAAATATCTCTGAAATCTCATTACGCCTATGCGCCTTACCGTCTTTTCCGACTACAGCCTGCGCGTCCTGCTGTACCTTGGGGTACATCGTGAAGGTCTGGCTACGATCAGCGAGATCGCCGACGTCTACGGCATCTCCAGGAACCACCTGATGAAAGTGGTCCACGCCCTCGGCCGGCGCGGCTATCTCGAGACCGTACGGGGCAAAGGAGGAGGCGTGCGCCTGCGACTTGCACCCGAGATCATCAACCTGGGCGCGGTGGTGCGAACCACCGAAGCCGACACCGCTCTGGTCGAATGTTTCGACCCCGTGCACAATCGCTGTCCGATCGTGCCGGCCTGCTTGCTGCGCGGGGTGTTGGCCGAGGCGCGCGAGGCATTCTTTCGCACGCTTGACCGCACTACTCTGGCCGACCTGCTTCAAACGGACCAGCAACTTGCGCAGCTGTTGGTCGTTGCACCCCCGCATGGCCACACCACCTCGGCATCGCCCTCGAGACAACCTGCCGGCACTCGTCACCGGCACTGATTGCGGCAGGATGTCCGCCGCTGTTGCGGGCCGGCGACCTTCCGGCGCACCACTGATTCAGGAATGGGACATGCACAGCCTGCGTCAATTCAGCCTGCTCCGAAGACAATCAGCCGGAATCGACCCATCGACCGCCTTGGCTCAGGCTGGATTGCCCGTTGCTGTGACCCGGCGAACCTCGCGATTCATCTCGCGATCACGCTCTTTCTGCGCACAACTTGGTACGCACGAAACAGATAGCCGAAAAGCGGTCTCATATCCTGCGCCTGGTTCTCGCTCAGCCCGGCGCGGGGTCGAGCACGCGCCTGTCCGCCTTGCTGTCCACATGCACCGAACGCTGGTAGCTGCACATGGCAATCAGACGGATGAGTGCACTGACGACCGGCACCTCGTCGCCCGCTGTCAGCAGGTTGGCGAGATAGCGCACTGGCAGGCGCAGGGCTTCGGCCTTGGGTATGGCACCGTCTACCTCAGCCGGTAGCCGGCCCTGATCGATCTGTGGCTGCGCCGGCGATAGCGGCGGAACGTACCAGACCATCGGCAGGGTGCGGAATTCCGGGCGGATCGGGAAGGCGATCTTCCAGTCGATCGCCATCTTGTATACGGGGAGTTTCTGGCTGCGCTGATCCACGAATCCGGCACTCCGTCGGCGCGCGCCTGCTCGACCACCTCGGACCGGGATGGATCGAGAAACGGCGAAAGCCGGGACCGGTACAGATCGCAGTCCCTGTCCTGGCCCGCCATCTCCAGGATCCGGTCGGCGTCATAAAGGATAACGCCCATGTAGCGGATACGCCCCACGCACGCTTCGGCACACAGCGTCGGCATTCCTGACTCGATGCGCGGATAACACATGATGCATTTCTCGGCCTTGCCGGACTGCCAGTGGTAGCACACCTTCTTGTAGGGACAGGTGCTGACGCACATGCGCCAGCCACGACACCTGTTCTGGTCGACAAACGCGATACCGTCCTCCTCACGCTTGTAGATGGACCCCGACGGACAGGCAGCAACGCAGGCCGGATTGAGGCAGTGGTTGCACAGACGCGGCAGATACATATGGAAGGTGTTTTCGAACTCGGAGTACATCTGCTTCTGTACCCGGACATTGTTCTGCTTGACCTCGACATGAAAGATATGAACGGCATCGAGACGCTGAAGAAGATCAAGGCTGCCGATCTCGATTCCCGGGTCATCGTGTTAACGGTATCCGACAGCGAGGAAGACGTTGTGAGCGCACTCTGTGCTGGCGCCGAAGGTTATCTGCTCAAGGACATGGAACCAGAGGACCTCCTGGAAAATATGAAGATGCTGCCCAAGGACACGTGGTCCTCAGCGACCGGCTGATCGCCATGCTGGCCCATGCCTTGCGCACCGATATCCGCACAGCGGCGTCCGAACGCGTCTCTCTGACAGAGCGCGAGCAGGCAATTCTGACACGCATTGCACAGGGCAAGAGCAGTAAGCTCATTGCGCGCGAACTGGCCATCAGCGAAGGGACGGTGAAGGTGCACATCAAGCACATGCTCAAGAAGCTCAGGCTGCGCTCGCGTGTCGAGGCTGCCGTATGAACCGTGGATCAGGAGCGCAGAGAGCCGTGAGCCGCAGCCTCAGTGGTCATGCGGATCCCAGCCCCGATCGGACAACACCCGGTCGATGACCGAGCCCACACCCCACAGCCAGCCGCGTGCCTGACTCCAGAGCATAGTGGAGGGTCTGTTGCCACGGATGATGCGCGAGGATGCACCTGCAGTCTCAACGATCGCAATCAGGCCGTGCTGGAAATCGGGACTTTCCGGATTGAACCCCTGGTCGATGCGAATCTTGAACTCGATGTCGAGCAGAAACACGGATTCGATCCCGCTCAGCCGCAGCAGCTGCCATGTAGCGGTGCGCGTGCCCGCATTTCCGGGGCCCCGGGTCTGGAAGCAGCCGACCAGTACGGTGCCGTCCTTGTCAGTGTAGATCACATGCGGCTCTACGACACGAATGTGCTGCTGGCCATCATAGCGCATAAGTGTGCAGCGTCTTTCCTTGATGGACTGCCTGAGCCGTTTCAGAATATCCTGAGCCATGGCTGCGTATCCCGGAGTCGGGTATCCAAATGAGGGTTCATTGATTATAGGTGCTGTGCCACAGGGGTAAGCTCCGGGACCGGGTAACGGCGACGTTCGTTTTGAAACCCCGGACGAGCGGGCACACGGCGCCAGAGCGGCCCGGGCGACGTGCCGCAAAATCCGATGAAAGCAGCTCATTTGTTCTAATCGCCATGCCGATGCTGGCATGATGATTGCCCGGCTTGCGGGCCCGGGGTACATTCCAGCTGGCGCCAGACGCGAAAGACGGCCGCCCGGAACGGCTTTGCAAACGTCGCGTCCGGGCGCTGTTTTAATCCGGGATGGTGCGAATTGCACAGGACGAAAACGACGTTTATTTATCTCCATGGTTTCAACAGCGGCGGGACTTCGGCCAAGGCAGAGGCTTTGCGCAAGTTGCTCGACCCAATTCCGGTGCTGGCTCCTACCTACCCCGCACATCGTGCGGCGGAGGCGGTGCATTTTCTGCGCGACTATATTGAGGACAGCCGCCGCCTGCACGATTCCCGTTTGGTCCTGGTTGGCAGTTCGCTCGGCGGTCATTACGCGCGCTACCTTGCCCGCCCGCTTGGCGCTGCGATGGTCCTGATCAATCCGGCTATGACTCCGGAAACCGATTTGCTGAACTGCATTGGCTACAACCGCAATCCGGCGACCGGCGAAGAATATACGCTGAACGCGGCGGACGTACAGGCGTTCGGATCCCTCCGACAGGACCACTGCGACCCCGGAGTGCCGACCCTCGTCCTGTTGGACGAGGGTGATGAACTTCTCGACTACCGAATTGCTCGCGATTTCTATTCAGAGTGTGCCCGGGTTATTGTCTATCCCGGAGGCAGCCACCGCTTCGAGCATCTGTCGGAGGCCGCCGACGAGATCCGTCGTCTGCATGAGACAGGCGGAAACTGACGTGTGTCAGGGGGTGGATCGTCTCGCTCATCCGCGCCCCGACAATGTATCCAGCCACGATAGATCCAATCGCATGAAGGGCATATCCCTTTTGGGTAGTGAACAAACGGCAATCCGCCCATATACTGGCTTCTGATAACCTCTCCCGCACTGGGAGGGTTTTTCGAATGAGACGATACCGGAAAGCAATATGGATCCTTCGGGCCGGTGCATTGCCTATCCGCGTCATGATCAGGAGACCTGGGTAATGGGGATAGAGGTTAACGGAAAGGTGCTGGAAACCGATGAGGAAGGTTTTCTGCTCGACCCCGCCTTATGGGACCGGGCAATCGCAGAACACATTGCCCGCGACGAATCGCTGGAGATGACACACCAGCGGTGGGAAGTAGTGAATTTCGTACGGGAGTATTATGAAGTGCATCACTCGGTACCCGAGGCGCGGGTACTGCTGAAAGCCATGGGAGAGAAGATGGGCAAAGACAAAGCGACCCGTAAGTATCTGTACCAGCTTTTTCCCTACGGCTATGGCCAGCAAGCCTGCAAAATCGCCGGCATGACCAAACCGCGGAAGCTGATGCTGGACGTTTGACGGGTTGGCGCAGACGCAGCGGCATCGCCCGAGCATCCAGGCAGCGGACTGCGCCCACATCCCGGTCGCTGCAAGCCGATGCAGTATTCGGCGCACGGGGCCTGCACCGCTCAACAGCGGACGGGAGCAGCCTGAATTCCTGCGCCACCCGTTTATCAATTGTTCGTTGCGCGCCCCTGCCGGGCGGGGACCTTTGCGTGCAACCATGCCTTTGCGCCCGGGACACCGGCTAATCACCGCACCGCAAGCGCCGCCGACTGACAGACTGTCGCGCAAATCCCCGGGCGCGGCGTGTTGCGGCTTTGCCAGACATAGAAGGCGAAATTGATGCGGATACCTTGCGTCGGCCGAGACGTGCAAACACGAACAGTTGCCCGGGAACTGCCCGCGACTGCATTTCTGACCACCCCCCTATGGTCCACCAGCCACAGGGGTCGCTGCCACATGGTGTTTCGTGCGAAAATGCTGCAACTCGATTCGTTGCAGGCAGCCCGCGCAGCATGCGTCTTTCATGATTGCACCTCTCCGAACCACGTGGAACGCACTGTATTCGCGTGCCGGAGTCGTGTATCTCGGTGCGGTAGTCGGCTATCTCGCACTCTTCAGTTTGCTGCGTTTGCGGATCACGCTGTTTTCCGTGGTTGTGTTTCCAGGAACACTCTTTCACGAGCTGTCGCACTGGGCCGCAGGTGTTCTGTTCGGCGGCCGCCCCAAGGGTCTCAGGTTATGGCCAAGACGCAGCGGCGCCCAGGTGGTTTTGGGAAGCGTTGAATGCACGAACCTGCGCTGGTACAACGGGGTCTTCATCGGCCTGGCGCCGCTGGCATTGCTGCCGATCGCGCTGGCGCTGATGACCTGGAGCATTGACGTCGCGCCGGAGCCGCATGCTAGTGAAGCTGGCTGGGCCTATCTTGTCGCCTGTATCGCGTACGCATCGATTCCTTCGCGACAGGACCTGCGGATCGTGGCAATATCGCGCTGGATGCTGATCAGTGCCATTGCCCTGGCGGGCTTGGCCTGGATCCAGTTCCGGTAACCGGTGCATTAGCCGAGACACCCTTTCCTGCGTGCCGACATGAAGAATTGGCTGCGGCCAACACCGCACCACCGACCCGATATCTGGGGCCCGTGGACGACACTGGCCTTTGGGGTCGTGATTGCAGCAGTGTTCGTGCTGGTCCAGTTTGGGATCGTGTTCGCTTACGTCATGTACGAGGGCGTCCGTGGCTCGCACATACCCCTGCGTTCGGTCGCGGTCAGTTTCAGCGACAATGGCCTGGCTTTCGCACTCATAACAATCGCCAGTGCCGGCGTCTGCTCGGCGCTGACGTGGTGGGTGGCACGCCTGCGCAAAGGCGACGGTCCATCGGATTATCTGGGCATGCGTCGCGTCCGGGTGCGCACACTGCTGGCATGGCTGACGGTCACGGCAGGATTGATATTTGTATCCGACCTGGTCGAACCACTGCTCAGGCACCCGCGGGGTCCGGACTTTACGCTTTCCATATACCGTTCCGCGACCTTTGCTCCGCTGCTTTGGTTCGCCATGGTGATTGCAGCGCCGGCATTCGAGGAGCTATTTTTTCGCGGATTCCTGCTGCAGGGACTGCGGTACTCGAAGCTGGGGCCCGTTGTGTCGGTCGTACTGACAGCGCTTGCCTGGGCCATTAGTCACGGACAGTACAGCGGCGCCGAAATCACCGAGATATTCGTATTCGGACTTTTTCTCGGTATAGCACGCGTGCGCACGGAATCGATTTACACACCGATCGCCATGCACGCTTTCGTGAATCTCGTGACCCTCATCCAGGCGGCACTGATTGTCAGTGGTCGCTGATTGTTTTGGACGTATGGTCCTGTCGTGTCTCAGAGCTTTCGGGAGCAACTTCCAGGCAGGGCACCAGGCTACGCTGGGCCCCGGCACGCACCGGTTTCGCCGCAATGCCCTCTGAGCAGCGTTATCTTTGTAATCTTTTACGGAGTCGCCAGATCACGCCTGGGACTGATAGGCCTGGTGAGGCAACAAATCCGGTTGACCGAACACTCCCGGATTCTGCGCCCGCGCTGGCCACCTGCTGTGGAATCTACGTATTGCACCAAGAAAATGCGGCGAGTACGCTCTGAATCCTTCGCAACGCTGCGCCTGAGGGAAAAGACTTAATCAAAGCCGGCCACGGACCGCAGGGAGGGCTCGATGCGTTTCGGATATCTCATGACTGCGGCCATGGCGGGAGCCGTCACCGCCGGGTCCGTTCAGGCTGACGGCTCTGCATCTTCTTTGACTCTTGGAGTCACGCCGTCGTATTACCAGGGCGATTACGGTACCGGTACGACCACCAAGATCTACTATGTGCCGGTTTGGGCCAATTTCGAGAACGGCAACCTTGATCTAAAACTCACCGTGCCGTACCTGTCGGTGGAGGGCCCCGCGGGCACGCTGGCATCAGAAGGCATGTTAATCGGCAACCGCATTATAGGTATGGCCGGTAGCGGCAGGAGCACGAGCGGTGGCGGGGTAAGTCGCAACAGCGGCATCGGCGATGTGTGGGCCAAGGCAAGCTATCGGTTTCGCGGGACCGGCGGCGTCCCCGACATCAGCCCTTATTTCAAGATAAAGTTCGGCACCGCTTCATATAGCGAAGGCCTAGGAACCGGCAAGAATGATTATGAGCCTGGCATCGGGCTCGAATGGACAGCTGACCACAATCTGATTCCGTTCGTGGATTTCGGCTACCGCTTCGTCGGCTCACCCGCTGGCCTTGATCTGAGCAATGCGGCTACCTACGATGGCGGCATAATGTACCGGGTTGACCAAAGTAACTATGTCACGGGAATGTTTTCCGGGCACCAATCGATCGAACCGGGGTTCCCCGGAGCCGCGGATCTGCTCGTAGCGTGGAACTATTACACCGCTCCGGGAACCGGCTTTCAGGTATTTTTCGACAAGGGACTCAGTAACGGAAGCCCGGATTACGGCGTCGGCGTCGGTCTGCAGGCAGGCTTCTGATCGCCCGCGGAGCGGAACCGCCTTTCGCTGCAGCAGGCACGACATGGCTTTCCCGTCTGGGCCACCGTCCGCCTCGGGATTGGGCATCGCGGCAGAAATCGGCCCGGGCTCGTTTACGACACTCCCGAACCTAATCGCGACGAGAAGCGCCGGACGGCGGCATACCGAGTCTTTCCGCACCCAGGGGGAAGGCATGCTCCGTGCCTTCGCGACTGGCCCATGTTAGTGTTCTCCTGATGCTGAGTCCGCGGCGCCAATGGTCGCGCCGCATGGCAAACGGACACTCTCCGGGGAGGTGTGATGAAAGTAGCAGTGCTATTCGGCGGGACCAGCGCCGAACGGGATGTATCGATCGCGAGCGGGGCACAGGTTATCAAGGCATTACGTTCCGCCGGGCACGGGGCCATAGCAATCGACACCGCGCGCGGTGTGCTGGGCCCACAGGAAGAACAGCGCCTCCTGGAATGGAACGTCGCCGAGGCGCCGCCCACGGCGATCGAGCAGTCGCCAGCACAATCCGCTTCGGCCGTGTTGTTCACCTGCTTGACGGAAATCCGGGCAGCGGACGTTGCCTTTCTTGCGCTGCATGGAGGTACCGGAGAGGATGGAACGCTGCAGGCCGTGTTGGATCTGTACGCCATCCCCTATACAGGGAGCGGTCATGCGGCCAGCGCCATTGCCATGGACAAGGATATTTCGAAGCGTCTGTTTCGCAGCGCGGGCATTCCCACCGCTGAGTGGCTCATGACGCCGGTGCAGACTTCGGACGTCGTAAGCACCCTGGGTTTTCCGCTGGTCGTCAAACCCAACAAGCAGGGCTCCACCGTTGGACTGTCAGTGGTCCGGAATCCGCAGGACCTCGATGCGGCAATTCAGCTGGCATCACGGTTCGACGACGAAGTGATGCTGGAGCGTTTCATTCCCGGACGGGAATTTACGGTCGGCATGCTCGATGGCGAGGCTCTGGCAGTGGGCGAGATCATCCCCCAGAGGGGTGAGATTTTCGACTATGCCAGCAAGTACCAACAAGGCGGCGCCACGGAAATATTTCCTGCCCGGTTATCTGCAGAACTGACCGGGCGTGCACAGGAGCTTGCGCGCCGCGCGCACCGTACACTGAAACTCGAAGGCCATAGCCGGATCGATTTTCGCATGGACAACGGCGGTGAGTTCTGGTGTCTGGAGGCAAACACCAGTCCGGGCATGACTGCGACCAGTCTGCTGCCTCAGTCCGGACAGGCTGCAGGAATCGGCTTTCCGGAGCTTTGCGAACGCATATGCCGCCTTGCAATCGAGCGGCATCGGCGCGCACTCCGGCCTCGTTGACAAGCTGAGCCGGGCGCTACGACAATTAAATTGTATGCATGCTTTCACCAAAAACGAGGCCATACCGCGTATCCGACCGGGGCGGATCATGCCCGCTCCTTTCAACCGCGATAGCACGCGTTTCCGGTAGTTCTTCATCCTGATTGGGCAACCGCGGGTTCTTGCCGCGGTTTCGCCCAACGCTGTAAA
The DNA here is from genome assembly GCA_021819085.1 of Pseudomonadota bacterium. Classification (GTDB taxonomy): domain Bacteria; phylum Pseudomonadota; class Gammaproteobacteria; order Acidiferrobacterales; family UBA6901; genus JAJYCY01. The sequence continues at coordinate 178 of JAKASJ010000008.1, read as the reverse complement.
GACCCGCAATCTTCTTGGCATTTGCAAAGGGGTCTTTAAATAGGCTCTTCCGGGTTTCATGTGGGTCGGGGTGATCTTGCCTAATCCCCGTCCTGCGGGTGAGTATCGCGTTTCTTCCTGCAGGAACCGTGATCGATGCGCGATACCGAACTCTATCAAATGCTTCTGGGTCTGACGG
>JAKASJ010000007.1 GCA_021819085.1 Pseudomonadota bacterium | reverse complement strand
GGCGGCAACAGCATGCCCTGATCAAGGTTCCAGTCGCGGAAGGTTTTGGACATGCTCTGCTCCAGTAATAGCGAACTGGGGCTTATTTTACCGTATATTATTGCGGATTACTCGGACGGGCTCCTAGAATCAGGTCCCAGCCGATGATCCAGGCGACCAGTTCGCCCAGCCCGGCATAGGCGTAGCCATAGGCACTACCGCAGCCGCCTATGCTGGATGCGAGCTCAGCGTAGGCCAGCGCCGAGAATGCGCAAGCAAAGCCCGAGACCACGAAGGAAAGCACGATGGCCGGACCCGCTTTAGTCGCTGCCGCAATGCCCGTAAGCACGAATATCCCGGCACCGATGATGGCCCCTATGCCCAGCAGGGTCAGGTCGAAGGCGGTCAGGCAGCGCCGCAATCCGGTATCGCAATACATGTCGGCGTTGATCGGTTTGGTCCGAAGCAGACTCATTTCCCCTTTCTCCCGTTATTCTGATAGGCCGTAGTTTTTGCTCAATCTGAAATCGACGGATTGCGTGGTGCCGGCGGCCATTCAGCCGCGGTCTCCGGGCACCGGGATGCGCAGCCTCAGGCCGATGCGGATATTGCTGCCCCTGAGACCATTGACGTCACGCAACGCGGTCACGGACACGTCATGGCGCTGCGCGATGGCCGTGAGGGTGTCTCCGGGGCGCACGACGTATTGGTCGAAGACCGGCTTCGGTGCCCGTGCCGTCCTGATCGGGACACCGCGCCTTGCCAGAAGCCAGGGCTCGGCCCGCTCCAGCCCGTCGAATATCGCTCTGGCGGTGCGTTCCTGGAATCGCTTGCTGCGCAGTTTGCGCTCATCCGCAGGATTGGAAATGAAACCGGTTTCGATAAGAACCGACGGAACGGGCGATTCCAACACCACGAATCCGGCCTGCTCGACCTTGTTCGAATGCAGCGGCGCTACCCCGCGCAGATAGGGAAGCATGTCATCGCCGAGCCTCACACTGTCGGCGATGGTCGCCGATTTGGTCAGGTCCCCCAGAACCTGGCCAACACCGCTTTCCACGTTGTTCAGATTCACTCCTCCGATCCAGTCGGATTCGTTTTCATCGCTGGCCAGCGCTCTAGCAAGGGCGCTGGTGGCGCCCTTCTCGGACAGGGCATAAACCGAAGCTCCATGGGCATCGACGATGCGGCCCGGCATGGAATCCGCATGGATCGAAATGAATACGTCCGCCCCCTTGGCCATGCGCCTGCGTGTCACCAGCGGAACATAATAGTCGCCGGTACGCGTCATGATCGCCTTCATTCCCGGCTGTGCAGCCACAAGCCGGTCCAGATCACGCGCGATCGCGAGCACCACCGTCTTCTCTTGCGTGCCGTACAGATGGCCGGTCGCTCCCGGATCATCGCCGCCATGTCCGGGGTCGATGACGACCACAAATTCCCGCGACGGCGGCGCCGCTGCCTGCGCCCTGAGCCGGGCGCGTTCCCGCGCCGCCTTTGCAGCATCATAAAGGTCCACCACCAGGCGATGGCCGTACGGGCCGGCCGGCTTCAGCAGGAAGCTGCGGGGCTGGGCATCGATCTTGAGATCAACGACGATGCGCACCGTGTGGTTCGCGCGCGGGCCGCTGCGCATGTCCGAGACGATCGCGCTCCCGCTTCCGAGCCGCGGCAGGGGCCCGCCGAGGCGTGCGTTGTGGAGGTCGATCACCACACGGTAGGGATCCTTGAGCATGAACAGCCGGTAATTGAGCGATCCGCTCAGGTCGAACACCAGGCGGGTGTAATCCGGCGCGGGCCACATTCGGACATTTTCAACGGATACCAGGCGGGCCCAGCAGGACACAGGGAAAGCCAGGAGAATCAAAAGGAAGAAAACGCGTGCCGGTCTCATTCCAGACCGCTCAGAAGTACTGCCCCGTCGTCGCTGTTGGAAACCAGTCGCACGCTGCGCGCATGATCAACCCTGTCTATAAAAACGTCAACATCCGGACGCGGCAGGATGCCGACGCCACGCTCCGGCCACTCCACGATACATACTCCCTCTCCCTGAAAATAATCACGGATTCCGAGAAATTCCAGTTCCTCGGGATCTTCCATTCGATAGAGATCGAAATGATACATTCGAAAATGCCCGAAATCGTAAGGTTCGACCAGGGTATAGGTGGGGCTTTTCACCGACCCCGCGTAACCCAGGGCGCGCAGGACGCCACGGACCATCGTGGTCTTGCCGGCACCGAGTTCACCGTGCAGAAATATCGCCTGCCCGGCCCGCAGCCGCGGGGCAATCGCCGCACCCAGCGATTCCATGCCCTGCTCATCCGCCACGCGGAGCACCACGCTCACGGATCCACCAGCGCGTTGACCAGCGAACGGACCCGGGGTAACAGATCCTGCGCCAGCAGGCCGCGCTCGCCGCCGAGCGCACTGGCTTCGTCGGCAGCAGCGGCATGACACCAGACTCCCATGCGCGCGGCATCCAGCGCAGCCACGCCCTGCGCCACCAGCCCGGCAATGACGCCGGTCAGCACGTCGCCCATTCCACCGCTCGCCATCCCCGGGTTGCCACGATCACACAGCCAGACGGGATCGTCCCCGCCACCCGCCACCAGGCTGCCCGAGCCCTTGAGCGCGCACACTCCACCGAAGCGGCTGACGATCCCGCGTACTGCCGCAAACCGGTCGTTCTGCACATCGCCGGTGCTACAGCCCAGCAGCCGCCCGCCCTCACCCGGGTGCGGCGTCAGGACCCAGCTGTCACGCACCTCCGGGGCGGCGGCAAGCAGATTCAGCGCATCGGCATCGACCACCAGAAGCTGGTGGCTTTCGCGCACCACTTGCCATAATTCCCGCGCCCAGGCGTCCTGGCCGAGGCCCGGACCGACTGCGATCACGTCTGCCCGCGCCAGCAGGGCACGCAAACGGTCAGCTGCATCGATGCCATGCACGATGAGTTCAGGCCGCGCATGGTTGAGACAGGCCGCATGCGCGGGGTGCGTAGCGACGGTAACCAGCCCGGCCCCGGCGCGGTACGCTGCCGCACCGGCGAGGTGCACCGCACCTCCCATGCCCGGTCCTCCGCCAACCACCAGTACTCTGCCGGCATCGCCCTTGTGTGCGTGGCGTGCACGCGGGTGCAGCAGGCCCTGCAGGCTGTCCGCCGAGATGCGCCGTGCAAGCGGCGCTACCGCCGCCATGCTCTGCGCAGACACCCCGAGGTTGTCGAGAAGAATGTCTCCGCAGTATTCGCGCCCGCAACCTGTAAACATCCCGGCCTTCAGGCAGATCAGCCCGAGAGTCGCCGCCGCGCGCACCGCACCCCCAAGAACGCGCCCGCTGTCGGCATGCAGGCCGGAGGGCAGATCGACCGATAGCACCGGCAAACCGCAGCCGTTGATGGCTTCGACCGCTGCCAGCCACTCACCCTGAAGCGTGCGCTCCAGACCCGTGCCGAACAGCGCATCGACCACCACGTCGGCGCGCGCCAGATCAGCGGTACACAGTGGCTGTACCGACACGCCGCAGGCGAGCAGCCGCTCGCGGGCAATCGCGGCGTCGCCCGCCAGGCTGCCTGGTTTGCCCGGGCACATGACCTGAATTGCAATGCCTGCAGCCTGTGCCAGGCGTGCGACCACGTAACCATCACCGCCGTTGTTGCCAGGCCCGCAGACCACGGCGACGCACCGCGCCCGCGGCCAGCGCCGGCGCAACAGATCGAACACCGCCGCACCGGCCTGCTCCATCAGCGGCTCGGCGAGCGGGCCGCGATCGAGCATGGCACGCCGGTCGATTTCGCGCGCCTGCACGGTGCTGTACAGCGCTTCGGGCAGTTCCTCCATGGCGGTATGATAGAGATTAATGGCGATTGCTCCAATGCAAAAGCTCGACCCCCGACACCTGGCACAGGACATCAGGGCGTGGGCGTTGGCGCTCGGTTTCGACCAGGTCGGCTTCGCGGATACCGAGCTCGGCCCGGATGAACTGCACATGCTGAACTGGCTGGCACGGGGCCGGCATGGAGAAATGTCCTATATGGAGCGCCACGGCACGCTGCGCAGCCGGCCTGCGGACCTCGTACCGGGAACGCTGCGAGTGATATCGGTGCGCATGAACTACCTGCCGCCGGGCGCGGCCGGCATGCCGCAGGTCCTTGCTGATCCCACGCTCGCCTACATTGCCCGTTACGCGCTGGGACGGGATTACCACCGGCTGGTGCGCACCCGCCTTCAGGCACTGGCGGACCGCATCGAATCGGTTGTCGGCGCCTTTGGATACCGCGCCTTTGCCGACAGCGCACCGGTACTGGAAAAAGCGCTGGCACGCAACGCCGGCCTCGGATGGATCGGCAAGCACACGAACCTGATTCACCGTGACGCCGGTTCGTGGTTCTTCCTGGGAGAACTGTACACCGACCTGCCTCTGCCTGCCGACAACGCCGCGACTGAACACTGCGGCAGCTGCCGCCGCTGCATCGATGCCTGCCCGACGGGCGCCATTGTAGCTCCCTATGAACTCGACGCCCGCCGCTGCATCTCCTACCTCACCATCGAACTGCGCACCGCCATCCCGGTCGAACTGCGCCCGCTGATTGGAAATCGCATCTACGGCTGCGACGACTGCCAAATCGTCTGCCCGTGGAACCGTCTCGCGACGACAAGCACCATCGCCGATTTCGCGCCGCGTCACGGGCTGGATTCACCACAGCTGGTGGAACTCTTTTCCTGGAGCGAGGAGGAATTCCGGCGTCGTACCGAGGGCTCTGCCATCCGGCGCACCGGCTACGAGTGCTGGCTGCGCAACGTTGCGGTCGCGCTCGGCAATGCGCCGGCGGATGTCGCCGTGACCGCGGCACTCGAGGGCCGCGCCGACCATCCCTCGGAGCTGGTGCGTGAACACGTACGCTGGGCTCTTGCCCGGCAACGCTGCGGGTCTGCGGCCTGAGCGGCTGCCTGGTCCGGACGTCAGGAAAGACGCAGGAAATGCTCGCGGTAATAGCGCAGCTCCGCGACCGACTCCATGATGTCGTCCAATGCCTTGTGGCTGTTCTTCTTTTCAAAGCCACTGTACAAGCCGGGCCTCCAGCGCTTCACTAGTTCCTTTAGTGAGCTCACATCGAGGTTGCGGTAATGCAACCAGGATTCGAGTTGCGGCATGAAACGCGCCAGGAACCGCCGATCCTGGCATATGCTGTTGCCGCAAAGCGGTGAGCGGTTTTTCGGCACATGGCGCTGAATAAACGCCAGCGTCTGCTTTTCCGCATCCGCCTCGCCAAGCGTCGAAGCCCGGACGCGCCCGACCAGGCCGCTCGCCTGGTGGGTCCGGGTATTCCAATCGTCCATGGCCGCAAGCACGTCCTCGGGCTGGTGAATGGCCAGCACCGGGCCTTGGGCGATAATCTCGAGTTCGCTGTCGGTGATCACCGTTGCGATCTCGATGATGCGGTCCGACTCTGGTCTCAATCCCGTCATCTCCAGGTCTATCCAGACCAGAGCATTAGGATCCTGGGGCATGCGTTTTCTCCCGGTTTCGCTTGATGCTAAACTGCGTCAGCACTCCATGATATCACTGCCTGACCGATGAACGGCTTTTCCGTACTTTTCCTGGGCGCACTCGCCGCCATGCTCCTGGTCCAGATCTGGCTCGGCTGGCGCCACATGCGCCACGTACAATCGCATCGCGAGCATGTCCCGCCGGCATTCAGGGACCGCATCCCGCTTGCCGACCACAGGAAGGCGGCCGACTATACGGTTGCCAGCACTCGGCTCGGCCTGATCGACGATGTCGCCGGCGCTCTGCTGCTGGTCCTGTGGACTCTCGGCGGCGGACTGGAACTCCTGGACCGGATGTGGCGCGGCCCCGGACTCGGGTCGGTCGTTACCGGCAGCGCGTTCATCCTGAGTCTTATCCTGGTCACGAGCGCACTGAACCTGCCATTTTCCATTTATCAGACCTTTGTCATCGAACAGCGCTTCGGCTTCAACAAGACCACCGTCCGCCTGTTCATCGCTGACTTGCTCAAGCAGGCGCTACTGCTCGTTGTCATCGGAGCGCCGCTCATCTTCGCGGTACTGTGGCTGATGCAGGCAATGGGACGGCTGTGGTGGCTTTATGTCTGGGCACTCTGGAGCGGATTCACCCTGGCCATGGTATGGGCCTACCCGGTGCTCATCGCGCCGCTGTTCAACAAGTTTTCGCCGCTGAAAGACGCGCACGTGAAAGATCGCATCCAGTCACTGCTCGAGCGCACCGGCTTCCGCAGCCGTGGAATCTTCGTCATGGACGGGTCGCGCCGGTCAGCTCACGGCAACGCCTATTTCACCGGTTTCGGAAAAAACAAGCGCATCGTGTTCTTCGACACACTGCTCGAAACACTGGCTGCGGCCGAAATCGAGGCAGTGCTGGCGCACGAACTCGGCCATTTCCGCCGCCATCACGTTCTCAAGCGCCTGCTCATGACCTTCGGTCTGGCCCTCGCCGGTCTGTATCTGCTTGCGTGGCTGATGCGCCAGGCGTGGTTCTATCAGGGACTCGGTATGTCCCATCCCTCTACCTACGCGGCACTGGCGCTGTTCCTCATGGCCGGTCCGGTATTTGCGTTCTTCCTGCAGCCGCTGCACTCATGGAGTTCGAGGCGCCATGAGTTTGAGGCCGACGCCTATGCCGCCGAGCAGGCCGACGTGCGCGCGATGATCACCGCCCTCGTCAAGCTCTACCGGGAAAACGCCAGCACACTCACCCCCGACCCGGTCTACTCGGCATTTTACGACTCACACCCGCCGGCACCGGTGCGCATCGCACATTTGGAGGCGCTGGCATCCTGAAGTCCGTCCAGGCTCATGCCAATGGAGGGCCAAACCATGTTCAAATCGATCGCCATCCTTCTGCTTTTGGCTGGCGGGTCAGCACTGGCCCAAGCCACCACGACACTGCCGGGCAACTCCGCGCTCGGTAAAAAACTCTATCAGGGCCGCTGCGCGGCGTGTCATGCCTCCCAATTCGGAGGCGACGGATCGGTGATCTTCGTGCGCAAGGGGCGCCACGTCCACAGCATCAAAGGCCTGTACCGCCAGGTTGGAAGCTGCAATACCCAGCTCACCAGAATGCTCAGTGGCAGCCAGCAACAGGATATCGTGAAATACCTGGACGACAGGTACTACAAGTTCTAGCATCGGCATCATGACCATCACCGATCTCAGCCGGAAACACTGCCAGGCGTGCACGCCGGGTGCTTTGCCTCTGGGTCGCGAACAGGCGCAATCACTGCTCGCACACACGCCCGGCTGGTCGCTCAACGATGCTGCAACTTCGATCGAACGCAGCTACCGGTTCGGAAACTACTACGAGACCATGGCATTCGTGAATGCGCTTGCCTGGGTGGCGCACCGCGAGGACCATCATCCGGACATCGAGGTCGGCTACAACCGCTGCCACGTGCGCTACAGCACTCACTCTGTAAACGGGCTTTCGGAGAATGACTTCATCTGCGCCGCCAAGATCAACCGTCTGCAGGACGAATGAGCCGAGGCCGGACCGAGCCTGACCTCATCGGCTCATCGAGGTAGCGGGCTGCGCCAGGGCCTGCGGATCGGAACGGGTCGCACTGCCAGCTCAATGCTCGAGCAGACTGTCGATCACCGTCTGGACATCCAGCATCCGGATCGCGTCCAGGGCATATTCCAGGGCACCTTCGTGACACAGGCCGCTCACGCCGGCATCCTCGTAGCCCGAAAGCGCCGCCTGGATGCATGCCGCCTTCACGGCTTCCGCAAGACGGCGCTTCTCGCCGTCGCTGATTTTCTCTCCACGTTCCTCAGTCATCAGTCTTCACTCCTGCTGTACAATCGCCTCGCCGCCGTCCGCGGGCTCCACGGCATTGCCAAATTGAAGTGCCGCCAAGCGCGCATACAGCCCGCCTTGCGCAATCAGATGCTCATGCCGTCCGCTGGCAACGATCCGGCCTTCCAGCATCACCGCGATGCGATCCGCCTTCAGCACAGTCGCCAGACGATGTGCGATGATGATCGTCGTGCGTCCGACCATGATCCGCTCCAGGGCCTGCTGCACCATCCGCTCGCTCTCGGCGTCGAGCGCGCTCGTGGCTTCGTCCAGAAGCAGCACCGCCGGATCGCGAAGGATGGCGCGGGCGATTGCAATACGCTGGCGCTGCCCCCCGGACAGGCGCACGCCACGCTCGCCGAGGTCGCTGTCGAAACCCCGTGGCAGGCGGTCGATGAACTCCGTAGCGTACGCTGCATCGGCGGCTAGGTGCACTTCTTCATCGCTCGCACCGGGGCGTCCATAGCGGATGTTCTCCCACGCGTCGGCCGCAAATATCACCGGATCCTGTGGCACCAACCCGATGCGGCTGCGCAATTCGGCGGGTTGCGCCTCGCGGAGGTCGACCCCGTCCAGACGCACGTGCCCGGCCTGCGGATCGTAAAAGCGCAGCAACAGCTGGAATACGGTCGTCTTCCCGGCCCCGGACGGTCCGACCAGCGCCAGACGCTCGCCCGGCCGCACATGCAGGCTGAACGCATCGAGCGCGGCCGCTTCCGGGCGCGTTGGATAGTGGAACATGACCTGCTCGAAGTCGATCTCGCCGCGCGGCGGATGCGGCAGTGCGCGCGGTACCACCGGCGCGACGATATCGGACCGTGTCGCGAGCAGTTCCAGCAGGCGCTCGGCGGCCCCAGCGGCACGTTGCAGATCGCCGACGACTTCGCTGATCGCGCCGACCGAACCCGCCACCAGCACCGAGTAAAACACGAACGCCGACAGGTCTCCGGCGCTGAGACGCCCGGCAATCACGTCCTCGCCGCCGCTCCAGAGAATGACACCGACGGCGGTGAACACCAGCAGAATGACGAATGCGGTAAGCAGGGCACGCTGCCCGATGCGGCGGGTGGCGGTAGCGAACGCCGCCTCGACACGTTCCCGAAAACGGCTGCGGTCTATGTCCTCATGGCAGAAAGCCTGTACCGTGCGTATGCCATGAAGGGTTTCCTCTCCGAACGCGCCGACATCAGCGATCCTGTCCTGGCTGGCACGTGACAGCCGGCGCACGCGTCGTCCGAAAAAAAGGATTGGAACGACGACCACCGGCACACCGACCATGACCAGCGCGGTAAGCTTGGGACTGGTCACCGCGAGCATGACCATTCCGCCGACAAACAGCAGCAGGTTGCGTAGCGCCAGGGATGCTGATGAGCCAACAACCGTCTCGAGCAGCGTGGTATCCGCAGTCAGGCGGGAAAGAATCTCGCCGGTGCGCGTGACTTCGAAAAATCCTGGGCTGAGATCGAGCACGTGACTGAAAACCGCCTGGCGGATATCGGCACTGACACGCTCCCCGATCCATGAGACAAGATAGAAGCGCGCACCGGTAGCGATTGCCATCACGACCACCACCGCGAGCAGCGCGACGAGCATCCGATCGAGCATGGCCGGATTGCCGCCGGCAAACCCGCGGTCCACCAGCAGACGCAGCCCCTGGCCCACAGTCAGCACGGTGCCGGCGGCGATGACCAGAGCGATGGAGGCCAGGACCACGCGTGCACGGTAAGGCCGCAGGAATCCCAGGATCGGCGCCAGCCTCCGCACAGCGGCAGACGGCCGGGATTGCGCAGAGACTGCGGCAGCAGCGGGCGGTGACCGGGAATCGGGCGGCATAGATAGATTGGGCAGAAAGGGATATGGTCTGGTCCGGATCGGGAATGGACGGATGACGCGCCGCGCGGAATGCGGCCGCGACGGTGATCCACGGCGCACCGCACCATCATCTTAACCTGCCGGCCGTGGCGTGCCCATCCGGCCGCGCCGGAGCGTCCCCTCAGGCTTCGCGCCGGCCGCTGAATGCCCGTGCCAGGGTGCCGCGATCGGTATATTCGAGTTCACCCCCGAGCGGCACACCATGTGCAATCCGGGTGACGAAGATCTTGCGCTCGCGGGCGAGATCTCCGACATAGTGTGCCGTCGCCTCCCCCTCCACAGTGAGGTTGGTCGCGAGAATGACCTCTTTGACGCCGCCGGAGTCGAGCAGCGCTTCCAGTCTCGGGATACCCAGTTCATCCGGGCCGATTCCATCGAGTGGCGAAAGATGACCCATGAGCACGAAATACCGGCCATTGTAGACACCGGATTGCTCCAGGGACATGAGGTCGGCCGGCGATTCGACTACGCACAGCAGGCTTGCGTCGCGGCGCGCGGAAGAACACAGCGCGCAGACGTCCTGCTCGCTCAGGTTGCTGCAGCGCTGACATCGCCGGACCCGCTCAAGCGCGTTGCCCAGAGCCTGCATGATCAGCTGGGCGCCGTCGCGGTCACGCTCCAGGAGATGAAACGCCATGCGCTGCGCAGTCTTGGGTCCCACGCCGGGCAGCCGGCGCAGGGCCTGCTTGAGGCCTTCAATTGCAGGGGAGTCGGACATTCCGTTGTCAGAACGGGAAATTCAGACCGGGAATGTTCAGACCGGCGGTCAGGCCCGCCATCTTCTCCTGACTCGTCTGCTCGGCCTTGCGCACGGCATCATTCATCGCTGCCGCCACCAGATCCTCAAGAACCTCTTTGTCATCCTGCATCAGCGACTGGTCGATATGCACACGTCGCACGTCGTGCCGACAGGTCATGGTGACCGTCACCAATCCGCCGCCGGCATTGCCGGTGACCTCGATCTGCGCGAGCTGCTCCTGCGCCTTGCGCAGATTCTCCTGCATGACCTGGGCTTGCTTCATGATGTTGCCCAATCCGCCTTTCATTCGCGTCTACCCCCGTCAAATTCCAGAAACTTCACAATTTTGGACGAATCGAGCCAGGACTGACACGCGCATTGAACGTCTCCTCCAATGCTCGAACGTTCGGGTCACCCTCGATGGCGCGCGTTGCAGCCTGCTGGCGCTCGTCGCATGCGCGACTCCGGGCCTGCGCCGGAGTTTCGGATGCCGGCACGCCCACCTGCACGCGCAGTGTGACCGCGTGCCCGAGATGCTCCTCCAGAGCCTTCCGCAGCGCCGCTTCCCGATCCTTGTTGAGCAGATGCCCCATGCTCTGGTCCAGAGTCAGGCTGAATGTGTCGGCACTGCACGAATCCAGCGTCGTATGGCTGACCAGCTCACGCATCAGTCCCGCGAGCTGCAGCTGTGCGACCGTATCCGGCCAGTCACCGACCGCCGCCGATCCAGGGCGGATGGTGGCGGCCTGCGGCGCGGCTGCGGCTTCAGACGCGACGGCAGCTTCCGACACGGGACGCACGCCGCCACGCGCCTCGCGCTGTGGTGCATTCTCCCGCACCACGCCCTGTTCGGTGGCAGCGGCCGCGGAGACTGGCCGGAAAGCCAGCATTCTGAGCAACGCCATCTCTAGCCCGCTGCGCGGATCGGGCGCGAGTGCCAGATCACGTCGACCGAGAAGTCCGATCTGATAGTACAGCTGCACGTCCTCGGGGGTCATCGAGCGGGCGTGGACGAACAGGCGATCCGTGTCCGCCGCGCCGGCCTCCAGCACATCCGGCGCGACCTGCGCCAGTGCGATGCGATGCAGCTGGAGCAGCAACTCCTGCAACAGACCGTCACAGTCGATGCTGTGTTCTGATGCATCGGCAACCGCGCTCAGCACGCCACGCGCATCACCTGCACTGAGCGCGACGAGCAACCGCTCAATCGCGGCGCTATCGATCGTGCCGAGCATGTCCCGCACTTCACGCTCGGCAACCTTGCCGCCACAGTACGCGATGGCCTGGTCCACCAGGCTGAGTGCATCGCGCATGCTTCCGTCCGCGGCATATGCCAGCAGCGCGAGAGCCGGCACCTCGAACGCAATACCTTCCGCCGCGAGTATCCGCTCGAGCTGCGCTTCGATCTGCGCCGGCTGCAGGCGTTTGAGGTTGAACTGCAGGCAACGCGATAGCACGGTGACCGGAAGCTTCTGCGGATCTGTCGTCGCGAGCAGGAATTTGACGTGCGGCGGCGGCTCCTCAAGGGTCTTGAGCAGGGCATTGAAGCTGTGGGTCGACAGCATGTGCACCTCGTCAATCAGGTACACCTTGAAGCGCCCACGCGTCGGAGCATATTGGACGTTTTCCAGCAGCTCGCGCGTATCATCGACCTTGGTGCGCGATGCAGCATCGACTTCGATGAGGTCGACAAACCGCCCTTCATCCACCTCCGTACACGCCTGACATTTACCGCAGGGCCGGGAGCTGACACCGGTTTCGCAGTTCAGGGATTTCGCCAGGATGCGTGCGATCGTGGTCTTGCCGACGCCGCGCGTGCCGGTAAAGAGAAACGCATGATGCAGACGGTCGTGGTCCAACCCGTTGACGAGCGCACGCACCACGTGCTCCTGGCCGACCAGATCCGCGAATTGGCGGGGACGCCACTTGCGTGCCAGCACCTGGTAACTCATACCGGAATGTTCCGGACCATGTGAACCTGCCTGAACCAAAAATAGGGTGGCGGCTCCGGCCGGCCGCACTCCGCACCCGAACGGGCTGCTGCGGCTGCTTCCTTCCGGACCTGACCGGGTTCACAACCCTTCGTCACGGAGGGACCGACCATCACCGCCATAATCGCTGGTACCTATAAAATAGAATCGAACTGGCATGGGCCGGCGCGTTCCGGCTACAACGGCAAACTCAGAGTTTACCCGTCCCGGATTCCCGGGTAAACGCAAATGCCGTTTCCGGTCCGTCCGCAGCCCGCAATTCCGCGCTGAGGCGCGTTTCGCGAGCAGGTCGGGCGGGCTGCGCAGACCCCTCGCCCAGGCCCGCTTCGCCGATTTACCGGTTTGCGGCAGGCACGCCGCGGTGCGACCATCCGGCCATGCCGGTACACAGAAGACCCGCTCGTGCCGATTCTGCACATGGACCGGTGCGACGTGCATTCCGGGGGCAGAGGCCGGCCCGGAAGGTTCGAAACCCGCCTGCGGGCGGGTTGCCAGGCGCCGAGCCGTTGATTAGAATAACCCGGACAAGCTGACACTCCCCGGTTCGCCCCGGGACATCGCACCGATGCCAGGCTGGGCGAACCGAACCATGCACCAAAGAAGTGCCGTAGACATTCAAGGCATAGCGACGAACCGCCGGCCACGCTGAGGGTATCAGCCGCGCAGGCGGCTGATTTCGAGCCGGATCAATATCGCGGGATCCCATCCCGCACTCGACTGAACGCGGAACAAGCAGCTGCGGGGTGCAATCGCTTCGCCAATCCCACGGCAAGCATGCCGTCACTGCACTGCGGACTCCGCCGTTCATACCACATCGAAAATCCGACGGAGGCACGCAGACACAATGGCCCGGACCCTTCCACAGCACAACGGATTCAACGGATTTTTCCAGACGCTGCGCGCGGCCAGCGAGTCGGCGCTGCTGCTCGACTATGACGGAACGCTCGCACCGTTTCAGGTTGACCCGCGCACGGCGCTACCCTATCCAGGGGTGTGCGAACTGATCGATCGCATCATCGACCAGGGGCGCACGCGCGTCGTGCTGGTGACCGGCCGCTGGATCAAGGACCTCCTTCCGCTGCTCAAACTCGCACGCATTCCGGAGATCTGGGGATCGCACGGCTGGGAGCAGCTGCAGCCTGATGGTGAATACCAGACGGCGTCCATCAGCGAAGCAGCATTGCGCTCGCTGGTCAATGCCGACGGATGGACCGGTCGGGTCGAAGCGGCCGGTGGGCGTTGCGAGTACAAACCGGCCGGCCTGGCAATCCACTGGCGCGGGATGGCGGCCGATCAGATCGTCGCCATCCGTGCCGTCGTCCTCGAGCAATGGCGATGCCTGCACCTCGACGAACATCTGCACTGGCACGACTTCGACGGCGGCATCGAGCTGCGCGCACCCGGACGCACCAAGGCATACGCGCTGCAGACGGTGCTCGCCGAAATGAATCCGCAGACAGCCATCGCCTATCTGGGTGATGACGAAACCGACGAGGATGCCTTTCGTGCACTGCAGGGACGCGGCATGGGCATACTGGTGCGTCCGCAACCCCGTCCCAGCAACGCCCGCCACTGGCTGCAGCCACCGCATGCACTGCTGGAGTTCCTGCAGCAATGGCATCAGGCACGCGTAATAACATAGTGCTCTGGCTCAGACCAAACTATTATGGAAACCCTCCCGTCGACTGGGTGGTCGCGGCGGCGATCGCGCTGGGTCTCGTCCTCGTCTTCAATCTCGCGCTGCGTGTAATTCTCCACCATCTGCGGCGCGTCGCCAGCCGCACTCACAGTCACTTTGACGGATTTGCGGCCGAAATCCTGGCCGGCACGCGCCGCTGGTTTCCGGCAAGCGTCGCACTGTACCTGGGCGCCACGTTCCTCACGCTCCCCCGGCCGGTCGTTCGTGTCATCGGACACGTCATGGTCGTCGCCATACTGCTGCAGGCTGCACTGTGGGGACACCGGACAATCCGCGTCTGGATAGACCGGTATATCGACCGGCATCGCGAGGACGATGCCGGCGGCGCGACCACGATGCGGATGCTCGGCTTCATGCTGCGTGTAGCCCTGTGGTCGATGATTGCCATGATGCTTCTGGCCAACCTTGGCGTCGACATCACTACGCTCGTCACGAGTCTGGGCATAGGCGGGATTGCTGTGGCACTCGCGCTACAGAACATCCTGGGTAATGTGTTTGCCTCGGTCTCTATCGCCCTCGACCGTCCCTTCATCATCGGCGACTTTATTGTAGTCGGCGATGCCTCCGGCACGGTGGAGTACATCGGCCTGCGCACAACCCGGATTCGCTCTCTCTCGGGAGAGCAGATCGTGTTCCCGAACAATACCCTTCTGACAAACCGGATCCATAACTACAAGCGCATGTACGAGCGGCGTGTGCTGTTCCAGTTTGGCGTCACCTACCAGACGCCACCGGACAAGCTGCGCCGCATTCCTGCCGTGCTGCGGGAAATCGTCACCAGCCAGCCGAAAACCCGCTTCGACCGCGCACATTTCAAGGAGTTCGGCGCTTCGGCATTGATTTTCCACGTTGTCTATTTCGTGCTCGACGCCGATTACAACCTGTACATGGACATCCAGCAGGCAATCAATCTCGCTCTGCATGCGCGCCTGACACAGGAACGCATTGAGTTCGCCTATCCGACCCAGACCGTATATGTCCAGTCCGATTCACCGCCAGATCTGTCGCGCAGATGCAGCTGAGATGACGAATCTCCAATCTGGCGCCGGACTGATCGTCGTATCCAACCGCCTGCCAGTGGTATTGCGCTGGGACGAGGACAGTGTGTGCCGCATCGAACCGGCCAGCGGCGGACTCGTCAGCGCACTCACACCGGTGCTGCGCGACTGCGGTGGCACATGGGTCAGCTGGCCCGGCAGCGGCACCGAGGCGCCTGATCCCGATGCACTGCTTCGCGAGACGGCGGACCGCATCGGATGCCGCCTGCGCCCGGTTACGCTCACAGAAGAGGAGCAGCACGGCTTCTATCACGGGTTCTCTAACGAGATTGTCTGGCCGCTGTTTCACGACCTGCAATCGCTGTGCAATTTCAATCCTGGCTATTGGCGTGTCTACTGCGCCGTCAATCGCAAGTACGCCGAGGCCATTGCGGCCGACGCTGCGGATGGGGACTTCATCTGGGTGCACGACTATCATCTCATGAACGTGGCCCAGGAACTGCGACGTCATCGTCTCTCGGCGCGTATCGCGTTCTTTCTGCACATTCCGTTTCCACCTCCCGATATCTTCATGAAGTTACCCTGGCGTCTGCCACTGCTGAATGCGCTGCTTCAGTATGATCTGCTCGGATTCCAGACGCCCCGCGATCAGAGAAATTTCGTGGAATGCGTACGCATGCTGGTGACCGGCGTCACGATTCGCGGAAGGCCTGAGGCGTGTATCACGACTTTGGGGCAGCGCAAGGTGCGCATTGGAAGCTTCCCCATCAGCATCGACTACGGAAGTTTCGCCAGACGTGCGGCTGCCGTGGATGTGGCTGGCCGTGCGGCCGGTCTGCGCGCCCTGCTTCCCGATCGCCAACTGCTCCTCGGAGTCGACCGGCTGGACTATACGAAAGGAATTCCGCTGCGTCTCAAGGCTTTCGCCAACGCCCTTGAACGCTACCCGCAGCTCCGTGAGCACGTCACGCTGATTCAGGTGGTCGTCCCCAGCCGCGCGGACATTCCCCGCTACCGCGAGTTGAAAGCCGAAATCGAGCAACTCGTCGGGAAGATCAACGGCAGATTCACCCGTCCGGGCGGCTGGGTACCCATCCATTACGTCTTCCGCAGTCTCGTGCCCGCCGATCTCCTCGCCTATTACCGCGTTGCTGAAATCGCGCTGGTAACGCCGCTCAAGGACGGCATGAATCTCGTCGCCAAGGAATACTGCGCCTGCTCCATCGAACAGGAGTGCGTCCTGATTCTGTCCGAATTCGCCGGCGCGGCGGCGCAGATGCGGCATGACGCCTTGCTGGTCAATCCCTACGACGTTGAAGGTGTGGCCGATGCAATCCATCGCGCCTATGCCATGGACATCGCCGAGCGGCGCAGGCGCATGCGCCGCATGCGCCGAGCGCTGCGCGAGCACGACATTTTCCGCTGGGTAGACAGCTTCCTGCACGCCGCCATAGGCCCAGACCTGCCAGTGTTCCCGCCGTCCACGGAAGAGTCGCCGCTGCGTCGCGGCGGCGACTCTCCGGACTGACCGGTCCGACCGGGATTGCCCAGTAACCCGGCCTGCCGGCGTCCTGCACGATCGCTCCGGCCGGAACGCGGCTAGTCTAGCGATTTCGTGAAACGCAGTACGCTGATTGTAAGCATCACGGCCGCAAGCAGCGCCAATGCCAACAGCTGCGGCCAGAGCACGTCCACACCGACCCCTTTCAGAAACACCGCGCGGATGATGACAAGAAAATAGCGCAGCGGATTGATCAGCGTGAACCACTGCAGGGCCTTTGGCATGGCGGCGATAGGAAAGGCAAAACCAGAGAGTATGAAGAACGGGTTCAGCAGAAAAAAGTTAAGGGCAAACGCCTGCTGCTGCGTCCGCGAGAAGGTAGAGAGCAGAAGCCCCATTCCGACCGCTGCCATCAGGAACAGCGCGGCCCCGGCCAGCATTACCAGCGGACTGCCGATGAACGGCACGTGAAACCAGAGAATTCCGAAGGCGCTCACCAGGGCGATGTCACCAAAACCGATGAGGAAAAATGGCACGGTTTTCCCGAGGATAAATTCGAAGGGCCGGATCGGACTCACCATGATCTGCTCCAGCGTACCGACCTCGCGCTCGCGCACAACTGCGAACGCAGTCAGGCTCACCACCTGAAGCAGCGTCAGCGTACCGATGACGCCGGGGATGAAAAACCAGCGTTCATTGAGGCCCTCATTGAACCAGGGCAGCGGCTCGAGCTTGATGCCTGTCACTGGCGACACGGACCCCACTCGCAGGGCAACCGGGCGGCCTTCCTGTTCGGACGAAAACTGCGCAGTGATCTGGCCGATATAGCCCAGCGCAATCAACGCCGTGTTCGAGTTCGTTCCATCGATGATAACCTGCAGCGGCGCACTGCGCCCATTCTCCAGATTCCGGCTGAATCCTGCGTTGATCACCAGCGCGACAACCGCGCGGTCGTCAACGATGTCGCTGGTGATCTGCTTCCGGTTTTCGGCCATGTCGACGATATCGAAACGGGAAGTCGCGACAAAATGCGATATCAGGCTGCGGCTTGCCTGGCTCTGATCCAGATCGAGAACCGCCGTCGCAACGTGATGTACTGTAAACGTGGCGGCATAGCCGAAAACGACCATCTGGATAATCAAAGGAACGATCAGACGGAACATCATCCAGCGGTCGCGCCGAAGCTGGAGGAACTCCTTCATCAGCATCACTGACAGGCGTTCGAACATGATCTACAGCTGCTTACGAAACGCCCGGGAGGCCAGCCAGATGATGGCAGCGGCATACAGGCACAGACCGAGCACAGGGCCCCACAGATCCGCCAGGCCGCTGCCCTTGAGAAAAATGGCGCGCAGGATAGTGACGTAATAGCGCGGATAAACAATATAGGTGAGAGCACGGATCGGCGCGGGCATCTGGTCAATGGGAAAGGTGTAGCCCGACAGCAGCGTTGTGGGCAGCATGGTGACCATCAGGGCGATCTGGCTCGCGCCGAGCTGGCTGCGGATGCGCACGGAAATCAGATAACCGATTCCGAGCACCACGATGTTGAATAGCGCAGTCGTGACAAACAGCGTTGCGACATCACCGCGGAAGGGAACACCGAACCAGAATATGGTAACGCCGAGGCAGAATGCCGCGTCGACCAGACCGATGGCGAAGTAGGGTATGAGTTTACCCAGCATCACCTCAAGCGCGCTGATCGGCGTGGAAATCAGCTGCTCCATGGTTCCGCGCTCCCACTCCCGGGAAATGGTGAGGGATGTGAGCTGTGCCCCGACCAGCGCAAGAATCACCGCAACCACACCGGGAATTATGAAATAGCGGCTATCGAGCGTTTCATTGAACCAGACACTGGGATCAAGCTCGATCTGTCCGGCCTGGGAAGGCTGAACGTCGTGGGACATATCCCACTGTGTGGAAATATCGGCGTTTTCCTGAGCCACCACTCCCTGTGCGTACCCGAGTGCAATATTGGTAGTATTGACATCGGTGGCGTCGAAAATTGCCTGCACCGGCGCGCTGCCGGTAGCGGCAAGGGTACGCGAAAAATTCGCCGGAATCACGATCGCGGCAATGCATTCGCTGCGATCCATGGCGCGCCGGATACCGGAATACCGCGTGATCACATGACCGACCGAAAACCAGCCGGAGGACACGAAACGCTCGACCACGGCGCGGCTTGCCTGGCTGTTTTCCTGATCGTAAATGCACAGCGGCACGTGTTTGATGTCGAGGCTGACACCGTATCCGAGAATGGCCATCTGCATCAGCGGCATCAGCAAGGCAACCGCAAGGCTGCGTGGATCCCGCCAGATCTGCAGGGCCTCCTTGAGCGCCATCGCCAGCAGCCTGCGGAGATTCATGTCATCGTCCTCTGCTCCGTTCCGCGCGCGACCAGCTGAACAAATACATCCTCGAGACTCGGCGTGATCCGGCGGGGCGCTTCGGCCTGCACTCCGTGGTCGCCAAGGATGCTCACGAGCTCGGGTGCATTGCGCTCCCCGTCTGTGAGCACCACATGGAGCCTGTCACCGAAAATGGCAGCCTCGATGACGCTGGGTACCCCGGCAAGAACCTTCAGCGCGCCACCGAGCGGCGCGCAGCGAAGCTCGTACAGCTCGCCGCTCAGGCGGTGTCCGCGCAGCTCGCTTGGGGTGCCCATAGCCACGAGTTTTCCGCGATCGATGAGCGCGACGCGATTGCAGTATTCGGCTTCGTCCATGTAATGGGTCGAGACCAAAATGGTGACGCGATCTGCCGCGAGTTCATGTATGAGGTCCCAGAACTGCCTTCGCGCCTCCGGTTCCACGCCGGAGGTGGGTTCATCCAGAAACAGGACAGGCGGGCGATGGAGAATGGCGCAGCCGAGTGCCAGACGTTGCTTCCAGCCGCCGGCAAGCGTGCGCACTAGGGCATTCTCCCGGCCCTCAAGTCCGGCCATGGAAATCGCGAAGCGCATGCGTTCGACAAAGTCCTCCCTGCGTACCCGATAGATGCCGCCGAAAAATCGCAGGTTCTCCCGTACCGTCATATCGCCATAAAGCGAAAATTTCTGCGACATGTAGCCGATGTGCTCACGCACCGCTTCCGGCTCGCGGCCAACATCGAATCCCGCTACTGACGCCCGGCCCGCGGTCGGCATGAGCAGACCGCACAGCATCCGTATGGTAGTCGACTTCCCTGCGCCATTGGGTCCTATGAAACCAACGACCTGCCCCTTCTCGATCCGCAGATCGAGATGGTCGACCGCAGTAAAATTGCCGAATTTCTTGGTTAGCCCTTCGGCCAGGACAGCCGGAATGTCCCCGGTGGCGTTCATGCAAGCCGGTCGCACCCAGCAAGACGCCGGTTCAATTGTCCAATGCGCAGGCACCGCCTCATGGCCCGCTGCCCTGCCCCAACAAAGCGACGAAGACGTCCTCGATCCCCGGTTCGGTAGGCTCGACCGATGCTTCGGTGATACCACGCTCCGCAAGCAGCCGCTGAAGCTCGGGAATGCGCCTGGCAGCATCGTCAACCCTGACGTGAACACGGTCACCCATGAGCAGAATCCCAAGCACGCCCGGCTTTCCGGTCAGCGCATCGCGCACGCCACGAGGGTCGGTGGCAGGAATGGCAAGCAGCGCGCCTGGCATCGAAACCTTGAGTCGCGACGGCGTATCACAATACCGGATTGCTCCGCCATGCAGCAGCGCCAGCCGCGAGCAGCGCTCCGCTTCATCCATATACGCGGTGGACAGCACGATAGTCACACCGCTTTCACGCAAGTCATACAGGATGGCCCAGAAATCGCGCCGGGACACCGGATCGACCCCGGTGGTCGGTTCATCGAGCAGCAACACCTTGGGCGTATGGATCAGGGCGCAGACCAAGCCAAGCTTCTGTTTCATGCCGCCCGACAGCTGCCCCGCAAGGCGACGCCGGAACGGCAACAGGCCGGCTGCGCCCAGCAACTGCTGGCTGCGGGTCATGCGATCGTTGCGCGAAACGCCGAAAAGCTCGGCGTAGAAAAAGATGTTCTCGGAAACGGTGAGGTCCTCGTACAGCCCGAATCGCTGGGGCATGTAGCTAAGGTGCAATTTCGCGCGTTCCGGCTCGGCGGCAACATTCACGCCGTCGATGACAATCTCTCCGGCATCGGGCTGCAGCACGGCCGCGAGCATCCGCATGGTGGTTGTCTTGCCAGCCCCGTCCGGCCCCACCAGCCCGAAAATCTCTCCCGGCGAGACGTCAAAACCGATCGCGCGCACCGCCCGTACCGGACCGAAGCTTTTGCTGAGTCCCTGGACCCGGATTGCAGCTTCGCCGGGCCCGGCCATCACTTCCCTGCCGGCAGCAGCGCGATTGTCGAATCTGCTGGCATGCCCGGGAGCAGTTCATGCGTAGGGTTAGCGATATCGATGCGTATCCGATAGACCAGCGAAACCCGCTCTGCATGGGTCTGCACGGTCTTCGGTGTGAATTCGGCCTGCGAGGAAATGAAAGCGATCCGGCCGTGATAGACCTTTCCAGGATAGGTGTCGGTAGTAACGGTGACCGGCTCGCCCAGACGAACCTGACCCAGGTTGGTCTCGTTGATGTAGGCGCGAAGCCAGACATGGTCCAGATCATCGAGCGTGAAAATCGCCACTCCGGGCGCCGCCAGTTCGCCGGGCTCGGCCTCGCGCACCGCCAGCACACCGCTGAATGGAGCCTGAAGGCTGGTATACGACAGAGTCACCTGATCCAGACGGACCCTTGCCCTGGCCGCTGCCAGGTTGGCGCGTGCCAGGCGGATGTTTTCCCGGGTCACCTGGACCAAAGCCTGATCGCGGGCAAGCGTAGCGGCCGCCTGGTCTTTGGCGGTGCGCGCCTGATCATAGACCTGACGCGAAACGGCGCCGTATCTCAGCTGGGCTTCATCGCGATCTAGATCCCGCAGCTTCTGCTGCAGGTCGAACCGATCGCTTGCAACCGTACTGACTGACGCGGCCAGGTTGTTTTTAACCACGGCGATCTGTACCCGCGCTACATTCAGGATGGATCGATCGATCTGCAGCTGCTGCAGGTAGTAGCGGTCATCGACCCGGGCCAGGACGGTACCGGCCTTGACATACTGGCCCTCGTCGAACGGAAGGTAGACGATGGGCGCCTGAATCTGGGTGAAGCTCAGCACACTTTGATGGGCTTCGATATTGCCCGAAACCGTAATCGTCTCCGGCCCCGAAGAAGGACCAAACAGCAGCTTCCTCAGCGGCTTCTCCAGCAAAAACCCGCCCGCGAGGATCATGACGATGACTGCAGCGGTGACCAGACGCTTACGGGAAATCTTGGCCATTCAGTTGTTGCCTTGATGCCCGGGAAAGAAAACCGGAAACATTATGCCGAACGGCACCATGGAACCCGAACATGCCTGCGGTCCCGGCACCCTTTGCAGAACCCCTTGCATCAGCGGGACCTACCGCATGGAGCGCTCCCGACCCGTGAATACTTCGTGGCACCACACGATTACGGATGAAGCAGGCTCTTGAACGATTCTCATTGTTCACCTATCACGTTCCGGCGACATTTCACCACTAAAATGTCACGAAGGCCAGGCATGGAAAAACCTGCGCTACACGGTCCCGATGATTCGATAAGCGCCCCGCTTCGAAATTACCGCAATCGGTGGTTCACAACCGCCCCGGCCCTGATGTAACGACTCCGCCGGTCATGATAAAAGCGGCGCGCATTGGGTGCCCGGTTCCGGCAGTGTGGCACGACGGGATCGATCCTTCCTGGACAGGAAATTCCGCCACGTTCCCGGCTTCGTACGGAGAATCCCGACCAGATCCGAGCACTCTTCCGCTGCGGAGCAACGACAGGAAGAGCGATGTGGGACTTGATTGTGATCGCTGCGCGGGCACGATGGGAAGCCGGCGCCCGTTGCGGCACATACCTCGCGCCGCGAACGGCCCATGCGTTCGCGCCGCTCTGCAACGCACGACACAGCAGTGGGGACTGTCCGCCAAACTGCATGCGGTTGCCACGCTTTAGCACCTTTCAGTCTGCGGCACTTTGAACCGCACCGCCGCCCGACGGATCCGGGGAAGCGCCTCTGTCGCCACTTTCTCCCCCGGCGGACCGGTGTGACACGCGGGAATTGGCTTTTCCCCTACCCGCCGCTGCAACCGGACCGCCGGCGACCGCTCCGCAAGGGCGGCTGGCCTTTCGGGCCTGTCTTGCTACCCCTGCCTCGCTACAGCGACGGCGCTTCGAAGTCAGGCGAGGCTGCCGCCTTACCTGACGTGGTATCGGCGTCCGAAACGTAGTCGGATTCGGAGGTGTGATCCTTGCCGCGCGATACACCCAGCAGGTTGAACACCACGGTGAACACGGCCGCCACAACCAGATTGACGATCAGCCCATAAAGCGCCGCGTAGCCCGGCATCGTAAGTCCGTTGAGATGCAAGGGATAGACCGTACCCTTGAAGTGAAGCGACGCCACCATCCAGGTTCCGGACACCATGCCAGCCGCCCAACCCAGAACGAGCGCCCAGCGGTGCAGCCAGCGGTTGAAGAGACCGATCACGATGGCAGGCAGCGTCTGGATGATCCATACCCCGCCGAGCAGCTGTAGCTGAATGGCGTATTTCAGCGGCAGAAAGATCACAAAGGCCAGCGCGCCGACTTTGACAATGAGCGACACCAGTTTGGCGGTCGTGGCCTCCTGCTTGTCGGTGCAATTCGGGCGCAGGTACGGACGGTATATGTTGCGCGTATAGAGATTGGCAGCGGCGATGGACATGATGGCTGCCGGCACCAGCGCACCGATGGCGATTGCGCCGAACGCGAAGCCGGCGAACCATGCCGGGAACGAGTTCAGCATCAATGCCGGTACCGCGAAGTTGGGGCCGTACTGCTTGAAGTAGGGTGCATACCGGGGCATGTCGTGCACCCCGGAAGCCAGTGCCATGTATCCGAGCAGCGCGATCAGTCCAAGCAGAAAAGTGTAGGCCGGCAGCAGCGCCGCATTGCGCCTGATGACCTTGCGGTTGCTGGCGCTCATCACCCCGGTCACCGAGTGCGGATAAAGGAAGAGCGTAAGCGCCGATCCGAACGCCAGCGTGCCGTAGGCACTGTAGGCACCCCAGCTCCCGGCCGGCGGAGTCGCGAGCAGCAGTTTCGCCGGCGGTATGCTGGAGAAGATATGGGCATAGCCCCCCAGTTGCCTGGGAATGATGATGACAGCAGCGATCACGGTGATGTAGATGAGTGTATCCTTCACCACTGCGATCATGGCAGGCGCGCGCAGACCGCTCGTATAGGTATAGGCCGCAAGTATGGCGAATGCGATAATCAACGGCAGGTCGCCTATCAGTCCGGTGCCATGGAACCCCATCGCGCCGATCACCACCTGTATGCCGACGAGCTGCAGCGCAATGTATGGCATGGTTGCCAGGATTCCGGTGAGCGCGATGATCAGCGCCAGCCCAGAACTGTCGTAGCGTCCCTGCACGAAGTCGGCGGCGGTGATATAACCGCGTTTGTGGGCCACCGACCAGAGTCGAGGGAAGACCATCAGCACGAACGGGTACACCACGATGGTATAGGGCAGCGCAAACATCCCGATGGCACCGGCCCCGAACACCAGCGCCGGAACGGCGATAAAGGTATAGGCTGTATACAGATCCCCACCCAGCAGAAACCAGGTCACTATCGTGCCGAAACGCCGCCCGGCCAGCCCCCATTCATGCAGCTGATCAAGGTTGCCGTGGCGCCAGCGGGCGGCGAAGAACCCCAGCACCGTAACAAACGCGAACAGCAGGATGAAGACGATCAATGCGGTCCAGTTCACAGAGCCCTCCTAGATGTTCTTGTACTGTTTCGGCACCGGGTCTCGATATGACGATGCGGTGACAGCCCTCCTCTGGCGTATTTCTATTCCGTTGCGCGATAGACGATCCACGTCAACACGGCACTGATGATGACCCACAGAAACTGGTACCAGTAGAAGAAAGGAATCCCGTTGAACTCGGGCTGAAGGGAATTGTAAAACGGGACCCAGAGCACACCGATATAGGGGAAGATGAGCAACAGGTACCAGAGTTTACTGCCATGCCTGGTCGATTCGTTTGTCATGCCGTAATCCCTCTTAGCTCTTACTTATTGTAGGTACTGCCTGATGAGCAATGATTCTGGCTGACGCACTTATTAGCGTACACAGCACTGACGCCGGTTTCAAGATGACCGGGACCGTTCCTGACGCTGGCCTCATTTTAAACCGTGGGTCGAGCGCGGGCGCTGACACGCTGCGCCGGAATACCGCCTTTTATTTGCATGAAAAATCATCTGCTTGATACACACTGTGCTGGCGCCGCCACCTCGTTCCACCCCAGACACACAGGCGCGCTGAAGGCGGTATGGCCGCAAGGCGAACGGGGCAATACACACGTCGCGCAACCCGTACGGGGAAGTCGGGATCGGATCCGTCCTCCGTCTCGGCTTGCCGGGGCCTACCGATAGACTCGATGATGGTGTCTGCGGCGCGCGTACGGCACCGGACCGAGGTATCTGCGGTAAGCCGCAATCCAGTCATGCGCGATCAGATACTGGGCACGGGACAGAGTAATCCGCCTGTGACACACCATCCAGTGCAACCGGTTTTCGAGCCGGTCCTTGGCGTAACTGCCCCATCCGCCGACGACCTGATGCGGCTCGGGCCAAAGATTCCTGGGGGAATCCGGGCTGCCGCCCAGCTCGAGACTGATCAGGTGATCTTCTTCATAGTCGCCCAGCCGGCGGTCGCTGTAACCGTATTCGCGGATCTGGGCGCGCTTGAGCGCTTCAGTGTAGCGCTCCGCCGGGCGGACCGACCGGGTATAGCCGCCCCGACGGCAGATAGTTTCGCGCAGCGTCGTCTGTGTCACCGCGGGATTGAGTGCTCCGGGAGTAAGTCGTGAATCAGGCAGCGCACGCGAATAGGGAAACACCGCATGACGGCCTTTAGACCAGGTCACGCGCTCCTGGTGATGATTCCATGCACCCGCGATGGCATCGCCCTGCGGCCATGCCGACTGGCTTGCCACGAGCAGCACCGGCAGCGCGGCGGCGCTCGCCAATACCCACCAAGGTCTTTTCATCGATTTCACTCGTCAGCGGACGCGCGGGAACAATACCGCAGGGAAGGGTTGCGGGCCAGATCATTCACGGTACACAACAGCATTAGCCGGACCCGCTCCATCATCGTCCGCCCCCTGAGGTATCCTCCTTCATGTTTTCGCTATGCCGCAGCACTGTGCGGGCGTACATTGCTGTAGCGAAGACCACCGGGCCGAGACGCCCCATTGCAGGCCGGCCGAACACAGGGGCATCGCCATGCCCTGCAACCCGGCCGAAGAACTTCCCGAGTCGGTACGAAAATATCTCCCGCTGCATATCTACCTTAGCGCCTTCAGCAGCGCCCGGATCAGCTACACCAGCCGGGGCTGATGGGGCATAAGAAGATCGCCCACCGTTTCGCCCGGGCTGCCGTGAAACGGAGCTACCGTTAAGACTTCTGCAGGCTGGATCGAACGATGATGCGGGGTTGCAGTGAAGGAAAGCCGGCTTTGGCGTCAACCGCAGACTCGGAAATCCTGAATCCGACAGGTTTGCACCGTCACGAATGCCCGAAGATGTAACGCAAGAATCCGTCCGGCCTGTGCTGCACGAGTTCATGCTGCTCCCCCAAGTCAGCCGCTGATGCTGCCCCAGGTGTCGCGTAGCCGCTCTTCCTGATGCACCACTCCTCGCCCGGGCGTCACCAATAGCCACCGCCGTATGGGCATCAAGGCCTGGTCATCTTCTGGATACGTGATCAGCCGCGCCCCAGCACGCCCGTGCGCCTTGTCCCAGGTGCGCTTGCCGGCGCGCGCGTCGGTGCCATATTTGCACGCGAACTTCTCCGCCAAGCGCAGCGCCTTCTCGATCGGGATAACGCCGCCGGTCCAGTGCCGGCTGCCGTGCTGCACGGTTTCCAATAAGATTCGCATCGTGGCCGCCTTGAACCTCAGGAGGCGCACATACGAGGTGCCCCGGGGGGATGGGTAGATCGAGCATGGTGTTCTCCTGGAAGAACGGACATGCGCGGTATAGCGAGCCCGCGTACCGCGCGTGCGTAATGTGGTAGGGGACCTATTAGAACGCTACAAGATGTTCCCTAGAAAAGCCGCCCGGTGACTACACGGTTCAGGTTACGCCGGACGAGTTTGCCCAGGGATGTGCCAACGTCTCCACCGGCAAGCCGCGGTGGGGATGAGCCAACATCCCCCTGCAAACCGTCTCTCTGGCGATTGCCAATTCGCCAGCGTTACCTCCATCGCGCAGCGCTTTTGATCGGGCTCGCTACGCCGCAACAGTGCGGATTTTGCGGGTGGGCAATGAACGCACCGTCAAGACCTTCGAGGGTTTCTTCACCATGCTGGGGCAGGAGACCTGCGCGGGCATCGAGTTCGTCTGTTCGGATATGTGGCAACCGTACATCCGCGTGATCCGGGAACGCTGTTCCCAAGCCGTCCACATCCCAGATCGCTTTCATATCGTCGCCAAGATGAATGACGCCCTGGATGACGTGCGTGCCTACGTGACCACCGGGTCGGCAGAGGTCAGCTCCCGCCCGTTCGGCAGCTTCAGGCGGGCCTCAGCGCTGGGCGTGGCCCACCGCGTGTCGATACCTTCGTGCACGACGCGCAGCCTCGGCTGATAGCGAGCCTTCAGGCACGGCTGGTGGAGCGCATCGAGTTTACATCCATCCTGCACCAGGGGCAGAAAGCATTGCAGTTCGAGGGGAAGACCCACATAAGCCCACTGGGGCCGCCGCAGTTTATAAGTATGGCGTCCCTGCCTGGGTCTTGAAGGCTATGCAAGTCGGCTGAGTCTGCCGTGGGCGGCCTGAGTGCGCGAACTAAGCTCGGTTCAGCATGGGGTAAATCCTTCTCGATCGTCATTTTGTCCTGGAGTCAGGTGAAGAACGGCCGCTACCGACCTTCACCGTTTGACCACCACATCTGCCTGACCCTCAGGGCCCGGGCGCGGGCCTCATCGAGCGTGTCGCCGAGGCAGGTGAAGTGCCCCATCTTGCGCCCGGGGCGCGCCGCGCGCTTGCCGTACAGATGTAGCTTGGCGCGTGGTTCGCGCAGGATCGCCTCCCAGCGCGGCACACCCCGGGTCCAGAGGTCGCCGAGCAGATTGGTCATTGCCGCCGGGCACAAAAGCGCGGGGTCGCCGAGCGGCAGTCCGCAGAGCGCGCGCACCTGCTGCTCGAACTGGGAGGTAACGCAGGCATCGAGGGTGACGTGACCGCTATTGTGCGGGCGCGGCGCGATCTCGTTGACGAGCAATTTGCCGTTCGACACGAAAAACTCGACTGCCAGCACACCGACGTAGTCGAGCGCACCAGCGATGCGCACGGCCGCGTCCACGGCAACGCACGTTACGGCCTGCGGCGCACGTGCCGGAATTAAGCTGGTGTCGAGAATCCCACGCCGGTGGCGGTTTTCGATCGCGGGGTAGACGACGGTGGCACCGTCCACGCCGCGCGCCAGAACAACCGAGATCTCCGTCTGAAGAACGCACAGCTTTTCCAGCACGCAAGGCTCGCTGCCGAAACTCTCGAAGGCGGCGAGCGCCTCGGCAATGCTACGCACCCGCGCCTGGCCCTTGCCGTCGTAACCCAGGCGGGCGCGTTTGAGCACGGCGGAGCCACCGAGGCGTGCGAGCGCACAGGAGAGATCGCCACGGTCGTGCACAACCGAGAACGGCACACAGGCAAGACCGCACTCCACGAGAAAGCGCTTCTCGCGGATGCGGTCCTGAGCGATGGCAACCGCAGCGGCGCCCGGGCGCACCGGACAGGTGCGCGCGAGATGTTCGAGGCTCTCTGCCGGCACGTTCTCGAATTCGATGGTCACAACGGCGCACAGGCGCGCGAGCTCGTCGAGCGCTTGCCGATCGACGTAATCAGCCTCGAGGTGGACCTCGGCCAGGCGTCCGGCCGGGCTGTCCGGGTCCGGATCAAGTACGACGACACGATAGCCCAAGCGCTGGGCGGCGATCACGAACATACGTCCGAGCTGGCCGCCGCCGACCACGCCGAGGGTGGCACCGGGCAGGATCATTTCGGCAGCCCCATGGCGCGCACCTTGGCGGTCTGGCGGCGGCGGAAATCGGCGAGCTTACCGGAGAGCCGCGCGTCGTGGCGAGCGAGCATGGCCACGGCGAACAGCGCAGCGTTGGCCGCACCGGCTTCGCCTACGGCGAAGGTCGCGACCGGGATCCCCCTCGGCATCTGCACGATGGACAGCAGCGAATCCAGCCCCTTCAAGGCGCGCGAGGTCACGGGAACGCCAAGCACTGGCAACGCGGTCTTGGCCGCGAGCATGCCCGGCAGGTGCGCAGCACCACCGGCGCCGGCAATGATGCAGTGCAGCCCGCGGCCGGGCGCGGCCTCTGCGTACTTATAGAGAAGGTCGGGGGTGCGGTGGGCGGACACGACACGCGCCTCGTGCGGCACACCGAAGTCCTTGAGCACGGCGACTGTATGTTGCATGACTTTCCAGTCGCTGCGGCTACCCATCACCACGCCGACAAGGGGAACTGTCATCGCATCACTCCGGAAATGTCGAGAATTCGGTGTAGCGCACTGGGATGCGCCAATGGTTGTTGATGGCGACGAATTCCGCCGCCAAACCTACGATGCAAACCTGCCAGCCTGGTGGCGCATGGTCCGCGCGCGCTTCGACTGGTGAAAAGAAAAACACAATGTTGCCTCGGAATGCGCCCGGAACTGGCGGCGTCACCGCGATGAGCACGGCCACGCACTTTGCTGATTCGCGCGCGGCGGTACGCATCATCCGTCG
Organism: Pseudomonadota bacterium; assembly: GCA_021819085.1. Lineage (GTDB taxonomy): Bacteria > Pseudomonadota > Gammaproteobacteria > Acidiferrobacterales > UBA6901 > JAJYCY01. The sequence continues at coordinate 84,739 of JAKASJ010000007.1, read as the reverse complement.
GCCTCGCCTCCCTGGAACGGCAACAATCGCCCCGTGACCGGGTCCTGGAACAGAGGCGGCGCTAGGCCATCGGGGAATCGTTCGCGCAGGCACCGCATTTTTGCCTGTAGTGCCTCCGCCGCTGTATTCACAGCAAACACCGGCGCAAACCGGCCAGACACGCTGACCACACCGTTTGGCGTGGAATTTTCGATCAGCGCCTGCACGATGAAATGCCGCACAGCGTCACAGCCGGTGCCATCCGGAACGTCGAGCCAGAGCATCGTCCAGACGTATGGGACGCCGGCGGACTCACGCACCGGAAACGTCCAGAGTGCGCCGGCCCGGTCACGGCAGGTCAGCGCAACGGGAAACTCTTGCGCCATACGCGGATCAATCCATGTCCCGAGCACCGCAGCGTCGCTTTCGTCACGCTTGCGGAAGCGATATTGAATCGCGAGAATCTCGCTCGCCTCACGGCGGGCGCGCATCAGATCGCTCATGGCGCGGACCAGCAGCAATACGCTCATAGGATTGCGACGCCAATGTTTCCGTTAGCGCCGCCGCCCGCCTCGCCCGCATACGCCTCCGGGTCGACAGGAACGACCTGCCAGACACACCCGGCCGGCGGCGTCGTGGCGGCACGCGCGATCACACGGCGCGCGAACTGCGCGCGCCGCCCGGGAGCGTGCTCCCGCTTACGTACTTGGATCAGGTGCACACCCCGCTCGAGCCGGCCGTGAAATTCCGCCACACCCCAATTCGCGACATTCGTGATCGTGCATAACGCCGGCAGACGCGACGCCTTGAGTACCAAGGCGTTCTCCGGCAGGAACGGCGCTACTGTCCCAGCCTCGGGGTCCTCCCAGGACAGGCGCTGGCGGTCGCACCCGTGCGGGGCCCCGTTCCAGGCGGTGACACGGAAAAATTGCAGCCGCGCGCGTTTGTCGGAATACTCGTGCTGGTAGGTGATCCACGGATACGCGCAATCGAGCTTAATACCGGTCTCCTCCTGCAGCTTTCGCGCGAGCGCCTGCCCGGATTTCTCGACGGCATTGAACTTTCCGCCCGGCAGCTCCGAGTAGCCGCTCGAAATCTTGCCGCGCGGACGCTCAGCGAGCAGCACGCGACCGTCGCCGCACTGCACCACGGCCACTGCGACGTTCGCGAGCGGCTTGGCACCTGTCACGGCACCTCCTCGAAGTCGAGGTTCAGCCCGTCGGGCGCGAGCGGGAGGAAACGACCTTCTGCGAACGCGACGTAGTCGGGATGATCACGGCAGCTTTCGATGGCGGCCGGATGGGCGAAGCGCACCAGCCAGCAGTAGCGGTATCGGGCGTCCGGGCGCACGGCACGCCCGGTGAACACGGTGCGCACGCTCGGGATCGCGCTGAGGATCCGGCGGCCCTCGGCCATCATGGCCCGCGCCGCGCGCTCGCCTCCGTCCCCTCCGGGCGCAACGTTATACAGGATACAATGCTCCACGGGTCCCCATGGCCGGCAGTGCGCCTGCACTCCCGGCGCGCGCCCGGCCGAACCCGACAGCCGCAGACAGCGCTCGACTTCCGCACCCAGTGCCTGTTGCACGCCCTTCATCAGGCGCAGGTAGCCGTTGCGCGGAGTGGAGCGCACGTTGCGCCGCAGGCGCTCCCCGGCCGCGCGCGACAGACCGGCATAGTGGTGGATCTTGGCGACACCGCGCTCGATCAGTCCCCGATACTCGGCGTCGGTAAAGTCCCGGACGGCGTCCACAGTCAGCGGTAGCACCGTCGCGCTGCGGATCTCTTCGAGCCGTGCAAAATCCAGTCTCGCCCGCGGAACCGGCGAGGCGCCTGCGACCGCCAGGATATCAACACCGGTATGCTCTACGTACCGGCGGACGGCGTCGAGCGAGGCGGGCGGCTCGCCCGGAAGGTGCACGATGGCGTTCAACCCTCCCTCCACCGGCACGCCGTAGCCGCGCGCCATTTCGACCACCGTGCGGGTCTGGGCAATATGTTCCTCTGGCGTGCGCCCCGATCCGTTCAGCGCGACGCCGTTGCACCCGAGACCGATCGCACGGGCCGCAGCGGCGACCGAAGCCGCGCGGGTGAATTGAATCGCCACCGGAACCGAGGCGCGGCGCGCCGCCGCTTCGACCGCCGGCAAAAAATATTCGGCAGCAAGGTGGTCGAGGTGCGGTTCCGCCACGCAGAGGATCGCCGGCGCCCGGCAATTCTCGGCAGCGGTCACCGCCGCGGCCAGGAAATCGAGGCCCGCCAGGTCGAAAGCACACACGGCGTAGCCGTGACTGCCGGCGTGCTCGAACAGGTCTCTCGCATCAACGAGCGGCATGGGCGGTACGCTTCCTGTCTAGTTGACGGTGTGACGCCGCTGCGCCGGTGGCGAGGGATCGCTCGCTACGCCGGCCATGTGGCAGCGGGGCTCCTGCAGTATGAAGCTCCAGAACACCTCGGTCACGCAGGAGAAGCGCTTCTCCAGTCGATGAACGAGGTGCCGGGTGCATCGCAAAGACATCGAGGCAACATCGAGAACCATGAGCCATCCGGCCTCGCGCTCGAGCGTGACGCTTTGCAGCGAGGCGATCGCCATGTCGAGGAGGCAGATGCGCTGGCCAATCTGCTCGAACAACGCTACACCGAGATTGTCCACTAGCTGCTTGATCTGCAATGAGATCGAAGGCTGAGTGGTACCTGGCATCTCCCCCGCGTGTGTAAAGTGAAAATGTTGCGTGACGGTCATGAAGAAAGTGAGCTGTCACCGGGTGGTGTACTTCACGAATCAATCCGGCCACATGTGCTCGCGGTGAGGGCCGTTCCAGGTACGATAGAGGCTCGCGGGTGACGACCAACCGTTCTGGTGCGCATAACGCGCACGGGACACGACGCGAGGGGGCGGGTCGGCCGCTGGCGCGCCCGGCGCGGATCGCCGTGCCGGGTTTGCCACGCACCAGCACCGTAACATAGCCTCCGACGAGCTGCCGGCCGTTCAACCGCACCTCCGAGCCCCTGGTCATGGCCTCGGAGGCTTCAATCGCCGGCACCAGACCGCGGGTCTGGATCATACCCAATGCAATGCCCATTTTCTCACTTGCCATACCCGACTCCCGTTCTGTTACATTGAAATCAAAACTCGCCGACCCCCTCCGTGGCTCACAAATGCCACTCCATCTCCGACCAGTGATCGATACTTCCACCGATGGTGAGCAGGATGCGCAATCGATCTATTGTTCCTCGGCCGGCAATGCCAATTTGCCCCGCTGGGCAATGGCAGCGCGGCGTTCACGCGCGATGCGGCGAACGACGCCGATCATGGGTTTCAGTTCCTGCGCCGCGGCAAGAGCATCCTCCACGGTGGGGGCTTTATTGGCCTGACCGGGGGCCGAGGGAAACTGCGGTTTGTGGAAAGAATCGCTTTTATCAGACATTGATGGGTTCCCCGCTAATAGCCAATCCTCTTAACCGATGTCTTGGCAGCACCTGAGCGATACCGGCGACCCAATCGGTGCGCAATACACCGTGCCATCGCTGCAGGCGCATTTAGCGCGTGGCTGCCGGGATATGTGTACACCGCTTGCCGTCTCGTTTCTCATGCAGAGTACCGGCCCTGGTTACCAGACCTCGCTCTGCAGGGCGATGCCATGTGCGCCGTGGTGCATAGCCGTCTCCAGCAGATCCAAGTGCATTCCGCCCAGGGCATAAACGGGTAATGGACAATTGCGCGTCAATGCGGCGAATTGGTCCCAGCCCAGACCGCGGCGGCCCGGATGACTGGCGGTTGGCAATATCTGGGACACCACAACGAAATTGGCGTGCAGGCGTGTCGCCTGCGCCAGCTCTTCGGGACGGTGACACGAGGCCGCCCAGAAGCCGATCGCCGGTGGCGCGCACAGGCGCATGAGTTGCTCTGCCGGCAGATGCACCCCGTCGGCACCCGCGCGCAGGGCAGCGGCAACGTCACCGTTCACCAGCACACGTGCCTGGTAGCGACGGGCAAGCGCGATGACACGACGCGCAAACTGTGCGAGCTGCTCGGACGTCATCCAGGGTTCGCGCACCTGTATCAGTCGCACGCCGGATTCAAGCGCGGCCGCCAGTGGCGGCATGAAGGCGGACACCCCGTACTTGCGGGCTTGGGTGATGGCATACACCGGTGGCAGGTTGAGCGCATCCATCACTCGCTTGTTGGCCGGGAGTAACGGCGCCACCGTAACCGCCGCCGGGTCCTCCCAGGCGATGCGTTGGCCCTCGCGGCCGTGCGGCGTGCCGCGCCACGACAGCACGCGAAACACATGCAATCGCACGACCTTGTCGTCGTAGGCATGGTCATAGGTCATCCACGGGTAGGCGGTATCAACCTCGATCCCGACTTCCTCATGCAGTTCCCGCGCGAGCGTACGCCTGGCATCTTCGGCGATCTCGAATTTGCCGCCGGGAAATTCCCAGAAGCCGCTGGAGACCTTTCCCTTCGGGCGCTCGGCAAGCAGGACACGGCCGTCGGCACGCTGCGCCACGGCGACCGCCACGTTGATGACAGGAAGCGACGGACTCGTCATGTACGACCCTCCCGGACACATGCCGGGGCCTGACTGGATTCGGGGCTCGCCGGCATCGGTTAGCCTTGTTGTATCTGCTGGGTGAGACCGTGGATATCGCGAGGCGAACTGCGCTGCACGCAGGCTTCGATGCATTGCCGTTCCTTATCCAACACGAAATTCCGGAACGCCTCGGCGACCGCGGAGAAGCGTTTTTCGCGACGGTTAACCAGATACCACACGCGCTGCGGAGCCGGTGCATCCAGATCGAGCGTCACCAGACGCCCGACTTCGAGCTCCAGCACCACGCTTTGGGTCGGCACCAGCGCGATACCGATACCGGCCTGCACACTCTGCTTGATCGCCTCGTTGCTGTTGATGATCATGGTGGTCCGAGGTTCGATTCCCTGCCGCCGGAAGAAATCATCAGTCACCTCACGCGTATCCGATCCCGATTCACGCATCAGGAACCGCTCCGTGCCAAGCACGGCCGGCGGTATCTTGGATTTGCCGGCCAGTGGATGATCCGGTGGGGCAATCACAACAAGCGGGTCCTCCAGGAACGGCTGTGCCTCCAAGGTATCGTCCTCGGGCGCCGAACCCATCACTACCATGTCGCGCTCGTTGTTTTCCAGCTGGGCCAGCAACCCATCGCGGCCGGTGATGTGCAGATCGATCGCGATGTCCGGATGCGTCAGCGTAAATGCGGCGATCAGTCGCGGGATGAAGTATTTGGCGGTTCGACCGATGGCGAGGCGCAGCTGCCCGCCTTGCGCGCCTTTGAGGCGTTCCAGGACGGTCTCGGCTTCGGCCAGCTGCTGATGGATCCTTTGACCGTAGCGATAGAGCTCCTGGCCCGCTTCGGTGAGAAAGGTGCGCTTGCCGATCTGCTCGAACAGCGCAACACCGAGATTCTCTTCGAGCTGCCGGATCTGCATGGAAACCGACGGCTGCGTCATGCCCAGCTCTTGAGCCGCGCGCGTGAAGTGCAGATGGCGTGCGGCAGTCAGAAACACGGTGAGCTGGCGAAGAGTGGTGTTTTTCATGTGACGGTCGGCGACGGCGAAGAACGTTGGCGGATCCGGTATCAGTCGGGCCAGATCCGCGACGGATGGAGAACCCCGTTACTCGCGGGCGGCTCCTGCGCAACCTGTTGCACGGGCTGTTCGCCGGAAACCGGTGCCTTGCGCGCGGGCGGCGACGACAGGGGCTGTGTCAATTCCGGACGCAGCGCTTCGCCCGGAGGATGGGAACGCCTCTGCCTCAGACTTTCCGCCAGCTTCGATCCGATCTTCTTGCTCATGCCGCCAGTACCTCCGCAATCACCGATTCGATTTCTTTCGCGGCGGATTCACCGCGCGAGCCGAGGTCATACACACTGCGCCCCTCGAGTGCCGCCGTGCGGTATATCGCCCGTCGCGCAAGACCGCTGCGCAGCGCCGGCACCGTAAACTCGCGAAACACCTCTTCCATGCCACGGGCCATGGCGTTGCGCGCCTCCATCTGGTTCAGCACCAGAAAGGCGCGCAGTCCGGGATTGCCCGAGCGCGCCGCCTTCACCATGTCCTCGATACGTGTGCTGGCCCACAGATCCATTGGTGAAGGCAAAACCGGAATCAGCAGACAGTCGACGCAACCCAGCGCCTGCGCCACGCGCGGCGAATCCGTCGAGGGCGGGCAGTCGATCACCAGATACCGGTACTCGTCGCGCACGGCCTCCACGGTCTCGTGCACGCCGGCCATCACCTCGATCACTGGCACCACCGGGTTCGATGGCGTCGTCGCGAGACGCACCCAGCCCGAGGCCGATCCCTGCGGGTCCGCATCGAGTACCGCACACGACCCGCGGCGCGCGAGCCCGGCGGCGAGATTCACGGCCAGCGTGGTCTTGCCGACGCCGCCTTTCTGGTTGGCGACCGCGAAGACGCGGGAACTCATCCTCCGTCCACCGGCACCAGCGCGTTCACGCGACGCGCAAAATCGAAAACGTCCGACGTCAGCGTCTTGCCGTCATCCGCATGGATGGTGACGTTGGCGTAGGTTTTTCCGAAACTGATGTCCGGATAGCGATCGGTCTCCTTGGACAGCGCCGCCAGCCGGTCAAGAAAATCCCGCGTGCCGGCGTAGTCATTGAAGACGAACCGCCGGTACAGGTTGGCCAGGCGCTCGTTGCGAGTCCAGCCGTCCACGGTCTTCGAGCTTTCCGACATGCGCACCTCCGTCAGCAGGCTGGCGGCAACGGCTCCAACCTAATGCTTCATCTCCACGCCGTGCTCCCGCAGCCGGCGCTCCAATTCCTGGTAGTGCTGCACCTCATCACGATGAATGCGCGCGAACAACTCGGCATTCCCGGCGTCCGCCACACGCTCACAGAACCGCAGCGCCTCGGCGTAGAGCCGCATGGCGTCGGCTTCCGTCGCCAGACCGAAGCGCAGCAACTCCGCCAGCGTGCGCCCGACCGGACGCGCGGCCGCTTGCACGGACGGTGATCCGGCACCGATCTCGTGCAGGCGGCGACTAAACGCCTCGGCATGGCGCAGTTCATCGACGGCGCCGGCGCGCAGTTCATCGACGAACGATCCGAGCCCCAGGTGTTCCGCCTGCACCGCCTGCAACGTAAACTGCTGGGCGGCGCTGAACTCGTGGCCCACGGCCCGCTGCAGATAGACGATGATGCGCGGATGCCCGGACATGGTCTTCACGTCCGTGAAACGGCACCGTTCATGGCCTACGATTTGCTGACATCACTGTCGCGACCGCCGCCACCGCCATCCGGGCTGGTCGGCAGGACGCCTTCCACTTCCGCATGCGGACGCGCGATGATGTGCGCCGCCGCCAGCCCATCGCCCACGCGTTCGCAGGCGTCGGCGCCGGCGCGCACTGCGGCATTGACCGCGCCGGTCTCGCCGCGCACCAGCACGGTGACGTAGCCGCCGCCCACGAATTGCCGGCCGATCAGGCGCACTTCCGAGGCCTTGGTCATCGCGTCGGCGGCTTCAATCGCCGGCACCAGACCGCGGGTCTCGATCATGCCCAGGGCAATGCCCATTTTTTCGTTTCCCATGATGCTGCTCCTGTCTCTAAAATAGACCGTCGGTGAATCAGACCGTCGGGCTGGTCGGCAGGACGCCTTCCACTTCCGCATGCGGACGCGCGATGATGTGCGCCGCCGCCAGCCCATCGCCCACGCGTTCGCAGGCGTCGGCGCCGGCGCGCACTGCGGCATTGACCGCGCCGGTCTCGCCGCGCACCAGCACGGTGACGTAGCCGCCGCCCACGAATTGCCGGCCGATCAGGCGCACTTCCGAGGCCTTGGTCATCGCGTCGGCGGCTTCAATCGCCGGCACCAGACCGCGGGTCTCGATCATGCCCAGGGCAATGCCCATTTTTTCGTTTGCCATATTCAGTCTCCTGTTATCCCAATCAATAGTTGAAAAATCCACAAAACGGCTCTCCGGCCTGCCCTGGTCAAGAGCGCCACTCTTCCTCGCTCCAGTGATCGATGATCCCGCCGATCGTCAGGTCGGTGGTGATCATCGGATTCCCGGCGGCAATGCGCGCCGCCGAGATCGTGATCGTGATGACAAAATCGCCCGGCTTGCAGCCGATCGGATCCAGGGCAACGCTCAGGTCGCCCTTGTAGTCCTCGACCACGCGCAGCGATTTCGCCGCCAACCAGAAATTGCGTTTGGTCGTCACCAGATCGCGAACGACGCGATGTATCTCCATTACTTCTTCATCTCCTTTTCCGCCTCTTCCCAATAATCGATGATACCGACGATGGTGAAATCGCTCGGGTAATCGTTGCTGCCGGCGGCGGTGCGCGCGGCCGAGCTGCCAACTACGATGACCCAGTCGCCGGGCTTGCAGCCCACCGGGTCGACCGCCACCTGCTTGCCGCTGCTGCCGCGCTCCTTGACCACCAGCAACCGCCGGCTTCCGAGCTGGCCGATACGCGCGGTCGCCACCAGCGTCTTTTCAACCTGACAGATCTTCATTGTCTTGACTCCGATTTGTTGCAACCGCAGGCATGCCGCTGACCGTCCGGCGCCGTCTGCACGTCGATATCCTCGAGCTTGCTGCCCGGCACAAGGTCCTTGACCGTCCCATACGTATAAAGCCAGCCCTCGCGCACGAGTTCCGGGTAGCGCACCTCGATCGCGCGCGTGAGCCGTCGGCAGCGCGCCAGCGCGCGATCGCGCGCGCCCGGCACCTGTCCGTCGTAGCGGAAATGGATGAAAGCCGGGATGGGCAGGTCGTGCGCCATGTTCACCGTCCGGAAAATCTTGATGCCCACGTCCATGTCGGCCGCGCCCTCCTCGATCGTTTCCATCTGTGCCTGGTAGGAGAGATTGCGCATCTGCACGTCGTCGAAGCTGTCGCCGACGGTGATGAAGCGCTCAGTGTGACCGAGGTCCGCGTAGCAGCCGTCGTGATAGGCGCGCACGTAGTCGATCTGCGCCATGTTGTTCTTGAGGAGATAGGCGCAGAACCAGCGCATGCCCTCGGTCACCGCATCGTCCGGCGACACGTCCGCGCACTCGGCAACGGCGAGGCGAATCGCCTCCTTGGCTTCGTCGCGCGCGAGGTTCGCGGTGCGCTCGAACAGCATCCGGTTGTCGATATAGCGTGTCAGACTGGTCTCGCCGCGCGCGTCCGGCACGTGCACCTTGATCGTGTCCGTGTCGGTATCGACACCGATGAGCAGCGTCGCGACCGAGGCGCCGCAGCAGTGGCTGTTCTCGATCGCGCGCGCGAAGTCGTTCAGGCGCTCGAGCAGCGCCTGCGCAGCCTTGCGCTCGTCGCTGCCGTGCGCCGCGCATCCCTCGTGGTTTGGGTGCGAGCTGCTGAAGTGAAACACGCCGATCTTGAGATAGCGCGTAGGCGCGCTGGCGGCGTTCGGCCAGCCCTCACGGTGCCGGCGCAGCTCGATCTGCTCCCAGCAGCGCACGCTCTCCTCGACGTCGAACATGCCGCCGGCGAACGATTTGCGGTGCACGACCACCGCTGGCGGCACGCGCAGGATGTAATCCACCACGCCGCTCAATCGCCCGTCGGCGCAGGGCGTGATGTCGATTGCGTGGAAGCCCCACTTGCGAATTACCTCGTCCGCTGGCTCGCCTTCCGAGAAGTCGGCAAAGCTACGGTCGAAGTTGCGATCGGCGAGCTGGCGGAAGGTCTGGAACACGCTGTAGGCGTACAAGCCGCGCATGTTGAGCGGCTTCACCCAGCTCGATTGCAGACAGGAGGCTGGCAACTCGAAACCAAGACGAGCACGCACGAGCTGCTGGATACGATCAGCCGCGCCATTCTCGTATTGAAGCGCCGCGGCTTCTTTCAGCACGGGCTCGATGGCCGCGAACGCCGCCGTGATCTCGCTTTCGCGCTCGAGCAAGCGGCGATTGTGCACCGCATCGTACAGCGGGTGGGCGCCGGCCGGCGCGACGCTGCCGGTGGCCACCGGCGTCTGTCCGAACATCGCGAGATACGGATCGGTCACCGTCGGCGCAGCGTCATATGCGGCGGGACTGTAAGTCCAGCCGGCATGCGGACGCCGTGTGCGTATTGACGAAATCACGTGATCGCTTCTCTATCCGTTCTCAGCCCTGTGCACCGCCCGAGAGCGTGACGCGGGCCGCGGTCTTCGGCGACCAGCCGACCATGCCCGTGACGTGATGCGTCGGCGTGCGGTGCTCACCCTTGCCCTTGAACAGCCCGGCGCTGGCGAAGGCATGCGGTTTGCCCGCGCGCTCGCTCGGATTGCGCTCGGCGGCGATGTAGTCCTCGGTCCCGGTGACGTTGGGCTTGCTGTCCCAGGCGCCGCCGGTGATGTCCGGCCCCTCGATGCGGCCCTCGCCGGTGATGCGCGACTTATCCGTGCTGCGCTCGCCCTTCGGGCGCGGCTGGAAATGGAATTCCTGATTGCCGGTGATCTTGCCCTCGCCCGCCGTGAAGGTTCCGGTGATGCGGGACTCGGCCGTCGGTGCCTCCACCGCGCCGGCGCGCAGCTGGCCCTCGCGCTGCGGCGAGCGCACGGTAAACCGTCCGCTGATATTCTCGATGCGTTGCAGCTGTTCGGCTTCATGGCCTTCATCGACATCGGCGCGAAAATACGGTGTGCCGGTGATGTGCCGCTCGCCGCCGCGCTGCGTGCCAGTGACCTGCCGCACGTTGCGCGGGGTGTCGCCGGTGACGCGGTTGCCCGCGGTCGGTGGCGCCATCGCCGGCGCGCCACCCGGGCACGCCGCGTCGTACTGACTCGGGCCGACGTACGGTGTGCCGGTGATCGAGCTGCACACGCCGTATTCATCACCAGTGACGTGATCGTTGTGCTCCACGTCCACGCCGGTGATGCGCTGGCGCGCCCAGGTTTCGGACTCGGTGACTTTGGCACCGGTGACCGGATCGCCGCGACCGTTGCGCATGAACGCCCGGCCGGCACGCGCGGCGTTATTGGCGTTATTGCCAGTTTCGCACAGCGGCTGGCGCGCGGCCGGCATGAGGTACTGGTCGCCCGTAATGGGCCGGCACGAGCCAGACTCGTCGCCGGTCACGTTCGCGCTGCGACCCACGGCGGCGCCGGAGATCGGCAGACCACCGTCGGTGAATTCCAGGGCACGTTCGCGGCTGCGCTCGCGCGATCCCACGGCCTTCGCCGAGCGACCGAGGTTGGTGCCGAACACGGTGTGACCGTGCGGGTTGTGCTGACGCTGGAACTGCATGCTCGCGTACGCGCCGGACTCGCGACGATCGAGGAGATCGTCAGCGAGCGCCTGATCGGCCTCGCCGGTGATGCGCACGCCGCTGCCGTATTCGTCACCGGTAATGGAGACCTTGCTGCGCACTTGTGTACCCGTGACCATCAGGCCGCCGGTTGTGCGCGAAGCGCCCACCTTGATCCCGCCCTCGCGCGGCTGAAAACCGGTCTCCTTGCCGATATACTGCGAGCCGGTCACCTGGAGGGATGAACCGCGCTCGTCGCCAGTTACATTCATACCGCGACCGATACGCACGCCGGTCACTTTGCCGCCTGCGTAGGTCTCGCTGGTCGTGACCTTGGGTGCGTAATTGAGCTGACTCGCTTTGCGCACGTGCGCGCTCGGGCGCGGCGCCGGCTGATCGCCGCGGCCATAGCGTGCCTGTGCCGCGCGCATCGCCTGCGCGGCCGTGCGCGCGGAACCGGCCGCGGGCACCGCCTGCGATACACCGCTAGTCGCACAGACCGCGCCGCTGACTGCACTGGACGCGGGCGCGGCGCCCGGGGCCGCGGAGACTGGGGGCATGAAACCCATCAGCTGGCGCACAGCGGTCTTGCCCTGCGCCATCGCCTGGCGCCGCACACGCGACAAATCGCGGCCGGAGACGCCGCGGCTAGGCGCGGATACGGCAGGCGCCGGCGTGAACGCCGCTGGCACCGGTATCGCGCTCACCGCTGCGGGAGCCTGCACGGTGGGCGCCGCTGCGGACGCGAAGTTCGGCACGGGTATCACACTGGCACTGCGCTCGCCTGTACGCCGGCGCTCGCTCGGGGGCGGCAACGCAGCCTTGCCCTGCGCGAGCTGCGCACGGCGCACTCGCGAGGCGTCGCGCCCGCCCTCGGCCATGATCGCTGTAGACGTGTTCATACAGTCATCCTCAATCAATCACATCACGTTCAACGCCACGCACGCGTCGTCCTGCGTCAGTGCGTGTTGCATTCCGCCTTCCTTTAGCGGCCACCGGCGCGGTAGACGATGAACGCCGTACCCATGCTCTGGGTGTAGTTGTCGTACCCGACGAGCCGCACGTGGTGGCCCGGGTTGGCACGATGGCAGGCCTCGATTTCGGCCAGGATCTTCTCGACCGAGGTCTCGCCGAAGAACGGCAGCTTCCACATGTACCAGTAGTGCGAGAACGACTTCTCCGGCTCGGTGTGCTCGATCGACGGGTTCCAGCCCTGGCTCACGAGGTACTGGATCTGCCCGCGGATCTTGTCCGGCGACAGCGGCGGCAGATAGGAAAAGGTTTCTCCCCTGCGTTCTGTAGCCTTGTACGGTTGAACTTCTGGCATGGTCGTGACTCCTTAAAAATATGTTCAGTGAATGACTGCGCTCAGCGCTTCTGCACGTCGAGCTTGTCGACAGTGTCAAACTCGAACTTGATCTCCTTCCACGTATCCATGGCGATCTTGAGCTCAGGGCTCGACTGCGCCGCCTCGGTCAGGATCTCGCGTCCTTCGCGTTCGACGGAACGACCCTGATTGCGTGCATCGACGCAGGCCTCGACGGCGACGCGGTTGGCCGCCGCACCCGCGGCGTTACCCCACGGATGGCCGAGCGTGCCGCCACCGAACTGCAAGCATGAGTCGTCGCCGAAGATGGTGACCAGGGCGGGCATGTGCCACACATGGATGCCGCCGGAGGCCACCGGTATCACGCCCGGCATGGAACCCCAATCCTGATCGAAGAAGATGCCGCGGCCGCGGCTCTCCGGCACGAATGACTCGCGCATCAGATCGATCCAGCCGATGGTCGCCTCGCGGTCGCCTTCGAGTTTTCCCACGACGGTACCGGAGTGCAGATGGTCGCCGCCCGAGAGACGCAGGCACTTGGTCAGTACGCGGAAGTGGATGCCGTGGTACGGGTTGCGGTCGAGCACCGCGTGCATCGCGCGGTGGATGTGCAGCAGCACGCCGTTCTTGCGGCACCAGTTGGCCAGCGAGGTGTTAGCCGTGAAGCCACCTGTCAGGAAATCGTGCATGATGATGGGCGCGCCCAGACTCTTCGCAAACTCGGCACGTTCCAGCATGTCCTCGCACGTGGGCGCGGTGACGTTGAGATAGTGGCCCTTGCGCTCGCCGGTCTCGGCCTCGGCCTTGTGCACGGCCTCCATCACGAACTCGAAACGATGGCGCCAGCGCATGAACGGCTGCGAGTTGATGTTTTCGTCGTCCTTGGTGAAGTCGAGGCCACCGCGCAGGCATTCGTACACGGCGCGGCCGTAGTTTTTGGCCGACAGACCTAGCTTCGGCTTGATGGTACAGCCGAGCATTGGGCGGCCATACTTGTTGAGGCGGTCGCGCTCGACCTGGATGCCATTCGGCGGTCCGCCGCAGGTCTTGACGTAGGCGATCGGGAAGCGGATGTCCTCGAGACGCAGGCTGCGGATCGCCTTGAAGCCGAACACATTGCCGACGAGGGAGGTCAGTACGTTCACCACCGAGCCTTCCTCGAACAGGTCGATGGGATAGGCCACGAAGGCATAGAAGGCGCTCGAATCGCCGGGCACCGGTTCGATACGGTAGGCGCGACCCTTGTAGTAATCGAGGTCGGTCAGCAGGTCGGTCCACACCGTGGTCCAGGTGCCGGTGGACGACTCGGCCGCGACCGCGGCCGCCGCTTCTTCCGGCGGCACGCCGGACTGTGCTACAACCTTGAAGCACGCCAACAGGTCGGTGTCGAGCGGCACGTAGTCCGGTGTCCAGTAGGTCTTGCGGTATTCTTTGACGCCTGCTTGGTAGATCTTCTCAGCCATGTTCGCTCCTGCAATAAATTTAAGTTGAACCGTTTCATAGCCCGGTGAATTTCAGATTCGCTCACCACCGGCTCATAACTCTCGGCGCCACCACACTCGCGTCGTCCTGCCTGTGTCGTCGCCTGTGCGACATCGGGTTCTATTGTGGTGCAGACAATAAACGGCGACCGATGCATGGAGAAATAGATTTTTGAAATGCGACCTATAGATCTTCTCGCGCCGCCCGCAAGGCACGGTGTGTGAACCGCGTTCCCAGGGAACCTCTGGATCATGAGTTTGCATTACAAAGACGCGGAGACGCGGAGGTTCTCGGCGTTGAATCTTCGCAGGATTTTCTCTGCGCTTCTGCGGTTGAATCATCCAGACGAAATCAGAGGAAAGAGAGACTGCACCTGTTCCCATCGATGCCTGATGCACGTATAGACGTGCGTAGATCGGAGCAATCGCGAATTTCTATTTCCTGCCAGCGCTCGCACCGCCTATCGTTCGGCCTCATTCGACGAAGCTCCGCGCGTGCCGATGCACGCGTCCGCAGACTCGGCATTCCGTACCCAGGCCATGCAGCATTGCCTGCGGAGAATCCTGATTTCTTGCGGCACTGCGGCGCTGACCGGAATCGAGGGAATTTGACGAAATGGACAAACTGACCATCCTGCTTCCGGCCGTACCGTTGCTTTCGGCCGTGATCATCGCGCTGCTTGCCGGCAGGCAACGCCGCCGCGTGGCGCGCGTCAGCATCGGCTTCTCCAGCCTCACGCTGCTGCTCGCCGCCACTGCGCTCGCGCTGTATCTCCATGACCCGCAGCCGACGCAGGTATGGCTCGGCGCCAAGTGGGGCAGCCTGTATCTCGATCCGCTCTCCTGCATCATGGCGCTCGCCGTCGCCAGCATCAGTCTGGTCGTGCACGTCTATTCCGCGCGCTACATGGCGGAGGAATCCGGCTACGCCCGTTTTTATCTTCTGCTGGATCTGATGGCCGCGGCCATCCTGCTGATGGTGACCGCGGGCGATCTGATCACGCTGCTGGTGGCCTGGCATCTGATCGGGGTGCTGCTGTATTTCCTGCTCGGTCACGACACACGGCGCGCGGCTGCGCAGCGCTACGCTTTCTGGACGTTCTTCACCTACCGCCTCGGCGACCTGCCGCTGATTCTCGCCGCGGTGCTGTTGGCCCGGGCCTACGGCACGTTGTCGCTGCCGCTGCTGTTCGAACGCATCGCCGCGGCGCCCGGCACCCACACCGCCTTCGGCCTGCCGCTCATGACGACGGTCGGTCTGCTGATCGCGCTCGCCGGCTTCGCGCGTTCTGCGCAGTTCCCGCTGCACACCTGGCTGCCCTACTCCATGGAAGGCCCGACTCCGGTGTCGGCGCTGATGCACGCTGGCATCGTCAATGCCGGCGGCTTCATCATGAATCGTTTCGCGCCGGTGTTCGTGCACGCGGGCGACGTGCTGCATCTGGTGTTCGCGGTAGGCCTGGTCACCGCCATCCTCGGTTCGGTCCTGATGCTGACGCAGAACGACATCAAGAAGGCCTTGGGTTATTCGACCATGGGTCAGATGGGCTTCATGTTCGTCGAATGCGGCGTTGGTGCCTTTTCGCTGGCCATCTACCATCTGATCGCGCACGGTCTGTTCAAGGGCACGCTGTTCCTGAGCGCGGGCGGTGTGATCGGCGACGCGCGCAAACACGACGGCGTTCCTCACGACGACGTCTATACCTTCGTGGTGGAACGCCGGCCGATCGCCTCGCGCCTGCCGTGGCTAGCGGCCGCGATCATCACCGTAGTGGTGCCGGTGACGGTGCTCGGTCTGTCGCATTGGCTCGTGGGCGGTAATTTCGTTGGCCAGCAGGGCGCGGTCATCCTGCTGTTTTTCGGGTGGGTCACCGGCGCGCAACTGCTGTTTGCGACCTATCGGCTGCGCGCCGAGAGCCCGTGGCGGACGATGGCCATGATCATTCTGTCTCTGGTCGTCGTGGTGGCCGGCTACACGGTGATCGCGCACGCCTTCGATCTGTTCCTGTATCCGGACCGCACGTTGAGCGAGCACATCTTCGCCGCGGCCGGCATCCCGCTCGTCACCTTCGAGATCCTGGTCGGGATCCTCACTGTCGCAATCGTTGCGGGCTGGCTTGCCGTCTACTACACAAACGCCAAGGGCGGCAAGGAGGACGTCCGCCCCTCGGCGCTGCGACTCGCGTTCTACTCGCTGATCTCGCGCGAGTTCTATGTGGCCGACGTCTACGCCTGGCTGACCAGGACAGTGCTCGGTCTGTCGCAACGACTGAACGTGTGGTCGAGGTGGGTGTGAAGCTGACGCTCGTCGCACTGTTCCTGCCGCTGTTCCCGCTAAGTGCGGCGCAGAACCTGATGCTCGCGCGGCTGCGCGCGCCGGCTGCGCGCGCGGCGCTGCTGCTCGCCTGGCCGCAGCTCGGCGTGGCGCTGCTACACGCGTTGCAGCCGCAGATTCCCGCCTTCGTAGTGACCTGGGCGCTGCTGAGCGCTGCTTTCTACGCGTTGCGCCTGCTCACGGTGCGTGATCTCGGGTTGTGGGCGGGCTTCCTCGCCAGTTCAGCGCTCGCGCTGACCTGGGTGCTCGTCGCTCGCGGCGCAGACATCACCGAACTGCACCTGTTCGTGTTCTGGTTCAGCCTGCCGGCAGCGCTGCAGGCGCTGCTGACCGGTCCGCTCGCGCGGCGTCTCGGTGCCGCTTACGCCGGCCTGTTCACGGGCGTCGTGGAGCGACAGCCACGCATGGCGGTGGCGCTGACGGCCGTGGTGTTGAGCGCCGTGGCCACACCGCCTTTTCCCGGCTTTTTCGCCCTGCTGCATCTGTTGCGCGGACTCGCCGGCGCCGCCGCGCTCGGCGTGCTCGGCGTCTGGCTGATCTGGGGGTGGGCCGCGACGCGCATATTGCAGGGCTTCGTCGCCGGCAACGGCCGCGAGATCGCCACCCCCGACCTCGCGCAGAGCAGCATGCTCATGTACACCGCCGCGCTCGCAGTTTTCGCGGCAGCCGGTCTGCTGTTCACCGGAGGCGGTCTGTGAGTCCCGCGCTCGGGCACCGCCTGCGCATCCGCGCCATGGTACACGTCGCCGGGGAGCCGATCCCGTTCTTCTGGCCAATGCGCGCCTTCATCCACCATAACCCGCTCTACGGCCTAGAACACCTGCCCTTCCCGGAGGCCGTGCAGGAAGGCGAGCGCCTGTTTCATGCACGCGGCTATCTGCCGCGCGCGCTGTATCAGCGGTATCTCGCCCAGGGCGCGGTCGATGCGGGCGCGCTCGCGGGACAGGTTGATCGCTTCCTGGCTGGCGAATCCGCATTCGCAGGCATCGACCGGCACCGGCTGCTGATGACGCTGCTCACCGCTACCACGACCCCCGTCACGACGCACGCCACGCTCGCCGACGCAAGGGACATTCACGCCGCCATGACTGGCGCGCCGCTGCCGGCCCATGCCGTCGACACCGCCGCACTCGCCGCGCTGGTCAAATCCGCGCTGCCGCCCGAATGCCCGGTCTACATCGGCGTCGACGAACTGTTCGGCACGAGCATCGGCACGACGCTGGACGAACTGGTGATCAAGAGCTGCCTCGATTTCTTCGACGAAGGCCAGTCAGTGTGGCAGATGCCGGGCCGCGAACACGGTCTGTTCGCGGCCTGGAGCGCGCTGGCGCGGCGCAACCTACGGCTGTTCATCCGCGGGCTGCACATCCAGCGTATCCTGGCGCAGGACGACACGCCGGAAGGCGTCATCAATTACGCGATGAACGAGCTGCGCGTGCCCGAGGACGCCTGGGTGGAATATTTCACCCGTTCGCTGACCCGCCTGCACGGCTGGGCGGGCTACATCCGCTGGCGTTCGGCAGCCAAGCATTACCACTGGAACCAGCGCTATCCGGCCGATCTGGTGGACTACCTCGCCATCCGCCTGGTGCTCGGGCTCGCGCTGCTGCGCGAACACGCCACGCGCCTGAAGGTGCCTGGCGACGCCCAGGCGCTCGTGCGCTTCATCGACGAGCATCCGGCTGAGGCCTATCTGCGCCGTGAATTCCACGGTGGACACGTCCTGCCGGCGCTGGCGCACGCGACCGAAGACGCGGTGGCGAGCGGACGGCAGGCGCGCATCGAACGACTGCTGCCCGATTACCTCGCACACAAACGCGCGGACGAGGCACAGCGCCAGGCCGAGGCGCTGCGCGATCTCGCCGCGCGCGCCGGACTCGACGCCGCGCTTTCGCGCCTGACGCCGGATGAACTCGATCGCCTGCTCGCCACCCTCACCCGTTTCGAACGTACCGAGGGTCAGCTGTGGCTGAACGCGCAGGAGGCCCATTACCTGAACCGGCTGGCGGGCGGACTGGATTTGAGCGTGCCGCCGCCGCGCTCGAAACGCCCGTTCGTGCAGATCCTGTTCTGCATCGACGTGCGTTCGGAGCGCATCCGCCGGCATCTGGAACAGATCGGCGACTATCAGACCTTCGGCATCGCCGGTTTCTTCGGCATACCGGTCAGCTTCATCGGTCTGGACAAGGGCAGCGAGACCCATCTCTGCCCGGTGGTGGTCACGCCCAAAAATCTGGTGCTCGAACTCGCCATCGCGCGCAACGCCGAGGACCACGCGTTCGTGTCCGTGCTGGAACAGGTATTCCACGACCTAAAGGCTTCGGTGCTATCGCCCTACATTACGGTGGAGGCCATCGGCCTGTTGTTCGGGTTCGACATGTTCGGCAAGACGCTCGTGCCGCTCACCTACAACCGCTGGCGCAGCCGGCTGTATCCGGAAAAACCGGACAGCCGCCTGCTGCTGGACAAGCTTACGCGCGAGCAGGCCGACTCCGTCATCCGCGCCCTGCAACGATCCCTGATCGTCAGGGCGCTGGGCCGCGAGCTCGGCATCGCGCGCGAGGCAATCACCGACGAGATGATACGCGAACTGCGCGAGACGGCGCTCGGCTACCAGGCGACGGCGGCCGGCTTCGCGCAGCGCTTCGGACTGAGCACCGGGGCGGAAGCCGGCTTCATCGAGAGTCTGCGCTCGGCGTACCGCATCAACCGGCACTACGCGCAGATCCAGCTCGAACGCCTGGGCCGCATCGGCTTCACGCTCGACGAGCAGGTGAATTTCGTCGCCCAGGCGCTGCGCTCGATCGGCCTGACCTCGGGTTTCTCGCGCTTCGTGCTGCTGGCCGGCCACGGCAGCATCACCGAGAACAATCCCTACGAATCCGCCCTCGACTGCGGCGCTTGCGGCGGCAACCACGGCGTCATCAGCGCCCGCGTGTTCTCGCAGATCGCAAACAAACCCGTTGTGCGCGAACGCCTGCGTGCGCAGGGCATCGACATCCCCGACGACGCCTGGTTCGTCCCTGCGTTGCACAACACCACCACCGATGAGCTGCGGCTCTACGATCTTGATCTGCTGCCGGCAAGCCATCTGGTCTACATTGAGCGACTGAGCAACGGCCTGCAGGCCGCCGCGCACCTGTGCGCAGCCGAGCGCATGCCGGCGCTGGATTGCAGCGACGGCAGCGCCGGCCCGTTGAGCGCCTACCGCGCCGCACGGCGCAACGCGCTGGATTGGTCGCAGGTGCGGCCCGAATGGGGTCTGTCGCGCAACGCCGCCTTCGTCATAGGCCGCCGCCACATCACTCACGCGCTGAATCTTGAGGGCCGGGTATTCCTGCATTCCTACGATTACCTCTGCGATCCCAAGGGGCGTCTGCTGGAAAACATCCTGAGTGGCCCGCTGGTGGTCGGGCAGTGGATCAACATGGAGCATTACTTCTCGGCCGTGGATAACGCGCATTACGGCAGCGGCAGCAAAGTCTACCACAATGTCGCCGGCCGCTTCGGCGTCATGACCGGAAACCTTTCCGACCTGCGCACCGGCCTGCCCGCCCAGACAGTGCTCAAGGACGGCGTGCCCTTCCACGAGCCGCTGCGCCTGCTCACGGTGATCGAGGCGCCGTTCGATCACGCCAGGCGCGCCCTCGACAACGTCGCCAACGTTCGCAATCTGGTCCGTAATGGCTGGGTGCGCATGGCCATCGCGGATCCGGTGACGCAAGTCCTGCACGTCTTTGAAGACGGCGCGTGGGGCTCGCGCACCCTCGCGGCCGCCGGCAGCCACCGCCCAACCCAGGAGCTCACGACATGAACGATTTCAAACTCAGCCCTCTCAAGAAGCTCGAGATAATTCTGGAAGGTACTCATCAGGAGTTCGCCACGGATCTGCTCGACCGCGCCGGCGTGAGCGGCTACACCATCGTGAACAGCCTGTCCGGAAAGGGACGGCACGGCTTCCACGAAGGCCATCTGATGTTCAACGAGGACGCGGTGCTGATCATGATCATCGTGGCCGTACCCGAAGAACTGGTGGAACCGATCCTCGAGGGCTTTGCACCGTTCTTCAACAAACACACCGGCGTGGTGTTCATCTCGGACATCCGGGTGAGCCGTCCGGTCAAATTCCGCAGCCGCGAGGGCTGATGCATGCGCTGGCCCAAGCCGGACACGATTCTGATTTGATGGCGGACAGCATTCTCGGGTCATGACGGACAGCGTGCTGATTGAATGGCGGACACTTGAGCCTTCCGGACAGAACACTGTCGGCCATGCCCAGCAGCACGGTAGGAACTTCGTTTCCCGATCCCGTTGATGATCGACTCGACGCAAGCCCAACGAACCGCCACCCTGCCTCCTTTTGGCCAATGCCGAAGAGGAGGCAGAAGTGGCACAACCGAGGATTGCAATGCGACACACAAAATCGATTCTGCGTCTTTACCATTTCGGCGGCGTCCACAGCTCAGCTGCCGTGCCATTGCCCGCGCCGTGGGCATGGGGAAGACGGCGGTGGCCGAGTGCCTTGAGCGCGCGACGCGCGCGGGGTTGACGGCCTGGGAGGCAGTGGAAGCCATCGATGAGGCGGTGATCGAAGCGCGGCTTTATCCCACCGGTGCGATCCCGCTACCGCGAAGGCGCCCCTGCCGGACTTCCAGCGCATGCGCGAAAAGCTCGCGCGGCGCGACCACAAAGTGACACTGATGCTGCTGTGGACGGAGTACAAAGCCGGGCATCCCGACGGTTATCAGTATGCACAGTTCACCGAGCTTTACCGCAGGTTCAAAAAAATGCTCTGTGTCGTGATGCGTCAGCACCATCGCCCAGGCAAAAAAGTCTTCGTCGATTTCTGCGACGGCATCGCGCTCATCGACCCCGTGACGGGAGAGAAGATCGCCACACAGATTTTTGTCGGAGCGCTCGGGGCGAGCTCCTACACCTTCGCCTATGCCACCCTGGGACAGACGTTGCCGGAGTGGCTTGACCGCCACGTCAGGATGTATCAGTTCTTCAACGGGGTCGCTGCCATCACCACTCCGGACAATTTACGCACCGGTGTCAAGCGCCCCGACCGCTACGATGCCAAAGCGACCGAAGGCTATGAGGAACTCGCGCGGCGCTACGGCACCTGCATCATGCCAGCGCGTGTGCGTCGTCCACGCGACAAGGCGTGCGCTTCATATTGCCTACTGTGTGGATGAGGGAGCAGGGATTAAACGTGGCTGCCTTGGACGATATCGTCCGCCACAGCCCGGTATTAAGACGGCGCCGCTGAGGGGCTGGTACAGGTAGTGGTGGCCATGTGCGCCGCATCCTGGTCGAGGCCGCCTGGAACTACCGCTTTACTCCGCGCGTCGGGAAGTCCCTGCAGCCGCGCCTTCAGGGTCAATCCGGCAGCGCATTGAGACGGCCGGAAGGCCCAGGTGCGGCTCTGTCGCCGCTTCCGCCGGCTGCGTGCGCCTGGGTCTCCATCACAACAAGGCGTGCGCGGCCATCGCGCGCGAGCTCTGCGGCTTCATCTGGGACATCGGGAGACAGGTCGTGATTGCCTAACACCCTTTGCCGTACGGGTCTTTGCGTATCGGTAACGCGGTGAGCGGGCGAGAATGAGGGAAGTAATGGCCTGGGAGCATGGAGCTATAGATAAATATCTATGACTTCAATTTCTTCATCTGATTTCCTAAATACCCTGGGCGTACCTATAATGGGTGTACTGGCCCATCATTGCGACCAACACGATATCAACGGCCCCGTGACGAAACAGAATCACGACGGTGCGCGCATCAGTCTCGCTGGCGCCCTCGCTCGCCATACCACGTTGCGCCAGTTGCAGGTCTTCGAGGCCGTGGCACGGCTCGGCAGTTTCACGCGCGCGGCCGAGGAACTGTATCTCGCGCAACCGACTGTCTCGATGCAGCTCAAGAAGCTGGCCGATACCGTCGGCATGCCACTCATCGAGCAAACCGGCATTCGCATTCGCCTCACCGACACAGGCCGCGAGGTCTACGCCGCCTGCCAGGAGGTGTTTCGCGCCATGGCCGATCTTGAAATGAAGGTCGCCGATCTCAAAGGGGTGAAGCGCGGCCGCCTGCGGCTCGCCGTCATCACCTCCGCCAAGTATCTCGCGCCGCACCTGCTCGGGCAGTTCGGCCGCCTGCATCCCGGCATCGATTTCTCGCTCAAGGTCACAAATCGGGAGCGCCTGATCGAGCGCATCGAGAATCACGAAGACGACCTCTACATCCTCGGCCAACCGCCCGCCGAGCTCGATGTGGAGGCGCACCCGCTGGTGCCGAACCCGCTGGTGATCATGGTGAGCCACGACCATCCGCTCTCCGGTGTGCTGAACATTCCGCTCAAGCGCCTTTTGGAAGAGCCGTTCGTTCTGCGCGAACCCGGCTCCGGCACGCGCGACGCCTTGTTTCGCCTCCTCGAGGAACACGGTTTGCCGGCCCCAGTGGTGCGCATGGAGTTGTCCAGCAATGAATCGATCAAACAGGCGGTGGTCGCCGGCCTCGGCATCAGCGTGCTGTCGCTGCATTCGCTTGCCCTGGAAGGAACGAACGGACCGATTACCGTGCTCGACGTACTCGGCTTTCCAATACAGCGCCACTGGTACCTCGCGCATTCGAAGGGCCGCAAACTGTCGGTCGTCGCGCAGTCCTTCCTTGATTTCGTCCGCCAGGAAGGCCCCCATATCGCCGAGGAACTGGACCGCAAGCTCGCCGAGGCGCGCGGCGCTACACGCATCACGCGTCCAGAGAAGAAGTCGGACGGCTCCGGCCGCTGATGCGCCGGACTCGCAGAAATCGGACACGAACGGGGTCGGCTGGCAGGAAAACGCCCCGAAACCGCGTCGCAAACGTCGAGGGGGCTTTTACCCGCGTGCGTCGTGCGGCGAAACCCGGGACGCAACAGGCGGGGCAACGCGATCCACCGACACGTAGTCGATGCTGACGCGATCTCCCGCAATCGGCCGGAACACGCGATTGGCGAAGTCCAGGTGTAGCGGATGATCGCGGTAGGAGTCGATAACCGCGCGGTGCGCAAACTCGATCAGCCACGAGAAACAATAGCGCGGCTTGTCCTCCAGCACAGCCCGCCCCGTGATCACGCGGCGCACGCCCGGGATTTGCGACAACACCTCACGACCCCGCGCCATGATCGCCTCGACCTCTGCGTCACCTACACCCTCGACATTGTAGAGGATGACGTGTTCGACCGATTGCCACGAGCGGCATTCGGCCAACACCCCGGCGGCGCGGCCGGCGGCGCCGAATACGTGCTGGCACCGTTCGACCTCGGCCGCGATCGCCTCGCGCACGCCCTTCGCCAGCCCGGTATAACCGGACAGGCCATCGGCGCGTGCATTGGCGCGTATCGTCTCTGCGGCCGCGTCGGATAGCGCCGTGTAGTAATTGATCTTGGTAACGCCGTGGGCAATCAGGCGATGGAATTGTTCGTCGGACAGGCCGGTGTCGCCATGGATCACGAGTGGCAGCTTGACGGCGTCGTTGATCCGCATCAGCCGCTCGAAGTCGAGCTTCGGCGGCCCGCGCAATCGCCCGTGCACGGTGCCGATCGACACGGCGAGGCAATCGACCCGCGTGCGTTCGACATAGGCGCACGCCTCATCGACCAATGTGTACACCACCTCGCCCGGATGCTTGGCCGCGTCCTCACCCTCGACGCCCGCCACGTAGCCGAGCTCACCCTCGACGCACACGCCGCACGCATGCGCCATGTCGCTCACGCGACGGGTGAGCGCCGCGTTCGTGGCAAAGGCCTCGTGCGAGGCGTCCACCATGACGCCGTTGCAGCCGAGATTGATGCCAAGCACCGCCGACTCATAGCTCGCGCCGTGATCGAGATGGATCGCGACGGGCACGCCGGCGCGGCGCGCGCCGGCGTCGGTGGCGGCCAAGGCCAGCTCGAAGTCGTAATATTCGAAGTGCGATTCGGCAAGACTGAGGATGACCGGAGAACACGCGCGCTCCGCGGCCATGAGAATGGCTTCGAGGAAGTCGAGACTCACCAGGTCGAACGCCCCCACGGCATAGCCGTTGCGGTACGCGTGGTCCAGCATGTCCTTCATATCAACCAGCGGCATCGTGAGGTACCGGTCAATGGAAAAACGGGGTCAGTGGTCATCGCCCAGCTCGGCATCCCAGCCAAGGACCCGGGCGCGCACAATCGCTTCGTTGTGGATGCGCATATGGCGCTCGGCCAACGCGGGCAGCAGGCGGCTCGGCAAGTGGACGGACTTTTCCCATTCCGCCGAGACCTTGTCGTAGAGGATCTGCATCTGGGCCGGTATCCAGCCCTTGCAGGTCTCCGTCTAGGGGATCACGCCAGGCATCTCTCACGATCCGCCCGAGGTGTGCCATGCCGCTGTACTCAGCATCTAACAGGCCTGCGTAGGGACGATCCATTATTATTCCGGATACTTCGATGCATGAATCCAGCGCAAAACGTCGCCGGTCGTCCGGGCAAGCGGGCGACGGATCGCGCGGTGGAACCTTTGGTCCGGTCCTTCGCGCAACTCAATTCCTCACGATCGACAACGCGCAAAAAAATACACGCGGGCGGTTACTCCACCGTCACCGACTTCGCGAGATTGCGCGGCTGATCCACGTCCGCGCCCTTGAGCACGGCGACGTGGCAGGCAAGCGGCTGGAGCGGGACGGTGTAGACGATCGGGGTGATCGGGTCTTCGGTGGCGGGGACATTGATGAGGTGCACGCCGTCGCTGGACTGCATGCGGTTGGCGCTGTCCGCGAACAGCTAGCCGCCGCACCCGGCGGATCGACTCAAAACCCTGTTCCAGCTCGAGCGACAGGCAGTGGACGAGCCTCACCGCCTCCGCCTGATTGCGGGTCTGCAGCGAGCGCTTGATCTCGCGTCGCGGGTGATAATGGATACGCAGGTCCGCCGGCTCGGAAACAATACACGCCCGCGCGCCGCACCAGCCGTGTCTGATAACGCATGTCGGTCGATTTTCCTGGCCGTGTGGTGTATCACCCACGTGTACCACAACGACCCTTGAAAACCCGTATCTTAACGGGTTTCTCAATGGAATCAACCAAGGTTAAAATGGGTTGGCGGAGAGGGAGGGATTCGAACCCTCGGTACGCTTTTGACGTACACACACTTTCCAGGCGTGCTCCTTCAACCGCTCGGACACCTCTCCGGAAAAACATCCAGGGCTTGCTACCCCGGCGTGACGGGCAAGGGTAAACTACTCGTGCCCCCGGCGCAATGGAGTATTCCCGACAACCGGTCCGGGGGGTCGCAACAACCGAAGGTTTTACACATGCAGCCCTACTCCCCGTCAAATCTTGTGGAGCAGTTAAGCCGCAACAGCACTCCCTATCATGACCCGCTGGCGAAAATCCACTGGGATCTTCTGACCACAGACCAATTCTGGCTGCCGCCCGAAGCCATATCCTTGCACGGTGTTCCCGCCTTCATGGCCCTCCCCGAGGAGCTCCGTCGCCGCCTGTCCCAGTACGAGTTTCTGAATTTCGTGGATGCCGGACTGTGGCTGGAGGGCATTTTCATGGAACGGATCGTACACACCATGCGTTCGCGCCGTAACGACAGGGCAAACCTCCGGTACCGGCTCCATGAACTGCGCGAGGAAGCAGGCCACAGCCTGATGTTCGTGGAACTGATGGAGCGCAGCGGGCTCGCCACCCCTCCCCGCCGTCTCCCACGGTTTCTGCTGGCCGACATTTTCGGGCGTCATGCTCCGATGGAGTCCGCGGGTTTCTGGCTGGCGATTCTGCTCGGAGAAGAGATGCCGGACCGCCTGAACCGCTATCTGCGCCGGCATGACGCCGATATCTGTCCGACCATAGTCGAGATGTCGACCGCACACATCATCGACGAGGCACGCCATATCGCCTATGCGCTCGAGGTACTCCGAGGGAGATTGCTCGACCTTTCAACACCGGCGCGCCTTTTTCTCAAGCCGCTCGTCCAGAAGATGATCAGCCAGTTCGTCGAGCTGTTTTATTATCCGCGTCCGGAACTGTATGAATCAGCCGGACTGAAACCGGGCGGCAGCTGGGCACGTGCGGCCCGCTCAAATCCTGGACGCGCGGCATTCGTCGGCCAATGCCTCGAGCCGACGCTTCAGCTCCTGCGGGACCGGGGATTCGATCTTCGCCGCCACAGAGCCGTCACCTAGGCACGCACTTGCTCCAGGCCGTCAACCCACGCAAGCGCCTCCATGTGGGCAACGCTCACTTCATGAAATTCGACGCCGGCTGCCCGAATCACCTGAGGGAGCGGCATGCAGTCCGGGTCTTCGCTGGCACGGCACAGCCTCAAGAACGGGGCATACGGTCCACAATCCCTAAGTAGCGCGTCGTTCACAGCCTGCGGAAGAGTCAGATTGGCGAGCGAGTCGGCCAGCGGCATTTCCAGAATCACATCGAGCAGCGAAAACATTCCCGTCATGAACAGAAAATCCTGCTCGGCAGCGGGCAGATGTTTGCGCCCGAGCAGCTCGATCATTCGGGCTCGAACCAGCGCGGTTTTATACAGCGCCTGGGGCTGATCGCTGCGGCTGTGCGACATCAGCAACAGGCTCACCCAGCGAGCCAGACGCGCATGCCCGAGAACGACCAGGGCATGCTTGATGGAGTCGACACGATGCAGCAAATTGAAGCCTACGCAATTGATGTAGCGCAACAGGTTGAAGGACAAGGCGACATCATGCTTGAACTCCTGCTCGATCAGCGCACTGTCGGCCTCCCCCATGATAAGGTTGAACAGCTGCATAAGCCGCTGCACCGAAGGGTCTATGCGCCGCATGCTGAGCGTCTCGGGGCGCGCAAAATAGTATCCCTGGTACCCGTCGACCTTCAGATCACGGCAGGCGCGCCATTCCTCGCGCGTCTCGACTTTCTCCGCGATGACCGTCAGGCCGCGCGCGCGCAGTCTGGGCAGCTGCTGTGCGCAGCCTTCAACACCAAGCGCCCGGATGTCCAGTTTGACGTAGCTGGCCAGCGCGAGCAGCGGTTCAAGTTCCTCCCGGTAGACGAAGTCATCAAGCGCCAGCATGTATCCGGCAGCCTGAAGCTCACAGCAACGTGCAATGATTGCTGCATCGGGTCTGACGCTTTCGAGAATCTCCAGAACAAAGGTTTCGCGGGGAAGTGCTTCGATCACGCTGCTTTCGATCATGGAGGCGGAAACATTGATGAAGGCCTGCTTGCCGCCGAGCACGCGTTCGATGCCGAAGTGGCTGAAGGTATTCACGAGCAGGCGGCTTGTGGCCTGGACCTCATCGGCAATGACCGCCCCTGCTGCCGCCTCGGTATGGCGAAACAGGAGCTCAAAAGCGATCAGCTGCTCCCTGCCGTCAAGAATGGGCTGGCGCCCCAGAAACACCCGTGGCGACGCGGCAGCGCCCTTGTCCGCCCGGAGTTTCCGACTGCCGTTGGCGTCTCGATCTTTATAAGCCATGCGCTTGCCGGAAAAATTCCATGTTTCTGTTGCATCACGACATTCTCCGGAAAATCCCGCACGCGAGCACGGCGGACCGCCTCCTGGCGAAAATGTCGCAACGATACGAACAGATGGCAACTGGGTCCGTTAAAATCGAATGCAGGAATTGTGCCATATGGGTTGGTTGCCCTTTGCGATGCACGGTGCCGGAGCGGGTGCCCGTGCCGCGCGGAAGCCTGGATATCGGCAATTTGGCCGCACCAACAGGATCCGGTGCGCAATTCACGGCAGCCGGGTGTCGGGCCACCGGCTGCCCGCCGGGCTTCGCGAGGTCCGCAACGATCTGCAGCTATCCCTTCCGATCCAACCAGTCATGCCGCAAATCGTCACTAGTCCGTTGACATTAATATGCACCCTACCGTGCCCTATCTTCGCACCGGGCCGCGCACAGAAGCGAATCACCAAAGCCCTTTCTGCCTGCCCCGTGCGCCGTGGGCGCCACCTTCATGACCCCATCGCCTTTGCGCTTTGGCCAGAGGCCCACCGGTCTGAAAACACCCAACTGCGAATACCTGACCCATATCATCCCGCGTACGGCCGACCGGCGCCGCCCCATGCGGTGGCAGGACGGCAGGTCAGGTCCGGGTCCGACACCGCGCCCGGGCACAAGGTCGGTGGCACACCGTCCCCCTGCCGTACAGCCCTGACTGATGTCCGGCGTACCGGCCAGTTACCTTTCACGCACAATTCAGAAACTGCAACCCGAGCGCCACGACCACTATCGCCGCACGCTGCCGGGACGGATATGGACGCAATACTCCGGCAGGATTGGCACCACCCCGTCCGCGTCACCCTCCGGCGGTCACCACTCCGGTCAGTGCATATCGATCCGCGCAACGCGGCTGCTGATGTCGCATTGCGGTTTCCCGAAGTAATACCCCTGCCCCCAACCAATGCCGATCTCCCGCAACAGCCGGGCCGCCGTTGCGTCCTCCACCGATTCGGCGACCGTAATGATGCCGAGACCATCGGCAAGCACTGCGATGTTCTCCATGATACGCCGCATGTTCTTGTTGGTGCTGAGGCTGCGCACCATCCATCCTTCGATCTTGATAAAACTCACCGGCAGCTCCGCAAGGTAGACAAATGAGGAAAAACCGCTGCCGAAATCGTCAATGGCGATTCGGCATCCGAAGTCGAGAAGCGGCTGGAGCTCTTCGCACAGGCGACGGATATCCGAAGGCGCCCGGCGCTTGGTGATTTCGAGTACGATGGGGCTCGCACCACCGACCCCCGTTTGCGCGCACACCGGGAAAGCGGATTTGATATCCTGAAGCAACTCCACCAGGAGCTGTTTCTGGGCGAGGAACTGCGACGACAGGTTCAGGAAATATGCCCGCCGCGATCTATCGGACCGTCCATCGACGAGGCCGGCGCATCGGGCAATGGCCTGTCGCGCAATCACCGCGTCCACCCAATGGGCGAGGTTTATGTTTTCCGCTGCCTCGATGAATTCATCCGCTGTCGCGAACCGTCCGCCCGGCAGGGCGACCCGCGCCAGAACTTCTTCGGCCACGGGACGACCGGTCGCAAGATCGACGATCACCTGGTAAGCCGGAACCACACGGTCTTCCCGCAGGGCCTCCTGAAGCTCGTTTGTCTTCCACGCGAAGTCGCGGGCGACCTGCCCGGCATGCACTACGCAGTCGCGGCCACGCCTTTTGGCCGCGTACAGGCAGTGGTCGGCTTCCGAAAGCATCTGGGCGAGATCGCGTGTCGCCGCACGCAAGGTGCTGATGCCGCCGCTGGCGCGAACAGTCAGCGAAATACCATCGATGTCGACGATCGCCGCACGCAGCGCCTGACCGATCCGCTCTGCCGCAATGCAGGCTTCCGGCTGATCCGCATCGCGAAAGACCAGCAGAAACTCCTCGCCACCCCAACGGGCCGCCCAATCCCCGGCACGAAGGGCGTCCCGCAGCACAGTTGCGCAATGCTGCAGCACATGGTCACCGGCATCATGCCCGTAGCGGTCATTAACGGACTTGAAATGATCGAGATCGAAGATCGCGAGCGAGAACGACGCGTTTGCGCGCCGCGCCGCGGCAAATTCCTCCTTCAGGCGCGCTTCCGCAGCGCGACGATTCGCCAACCCCGTCAGGGCGTCAGTCATGGCAAGCTTCTGCAGCGACTCGTTAAGCTCTGACACAGATGCCGCAGCCTGCTTACGCTCGTCGAGCGTCTCCTGAAGCCGCGCAGTCATCAAGTTGAACGCCCTCTGCAACGCACCGATCTCATCTGCGCGGTCGACCGCGACCCGCCGGGAAGTGTCCGATGAATGGCTGATATCGATAGCCGCCGCCGTGAGACGCCGAATGGGCGCGATGAACCGCCGGGTTGCGAGTGCGGTCAACAGCGCCATGGGAACCGCGAGCACAACGCCCCAGAAGGCAATCTGCTCCAGCGCACCGCGAATGGACGCTGTGACATCGGCACCGGACGGGACGACAAGCACTTTCCATCGCAGCGGGAACACGCCCGCAACAGGAGCCACCCGGCTGACGTCGTAGGTTCGCCCGTCCGTCGTCAGGCGGGTGCTGGCGAAAGCCTGCCGGACGGCCTGCGGCGACAGATTGCCGACTTCGGAAAATATCGGCACGCTGTCCGGGCGCGCAATCAGAAGGCGAACATTGGCCAATGACAGAATCGTCGATATCGCCGACCAGTGGTAGGCGAGAACGAGAGTGCCGATCCTGGATCGCGGCGGATAGCCGGCAAAGACCGCAGCGCTAAACGCAACGACCTCATCACCGGCATAGGGATCAACGGCCTTGTCGATGAAGCGGATGTGCCCGGACGGGCCGGGCTTCCAGCGGTTTGGCAAGCGCAGACGCGGATGCCGGACGTGGGTACTCGCTGCAACGAGCTGTCCGGACTGGTTGAAAGCATAAAGAGCGCCAGGAATCGCATAGTCACGGCTCATCTGCCGCAGGGCATGCGCAATGCGACCGTTGATATCGTTCGTCTCGAGATCGCTCATCACATCGAGCCTGGACCACGCACGGACGTCGGTGGTTTGCTGCGCAAACAGCTGTTCAACGCTACCCAGCTGCAGCCGGGCATCGTCGACGTGCGTGCGGACCGCGGCGCTCCGCAGATGAGCGCTGACACTCGTCAGGACAATTGCCGAGATGCTGAAATAGGTGATAAAAAACATGCCTGCAAGCAGCGCGAACATCCTGATCGCGATCGACCGCCTGAAAAGATTTGCCGGCGTCATTTCAGACGCCCCACGATCCTGGCCCCATGTCATGGCGTACCTGCAGCGACGTACCCGATGGCCCCGGGGATGCGGGCCACAAAGGCAACCATGTCACGGTCGGATCCCGGCACAAGCGGTGGTTCCTGGCCCCGGAAGCACAGACACGCCCGGTACCCGGCAAACGCCATAGGTGGAACGCCCACAGCGCGTTGCGAAAATCGGAGCCGCAATGCGCTCTCGGCATCCCGATTTACCGGCACGATCGGCGTGCTGTCGGGCCCTAACCTTTCCCGCATCAGGTAGATCACACGCAGCTCGTTGCCGGAAACCACCGCGACACCGATTCTCGCCACGAGGGGCGCGGCATGGATCAAGTTCCATCGCCGACCGGTGCAGGCATTTTTCCTGCACGCAACATCTGCACAGGCGCTATCCGGAATTTGTTGTAGAGACATCCGGTCTGTATCATGCCGGCGCCCCGGTCACTTTGTTCCGGGACGATCGCCGCGTGACCGATCTCCGCATCGAGTAACTGATTCGCATAGCAACTGCCATGATCCGAAGCCGGCGGACTCAACCGATCAAGAACTACGCTGCCGGGGCCATTGGCGGGCAATGCAGCAACGAGATCGCATGGCCACCGACGTTGAACGGACCGACCAGCGCTCGTGCGGCAACGTCATGGCTCGGGGCGCACCGCGAAAGCCCGCGGCAGCAGCAAAGTCTGCGCGCGTGGCGCACGGAAAAATCGACGGTCATTCCATGCACCGATCGGACAGGGCGCCCTCTTTCCGGGGTGGTGCGCCGCGGACCCTTCATGACGGCTGCGAAGGATCCGCGGGAACATCACAGCGCGATGCGCAGAACTTGCCCGTGAAAACAAAGCCTTAGAGCGGGCTTTCGGACGCGAACATCCAGACTCCGACGGCAAGCACCCAACCAATGATTCCGATGATCACAAGCGGCCACGGTACCATGACGATCTCCTCTCTTCGTTGAGTTCTTATGGAAACTTCAGAACGGCCCCTGGTGGCCGGCCGGCATCGACCACAACAGCGCCGGCACCGCGAAAGTGTAGATCGCGGCAAACGTTACCACCCACCCCAGCAGCTTTTCGTTCATGCGCCCCTGCATGAACAGACCCGCCAAGTTCATCGCGATGAACCACACCAGCGCAATCGTGAAATGATAAACCCAGGTCCCGCCGCCCGGCGCGGGTGTCTTCAGGAAGTACCAGGCATAGGCCGCCGTCAGCCAGCCGATGAAGATGGCCACTGCCCCCAGTTGCTTCTTCGGTATTTTGAAGATCTGCGTCAAACCGAGAGCAATGAAGAAAAATGCATACATCCCCGCCAGTCCGGTCACGAAGTTGGTGAGCGGTCCCAACCCCTGGGACACGATCATGGCGATCAGGAACGGCCACCACATCACGCCTGCCGTAACCGTGATGATACCGACACCTATTTCGTTCGCCTTGTTGCGCGCCGGATCCAGGTGCATCAGTCCGTTCGCCAACAGCGCAAAGGCGCCGATATACATTAGAGGCGCGATCCACTTGCCGACCGACGTAGCGTACGCCGGCTTTGCGGGCTTCAGTTCACTGGCGATTACCCCCAACTCATGGCTGGCGGTGGCCGCGTGGGCGGTCGCATGCACAGCCATGGTGACGGCACCCGCATCGCGGGTGACCAGCATCATGGCACCCGTCGCCAATGTTGTAATTGCCGCGGCAACTGCGGGGGTACTGCACAATCTGTCTGCGGAAAGGCTTGCCATTTCTTCTCCTCGTAAAGGTGGTGATGGTGACGCTCTATCCTTCGGACAAAGAGGGGGTAACATTCTTAATTTTTTCCCCCCGGGCATTCTTACTCTACGAGGCGCACGCCTGTCTGTAATCAATGGCACAGATGGGAATCCATCTAAACCTCAGCAGCATCGTGGGCACCGGCTTCGGTGCGGTGATGCGGTTCTTGCCGGCAATCAGAACTGGTGATGATGTTCCACGACTTCCTTTCCGATCTTGCTGCCCAACTCCGTCATGCGCTGCGGCAAGGACGCCAGCTCGATGTCCGCCCGCACCCAGCGGACCTCGGCACCCCCGGGGACAGGATCGTGACAGGAGCTTCGGGCGTAAACTTATGCCGCGACCGCCAGCCTCATGATTTTCACGAACAGCCATGGAGATTCAGCATGCCGTTGGCAGGTACGAACGATCGTTCATGTTCAGAAACCCGTCTGATGCGATTTCTCGCCCGAGCGGAACCGGTCACCGGCCTGGTTTATCCCGGCATGTTTTCCGGAATCACTTTGACATTAGCCAGTCCGGCGGCAACGCAGGGGCAGCCACGGGGATGTCGGCGCATTTATCGCCCCGCCTAACGGCACAGGAAGCGGGCGCCTCGAAACCTGGCGTGCAGGAACTGGCAGGACACAACAGTCCGGTGCGCCAGGGCGAAGACACTAGCGAAGTGGCCGTATACGCAAACCCGCATGCCAACGTGAACACACTGAACCGCCTGTCAGTCCTCGACCACGGCAAGAGTGCCCTGGTTACCGTCGAAAATCTCAAGGCCGCAGCAATCGTACGGTTATCCGACGGGCGTCGTACGGAAGCGTTCCGGGGTTGCAATCAACCGCAGGGTGAGCCCGGGGCAGAATTACTGATCATTTCACTGAAACAGTGCATACTCACGTCGTGATGACAGGCACTCGGAAACCACGCACCGCCCGCAAATCCGAGCGGTCGGGACCGTGAGCGCTGCGCGGGCAAGTCACATCTGCCGATGCCTACCGGAACGTTTCAGGCCGATGCGACGCGCACATGTGACACAGGCCTGGTGACGGCAAACAAATCGATGTGCCGCTGCGATGGCAGATTGGTCACACGGGGACCCTAGCGTTGGGAGCAGCCTCCGGGAGTAACCAGGCGCAGCCTGTTGAACGCACTATTATTGTTACGATGTCCTGTCACTTGAATTCGCCGTTTTATCTCTGGACACATCCTGTCGCAGCAATTCTGGTCAGGCCCGGATTTTGCATGTCGAAGTATCGCTCGTGACCGTGGGCGCTGCTTTCATCCCTGAGACATATAAGTCTGCAGAAACCCGCTGTGCGGCTAATGGCGAATCGAGGCTGGAAATCGGCATCATTCACACATGTCTGGCCAGCCATCGCCTGGACGGCAACGTGATCTGGGCGATGGCTGAGACAAGAACAGACGTTCCCAGGGATCGCACGTCCGGTTCAATGCGTTCAATTTTCGGAGGGTTCATGAAACGCTTGCTCAAACAGCCCGACAGACGATTCCGTCTGGATATCGACGGGTACCGGGCGCACCGATCGAGCGAAGCCGCGCGTTTCGTTGATCCATGCAGGCGAAGACCGCGATTCATTCTGGCGTGGGGCAAACGGCCCGGAACCGGATGCCGACGACCTGCACAATCAGGATGCAGCCATCGGCATGCCTTTCACAAGGGGCACCCAGCCAAAAAAGTCCACGACCAGCGGAAAATTCGTTGGTCTCCGTCCGAACGGGTTAAACCTCTCATACAGCAGCTTCCGGCCTCATGAGTTGGCCGCATCCAGTCCTTAAGGAGCACGTCTGGCGACTTCTGCTCCTGACTCTGCCGGTAGCGATACTGCTGGCCGGCAGTCTCTGGACCGAATATCAACAGCTCCAGCGGGCCCAGGCGCGGGTCAGGCAGGAAGCAGGGCGCGCGGCTTCCAGCTACGCCGGTCGCATCGCCAGCCGGCTCAACACCCAATTCAACGAACTGCAGCTGGCAGCCGTCGCCTTGCTCGGCCCCGAGGCAAACCCCGAGTCACCTGCTCCCTGGGTCGTACAGACTCTTCG
Organism: Pseudomonadota bacterium; assembly: GCA_021819085.1. Taxonomy (GTDB): domain Bacteria; phylum Pseudomonadota; class Gammaproteobacteria; order Acidiferrobacterales; family UBA6901; genus JAJYCY01. The sequence continues at coordinate 49,791 of JAKASJ010000007.1, read as the reverse complement.
CCGCTTCATGGCACTGCATCCAAGCCTTTATGCCTTCAACATTGAAGCGAAGGGTGGCAATACCATCCTGTGGTCCACCCAGACACAGAATCGCAAATCCATCGATGCAAACTCGGCGTACCTTCCGCTGGCCGGCAACCCGGATTTCCTTCTGGGCCGGGATCGATATGCCGCCCGCGTCGGTACGCATGTCCTGACCATGCGGGTTCGGGTCAGGGGCCCTGACGGACAGACCCGCTATTTTGTCGGCACGCCCTACCGGCTGGATCAACTGCTGAGCGATCCCCGGACACATTCGAGATGGATCTTCAGCGTGCTCGACACGCGAGATGGGCGTGTTCTGGGCATTTTGAATAACGGACACGTGCAGTTCACGACCAAACCTCCGGGATCCCGGGGCACGTGGATTGCGGTTCCGGATTATCCGCTGGCAGTGCATGCAGCCTGGTCGCCTGAGCTGATACGGCAAACCTACCTGCAGTCCGCGTGGCTGCGCTGGGCACTGGAGGGAACGACGCTCCTGCTGCTCAGCGCTGCGGCCTTCGGCATTATGGCCCTCATGCGGCAGCGTGAGACCGGCGCCCGGCACGTGCAACACCTAGCAGATTTCAATGCGCTGCTGGCCCAGGTCAATCAGGCCATGGCCGGCGCGGAGGATGAATTCGGTCTGCTGCAGTCCATCTGCCAACTCGCCGTGCAATACGCGAAGCTTAAACTCGCCTTCATCGCCCAACCGGACCCCCAGGGACACTTCTCGATCCTTGCGGCAGACGGTGAGACGGGCTACACGGACGGACTGGTGATGTCCATCGACCCCGATACCCCGCAAGGCCAGGGAATGGCCGGGCGCGCCTGGCGAGAAGGCCGGTCGTATTACATCCAGTCCATGGCGCACACCCCATTTCAGAGACCCTGGGCGGATCTCGCTCGGCGCTTTGGTCTGCAGTCCTGCGCATCGGTACTCATCCGCAGACACGGCGCTGTCTGGGCCGTCTTTTCCGTGTATCACGCCGAAAAGCAGGTCTTTGATACTGAACTCAAGGCCCTGCTGGAAGAGCTGGCTCTGGACATCTCCCATGGACTGGATCGCCTCGATCTGCTCCAGAACCAGGCACTCCTGGCCAATGCCCTGGCTGCAGTCAGTGACGGCGTCATTATCAGCGATGCACAGCAGCGCACGACTTACGTGAATGACGCCTTCACGGCAATTACCGGCTATACCGCCGCAGAGATGTGCACTTTCGACTGGCACGTCATGCAGGGAAGCGATACAGATCCGGAAACAATCGCACAACGTTCCCGCCTATTGAGCGCAGGTGAGTCATTCCGAGGCGAGATTCTCAATTACCGCAAGGATGGAGAAGCCTTCTGGAACCTGCTCACGGTCGATCCGGTGCGCGATCCCGCCGGCCGGATCACCCATTTCGTGGGCGTGCTGCGCGACATCACCCACTTACGCGAGCTGAGCGAACGGCTGGAGTTCCAGGCCCTGCACGACGTTTTAACCGGAATTCCCAACCGTCGGGCTCTTGATCAGCACCTGCCGCAAGCCATCGCCCGGGCGCGCCGTACGGGCAGCCGACTTGCCGTGGGGATCATCGATCTGGACGACTTCAAACCCATCAATGATACCTGGGGCCATGAGGCCGGAGACCGTCTGCTGCAGAAACTGGTGGGGCGCCTGCAGTCCGGGCTGCGGGAGTCGGACCTGCTCGTCATACTCGGAGGCGACGAGTTCGTCGTCATCATCGAGGAGATCGATGATCTGCAGGGTTCCCAGCAACTCATCGCAGTACTCGATCGTCTGCACCAGGCGGTGGAATCCTCCTTCGATATGCCTGGCGGGCATCAGGCCAGAGTAGACATGACTCTGGGCCTGGCCCTGTTTCCCATTGATGGCGAAGATGCCGATGCGCTCCTTCGTCAGGCCGATGTAGCGATGTACCAGGCCAAGCTGCACAAGCATGACCGCGTGCATTGGTGGCGTCTGGCCGCCACCAGCGCGGCCGAGCCCGAGCGCGAGGCAGCATTCGATGTTTACGGTGGCGAGGCCGCCGCCTTGCTCGGCAAGGTCCAGGCCCATTTGCTGGAGACCACCCAACAGTTCGTCCAGACGTTTTATGACGAACTTGCGCAAAACCCTCTGGCACACGCCATACTGGCTACCCTGAGCGGACCGGAGTTACAGGCCCTCATGGTCCGTCAGGGTGAGCATCTGCGCTTTCTGTTCGACCCCGGTACGACCCGCACGATGATCCTCGAGCGTGCACGCCACCTCGGACGGGCACACACCCTGACCGGGATCGGCCCTGCCCTGATGGTGCAATCACTCGCGCTCTACCGGAGACTGCTCAGCGCACACCTTACGCTGGTTCATCTCACCGCGCGCGATCGTTACCGGCTCCTGCTTGCCACCGATACCCGCTTGCAGGACGACATTCAGTCCGAGATGCTGGAAGGGGACCGCATCATGGACTGTTACCTTCAGGTATTGGCGGCGCCGCTGCCGGCCGTAGGGGCGCTGTGGAAGGACGCGGCCCAGGCGGAACTTGGTGCCCTTTGGGCCCTGCCAGGCGTTTTGGCCTGTGAGATCATGCGCCCGGATCAGCATGGCGTATTCCAGATCGAGGCAAGTCGTGGCCAGATTGCCAGCGAACTGATCAAGGTCCTTCGTACCCCGGGTTTTGAACCGGTACTTGACGCCCAGACTCCCGGTGGCCGCGGGCTGGTAGCCGCTGCCTGGCGCAGCGCAACCCTGCAGCAGTCGGATTCTTTCGCCTACGATGAGCGCACCCGACTGTGGCAGGACAGACTTTCGGCGATGGGGGTACGCAGCATGCTGGCTGTACCGGTGTTGGACGATCGGGGCCGCGTGGTGCTCATCCTGGCGATTCATGGCGGCTACCCCAATCAGTTCAATGCAAACTGGATGCAGCAGTTTTCGCGCAACCTGCAGCAACGATGGGGACAAATCTGGCAACGCTGCAGCGTACTGGTTTCCCAGACCGTACTGTCCCAGGAGATTGCGCAACGGTACCGGCAGCAGCTGTTTGACGGAGGGCTGCGCATGTACATGCAGCCGGTGGTCGATCTGCACACGGGCCGCCTGGTCAAGGTCGAGGCTTTGGCCCGCCTGCAGTGTCCTGATGACCAGATCATCCGACCCGGGGAATTCCTGCCGCTATTGGGCGATGTCGAACTCGACCGGCTGTTTCGCATGGGATTGGATGAGGTCCTCGAACAGCTTGTGCGCTGGGATGCGCAGGGCCTCACTCCGGGCGCTTCCGTCAATCTGCCGCCCAGCACACTGCTGGATGCAGATTGCCCCGGTTGGGTGCAGGACGCCCTGCTGCGTTTCGGCATCTCCCCGCAACGCATAACGTTTGAACTGCTTGAAAGCCAGGGCATGGATCATCCGTTGCAGGCCGAAGCGCTCGACCGGTTACTGAAACTCGGGGTGAATCTGGCCATGGACGATCTGGGCTCCGGCCACAGCAGCCTGAGACGTCTGGCAAGCCTGCCGTTCGAAACCATAAAGATCGACAAGAGTCTGCTCTTGCGTATCCGCCAGGACCCCATTCATACCCTGAGCCTGGTGCGGGCCATTATCCAGGTAGGACTCGACCTCGACCGCGAGGTAGTAGTTGAAGGACTTGAGGATAATGGCATCATCGAAGTCGCCCGCATTCTGGGTGCGCCACTCGGTCAAGGCTATGGTCTGGCCAGGCCGATACCGGCCGACCAGGTTCTGGCATGGAGCCAATCCTTCAAATTGCCAACCCCCTCCGACAGTATCCAGACGTTCGTGGGTGCGCTGGCGCATCACTGGCTGGGCATGCGTCGCATTGCCATGGGTGTGCAGGCAGCGCCGCGCAGCCTGCCGGACTGCCCGGTGACGAGGTTTCTACAGGAACAGGGTTTGTCGGACAGCGAGGCCGCCGGCTGGCATACTCAGGTTCATACCGGGGTCGACACGCAGATGTCCAGCCGTCGGTTCATGGAGTGGCTTATCGAGCGGGTGCGGGAAGATCATTCATGATCGGGGTGCAAGGCAATCAACCCTGGGCTTATGCCACGCGGGTTTCGACCTGGCCGGGGAAATTAATACGGATCGTGCCACCCCAGCTGCAGGTGCACCGGCAGGTACGGCTGAGCGCGGGCATCCCGCCAACCATGACGGTCGGTGATCCTGGAGCCCACGGTGCAGCGGTCACCGGAACGCATGGCATGTGGGTGTCAGGACACCCATGGCCGCAGCAGTGGCCGCGGCAACCGTCTGGTTCTACGGGGACATACACATGCCAAACGGCGCAATATCTACCATGGGTACGTAGTCCATGATGTTGGCAGCGGGCAGCCCTCCTGCCATCGTTCGACTGTCCGGCAACACACTGGGCGTGCCTGGTGCCACGCCGAACGTGCACATCATCATCGCCCCGGTCGTCACCCGTTGCGGCATGGCCAATCTTTTCCCGTATCCTGTTGTTTGACAATTACTCCAAATCAAAAACGATTTCTGCAAAAACTTCGGTGCCTAACACCGGTCTGAGATTATTCCCGAGTGCCCAGCACCGGCTTGCGTGCCGTTTCTTCCGTAAAACGAGCGCAATTTCCATGCGTTCGCTTCAGGAAGCGATTCGTCCAGCGCATCAGCCCTTGCCGGTTTTCCGCGCCTGGCCTGGTTCTTTTGGGATCATCGGCAATTCCGCCGCTTCGACTTTCGGGGGTCTTGCATCCTGCACAACCAAGGTTGTTTGTCCCATGCGATCTCACCCTCGCGGGCAGGGGTGGGCGGGGAAGAACAAAAATTTCCTGAAAAGAAGCATGAATACGGGATGTCTGGCGGAGAGGGTGGGATTCGAACCCACGTGGGGCGTAAGCCCCCAACAGATTTCGAGTCTGCGCCGGTATGACCGCTTCGGTACCTCTCCAGGGGCGTGTAGCTTACGTAAACTCGGGGCGCGAGACAACCGCTTCTGGCTTATAATTTAACAGATGCCTTCGAAACTACCGATAAACCGTACGGTTGGCATAACCATTGGGGCATTACTGCTCGCATCGGGCATTCTGTCCGCCTGTACCCCGTTTGGCGAAAGCAAGCTTCAAATGGTGAAAAAGGCCGGCGAGATCCTGGTCCTGACCCGAAACAGTCCGACCACCTATTACCAGGGACCGGTCGGACCGGCCGGGATCGAATACGACCTCGCCAAGGCCTTTGCAAAGCACCTGGGTGTGTCGCTGCGCATTGAGGTCGCCGACCGCTCGCGCGACATCGTTCCGATGATCGCAAACAATCAGGCCGACTTTGCCGCTGCCGGACTCGCTGTCACCCCTGACCGCCTCAAGATCGTGCGCTTCACGCCGCCATACCAGCAGGTGCACGAACAAATTGTCTATCGTGCCGGCACTGTGCCCCCAAAGAGTCTCGCTGCACTACAGGGACAGACACTCGAGGTTGTGGCTGGAAGCAGCTACGTCGAGCAACTCAGACTACTCAAGCTGCGCTATCCCGGCCTGCAGTGGAAATCCGTACATGACGCGGAGGCCGAGGACCTGCTGATCAAGGTGCAGCAGAAAAAGGCGTTATTCACAATCGCCGACTCCAACATAGTCACGCTAAGCCGCCAGTTCTATCCCGACCTCAAGGTCGCTTTCAACCTGAACCCGCCCGAGAATCTCGCCTGGGCCTTCCCGATCAGCAACGACAACAGCCTGTACAATGCGGCGGTGAAGTTCCTCGATGACATGCGTCGTTCGGGCGAACTGGCCCGTCTGATACAGCGTTACTACGGCGCCACGAACAACTTCACCCCCATGAATATCGCTGCCTACAGGCAGAAGATCAAAACCACGCTGCCGATCTATGAGCCCTTATTCGAGGCTTCCGGAAAGAAATACGGTATCGACTGGAGACTGCTCGCAGCCATGGCCTATCAGGAATCCTTCTGGAATCCGGCCGCAGTGTCACCCACGGGCGTGCGCGGCATCATGATGCTGACCGTGCCGACCGCGGACAACTTGCATATCACCGACCCGCTCAGTCCTGCGGGCAGCATTGACGGAGGGGCGGAATACATCCGCGACATGATCAACCAGCTTCCGTCCCACATCCCGGAGCCTGACCGCACCTGGATGGCGCTGGCGGCCTACAATGTCGGCATCAACCATCTGGAGGATGCACGCATCCTCACGCAACAGCAGGGCGGAAACCCGGACAAATGGAAAGATGTTCGAAAACGCCTCCCGCTCCTGGCAATACACGCGTGGTACAGCAAGACCAAATACGGTTATGCGCGCGGCTACGAGCCAGTGGAGTATGTGAAGCGGATTCGAATCTATTATGACATGCTCGTAAAACTGGATCGCGAACTCAGGGCACGTGAACACAACGACGCGCTCCACCTCCGGGCGCCGGCGATGTGACCGCAAGCATATGGGCCTGCCCCGGGCTTCAGGTACGGCAGTCGGATCTCTGCCAAAATCCCATCGCTGCATTCATGATGCCGACAGGGGCGTTCCGCAACCGTTGCCCCAATTCCGACCGTTCTGCCACACACCGTATTTCACAAACACCATGACGAGGCGATGCTGGCTGGCAAACCGGCGCCGCCGCATGGATAACAGAACTACTGCTGGAACGGTGAATGGCGGTTCGGCTGTCGCAAGATGGGCGAACACCTCCTGCAGGTGATCTCCGGCAGTCGGCCGGCACAGGCGCCGCCTACCGTCCCCTGCGCCAGGAGACAGTCGCCCTGAATCCCTGTCCGGTCACGTTCAACTCCGACGTGCCTTGAAAAAGGCTTTGAGGACTGATCGGCACTCTTCCTCCAGCACTCCGCCAAAGCTCTGCGGATGATGATTCAGGCTGGGTGCATTGAAGATTTCAAACACCGAGCCGGCGGCTCCCGCCAGCGGATCGCGAGCACCATACACGACCCGTGCAACGCGTGCATAGACCATGGCACCGGCGCACATCGGGCAGGGTTCAAGGGTGACATACAGCGTCGTACCCGTCAGCCGGTAGTTTCCGAGGGCGACCGAAGCTGCGCGCATTGCCACGATCTCGGCATGCGCAGTCGGATCGCCGCTTCCAATCGGGCGGTTCCAGCCCTCGCCAATAACTTCCTCATCCGACACCAGAAGCGCACCAACCGGCACCTCCCCTTCGGACTCAGCGCGCGCCGCGAGCTCAAGCGCGCGGCGCATCCATTTTTCGTCTGCCTCGAGTTGCAAGCCGCTGGCTTCCGGTACTTCCACCACATTCACCTCCCGCCTCTTTCCGATCACGGTGCATATTCACTCCCCGTGCAGGGTCAATGACATATTGATCGAACTGCTTCTTAATGACCTCGCAATTTTCAAAATTCCGGACCCGAACGCGATTACCGTCACAAAAAGTGCATTCCGGGGGCACGCACTATGGCGTCATGGTATCCTATCGTCCTGCCGTGGCGGGCAGGATAACCCGCGTCCATCGTTACAAACACCCAACAGGGTGTTCCGTTCCGGCCGGACTGCCTCTCCGCTATTTCGTCAGAACCGGAATCACGTGCGGTTTTCTGCCTGATCAAAGTTGCAGAAGCCACGCCGGGACTGCGGTACTCCGGTTGCCAAATGCGGTGCGCGAAAGCGTTTGCCAGTTTGTCACATCCGCTTGAAGGTCGCCGCCAGAACCAACAGGATAAACCAGGAAGCTGACCCATGAACAACGAACGCCGAGGTCTGGGCGAACTGACTGATATCGCCGCAGTTGGTGCACTTCTATCCGTCAAGGGATTGAGTGTCGTCGACGTAGGTTGCGGTCCCGGCAAGGTGGCGCGCGAACTTTGCGCTCTGGGAGCAACCGTATTGGGAGCTGAGCCGGACCCGATACAGGCCCGCAAAAACCGGGAAACCCCCGCAACGGCCGGACTCACCTTCATCGAGGCTGCGGCGGAAAACCTGCCATTGGAGCAAGATTCGGTCGACGGCGTTTTTTTCTTCCGTTCACTCCATCATGTTCCGGTTGAACGCATGGACGCAGCCCTCAGGGAGGCGGCCCGGATCCTCAAGCCGAAATCCGGTTTCCTCTGCGTGGTGGAACCAGGGATGACGGGCACACATTTCAAGGTCATGCGTCCATTTCACGACGAAACGCGGGTTCGAACCGAGGCCCAGGCGGCGCTCGGTCGGACAGCGATGCGATTGTTCCGGAGCGAGGAGCGGTTCCAGTATATGCAATTTCCGCGCTACCCCAATTTCGAGGCCATGGTGGCGCGGGTAACGGGGCTCACCTTCAACAACATCCGTCGCGAGCGCGTCGAAACAGACGAAGTGCGAGACCTGTTTGAAGCCGGACGTTCAGATGATGGTGAATATGTTTTCGAACAACCGATGCTGCTCAACCTCTATCGGGATCCGTTGCAACCTTAGTCCGCTCATTCTGAAGGACAGGGCGACACTCAGTGCGGTGCCGCCGTCTACGGAGATCCATCGCACGGCGGGCCAGGTCGATCTGGCCCACCGAAATCAGAAACCCGGATTCCACACCCGGGTTGCCGAGGTGGCCCCGGTAAGCTTTTCAACAGCGGCCGCCGCTGCCTCGATAGCGCCTTCCATATAACCGCCTTGCTCTGTGGCGACTTCCGTGCCTGCGAATATCAGACGCCCGGCCCAAGATCCGGCAAGCTCCGGAAGGGGACCATAGGCGGGATGCCCGCTCGGCGGTTCGCAGTCTGCCGGCATTGCGGTGTCAGGATCCATTGCCCAATCCGCAATATAAATACCGACCGGTTGCGCTGCCTGCGGCCCGAACAGACGGGCAAGCTGCGCCAGGGTCGACTGCTTCAGCGTCTCCAGCCCCATGGCCTTGCGCGCACCCGCCGGGAGCCCGACGAATCCGAACAGCGCGGGCAGGCCATCCGGAACCGATGCGTCGTGCAATTCCTCCAAGGGTCCGACGAAACTGCTTACTGTCCCGGACAGGCCCTGCTCCCTCCAGAAAGGACTTTCGTAGACCACCAGAACTTTCGCCTGTCCGGCCATCCAGGTAGGGACGACCTCCAGAGCGTTGCGCAGGCTGGACGGCAACGCGGGGAAAAATCCGATATGGCCGGCTACGAGCCTCGGCGGAAGCGCGAGAATAACGCGATCGGCCTTGATCGTCAGATTGCCGGTACCACCACCGGTCGCTTCGACCCCAACCAGCCCCATGTCGCTGAACCCGATGCGGCTCACCCGCACGCCGCACTGCACACAGCCCTGCGGCAGTCTTGCCGCCACTGCCTCTACCAGCGATTGCATGCCTCCAGCCAGCCGCATCGAAGGTGGCTCGGTAACGAAGCCTCGTTCGTATTTCTGCGCCGGCTGGGACCCGAGGCGCTCCACCAGGACAGCGCCGTCTGCATGCTGCCGGAATACGGAAAGACCGAGTTCATCCACCCACTGTCGCATGCGGGGCTGGATATCCGGCCAAAACCATGCCGGGCCGAGATCATAGCGCGCGCTTTCGGCACCTCCGGCACCGGACGGGACGGAGTAGATACGCCCGCCGATTCGATCCCGCGCCTCCAGCACGACGCACCGAACACCCAGACGGGTCAGCAACGCCGCAGCACACAAGCCGCTGAGACCGGCGCCCACGACGACCACATCTGTTCGCATCAATGCGACCCCCCGGACGTAAGCTGCTCAAGCGCCTGGCGCAGGCGCAGTCTGTACCCGGGCGAGATGGCCCGCCTTCATCCAAAGCTTCGCGCCGCACGCGCCTGCCGTGCCGCGGAACGTGGAGCCCGCAGGGAGGCGCAGCCAGCCCAGCCATTCGAACGTCTCTCCACCCTCGATGAAGTCTCCCTCGAGGACCAGAATCTCCATCCCGCCCGGCGCCGGCAAAACGATTTCGGTACCTGCCATCCAGCGTTCCAGACGCACATCCTCCCGGTCATCCCGGAACAGCGGCATGACTTCAGCACCAGGGCGCCCTGGCGCGGACAGATATTGGCGAGTGCCCGTGTCGATGCGCACACCGGTCCGGTCGTTCAGGTCAAATTGCCAAAGCTTGACAAAGATCGTGCAGCCCTGGTCCGATCCCGGCGTATGATGCGAGGTTGGCGGATTCCGGATGTATGTTCCCACCGGATAATCGCCGCGCTCGTCGGAAAATACGCCTTCAAGAACAAGAATTTCCTCCCCGCCATCATGTGTATGGGCGGAGAAGTGCGAGCCGGGCGCGTAACGTACGATCGTCGTGGCGCGTGCAACCTCTGCGCCGATGCGATCCAGCATGCGACGCGCAACGCCGGGGGTGGGCGATGGCATCCACGGGAGACCGGCCGCATGAACGGCGGCACGCTGGGAAAAATCTGCATTCAGGCCCATGCGGCTGATCTCCCGGTCGGGCTTAAGTCAGGCAATGTCGTTCAGCGGGCAACGGTGTCCTGATGGGCGAGGTCAAAACCACAAAGACGCCAGACACACTTCCTTCCATCCCATGTCATTATGCGGATGGCGCTTCCGATACTGGTCTCCAGGATGCGGAATCGGACAGGCTATGCGCATGAACGGCATTAACGGCGCACGGAAGGATATGGTTTTCGGATAAAACGCCTCGGTCAAGTCACGGACGAAACCCCCGCCCTCCCGGAGAAGCAGGCGCGGCCCCAGGCAAGCAGATCGTCGCGCCCGGTATCGAGGGAAGTCATGGCATATGCAAAACTCCGCGAACTGTTCGGAGTTTTGCATACATTACTTGGTCACTCCCACTCGATTGTTTCCGAATGCCGGAAACCCTCATGGAACTTGGCTTTCGTTGTTATGACCATCGCACTTTACCGTCACTTTTACCGTCGAAAAACGAACGCATTTGCTGGCGCGGACGATGGACTTGGTTTGACGGGCGGCTACTCCAGCGCATCAATCGTCAACTATCGCCACGAGCGACCCGGAGCACTTCTTTTGAAGAATTTAGACATATCGTAGCACAACTACGATTCAATCCATTAAATAAAACTTGCTGGTCGTTTGAAATGGTGATACGTGCCGTAGCATGGCTACGGCTGAAAGAACCAAGCTAAACACCCTCTACAGACAATGGGTGCCGGGAACCCCTCTCACATCGGAAGACCTGGCGGTACAGGGCATCTCTGCCGACTTGGCCGTCCACTACGTGCGCGTCGGCTGGCTTTTCCGTCTGGCGCGCGGGGTGTACTGCCGCCCCACCGATACGCTGGAACTGCACCCCAGTCTGATCCTGCTGCAACGCGCCGTCGATGGATTGCACGTTGGCGGCAAGTCCGCCCTCGACTGGTATGGCGTGAGGCACTACCTATCACAACAGCCGGTCTTATATTTTATATGGTTGGACAGCGGGCCGCCTGCCCGACTGGTTCACTGAACGCTTCCCGGCGGAGTATCACCGCAAGCGCCTATTCGACGAGCCATCAACCGATCCGCTTCATGCCGGACCGTTCGAAAAGCGTGGCGGCACGCCCCGAGTCTCGACACCAGAACGCGCGCTGCTGGAAGTGCTCAGCGAGGTGGGCGTGCGTCAACCGCTGCAGGAAGCGCGCGAACTCACCGAGAGCGCCTACAACCTGCGCGCCGTCGTACTGCACGATTTGCTCCAACGCTGCTCCAGCGTCAAGACAGTGCGCCTGTGCCTGCAGCTTGGACGCGAACTGGCCCTGCCCTGGGCCACCAAGCTGGATGCCGCGCAACTGCCGACCGGCAGCGACCGAGCTTGGGTATCCCGCTCCGCCGAGGGACTGTTGGTGCTCAAGCCATGAATCGGACCTATCTCGATATCGCACGTCTGCCAAGCCAAGTCGCCGCGCTTATTTTTGCGGATGGTACGTTCGCGCCCAAGGGTGCGCGGTATCGCACCGGACTGTAAAGCATACGATGATGGACGATGCGTTTGCCGGAGCACCGGCCCAATACGTACCCCGCTTGAAGCGTTTGACTTCCGTTCTCGATGTGTATAAAATTTTATACGAAGTGAAGCAATGAGCGACGAAAAAGAGATTCGCTGGGTGGGTTCCGCCTACGACGACTTGTTGGCATTCCCGGACGACCCGCGTCGCTCCGCTGGTTTCCAGTTGGGCAAGGTCCAAGTTGGGTTGGACCCGGATGACTGGAAACCGTTCGATGATGTCGGAGCCGGCACCAGGGAAATCCGCATTCGGGAGGCCAGCGGCATCTATCGGGTGATGTACGTCGCCAAGTTCGAGGAAGCCGTGTATGTCCTGCACTGCTTCCAGAAGAAGACGCAGGCAACCGGCAAGCAGGACAAGGGTATTGCCGAGGCGCGCTATCGCGCCGTGGTCAACGCAAGAAAGGCACGAAAATGAAGATCGACACCGAAATCCGCCATGTGACTAAGCCGGGAGCGAACCTCTTCCTGGAGCTTGGCTTCGCGCCCGCTGAGGCCAAGCGCTTGCAGGCAGCCTCCCGCAAGCAGATCAACGACACCCAATTGCTGAAGCAACAGTTGATGGACGAGCTGTCCACCTGGATTGCCGAGCATCACCTGAAGCAAGCCGAAGCGGCCGAGATCCTGATGGTTTCGCGTCCGCGCGTGTCTGACGTAGTAAACAAGAAGACGGCCAAATTCACCATCGACACGCTGGTGGAAATGCTCAGCCGCGTCGGCAAACCGGTCAGGCTGGCCATCGGTTGACGCGCTGAACGACTGACCACTTCCATCGATTCCCGCACCAGCGGCGGTAAGCGTCAATCCATTCCGCTCCCTCTGGCGGCGGATCAGGCATCGGCAGATCGAGGATCGGGATTGCCTGAGTGGATTTCCATGCACGCAAATAGCGACGATCTGGTCGCGGCCGGTGATATCGACCTTGGCCACGGTCACTGCCTGCCCAAGCACCTGGGTCACGAATGGCAGGGAAAGATTCTCTTCAATCATGACGAAGAACCCGCCAGCCTGCTCCGATTCGTTGTAGGCATCCGTGGTCGCCTCCTTGATGAGTTTATCCAGGTATCCCGCGGTGAACTTCGTCGTCTTTTCGCTTTCATCGTCGCGAAGACTTCTACCAGAGGCCCGCATCGGCGAGGCCCCGAACCAGGGCGCCGCGTTTTCCATGCCGGGCCATGGACTGAACCAGCTTCCGATCGAAGTCGACTCGGGCTGCGCACAGCGCATAGATCGACGAGCGCACGCGCAGTTCCACCATCTGCTTCGCGGTCAGTGGCTCGTCGATGGCGACGAATTCGTAGTATTGGGATTCGCTCATTACGATTCACCTTTTGCGAAATGGCGCTATTTCCACTTGCGGCATATTGATCACGAATAGCTTGGGCATCGGGCGATGCGATCGATGGCATTCATGCGCCGATTCGATATCCCATGGCCGCGTATCCGCGCCGGCGCTTGTCCCACATCCGCAGCAGCGCCGGGTGGCCCGTGTCCACGAAATCGATGATCCGCACGTCGGTCTTGTCGGCATGCTCCCGGTGCAGCCGGCCAGCATACTGTTGCAAAGTACCCTTCCACGATACCGGCATCGCCAGCACCAAGGTGTCCAGCGGCGGATGGTCGAACCCCTCCCCCACCAGCTTGCCGGTCGCGAGCAGTACGCGCGGCGCTTCCGAGGGTAAAGCCTCGAGTTGCCCAACAAGCACCGCCCGCTGCTTTCGTGACATTCGGCCGTGCAGGACGAACAGTTCTGGAATCTTTCCAGCCAACGCCGCCGAAATGGCTTCGAGATGGTCGGTACGCTCGGTCAGCACCAGCACCTTCCGACCCTGGCTGAAGGCGCGTCCGATTTCGCCCGCAATGGTGGCTGCTCGGCCCTGATCGTTGGCGAGGTGCCGGAACACATCCTGAATCCCTGCTTCGAGCGGCAGGTCGATGCACGCGTGCAGCGAATACGGCACCACCTCCAGGTCGTGCGGGGCACCCGCAGGCCTTGCCGCCGTATGCCGAGTCGGCCCGCATTGCATGAAGATGATCGGTTGCTGGCCGTCGCGACGGATCGGCGTGGCGGTGAGGCCGAGCACGTATTTCGCCTTGGTGCGCTTCAGAATGGCGTCGAACGACACCGCACCAACATGGTGGCATTCGTCCACGATGACGTGACCGTAGTTCTCGACCAGCGGGTTCACCTCGCCCTGGCGCGACAGAGACTGCATCACCGCAATATCAATCTTCCCTGTGGGCCTGGCCTTGCCGCCACCGATTGTGCCGATCGTGCCCTTGCCGATGCCAAGGAAGGACTGCAGACGCGCCTGCCACTGCTTGAGCAGCTCCGTGCGATGCACCAGCACCAGCGTGTTCGCACCGCGGTTGGCGATCATCGCTGCCGCCGCGATCGTCTTCCCAAAAGCGGTGGGCGCGCACAATACCCCTGCGTCATAGCCCAGCATTGCGGTGACCGCCGTTTGCTGATCCGGGCGCAACTTGCCGACGAAGCTGACGTCCAGCGGCTCGCCACCGTAGCGCTCGTCGCGCAGCTCGCAGCGGATGCCGTTGTCTCTCAGCAATTCCTGCACGGCATCCAAGCATCCGCGTGGCAAGGCGATGTGCCGCGGATAGTTCTCGGCACAGCCAATCACGCGCGGTTTGTCCCAGACCGACAGCCGCATCGCCTGCGCCTTGTAGAACTCCGGGTTCTGGAACGCGGCGAGGCGGATCAGGCGGTTCGCCAGCACCTGTGGCAACTGCGCCTTCTCGAAGTAGATGAGATTGGCCAGCGTCACGGTAAGAGACCTGGGCATGGAAGACCCCGACAACTTTATCGCCGACGGCGTCGAACGCAGCCAGGGCTTCGCCATATCTTCTTCGTCGATGAATGTGACATCCAATGGATGTGCTCCACCTGTAGCACGCAGAATGGTTGGCTCGATGTCGTGCGGCGCCATCGGTTGGATTGCAGCGAGGAACGCCCATTGATCGTTGAATGGGCGCAGCGCTACATCGACGAACACACTGCAACCGTTCTCGCGGGGTACTTTCTGCAGTGGCAAGGCAATCAGGTTGCCAAAGCCACCCTTGGGCATCGTGTCCTGATTGGGGAACAGGCGGTCGTAGGACGCGAGCTTTAATTGCCGGGTACGCGAGCAGGTATGGCTGATGATGGCCGTGCCCAGGCGGCGGGCATCGCGCGCCGGCACCCGGCCAGAGAAAAACACCCAGACATGCGCCCCTTTGCCGGATCGTGAAATTTCGAGAGCCGCCGAGACACCGAGTTCGGTACATGATTGCACGAAGGCCTGAGCATCTTCTTTCCACTCGGCTTCGTCGAAATCGATGGCGAGAAAATGACAGGTATCGTCTTCCAGCAGAGGATAGACACCGACTGTGTGCTTGCCGGCAAGATGGTCGTATAGGACTGCATCCGATAGCGGGGTTAGCAGTCGGCTGCCGCAGTCCCCGCACTTGATTCGCGGCTTCTCGCAAACACCCGCGCGCCATTCGTTGGCACAGGCCGGTGCGTAACCCGACTTGGCCGAAGTCTTGCTTTCCCAGCGAACCGGGTAGACATCCATGCGTCCCCGGAACAAGCGGCGAAACAGTGCCACCTTCTCGTCCGTGGTAAGCCGTGAAGGCTCCGGCGTCGAAGCGGGTGGTACTGCACGCTCAGGCTGCGCGCGCCACTGAATGCCGTTTGTTTCCAGCAGGGCGATCAGTCGTGCGTTTTCAGCTTTCAACTCCAACAATGGATCGCGCTCAATCATGGACTCGGTACCGGCAATCATTGTCCCGGACGATAGATTTCGGATACCGGAAGGATACAAATTTTCCGACTGACATCCTATTTATCGCGCAGTTCGTTTCTCCTCGATGGACGAATTGAGCGAAAAACATCGATATTTACTGCGCAACAAATTGATTTTACCGTCTGGGCCATGCGGATATGACGGTAAGCGCGGATACCGATATTTCGAGGAAGAATCCACCGTCAGATTTACCGTCAAATCTTCGCGCGATGCAGACGCCCCGGCCAAGAGCGGAAACGTACAAAATCTTTCGATATCAATCGCTCGCCTTCAAAAGTCCGTGTCGTTGATTATGTATCCACAGTCGTCATCGACACTTGACAAGTATTTGATATTTAATAGGAAACTTTCAAGGCCAAGAAACCACTCACTCCCACTCGATGGTTGCGGGCGGCTTGCCTGAGATGTCGTAGACCACTCGCGATATACCTCGGACCTCATTGATGATGCGATTCGAAATTTGTCCGAGAACATCGTACGGCAGGTGCGCCCAGTGCGCTGTCATGAAATCCACGGTCTCGACCGCGCGCAGCGCAATCACGTAATCGTACGCACGCGCATCGCCCAGCACTGCCACCGACCGGACCGGCAGAAAAACCGCGAACGCCTGACTGATCTTTTCATACAGTCCGTTCCGGTACAGTTCCTCCAGATAGATGGCGTCAGCCTTGCGCAGAATGTCGGCGTACTCCTTCTTCACTTCCCCGAGAATACGCACCCCCAGACCCGGTCCGGGAAACGGATGTCGGTAGATCATGGCATGCGGCAGGCCAAGCTCGGTGCCTATTGCACGCACCTCGTCCTTGAACAGCTCGCGCAGCGGCTCGAGAAGACGCAGTTGCATGCGCTCGGGCAGCCCGCCGACATTGTGGTGCGATTTGATCACGTGCGCCTTCCTGGTACGTGCCGCGGCCGACTCGATCACATCCGGATAGATCGTTCCCTGGGCGAGCCACTTCGCACCGCTGATTTTTGCGGCCTCCTCCTCAAATACCTCGATGAACACGCGACCGATCGCTTTGCGTTTCAGTTCCGGATCGAAGACGCCGCGCAGCACGCCGAGAAACCGGCTCTCGGCGTCGACCCGGATGACCTTGACCCCCATGTGTTCGGCAAACGTCGCCATCACCTGGTCGCCTTCATTCAAGCGCAGCAGTCCATTGTCGACGAAGATGCAGGTAAGCTGCCTGCCGATGGCACGGTGCAGGAGTGCTGCAACCACCGAGGAATCCACGCCACCGGATAGACCGAGCACCACCTCGTCGCTGCCAACCTGGGCGCGCACCGCGCCCACCATGGATTCGATAATGTTCCCCGGCGTCCAGAGCGCGCTGCAGCCGCAGATATCGTGCACAAAGCGCTCGAGGATCGCCGCCCCCTGGGTGGTGTGTGTGACCTCGGGGTGAAACTGGACACCATAAAACTGACGGGTCTCGTCGGCGATGCCGGCGAAGGGCGCCCCGTCACTCGAGCCGATCACCGCGAAGCCGGGCGGCAGCCTGGTCACGCGGTCACCATGGCTCATCCACACGTGCAGGTACTCCGGTCCATCCTCCGCCACTTCGTCGCGAATGCCCTTGAAAAGCCGCGAGTGTCCGCGCATGCGCACCCGTGCGTAACCGAATTCGCGCTTGTCCGCACCGGCCACTTCCCCGCCGAGCTGCGCGGCCATGGTCTGCTGGCCATAGCAGATACCGAGCACCGGCACGCCGAGCTCGAACACCGTCTGCGGCGCACGCGGCGTTTCGGCCTCCGTCACCGATTCCGGACCACCGGACAGAATGATGCCGCGCGGCGCGAACCGGCGGACTTCATCCTCCGTCAGATCGTAGGGATAGATTTCGCAATACACGCCGGCTTCGCGCACCCTGCGGGCAATGAGCTGGGTGTACTGCGCGCCGAAGTCGAGAATGAGTATCTTTTGGGAATGGGGATCAGTCATGGCAGCAGCTGTGCGATGCGGGGCCGGCGCGCGAAACCGGATTCATGGGGTTCACGACCTGCATTTTGCTGTCTAATCCCGCTGGTAGTTCGGTGCTTCCTTGGTCACGGACACATCGTGCACGTGCGACTCGCGGATGCCGGCATTGGTGATCCGCACGAACTCGCCATGCGTGCGCAGTGCTTCCAGGGTCGACGAACCCGTATAACCCATGCCGGCCCGCAGGCCACCCATAAGCTGGTGAACGATGTTCACCATCGGACCTTTGTAAGGCACGCGTCCTTCCACGCCTTCGGGAACCAGCTTCTCGGTGCTCGCGCCCTCCTGGAAATACCGGTCGCTGGAACCTTCTCCCATGGCGCCGAGCGAACCCATGCCGCGATAGGTCTTGTAGGAGCGTCCCTGGTAGAGCTCGATCTGGCCCGGAGACTCGTCGGTGCCCGCCAGCAGGCTGCCGATCATGACCGCATGGGCGCCGGCGGCAATCGCCTTGGTGATGTCTCCGGAGAAGCGGATGCCTCCATCGGCAATCACGCAGACGTCGCTGTTGACCAGCGCGTCGGCGACATTGGCGACGGCCGTGATCTGCGGCACCCCGACGCCAGCCACCATGCGTGTGGTGCAGATCGAACCGGGCCCGATGCCGACCTTCACCGCATCAGCGCCTGCATCGCGGAGCGCCTGCGCCGCGGATGCCGTGGCGATATTGCCACCGACCACCTGCATCCTGGGAAAATGTTTCTTGATCCAGCGCACGCGGTCGATCACCCCCTGAGAGTGTCCATGGGCGGTATCCACCACGATCACGTCGACTTCAGCCTCAATCAGCTGCTCCACGCGGTCTTCGGTGCCCTTTCCGACCCCGACTGCGGCTCCGGCGATCAGGCGTCCGGCTGCATCCTTGGCCGAGCGCGGATATTCGCTGGATTTCTGGATATCCTTGACGGTGATGAGGCCTTTGAGACCAAACTTCTCGTCCACCACCAGGATCTTCTCGATCCGGTGCGCGTGCAGAAGCCCCAGGATCTCCTCGCGGCTGGCGCCTTCGCGCACGGTCACCAGACGATCCTTCGGAGTCATGATGCGGCTGACCGGCTCATCGTAGCGGGTTTCGAAACGCAGGTCGCGGCTGGTCACGATGCCGACGAGCTTTCCGTTCTGGGTGACCGGAACACCGGATATACGCTGTGCGCGCGTGAGGTCGAGCACCTGTCGCACCGTGGAATCGGGGGTGGTCGTGATGGGCTCGCTGATGATCCCGCTTTCGAACTTCTTGACCTTGCGGACCTCGTCCGCCTGCCGCCGCGCGGTCATGTTCTTGTGGATGATGCCCACTCCGCCCTCCTGGGCGAGGCTGATGGCGGAGCGCGATTCGGTGACCGTATCCATGGCCGCCGACAGAAGCGGAATGTTCAGGCGCAGGCTGCGGGTCAGGGAAGTGGAGAGGTCGACATCCTTTGGCAACACCTTCGAGTGCGCCGGCAACAACAGCACATCATCAAAGGTCAGGGCTTCTTGGACAATACGCATGCCGCATTATACGGATTGACTCCGCAGCCGTAAACTGGGGCGGACGTCCACCGCGATCCGGGACGTGCCGTGCGACGAATCTCGGTGCCTGATCCGCGACCGGCACTGCGTCCATCGGGTCCGTCGTCCGCCATGAAACAGGCCGGAAAACAGGCTCTGCGGTCGCGGCGAACGACGTCTTTGCCGGGCGCAATATTCCCCCTGCACAGGCAGTGCGCGCAAACTTTTTCGGTTGACGTAGCCGCTTGGCTACCCTTTAATTGTGGCCAACACTACCTGAGGAGGCAATCTGATGATGAAAAGAATGGTGCTGCTGGCTACCCTCGCTCTCGCTACCGGCGGATGCGCCACCCATGTCGCCCCGAAGGAGGCATCCGTAGCGGACACGATCGCCGCCGCACAGCAGGCGGTCGCCCGTGCACACAAAGAGCACGTGGCCCTGTGGATCAACACGGCAAAGTACGTCAAAAAGGCCGAAAAACTGAACAGCGAAGGCAAAAGCGCCAAGGCCATGAAGCTTGCGCAAACCGCTTTGCAGCAGGTAAAACTTGCCGAACAGCAGGCCAAGGCCGGCGCCGACGCGAAGCCCTCCTATCTGCCCTGACAGCAAACTCCCGGCGCAAACCGGCAGCCACCGGGGACGCACTGCTGCTTTCCCCGGGTATGCCAGGGTTTCCAGGGTACGCCCGGTCGCAGGGCACAACCGAACGGCGGCCATGACCCCACCAACGGCCAGACTGGAAAAGCATCGGCTGACGGGTCATTAGGGGCCCAGAAAGCGCGATATTTCGGCCACGGTCGCAAGGCGCCCCCAGCGACCGTGCTGCCGGTTTCCTCGACGATTGTCGCGGGCCTGCGGGACTCTTGCCAATTCACTCCCGCTGACCCGCGCTCAATGCGCCCCTTGCCGGGCAGCGCTCGCGCATCGCCAGAAAACATGATCATTTTTTCAGCAACTTATGGATTGCCCGGGAGGATGAGCAAAGGATCGGCGGCGCGGGGCTTCTCTATTTCGTAGCCTGGCGTTATGTTTGCGCCATGGTCAGCCGTCATCCCGTCCCTGCTGCGCCCGGTGCCACACCGTTGCGCGAGATCTATTCGGTTTCGCGTCTGACGCGGGAAGCCAAAGCGGTTCTGGAAAGCGGTTTTCCGCTGCTTTGGATCGAAGGCGAAATCTCGAATTTTGCGCGCCCTTCGTCTGGACATTACTACTTCACCCTCAAGGACAGCCAGGCGCAGGTTCGCTGCGCCCTGTTCCGCAGCAGCCAGCGGACTCTCGCCTGCACACCCAGGGACGGCATGCATGTGGTGCTGCGCGTCCGGATCAGTCTCTACGAGGGCCGCGGCGAGTTCCAGCTTATTGTCGAGCATCTCGAGGAAGCGGGTGAAGGCGCGCTGCGGCGCGCTTTCGAGGCCCTGAAGAACCGGCTTGCCCTGGAAGGTCTGTTCGATGTCGCCCGCAAGAAGCCCCTGCCTCAGCTGCCGAAGCGCATCGGCGTCATCACCTCCCCGACCGGCGCCGTCATCCGCGACATCATCACGACACTGGCGCGCCGCTTCCCCCCGATATCAGTGCTGATCTACCCGGTACCCGTGCAGGGGGAAGGGGCGGCAGACAAAATCTCCGCCGCCATCCGGCTGGCCGGCGAGCGCCGCGATTGCGACGCGCTGATCATCGCCCGCGGCGGCGGATCGCTCGAGGACCTTTGGCCGTTCAACGAAGAGATTGTGGCGCGGGCACTGTACGAATGCCCGCTGCCGGTCGTGTCCGGCGTTGGCCACGAAACCGACTTCACCATTGCCGACCTGGTGGCCGATGCGCGCGCACCGACCCCGACGGCGGCGGCAGTCATGCTCAGTCCAGATTTCCGGGAGTGGCTGGCGGAGTTCGTCGCGTTCGAGCAACAACTGCGCCGGCGCATGGCTGACCGCCTGGGCGGCGCGCAGCAGCGGCTGGATTGGCTCGCCTCCCGCCTGATCCACCCCGCAGACCGGATCGAGCGCCTGCACCAGCGCCTCACCGACCTCTCTCGGCGCCTGATCCTGGCCCAGACCGCCAGACGCAACACTGCAGCGGCCGCGGTGCTGGCCACGACCGCACGTCTTCATCGGCTTTCGCCTGCGGCACCGCTCCGCCAGAGCCAGCTCCGTTTCGCGCATCAGCATGAACGGCTCGCACGGGCGATGCAGCAGACGCTGGAGAGGGCCGGACACCGTCTGGGCGTTGCCTCGGGGCGACTGGACACGTTGAGTCCGCTGGCAACTCTTGCTCGGGGCTATGCCATCGTCCAGCGCGACGATACCGGAGCACTGGTTTCGGACGCCACACAGCTTCGGCCCGGCCAGCGGATTCGCGCGCTGCTGGCCCGCGGGCGTCTGAAGGCGCTGGTGGAGGAATCCGAAGAGTGACAAGGGGCAGCTGCGACGGATGGAGCTCCGCCACCGACGCACCGCGTCCCGCCGCGCGCAACTGCGGCGCCGGACGGCGCTGAACCGACCAACCCGGACAATTCTGCAATGCCGCAGCCGGCACACCTCCTGGTTTCAGTCTCGGCGCACGGCTACGGGCACGCCGCACAGGTCCTTCCGGTCATCGAACTGCTGCGCCGGCGCAACCCCGCGCTACGCATCAGCCTGCGCACGGCGCTGCCGCGGCGCCTGCTGGAAGCCAGACTTCCAGGGAACTGGGAATACCTGCCCGAAGCCAGCGATTTCGGCATGATCATGGAATCGGCCGTGGATGTGCGCGTGGAAGAAAGCGCGGCGGCCTACCGCACTTTCCATCGCGACTGGGACCGGAAGGTGGCGAACGAGGCACAGAGATTGCGCGCGCTTGCGCCCGATCTGGTGCTGGCTGACGTGCCCTATCTGCCCCTGGCGGGCGCGGCCACGGCCGGCATACCGGCCGTGGCGTTGTGTTGCCTGAACTGGGCGGACATCTACCAGCACTACTGCGGAACACGGCCCGAGGCGCCGCAGATCGTCGGACAGATGCTCGCTGCCTACAACAGCGCCGCCGCATTTCTGCAGATCGAGCCGAGCATGCCCATGCCGGGGATCCACAACGGCCGGCCGACAGGCGTAATTGCGCAACGTGGGATCCCGAGGCGCGCCGAGATCGGTTCCCGGCTGCAGCTCCGCCAGGACGAGCAGCTGGTCATCGTCACTCCCGGAGGCACCCCCCTGCCCATCGACCTCGACCGCTGGCCACATCTTCCGAAGGTCCGCTGGGTAACCGATCAGGACACGGCCCGGCACCGTCGCGATTTTGTCGGCATCGACGCACTCGGGGTGTCCTTCCCGGATCTGCTGTGCAGCTGCGACGCGCTCGTCACCAAGCCGGGTTATGGAATCTTTGCGGAGGCAGCCTGCAACGGTATCCCGGTACTCTACATCCGACGCCCGGGCTGGCCGGAGGAGCCGTTTCTCGTGCACTGGCTGCAGGAGCACGCCTGTTGTGCCGAAATCAGCCGCACACAGCTAGAGCGCGGCGATATCGGAGACGCCCTCACCGCACTATGGTCGACGGCGCGCCCGTCTCCAACCGTGCCGCTCGGGATCGGGCAGGCCGTGGGGCATCTGGCTCAGTGGCTGCCCGGGACCCACGAAGCAAGGACGTGAATCGCGCAGGTGCGTGCCGGGACCGCATCATCCGAATTTCTTGCGGGCGATGCGCCGCAGCCGCTGGCGCTTCTCGAACTGCCGTGGCGTAAGGCGGTTCTTCCGGCCCTGATAGGGGTTCGTGCCTTGCACGAATTCGATGCGTACCGGCGTGCCTTCGAGACCGAGCGCATCGCGAAAAACATTGGACAGGTAGCGGACATAGTAGCCCGGCATCGAGTCGGTCTGATTGCCGTGGATCACCAGGAGCGGCGGGTTCTTGCCTCCCTGGTGGATGAATTTGAGCTTGATGCGCCGGCCATGCACCATCGGTGGCGCGGTCACCTGCACCGCCCTCTGCAGGATCCGGTTGAGCTGCGGGGTAGGAAGCACGCGCCGTGCCGATACATAGGCACGGTCAATGGCCGGAAACAGGGCTCCGACACCCGCGCCGTGCAGAGCCGAAATGAAATGCAGCGGACAGAAGCTGAGGAACGGGAGCTTGCGCTCGAGCTCGCGCTTTATCCAGTCGCGGCGACTTTCATCAAGCCCGTCCCATTTGTTGACAGCCAGCACCAGCGAACGCCCCTCCTCCAGGACATGGCCCGCGAGACTCACGTCCTGCTCGCTGACCTCCTGCCTGGCATCGAGCACCAGCAGGACTACATTGGCTGCCTCGATCGCCTGCAGCGTTTTGACGACCGTATACTTCTCGATCGTGTCATCGATGCGGCCGCGCCGGCGTACGCCCGCAGTGTCGATCAGCACATAGTGGTGGTCCGCACGCTCCAGCGGGATGTAAATACTGTCGCGGGTGGTTCCGGGCTCATCGAAAACCACCACGCGCTCCTCGCCGAGCATCGCATTGACCAACGTCGACTTGCCGACGTTGGGTCGCCCCACGACTGCTATCCTGGGCACATCGCCCGTCGCCGGTTCCTCTTCCACGTGCGCAAGCGGTCCGAGAACACGCTGCATCAGCTCATCGATGCCATCACCGTGGGACGCGGAGATTGCAACCGGTTCTCTCGCCAGGTCATGAAACTCCGCCATTGCCAGGCCCGGCTCCATACCTTCGGTCTTGTTGACCGCGAGCACCGCGGTCTTGCCGAGACGCCTGATTTCACCGGCAATCGCCCGGTCGGCAGCATTGGGGCCGGCGCGCCCGTCGACAAGCAGTACCACGACATCGGCCTCCGCAATCGCCTGATGCACCTGCGCCGACATCAGCTCGCCCAGCGCACTGCGGTCGTCAGTAATGCCGCCGGTATCCACCACCAGGTACGGCCGGTCTCCCACCCTGCCGTTCCCGTAAATGCGGTCACGCGTCAACCCCGGGACATCGGCGACCAGCGCGTCACGACTGCGCGTCAACGCGTTGAACAGCGTCGATTTGCCGACGTTCGGCCGGCCCACGAGAACAACAATGGGTTTCATGGATTGGCTTCCCGACGCGCGGCAGCGCGCCTACGGCGCCGGCCGCTTCTTCGCATGCAGGCGCAGAGCGGCGACATCTCCGTCCTGGTCCGCGACGTAAAGCGTCTCGGTGCCGGCAACCGGCGTCGCCAGGATCGACGCGCTGCCGAGCCGGTAGCGCGCGACGAACCGTCCGTCGTCCACCGACAAAAAGTGTACATACCCCTGGTAATCACCCACCGCAACGGTGTCTCCGATCACAACCGGTGCCGTGGGCGAGCGGCCATGCAGGCCGGTCTGCTGCCACACGCTGGCACCGGTCGCCAGATCGTAGGCCATCACGTAACCGCGTGCGTCGGAGATGTAGATATTGTTGGCGTCGACGGCCATGCCCGAATAGCCCGACACGTCACGCGACCACTGAATGTGTCCGGACGCAAGGTTGAAGGCAACGAGCTTGCCGTGATAGGCGTCGGCATACAGCGTTTCCCCTACGACCACCGGTGGCGCATCGACGTCGATCAGTCGCGCAATCTCGTTTCGTCCATGCGGCTCCGACACGGGGATATCCCACAACTGCCGGCCGTCGGCCAGGCGGTAAGCCGCAAGCTTCCCGTTGGCCAGCCCGGTAACGACGACGTTCTCGACGATCAGCGGCGTGCTGGTACCGCGCAGACTGAGCGCCGGAACGGTGTGCTCCTGCATCCACAGCCGCTTCCCGGTGTCTGCGGCCAGCCCGAAAATGCTGCCATCCACGGTCTGAGCGACCACGACTCCATCGGCGCCGCGGGGCGGAGCGAGAATCTCGCTAGAAACGGAAGCCGACCACAGAAGCGCACCGTTCGCTGCCTTAAGCGCAAGCACCCGGCCGTCGCGGGTGCCGAGCAGCACCATGCCGTCGGCGAATCCCGTGCCACCCTCGATTTCGGTGTGCTTCAGATGCCTGCTCCACAGCCTCTTGCCCGTGTCCGCGTCGTAGGCACGAACCCGTCCCTGCGGTTCCGAAACGTAAAGGACGCTGTCGTGAAGCACGGGAGAAAGCCTGATGTATTTGGCGCCGGCGCCACCGCCGATATCGGCGCTCCAGACACGCCGGACGCGGTAGACGGCGGGAAAACTCCTGAGTTTCGCCGGCGGTGCGATATTGCTTGTCCCGCCATGTATCCAGCTGAGCACACTGCACCCGCCCAGTCCGAAGACCAGGCCGAGCGCCAATACGAAGCGTACGCTGCGCCGCAGCGTGCGGCAGATCATTTGGCGGCCTCCGGGCCGAGGTCATCCAGCTTCATGCGAAGGACGCGCGCGTACGGCGCGCCAGAGCCGAGCTCGGCCAGTGCCGCACCGTAGGCCTGGCGCGCCTCGGCCTTTTTGCCCTGTGCTGCAAAAATGTCGCCGCGCAGCTCGTCGTAATCCGACGCGAAGCCGTCGCGATCCTTGCTGTCCGCGAGCTTCAGTGCCGCATTCAGCTTGCCTTCCTGCATCAGGATACGGGCGAGGCGCAGGCGTGCGGCATTGCGCATGCCGCTGTCAGCGGCATGGTTCATGGCCCATTGCAGGTGTTCGCGCGCCGCCTTGATATCTCCAGCATCCAGGCTGATGCGCGCAAGAATCAAAGCCGCGTCGCCGGCATAAGGTGTCGCGCTGTAGTGGCTGATGAGCAGCTGCCCGTCCTGGGCCGCCGCAGTCGTGTTCTTCTGCGCAAGTTCCCCCAGCATGACATCATAGAGCGAGGAGGCCGCATCCGAACTCAGGGTACGGTGCCGCAGCCAGTATTTGACGCCGACCAGCACCATCACGCCGAGCACGATTCCGACGATCAGGGCATTGCCATATTTGTTCCACCAGGCCTTGAGCCGTTCAAGCTGTTCGTCTGAATCGTACGCTTCCAAGTTGTTCTCCGTGTTTCTCTGTTTTGGGA
Organism: Pseudomonadota bacterium; assembly: GCA_021819085.1. GTDB lineage: Bacteria > Pseudomonadota > Gammaproteobacteria > Acidiferrobacterales > UBA6901 > JAJYCY01. Next base: position 23,674 of record JAKASJ010000007.1, on the reverse strand, counting down.
CGCATGTGCCGCTGCGTCAGCATGCCAGTTTCCGCTTGAGCATCTGCGCGAGACTGCCCTCGGCGATCTGCTCCTGTGCTTCATCGGTACGCAGCGACTTGATGCTGACTAGACCGGCAGCGAGCTCGGCATCGCCGATCAGCACCGCATAGGCAGCTCCGCTGCGATCCGCGCGTCTCAGTTGGCTCTTGAGCGACCCGCCTGCGGCATCGCACTCAACCGAAACACCGTCGTCGCGCAGCCGTTCGGCGATCAGCGCGCCGTGCCGCTGTGCCGGCCCGCCGAGCAGCACCATATAAATCTGGAGCTGTCCGGAGCATGCCACCGGCTCCTGCTGGGCCAGCAGCTCGACCAGCCGCTCCATGCCGAGCGCGAAACCTGCCGCCGGCGTCGTCCGCCCACCGAGCTGTTCCACCAGTCCGTCATAGCGGCCACCCGCGCAGATCGTCGCCTGCGCGCCGAGCGCACCGCTGACCCATTCAAACACTGTCCGGGTGTAATAGTCGAGTCCGCGCACCAGACGCGGATTGACTGCATACTGCACGCCGGCATCATCCAGCAAGGTACGCAGGCGTGCGAAATGCCCGGCCGACTCCGGGTCCAGGTGATCAAGCAGGCTGGGCGCGCGCTCGATGATGCCCTGCAGCGCCGGGTTTTTGCTGTCAAGCACCCGCAACGGATTGGTATGCAGCCGGCGCAGGCTGTCCTCGTCCAGGACCGTGCGATGCTCCTCGAGGTAGCCGACGAGCAGCTCCCGGTAGCGCGCGCGACAGGTCGGGGTTCCGAGGGAATTCAGCTGCAACGCGACGTCACGCACCTCCAGGCTGCGCCACAGGCGCGCGCTCATCAGGATCAGTTCGGCGTCCAGCTCCGGACCCGGCATGCCAAACGCCTCCACGCCAATCTGATGAAACTGGCGATAACGCCCGCGTTGCGGGCGCTCATGGCGAAACATCGGTCCTGCATACCACAGGCGCTGGATCTGGTTATGCAGCAGGCCATTCTCGATTCCGGCGCGGACACAGCCGGCGGTACCCTCGGGCCGCAGGCTCAGGCTTTCGCCGTTGCGGTCCTCGAAAGTGTACATTTCCTTCTCGACGATGTCGGTGACCTGCCCGATCGACCGGACATACAGTTCAGTCTTTTCGAGCAGGGGCAGACGGATCTCGCGATAGCCGTAGGCCTGAAGCACCTCGCCAGCACGCCGCTCTACCCGCTGCCAAAGAGCGAGGGTATCGGGAAGGAGATCATTCATCCCGCGAACGGCCTGTATGGCCCGACTCACCGGGATGCGCCTCAGCCGATCTGCTTGATTGGAAAGACTTGATCGGCGGCAGCGGAGCCGCTGGCCGATTCACGACGCGAACGCAACTGTGCACGGATCACCCGCTCCAGTTCGTCCACGAGCTGCTCCTTGGTGACCTTGTGATCCGGCCGGCCATCGACATAAAGCAGGCAGGGCGAACCACCGGCCAGACCGACATGCGCTTCTCGCGCTTCTCCCGGCCCATTGACTACGCATCCGATGACGGCCACATCCATGGGCTCGGTGATGTCCTCGAGCCGGGTCTCCAGCGCATTCACCGTGGCGATGACATCAAATTCCTGCCGCGAACAGGAAGGGCAGGCAATCAGATTGATGCCCTTGCTGCGGACATGGAGGCTTTTCAGTATATCGAAACCGACCTTCACCTCCTCGACCGGATCGGCCGCGAGCGAGACCCGGATGGTGTCGCCAATGCCCTCCGACAGAAGCATGCCGAGCCCGATGGCCGATTTCACTGCGCCGGAGCGCAAGCCGCCGGCCTCGGTGATGCCCAGGTGCAGTGGATTGTCTGTCTGGGTGGCGAGCCTGCGGTAGGCCTCGACGGCCATGAACACATCCGAGGCCTTGACGCTTACCTTGTAGTCGTGGAAATCAAGGCGCTCGAGGATATCGATGTGCCGCAACGCCGATTCGACCAGCGCCTCCGGCGTCGGCTCGCTGTACTTCTTCTGCAGGTCCTTCTCCAGTGAGCCGGCATTGACCCCGATCCGTATCGGTATGCCTCGCGCTCTGGCCGCATCGACGACCTGGCGGATGCGATCCTCGCGTCCGATATTGCCGGGATTGATCCGCAGACAGTCAGCACCGAGTTCAGCCACCCGCAGTGCGATCCGATAGTCGAAATGGATGTCCGTTACCAGCGGCACATCCACCTGCGCCCGGATCCGGCCGAACGCCTCGGCGGCATCCATGGTTGGAACCGAGACCCGCACAATGTCCGCACCGGCACGTGCCAGGGCGCGGATCTGGGCGACCGTAGCGTCGACGTCACAGGTCTCGGTGTTGGTCATGCTCTGCACGCTGACCGTGGCGCCACCGCCCACCGGCACCTTGCCTACCATGATCCGGCGCGTCTGGCGCCGCACGATTGTGCTGTGGCTTTCCATGTCAGTGGGAGCTGGCCGCGCCGAGAGTGAAGCGCGCGACCTGTCCGTGCATATAAGGGATGGGGTTGAACGGCTTGCCGTCGAACTCGACCTTTACGCCGGCGGCATTGCCGAGGAAAACCTTCAGTGGCGCGTTTCCGTCGAGCGTGACGACACGACCCGCCGGCACGGTCTCGTACAACAGCTTGTTGCCCTGCGCATCGCGCACGTCAACCCAGGAAGCCTGCACCGTGCTCAACACGAGCAGCGCCCGCCCGTTCGCAGCCGCGCCTGCCACGGCCTTCGTGGCGATGACCACCTGCATTGGCCTGGAAAGCACAGCCTGTCCGGCAGCGTTGGCTGGGGCACGTGGCGGCGGCAAGGCCGTGGCCGGAGCCTGGTGCGGCAATTCAGCGGCCGGCGGCGGGGTCGCCGGGACCCGCAGCCTGGCGGGTGTGGCAGGGGCAGCGGCCGGGCTGGCCGTCGGCGCCGTCGCCTGTGCCGGTCCCGCCGTGGCGGACCGCGCGACCGGCTTCGGAACAGGTTTGCGTCCGAGGGTACGGCCCTGCCACCAGCTCACTGCCAGTGCGATGACGAGGGCAACCATGAAGTACGTCGCCAGCCGGACATGCCGGTGCTGGCTGGTGATCTCCTCTTTCGGGGCAAGACTGCCCAGATCGGATGCCTTGCTGGAGGCGGGCACGTGCCCGTAGGCCTCCAGGATCGGATCCAGAGCAAGACCAACCAGTTCGGCATAGCTACGCAGGTAACCGCGAACATAGGTCGGACCCGGGAGATGGTCGTAATCGTCGGTTTCCAGCGCCAGAACCTGACGGGGCGCCAGACGCAGACGCTCCGCAACCTCTTCATGCGTCAGCCCGAGACCTTCGCGAGCCTTGGCAAGCGTGGGTCCCGGCCCAAAACCGGACGAAGACTTTTTCTGATGGGTTTCCGCTTCCATAAGATGCTATTTTAAACTATTCGCCGTCCAGCGCGCGCAACTGCTGGGCCTCGGGTGAATCAGGGAACAGGCCGCGCAGGCTGAGCGCATAGTTCGCCGCCGCGTTGCCGGCACCGAGGGCACGTTCGATCCGGACTGCCAGCAGAAGCGACTCCGGGGACACCTTCGCCACCTTGAAATAGCGCCGGATGTACCCGCGCGCCGGCAGCATCTGTCCCTGGTCAAAGCTGATCTTGGCCATATAGTACAGCGCCAGCGGAAGCTTGGGATTGATGCTCAGGGCGGCACGAAAATACCTTTCGGCGGTCAGCGGATCAGGGATTTTCATGTAGCAGACGCCGGCATTCAAGTTGGCCAGTTCCGGGGTCTTGTAGAGAGGATTCGCCAGCGCCGCATTGAAGTGCTTCGCGGCGGACTTGATCTGCCCACGCTGACACAGGAAAACTCCGAAATTGTTCTGGGCATCGGAGTTGTCGGGCTGCACCGAGATCGCCTTGCGGAAATGCTTCTCCGCCTTCCTGTCATCCTTCAATTGGGCGTACAGGAGTCCCATGATGTTGTTGGCCTGGGAATCGTCCGGATTGATCTCCAGCGCATGCTTCAATACGTGATGCGCCACATCGAACTCGCCGCGCGCCATGTAGCCTGCCCCCAGCTGGGTGAGTGTCGCAACGAGCTGCTTCTTGTTCGTGGATGGTCTGCCGGGATGGACCGTGACACAGGCGCCCAGCAGAAGACTGAACGCAATGGCGGCTACACCTCGTATTACGGGCTTCATCGGCTGCTCACGTTACCTTGTCTGGACCGCAACGAACGCCGCGTACGGTCCTCGATGCGGCCGGCAAGCTGGCCGCAGGCGGCATCGATGTCTTCGCCCCGGGTCTTACGCGTCACGGTCATCAGGCCCGCATTCATCAGAACGTCGCGGAAACGGTCAATAGTGGCCCGGTCGGAACGCACATAGGCGCTTGCCGGGAACGGGTTGAAGGGTATCAGATTGACCTTCGACGGAACATCCGCCAGCAGGCGCGCGAGCTCGCGCGCCTGCTGGACGCTGTCGTTCACGCCTGCCAGCATCACGTACTCGAAGGTCACGCGTCGACGGCCGTCTCCGGCGACATACCGCCGGCAGGCATCCAGCAGACCGGCGATGGGGTACTTGCGGTTGAGCGGCACGAGTTCGTTGCGCAGCGCGTCGTTCGGCGCATGCAACGATACCGCCAGGCTCACGTGACAGGTTTCCCGCAACCGGTCGATGGCAGGCACCACGCCGGCGGTGCTGAGCGTGACACGGCGCTTGGACAGTCCGTAGGCCATGTCGTCGAGCATGAGCTGCATGGCCGCCACGACGTTGTCGAAATTGAGCAGCGGCTCGCCCATTCCCATCATCACGACGTTCGTGATCAGCCGCTCTCCCCTGGGATCCCGGCCCAGCGCGCGATTGGCAACCCATACCTGGGCGATGATCTCGCCGGCATCGAGATTGCGATTGAAACCCTGGTGTCCGGTGGCACAGAAGGAACAGTTCAGGGTGCATCCGACCTGGGATGAGACACACAGGGTGCCACGCCCTTCTTCGGGAATGAACACGGTTTCGATGCAGTTGCCGTCCGCCAGACGCAACAACCATTTGCGGGTACCGTCGGCGGCCTCCTGATCCAGCGCGATCTGCGGCGCCACCACCTCGGCGACATCGGTCAGGCGCTGACGCAGCGTTCGGCCGATGTTGGTCATACCATCGAAATTGTCGGCACCGTAGTGGTGGATCCACTGCAGCACCTGTGCGGCCCGGAACGGCTTCTCGCCCATTTCCACGAAAAAATCACGCATCGCGGATGGGGCGAGCCCGAAAAGGTTGGTTTTTGCCTCGGTGGCCACGGTCCTTCTCAGCGGGTGCGGGCGCACAGCTCCATGGCGCTGAAGAAGTACCCGATCTCGGTCCGCGCGGTCTCCGGACCGTCCGAACCGTGAACCGCATTTTCCTCGACGCTCGCCGCGAAGTCGGCACGCAGGGTCCCGGGCGCGGCGTTCTTGGGGTTGGTGGCCCCCATGATGTCGCGATTCTTCTGAATCGCACCCTCGCCTTCCAGGACCTGCACCATGACAGGGCCGGAAATCATGAAATGCACGAGATCCCCGAAAAACGGGCGCTCCCTGTGGACTGCGTAGAAGCCTTCCGCCTGGCTGCGGGTGAGATGAACCATCTTTGCCGCCACGATCCGCAGGCCGGCCTTTTCAAAGCGGGCATAAATCTCGCCGATGAGGTTCTTTGCGACTGCGTCGGGTTTAACTATCGAAAGGGTGCGTTCAAGAGCCATCTTCAATGATCCGTCCGGTTAGGTTGCCAGCCCAGGGGCGGTGCCATACCGGAACCGGTGTTCCCGCCCTTAAGCTTTTGAATTTCGTAGTTTAACGGTTTGCCCGCGCACGCACAACGAAACCCGGCTCAGTTGCCGGATTCCTCGATCCACGCCATCTGTATGGCCTCAAGGATACGCTCGCCGCAGCGCTCATCGGCATCATCGAATTCCTCGAGCCCCTGAATCCAGGCCATCAGATCCGTGAACCGGATATGCCTGGGATCCACATCGGGATACTTCTCGCTCAGAGCAATCGCGATTTCCCGGCTGTCCGTCCACTTGAGACTCATCTTCGCCCCCGTTCAAGACTTCTCTGCGACCATATTAATGGTGTACTTGGGAATCTCGATCACCATCTCCTCGTCGGCAACCTTTGCCTGGCAGCTGAGCCTCGACTGGGGCTCCAGACCCCAGGCCTTGTCCAGAAGATCCTCCTCCTTGTCGCTGGCCGGCTCCAGCGATTCGAAGCCACTGCGCACAATCACGTGACAGGTCGTGCACGCGCAGGACTTTTCGCAGGCATGCTCGATGTGAATACCGGCATCAAGCGCGGCGTCACAGATGCTGATCCCGGGAGCCGCCTCGATGGTCGCTCCCTGCGGGCAGATTTCCGCATGGGGCAGGAAGATGATCTTGGGCATCTGGGCGCGTCCTAACCGAACTCATCCAGCCGGTGCCCCGCCAGCGCCTTGTTTATCCCCTCATTCATGCGCCGCGCTGCAAACTCGCGGGTCGCGCGGTCAAGCGCGCCGATACCATCCCGGATACGCGCCACGTCGGTACCGTCGCGCAGTGACCGGAGGCGAGACAGCGCCTGCTCAATCTCCTGGCGCTCCGCCGGCGAAAGCAGCGCAGTGCCGTCGGCCACAAGGGCGCTCTCGACAGCGGCGAGAACACGGTCTGCCTCGACCTGCTGCTCACGCAGATTGCGCGCATCGTTGTCTTCGTGCGCGTGCGCGATCGAATCCCGCAGCATGCGTTCGATTTCGGCGTCCGACAGGCCATACGAGGGTTTGACGACCACGCTGCTCGCCACACCGCTGGTCTGTTCCTGCGCCGATACGCTCAGCAATCCGTCGGCGTCGATCTGGAAGGTCACGCGTATGCGCCCGGCTCCGGCGACCATCGGCGGAATACCGCGCAGATCGAAGCGCGCAAGCGAACGGCAGTCCGAAACCAGCTCGCGCTCACCCTGCACCACGTGGATCGCCATGGCAGTCTGTCCGTCCTTGAAGGTCGTGAAGTCCTGTGCCTTGGCAATCGGAATGGTCGAGTTGCGGGCAATGATCTTCTCGACCATGCCGCCCATGATTTCTATGCCGAGCGAAAGCGGAATGACGTCGAGCAGGAGCATTTCGTCCCGGGGCTTGTTGCCGGCCAGAACGTCGGCCTGGATCGCCGCACCGATCGCAACCACTCTGTCCGGGTCGATATCGGTGAGCGGAGTGCGACCGAAGACAGCCGTGGCACGCTCGCGCACGCGCGGCATGCGGGTCGAGCCGCCCACCAGCACGACTTCCGAAATGTCGGAGGCCGTGATACCGGCGTCGCGCAGTACCCGACGGCAGGGAGCGACCGTGCGCTCGATGATCGGGTCGACCAGGGCCTGGAACTCATCGCGCGTCAGCCGGCCCTGCCATACTGAACCGTCGGGACGCGTCACCCGCACCGCGGCCTCTTCGCCCTGCGACAGCGCGTGTTTCGCCGCGCGCGCATCGCGCAGCGCACGCCGTGCGCCGTGCGGGTCGGCGGAAACTTCCACGCCTGCCTGCCGCAGCATCCAGTCGGCGAGCGCATGGTCCATGTCGTCGCCGCCCAGCGCCGAATCGCCGGCTGTGGCAAGTACCTCGAAAACCCCGCGATTGAGCCGCAAAATGGATATGTCGAAGGTTCCACCGCCAAGATCGTAGATCGCAAAGACTCCTTCAGCCTTCTTGTCCAGACCATAGGCGACTGCTGCAGCGGTCGGCTCATTCAGCAGCCGCAGCACCGTCAGTCCTGCGAGCCGCCCGGCATCCTTGGTCGCCTGGCGCTGAGCGTCGTCGAAATAGGCCGGAACAGTAATCACCGCGCCGGTCAAATCGCCCCCGAGGGTGGCCTCGGCGCGCCGCTTCAGGGAGCGGAGAATTTCGGCGGAAACCTCCACCGGACTCCAGAGGCCTGCGGCAGTGCGGATGCGCGGCATGCCGCTTTCGCCCGGCGCAAATTCATATGGCAGCGCGCCACCGAGCCTCTTTACGTCTTCGATGCCGCGGCCCATCATTCGCTTCACCGACGCAATGGTATTGAGCGGATCTTCGGCCGCAGCCGCCAGGGCCGCGTCCCCGACAACGGGGGCAGATCCCTTGAGGTAGCGCACCACCGATGGCAGGAGATGACGGCCTTCACCGTCCGGCAGCGTATCGGCGATGCCGCTGCGGACGCAGGCAACGAGCGAATTGGTCGTTCCGAGGTCTATGCCCACCGCGAGGCGATGGTGGTGAGGTGCCGTGGACTGGCCGGGTTCACTGATCTGAAGCAATGCCATAGTAATTCTTCAATTGGGATTTGGGCTGCAATTCACAAGCCCGGGACCGGGCAAACGGTCCTAATCGACCTCCCCCAGCTCTTCGATTTCACGTGCCAGCTTCTTCAGAAACTGCATTTCCCTCACCAGTTCCCGCGCGCGCCGCAGCCCCTCGGGGTCGCCGCCGGCAAGGCTGCTCCCCAAAGCCTCGGTCCGGGTGCGCAACAGCGCATCGGTCTCGCGCGCCAGCCGCGCAAGCTGCTCGCCGCGTTGCGCCGAGCAGCGCGCTTCGTCCAGGCTCTCGCGCAGCTCCATCTGCTCGACCAGGAAATCCGGATCCATGCGGGTATCCGTCTCCTCGTCGGTGTTCACGCCCTGCAGCGCAAGCAGATAGCGTCCGCGCGAAAGCGGCTCCTTCAATGTCTGGAAACCCTGGTTGATCTGGGCGGTGATTTGCAGAGACAGCCGCCGTTCCGGGTCGGTGGCGTTCGCATACCGGTCCGGATGGAACTGGCGCTGTAGATCGCGGTAACGTGCCGCCAGATCGGCGGTATCCAGGTTAAAGCCTACCGGCAGGCCGAACAGTTCGAAAAAATTTTTCTCCACACTGGCCTGCATTGCCTTGCGCCGCGCCCGCCGGCGTCAGACGGTGAAACTTTCCCCGCAACCGCACTCGCCTTTCACGTTGGGGTTGCTGAACTTGAAACCCTCATTCAGGCCCTCTTTGCCGTAATCGAGTTCGGTTCCGTCGAGAAACATCAGGCTCTTCCGGTCAACGATGACTTTCACGCCATGGTTCTCGAACACCTGGTCGTCGGGCTGTATCGAATCGGCGAACTCCAGGACGTAGGCCTTGCCGGAACAACCCGAGGTGCGCACACCAAGCCGCAGCCCCTCGCCCTTGCCACGCTGCGCGAGCGACTTGCGCACGTGTTCGGCGGCTCGTTGAGTCATGGTAATGGACATGGTTCGATCATACCTCCGTCACGGACTTAACTAGGCGGCCGACGCTTCCGGGCTGCCGTTCCCGGAGGTGTTTTTCTTGCGGTAATCCGCAATGGCCGCCTTGATGGCATCCTCGGCCAGCACCGAGCAATGGATCTTCACGGGAGGCAACGCCAGCTCCTCGGCAATCTGCGTGTTCTTTATCTTTCCGGCCTCCTCGAGGCTCTTGCCCTTGACCCATTCGGTCAGCAGCGAGCTGGAGGCAATGGCGGAACCACAGCCGTAGGTCTTAAATTTGGCGTCCTCGATGATCCCCTGCTCGTTCACCTTGATCTGAAGCTTCATCACATCGCCGCAGGCCGGTGCGCCAACCATGCCGGTGCCTACCGACTGGTCGGACTTGTCAAACGCACCCACGTTGCGCGGATTTTCGTAGTGATCCAATACTTTTTCACTGTACGCCATGTTCGTTGCTCCTCGTCAAGATAACCCGGTTTCCGCCGCCGACCGGCACGTGCACCGTCAGTGGGCAGCCCACTGCACCGTGCTAAGATTGACGCCGTCCTTGTGCATCTCCCACAGCGGCGAAAGCTCGCGCAGTTTACCAATTTTCTCCTTCACGAGCTTGATCGTGTAGTCGACATCCTCCTCGGTCGTGAACCGGCCGAGGGTAAAACGTATGGAGCTGTGCGCAAGCTCATCGTTGCGCCCCAGGGCCCGCAGCACATACGAAGGCTCCAGGCTAGCAGAAGTACAGGCCGAACCGGATGAAACCGCGAGGTCCTTGAGCGCCATGATGAGCGACTCGCCTTCGACGAAGTTGAAGCTGACGTTGAGGTTGCCAGCGACCCGCTGATCCATGTCTCCGTTCACGTAGACTTCTTCAAGGTTCCGGAATCCGTTGAGCAGACGGTCGCGCAGCATGCGGATACGCTGGGTCTCGGAAGCCATCTCCGCCTTGGCTATCCGGAACGCCTCACCCATGCCGACCACCTGATGCGTGGGCAAGGTACCGGAACGCATGCCGCGCTCGTGACCGCCGCCATGCATCTGCGCTTCGATGCGGATGCGCGGCTTGCGGCGCACGTACAGCGCTCCGATCCCTTTCGGACCATATACCTTGTGTGCCGACAATGCCATCAGATCAACGCTCATCGCATTGACATCGATCGGCACCTTGCCGGCACTCTGCGCCGCGTCGCTGTGGAATACGATGCCGCGGGACCGGCACAGCTTGCCGATCGCAGCAATGTCCTGGACCACTCCGATCTCGTTGTTTACATGCATCACCGACACCACGGTCGTGTCAGGCCGTATCGCCGCCTCCAGCTTGGCCAGATCGAGCAGGCCGTTCGGCTCTGGATCCAGGTAGGTCACCTCGTAACCCTCGCGCTCGAGCTGGCGGCAGGTATCCAGAACCGCCTTGTGTTCGGTCTTGCAGGTGATCAGGTGCTTGCCCTTGCCCTGGTAGAAATGTGCCGCGCCTTTTATCGCCAGGTTGTCGGATTCGGTAGCGCCCGAAGTCCATACGATCTCTTTCGGATCGGCGCCGATCAGCGCTGCCACCTGGGTGCGCGCTTCTTCCACCGCCTCCTCGGCATGCCAGCCAAACTGATGCGAGCGCGACGCCGGATTGCCGAACTCTCCATCGGGAGTCAGATAGCGGCACATCTTTTCGGCGACCCGCGGATCGACCGGGGTCGTCGCTGAATAATCCAAGTAAATCGGCTTTCTCATCTCATTCTCCGAATCCACGACAGCAGCACTGCGCACCTCCGTGGTGCCCTGCGCTGCCTAACCCCGTCGCCGGGAGGCTGCAACCGGTGCGGAAACGCCAGATCACTGCGACGCCGTTATGCGATTGCGGTCATCCTGACGCCGTGCGACTTCCTGGACAGTCGGCCTGTCGACCAGGTCGGCCAGCGTAATGCCGCTGAGAAATTCATGGATGCGCTCACTCAGACCTTCCCACAGATAATGAGTCAGGCACCGCTCCTCGCCATCGCAGTTCTTGTCACCGCCGCAGCGCGTAGCATCGATGTTTTCGTTGATGGCGATGATGATCTCCGCAACCGAGATCTCGCTTGGCGCCGTGGCAAGATTATAGCCGCCGCCCGGACCGCGAACACTTTCCACCAGCCCGCTGCGACGCAACCGCGCGAACAGCTGTTCCAGGTACGACAACGAGATACCCTGTCGGCCGGCGATATCTGACAGGGTCACGGCTCCCTGCTCGTAATGCAGGGCCAGATCCAGCATCGCCGTCACCGCGTAGCGACCTTTCGTAGTCAATTTCATTGGGTTATCCTATTCGTCAGGAAATAAGTGCCTATTCTACATACCTGACCAAACTAGTCAACTACTTTGGTGTTGCCGGCTTGGACCGCCTTCTCTTCCGGCTCGCTGTCTTCGAGGCGGCATGCTTCGATCGCGGGCAGGTTCGCACCTTCCACCTTGACCCCGGCGTCATGCAACGCTGTGTTCACCCGCTCCATTTTCTCGTCGATCTGCTGCAGATGATCGAGGATGCAGTCAATCGCATGCGCCACGGGATCGGGCATCTGACCGCGCTGTCCATAGGCGTCGAAGCCCATCTTCTTGGCGATCGCCTCGCGGCGCCGGGTGTTCTCGTCATTGCGGGGCGTCACGATGTGTCCCGGTATGCCCACCACTGTCGCGCCGGGCGGCACATCCTTCACCACGACTGAATTGGATCCAATTCGGGCGTTGTCCCCGATCAGGATCGGACCCAGGATCTTCGCCCCGGCACCGACCACCACATTCTTGCCCAAAGTCGGGTGGCGCTTTTCCTTTTTCCACGAGGTTCCGCCGAGCGTAACTCCGTGGTAAATCGTGCAATCGTCACCGATTTCCGCGGTTTCTCCGATCACGACACCCATGCCGTGGTCGATGAAGAACCGTTTGCCGATGCTCGCCCCTGGATGTATTTCCACACCGGTAAACCACCGGGCGAGATGCGAAACCACACGCGCCAGCCAGTGCATGCGCCAGTTCCATAACCGGTGCGTGAGCCGGTGCGCCCACACGGCATGCATCCCGGGATAGGCAGTCAGCACTTCCAGCGTCGAACGCGCAGCCGGGTCGCGCTCGAACACGCTGTTGATGTCTTCGCGAATGCGATCAAACATTAGAACATCCTAATTTTGTGATTCCCGACGGGTTTTGTCAAATATTACTCCGCGCTGCGCCTGCTGCACCGCCGTCAGTATGCCACGCAGGATATTCATCTCATTGTGGTCAGGCCGGCTGCGGTTGAACAGCCGCATCAGGCGCCGCATGAGCTTGCGCGGGTTCGCCGGGTCGAGGAACCGGATCTGCACCAGAACCTCTTCGAGGTGGGCGTAGAAACGATCAAGGTCCTCGCTGCTTACGGGTGGTACGTCCGGACCGGCAACTGCGGTGTCCGGAAGTGCGCCGGGAAAGGGCCGGGAGGCGGCACACCATATTTCATAGGTCATGACCTGGACTGCACACGCCAGATTTAGCGAAGAGAATTGCGGATCAGCCGGGATTGAGACCGTGTAATGGCAGCGGTCGAGCTGCTCGTTGGTCAGGCCGGTGCGCTCTGCGCCGAAGATCAGCGCAACCTGGCCGTGCGTCGACTCCTCGACGATCTTTGCCGCTGCTTCGCGCGGATCGAGCGACGGCCAGGCGATCGAGCGCGGACGGGCGCTGGTGCCGACCACCAGCCGGCATCCGGCAAGCGCCTCTTCGAGCGATCCGAACAGGCGGGCGGCATCGAGCACGTCGTCGGCACCGGCGGCGCGGGCACGCGCTTCAGCGTGTGGAAAGCCGGACGGCGATACCAGGGAAAACTGCCGCAGGCCCATGTTCTTCATGGCGCGGGCGGCTGCGCCGATGTTGCCAGGATGCGTCGGTCGCACCAGGACCACTCTGATATTGGAAAGAGCCATGTGAGATTCCGTGCGGTATTCCCGAAAAGTTCCGGAGCGGCCTGCGCCGGACCCGGACGGCGCGAACGCCGGCAACAGCACACCGACGTCTAAGCCTACCATCATAACCGGCGATTTTCCCGGGTCCGGCTCACCCGGCAGTGCGGCGACACCCGCGCCCGCGCAGGAATTCTCTTTCTAGAAGCGCGGGGAACGGTTAAAATTCGCGCCCCTTCAGCGGCAAGCAATGGCGGAACCTCCATGCACCCGATGCTCAACACAGCGATCAAGGCAGCGCGGCGCGCGGGCAAGGTCATCATGCGCCACCACGACCGGCTCGACCGGCTTTCGGTGGAGAGCAAGGGCCACAACGATTATGTGAGCGAAATCGACCGCATGGCTGAAGCCGAGATCATCGACGTCCTGCGCAGCGCTTATCCCGATCACGCCGTGCTGGCCGAGGAAAGCGGACGGACCACCGGGAACGACTATCTTTGGATCATAGATCCGCTGGACGGCACGACGAACTACCTGCACGGCTATCCGCAGTTCGCGGTGTCCATTGCCCTGCATTATCAAAACAAGCCAAGCCAGGCGGTGGTATTCGATCCTCTGCACAACGAGCTGTTTACCGCCAGCCGCGGTGGCGGTGCCCAGCTCAATGACCGGCGCATCCGCGTAAGCACCACGACCCGCCTTGAGCGCTGCCTGCTGGGCACCGGATTCCCGTTCAAATCGATGGATCACCTGGAAAGCTGGATCAATACCTTCCGCACGCTGCTCCCGCTGACCAGCGGCGTGCGCCGGGCCGGTTCAGCGGCATTGGATCTGGCGCATGTCGCATGCGGCCGCCTCGATGGATTCTGGGAGTTCGGCCTGAGCCCCTGGGACATGGCCGCCGGCTGCCTGCTGATCGAGGAAGGAGGCGGCATGGTGAGCGATTTCCGCGGAGAGCAGAATCATCTCGAAAGCGGCAATCTGGTCGCCGGCAATCCCAAGCTCTTTCCTGAGCTGCTCAGTCTGATTCAGCAGAGCATCCCGGACGAATTGCGACGCTGATTCACGGCTCGCGAACCGGCTCGAAGACCGCCTGCTCGAACGAAGGCGTGCGTCTGATCACCTTAAGGATGCGAATGCGGTACGGCTTGCTGCCATCCCGTTCGTCCAGCAGATGGAGATCCTTGCCCACCGATACCACCCCGCGCCCCACCAGCAGCGTCGGCGGCTGACCCACGGGCGGGATCGCCGCCAGCTGCAACGCCTGGACATAGCCCGACGGCGCGTCGCCATTGACGGGTTTCACCGCGACTGGCACCGCACCCGGAGCAAGCATCTTCACGCCGATGTCCACACGGGCGGTATCGGGACTCTTGAGCCAGCGCACGACCCCCACGCCCCACCCGGCAGCACCTGGCCCGCGTATACCGAGCAGATCTCCGACGCCGACCGAGGCGCCGCCACCGCGATGCGCGAGCGCCAATCCGCTCGCGCTTTCATCGCAGATTCTCCATTGATGGGTCTCAAACCCCGGCTCCGCAGGTTGCCGCGATCGGCGGTGCGACCCTTCCGGTTCGGGGAAAACGGCGCTGCTGTCGAGATCGATGAACGCCTCCTCCGGATTGCGTCTTCCGAGTTCCGGAACCGGTATGCTCAGGCGCCCGGAACCGATGTCCATCGAGGGTGGCGTAAAGGATCTGCCACCGCCACTAAAGAAATGCAGAGCCTTGAGCCCCACACACAAGGACAGCTCCGCATCGCGTGCACTGTGCCGCGGGTACAGGCGGCTCGCCCCTGCCCCCCAAAAACGGACCATGAGCTGCAGCACATCGAGACATCCGCTGTCGGAACAGTCGACCCCAATTCCGGACTGACGCATCGACGCCCCACCCTGCAGTTGCTGCATGAACCCGTACACGGCACGCGCGAGCCCGAATGCGTTCAGTACCCGCAGGTTGGGTCCGGCTGCCGGCTTGGCATCCTTGGGAATCGGACGGGCGGGCGAATCGGCGGATAGATCGACCAGAAAACGGCCATCCGGGCTAACCGTTTCAGGGCGCGACGCAATGGACGCCTTGTCTGCCCAGTTCAACAGAAAGGCATTGACTCGCAGGCATTCATTCTGCGGCAACTGATACGGTCCGCACAGGCCCAACAGCAGCACCCGCAGGTACGTATTCCGTACGGTCGGCCGCGCGCCGGAATCTCCCGGCGCGCGACTCAGCGGATGATCGAGCAAACCACGCTCCTCGAGGTGCCGGTAGAGGCTGTGGATCTCCCGCCACACCCCGGCCGGAGCAGGCATGTAGAGCTGGTAGGAACGCAGCAGCACCTCTCCAAGCTGGTGGATCGCCCGTTCCGCCGCCCGGCACACCATCGATTTCCTGTCCCAGGGATGATGACCCTTGAACAGATCCCGCAGCGCGTACTGGTAGCCACAGGCCATTTCGGCGTGCAGATTGCGCAGGAATTCGGCGTGTCGGCGCGCCTTGGGAGGCATTGGCAGGCGCAGGTACACCCATGGCGCCTGCAGTGCCGTAGACACCGCCGCAACCGGCTGTGCGTAGAGCTCCATCAGATCCAGACGTTGTCCCGGATCGAGTTCCCGCCGGTTCAGGTCAGACACGGCCCGATAGAGACGTTCGGCGCTCGCAACGCTGTCGGCTAGCGGCAGTGATGCGATCCAGGATCTCGTGTCCCTGACTCGGACTTGCGAGTGTCCAGCTCCGGGGGATGTGCTGGAATCAGCGGAAGCAGCATGGCTCATGTGCGGGCTCCGAAACGGTGTCAACACCCGTATAGGCAACGGTACTAATCTAACTCAGGAGCGGCCCAGTTCCTAGTCTGCCCATCCATCCGCAATGACGCTGGCAGTCGGAGGCGACGCCAAGCCCCGGAGCATGCTGCCGAACCGATGCCATCCAGACGCACCCGGTGCGGCCGAGCGGTTCCAATACGCGCCGCGGAACGTGTATCATCAGGCGGCGGCGCCGGCCCTGATTTTCCAAGTCGAAACACGGTGGGACGGCCGCACCGAAACGATTTGCGGGAGAGACGAGCAATGACCTATGTGGTCACCGAAAACTGCATCAAATGCAAATATACCGACTGTGTCGAGGTGTGTCCGGTCGATTGCTTTCATGAAGGTCCCAACTTCCTCGTCATCGACCCCGACGAATGCATAGACTGCACGCTTTGCGTGCCTGAATGTCCGGTCAATGCGATTTTCGCTGAGGACGACCTGCCGCCGGATCAGGAACAATTCACGGCGATCAATGCGGATCTGGCCCGCAAGTGGCCGGTTCTGACCGAGAAGAAGCCGGAGCCGCCCGACGCCAAGGAATGGGACGAAGTCCCCGGCAAACTCAAGTACCTGGAACGTTGATCCGCCGCGGTAATCTGCTCCGGCCGGACCGTGTTGCCGGATCCGGACAAACCTCCTGATCCACATCACATCGGACGTCCGGCTGCACGGGATTGCGGAAAACCGGGATCGCCGCGGTCGTAAAGATACCGCGGCATGTCGCGTCGGGCAGACCCTTCGCGGACTACCTCGGTGGGGCACCCTCCGCCCGCCGCTTCGGTCACCGGCCGGCTGCGGAGCCGGGGCCGCTGAGGATCCCCGCACATCCCACAGGCACGCCGTGTCCGTGCCCGCCCCCAGCCCCGGAGTGGCGATGGCCACAGCCGTTCCGGAACGCCAGTCCTGCGATCCTGTTTTTAATCCGGGTGATTCCTGGCGAGGCAAAAAAAAGAGGCGGCCTTTCGGCCGCCTGCGGGGTATGGATCACTACTTTCCGGTGCTTCCATGCACCGGAGTCATCCTTGTACAGAAGACCTCCAGTGTCGCCTCACTTTCCTTGGCTACAGTTTCCTTACCGTATGGAACAACTATAATCCTTGCCGGTGAAAAAGCAAGGGAAACTCCATTGATGAAGGTTCATAGTTATAGTTTATTTTATATGAAACAATGACTTATGAATATTTTAACCTGTCAAAAAAATGAATAAATCTGATTTCCCCGCCTACCTCCAAATAATAGCGGCTTGCGGCGATCATGGACATTCGCGGCTGCGCGCCGGGAGGGCACCGGCTTTCCGCAACGAACCCGTCCACATGGGCCGGCCCGTTCTCTGACCTGTCTGGCCGGTCACCTGCGGATCTCGAACCGTTAAAAAAGGTCTGCTGTCGCTGAGGCGCACCGTGCTCCCCCGGCTGGCCGCAGCCGGCAGGGGTACCCCCAACAGGCTTCCCGCGGCAGCAGGAAACTCCTTGCGTTGCGACTGAAACGGCTTCTGCGCGGCAGACCGGTGTCCTCCCTGAAAGACCCCGCTGTCCCACGAGTTCTTTGCCGAGAACAAGGCCAAGCCGGGGCCCAGCAAGGATAGCGACCCCCCGCCCGGCGTTTCCGCATCAATGCTTTTTGGAATCGGGGCTTCGCCTGCCAGCCCGCGGCCGCTCCGCTGCAACAACCTGGTTCCGTCCCGCAGCCTTGGCGCGGTACAGCGCATCGTCTGCTTGGCGCAACAGCCATGTTCCGGCGTCGCCGTCCGTCTTCGGCGCGAAACCGCCCTCAGGCCAGAGACAGGAGACGCCGATGGACACGGTCACCGCGGCGACCTCGCTGCCCATGCCGTCCAGGGCAAGACCGGCTACCTGCGCACGCAGGCGCTGGGCAATCTCCAGCGCCTTTTCCAGACCGGTATCCGGCAACAGCAGAGCGAACTCCTCGCCCCCATAGCGTACGAGCACATCACTGGCCCGCAACCCTTCACTCAGCGCGCGGGCCACCTGCCTCAGCGCGTCATCCCCCACTTGGTGACCGTAGCGATCATTCAAATCCTTGAAGTGGTCCAGGTCCGCCAGCAGCAGTGCAATCGAGTTGCGGCGTCTGTGCCTCAGAACGAGCTCTTCATGCAGGCGTCGTTCGAAGAACCGCCGGTTGGCAACTCCGGTAAGCGCATCGGTCAGTCCGTCGCGCTTGAGGCGTTCGTGGTTGACGACGTTGTCGATGCACATGGCGGTGACCGCGGCCAGATGCTCGAGCAGGTCCGTGGCTGAATCTGCGCTGAAATGGCCGGCGTCGCGGCTTCCCTGATTGAGGCAACCGATGAGGGCGCCGTGCAGCGTGAGCGGCGCGATTGCGCAGGAATTGAGGCGCACACCGCAGCTCGAGAACATGCGGGCCTGCAATTGGGCATCGCACGGTCCCAAGCGGGGCCTGCCGGTTACGGAAACCAGCGTGTCCAGCCATTCGCGATCGACCGGAATGAAATAGCGACCTATCTGGCTCTTCGGGTAGGCGGCCATCAGACGCGACAGTTCGTATTCCGGATCCACGCAGACCAGGCTGACGCAGTCAACCGCCAGAAACAATTCCGGGATCCGGCTGACAAGCGTCTCCACCAGCTCACCCAGCGACTGCGCGCCGATCATCTGGATTTCGATCTGACGGAAACCGGCCCAGATGCGCTCGTTGTGACGCACCTGCGCCTCCATGTGGCGGTGCGATCGCGACAAACTGCGACGCAGTTCGGCAAGCTCCTTGTCGCCCGGCGAGGCCACCGTGCCCGCCTAGCCCGGGCCCACGGCCGGAACGGCACCGACTGGCAGCCGGCATCTCGATGAACCACGCGGCGGCCCAAGGTTGGGTGACAGCGTCGACGGGGATGGCTTTTTCACGAATGCGGTCATGGCTCCCGGGCAACCGGCCATATTTTCTGGTTCTAAGGATAGCTGAAATAGGGTACTTCGGGTAACGCCGGCACTGGAAGCCGGCGTTGCTACGATGTCGAGCGGCGAGGAACCACGGCCAGCGGTGCTAATCTCTGAAATTGACGAACTGCAGGGGCAGTCCCAGCTTCTGCGCCCGCAACAGCAAAATCACCGCCTGCAGATCGTCGCGCTGCTTGCCCGTCACACGCACCTGATCGGCCTGAATCGCCGCCTGGACCTTGAGGCGCGATTCCTTGATGATTTTTGTGATCTTGCGCGCGAGCTCGGTGTCTATACCTTCGCGCACCCGGATTTCCTGGCGCGCCTTGCCCCCTGCGGCAGGCTCGATCTTGCCTTCGTCGAGGCACCCGAGGTCGATCTGGCGCTTTACCAGTCGCGGCAGAAGAATGTCCTTGAGCTGCTTGAGCCGGAATTCATCGTCAGCGAACAGCGTCAGACGCGATTCGGCCAGCTCCACACGCGCATCCGATCCTTTGAAATCGAACCGGTTACCGATTTCACGGTTGGTCTGGTCGACCGCGTTGCGAACCTCCTGCATCGCCACCTGCGAAACCACATCAAATGACGGCATGAATCCCCCCCGCCGCGCCGGGCGCGGCGCGGCAGGTACGCCGCACCGGCGCTATTTTTTTTGAGCGAACGTACCGCGCAGCTCCCTGCCGATGCCGAACAGGAAGCGCATGACCTCCTGATTCTCGCGGTTGCCGAAAAGACGCCACGCGCCACCAAGCCCCCCGGATGCGGGCGTTTCCTTCGCCAGCGCCTCGGCCGAATGTTCCACCGCCTCCAGCATCGTGTTCAGACGCTCCAGCCGCCCCATGAGACTCGGAAGGATGGCAGCAATACGCTCGAGCGCCCCGCTCGTGTGCATCTGCTCCAGCACGCCGATCAGCTGTCCGGCGCCGGCACGATTGAGTCGGTCGAGCAGCGACAGCCCCTCGCCGACGGTCTCGGCAAGCCGCCCGATCATGTCGTCGGTCATGGCGTCCTGGGCCGAGCTCACAAGCCGTGCCAGCTGCACGATGCGCTCGAGATCACCATCGGAGACCAGGCGCGACAGAACGGGAATCGCGCGCTCGAAGCCCGCGCGTCCCACCTGGTCCATCAGGTCGAGCCCGCTGGCAACAGTCTGTGACAGCCGCCCCACCATGTCATCGGTCATCGCGTCCTGGGCCGATCCGACAAGCCGCGCGAGGTGAGTGATGCGCTCGATGTCTCCGTTCTGCACCAGCTGGGCCAGCGCCGGGATGGCGTCCGCCAGGCCGGTGCGGTTGACGCGGTCCAGAATATCCATCGCGCCGGTCGCCGTCGCCGCGATCCGTGAGACCATGTCGTCAGTCAGCGAGTCCTGGGCCGCCTGCACGACACGTTCCAGCTCGCTACCGTTTTTCATGATGCGCTCCGCATGATTTTCCATTGGACGCCTCCGATCACAGCAGACCGCGGGCGGAAGCCCAGTACAGCTTGTTGTAGGCTACCTTGAACCAGTGCACCGCGCGCGTGGGCTCCTTGGGATCAGGAGGCGTGGTGTAGTTGAACATCGCATAGGTCGCCCGGTCCTTTCCGGCTTCGATGAAGCAGAACACCTTGCCGTCGTAATCGCGCACCGCGGAACCGACCTTGACCATGGCGGCGATGTTCTCGCCCAGGGTCTCGGCCTCGAAATGCGCCGTCGATCCGGCCTTGCTGATCGGGAGATTCGTGGTATCTCCGAGTACGAAAACGTTCTCCTGCCCTTCCATGTTGAGCCGCGTACGGTTGGTGGGAATCCACCCGTTCTGGCCGAGTCCGTTTTTCTCGACGACCTCCATGCCTTTGTGTGCCGGAATCGCGACGAGCAGGTCGAACTTGGTTGACGACCCCTCTTCGCTCTTCAGCACCTTGTTCTTGCCATCCACCTCCTTCATGTTGAAAAGCGTCTCGTAGGTGATGCCCAGACGATCGAATTCCGGGGCCGCCCACTTGGCGACGTTCTCCAGGCTGTGTACCCGGCCGATAGGATAGGTGTAATGCAATTGCACCTTGTCGCGCATGCCGCGTTCCTTGAAGAAATCGTGCAGCATGAAGGTGATCTCCAGCGGCGCCATCGGGCATTTGTGCGGTACACCGACAGTGATCACCACCCGGCCTCCCTGGAATTCCCGCAGCCGCTTCAGCATCTTGACTGCAGTCTCCTCCGTGTAGAACGTCTCGGCATTTTCCGCCAGACCGGGAATTCCCTGCATGATGGCCCGCGATCCGGTTGCGATCACGAGGATGTCATAGTCGTGGACGGCGCCGCTTTTGGTCTTGACCTGGCGCTTGTCGAGCATGAAGGTCTCAACCGGGTCCACGTGAAAGCCGATTCCCGGCTCGAGCAGGCTTGCCTGATCACGGTAAAGCTCATCGGGCATCATGCTGCCGACGGCGACATACAACAATCCGGGCTGGTACATGTGCTTGTCGGATGCTGAAAGCATGGTGATGCGGGCCTTTCCGGTCTTGAGCTCGCGGTGCAGGCGGCGCGCAAGGTTATTTCCGAGAATGGTTCCGCCCATGCCCCCACCTACGATGACTATCTTCATGGCAGCCTCCTAGTTCTTAAGTTCTAGACAGTTAAAACGTTCTAACGTTCTTGTTAATCGGCTATTCGGCACCTCATTTCGCCTTACGCACGGTGATATGCCAGACGCCGTTCTCTTCGGTGGTGGCAAGAATCTCGTGTCCGACCTTTTTCACCCACTCCGGAATATCCGCGGCCGAGCCCTTGTCGGTGGAAAGCACTTCCAGTTCATCACCCACATTGGCCGCTTTCATCCCGGCAATCAGCTCCATCAGCGGTCCGGGGCAAAAGCTGCCGCGTGCATCTATCTTTCTTTTCTCGCCCATCATTACGACCCTCGCAGTATAAGGTTCCACTAGAAAGACCAGACCTGGCCTCCCTTGGCATCGTCCAGGAATTTCGTTAGACCCAGGGGTTCCTTCATGAAAGTTTCGAGGTCGCGCCATTCGACGCCAAGAACGTCCATGGCCATCGAACAGGGATGGATCCTGGCATCGCCCAGTTCCGCCGCCTGCTCGAAAAGGGTTTTGAACGACGGCGCCTTCTTGCGCTCCAGCATCTCGCCCATCTGCCCGGCTGCCGGCGCCTTGTCATCGGCGCCCTTAAGAAAGTATTTCAGGGCATTCATGGAAACGAGAACCGTCACCTCGTTTCCGCTCACCGCACCCACCGACGCGATCATGCCCGCCATCTGAAGATCCTCTCGATCTTCCGAAACCAGGATGATGCTGATTCGTTCTGTTCCCATTACGTTATCTCCTGACGACCGCCGCCGGTCAGCGCAAAGCGGCACACGCCTGCAGCGCGGACCCGGAGGACACAGCGGTTACTCTTGGACTGGTTTGTGCACAACTCCGGGAAGCGCCTTCCCTGCGCTTCCCAGGGCGATCCGGCCTGTCATGCCTGCTGCCGAAATTAGAGACCCGCCCGCGGCCCGAGTTCAGTGTATTCACGATACTCGTCTTCAAACGAGAATTCAAAAACGCCAAGTGCCGTCGAGTGTCGCCACACGCGCACCTGTGCGGCACGATGCGATGCGATTAGAAGCCCGCCTGCACCTGCACATACAGGGCGTGCTGCCCCTTAAGCGTCGCGATCTGCCCGAGATTGGCTGCCGCAAGAACGAAGCTCAGATTCTTGTTGGGAAAATAGGCGAGGAAGGCATCGCCGATGCTGCTGTCCTCCTGCACCGCCCCGGCCGCCAGCGGGTTGTTGGGCATGCCGCGATATTCGACACCCACCAGGGTCTGCGCATTGAGAAACAGGCCGGCCGAGCCTTCGAACTCGGTCTTGTAGCTGTCGCTTCCTGGCCCGCCGAACCCGAGCAGCCCCATCCAGTTAGCCTTCGTTTCCCGCAACGTGCCGTCGAGCAGGAGATTCATTCCACCGACCGGGAACACCTTGGTCACTGCCACATAGCCGTCGGTACCGCTCGAGTGCCGAGCGCCCAGACTTTCGACCAGCGTCTTGTCATTGTTATTCTTGTATTGGAATCCGACTGCAATCTGCGGCAGAGTCGCGGTCATGCTCAGTAGCTTGATCTTGATGCCCAGCACGTTTGCCTGGATGTTGTCGGTACCCAGCGGATAGTTCGTGCCGACCCCGGGCAGGTCACCGGGCAGACCGAGATACCAGTTGGCCGCCGAAAATTCCACGCGGTGCATGACGGTTGCTGCGGCGCCGATGCTGTGCAACGTGAAGTTTCCAGTATTGATAAAGGTATACGATGCAACCGCGCCAAAATCGCTATGCGCATTGTCTCCGGAGAGCAGCGCCCAGGGCACGATTCCGCCGCCTCCCGAACCTTCGACTTCCGTCACCGCCGCCCGGGCAGTTGCCGCCAGGACACCTGCTGCCAACATCGCCGCCATGCACGTCATTTTGACCAGGGTTTTCATGGATCGCTCCTCTGTGCTCCTAGAAAGTTTTTTTCAATTTCGCCCACACCACGCCTTCGCATGGCACAATCAGCTGCTGAACAAAGCAATCGCCGTGCCATATCGTATCTAATTGAAAAAGAAACTGAATTTTGTCGCTTCGGCCGGATGCGCCTGGGCCGATCTGCCATTTCGACATGACAGGCCAGAAGTGTCATCCCAGAACGATGTTCCGGATCGATCGGCAGCCTGACGCTTTTTGAAAATACCCGTAAAGCGGATGGAGGCGCGGAAAAACGAAGAACCGCCTGGTTAGCCCATCTTTCGCTATTCGCCTCCCTATCAACTCCGTTCGTTGATTTTGGCTGGTCGTAACGCATTGAAGTGCTTCGCCTTTGATAAGGCCGACGTTGAAAAACCGCGT
>JAKASJ010000073.1 GCA_021819085.1 Pseudomonadota bacterium | reverse complement strand
TGCGCCAGCGGGTGCAGGATTGGCGCAAAAGAGAGTACCAGGGTGCCACGAAAATAACCCGTGAGTTGATCGATCTCTGGCGCGCACCCGATCGGGTGCAGCCGCTTTTCTATGCCCAGGTTGAGGCGGCAGAGACGGTGATCTTCCTGGTCGAGGGGCCCCATGACCTGAGGCAAGGAATCGAGGTGCCGCTCGATGAGCCCGGACCGGCAGCAAAGCAAGCCGGCTACCGTGCCTTTCAGCGTTACGCGCTCAAGATGGCGACTGGCTCTGGAAAGACCACTGTCATGGGCATGCTGGCCGCATGGTCGATACTCAACAAGGTTGCGGATCCTCAAGCGCCGGGGTACTCGGACACGGTGCTGATCCTCTGCCCCAATATCACGATCCGCGATCGCCTTCAGGAGCTCAAGCCCGAGCTGGACGAATTGTCGCTCTATCGAACGCGGGAGCTCGTTCCAGTTCACCGGATGATGGACTTACGGCGCGGCGAAGTCTTCATTACTAACTGGCACAACCTGGAGCGTCGGGAACTCAGTGACGTCAACGGCCAGTCGGCCCGGGTAGTTAAGCGCGGTTTGCCGGTCGAAATACTTCGGACAATCAAAGTGTCGGCAACTCAATCGGCGGACGAAATCCAGCACCAGGCCACGGTGGGCGCATTCCGAATTGTAAGCGTGGAAACGAAGCGTGATGGCACGCCCAAGGCGTTCACTGTCAAGGAGACCCGGTACTTCGAGAGTGATGCCGCGTTCCTGCAGCGGATACTTGGCGGACGCAAAGGCCGCAGTTCCGCGATCTTGGTGATGAACGACGAAGCGCATCACGCCTATCGCCGAGGCGCGGTCGATGAGACGGATCAGTATGCAGTCGACGAGGAGACCGCCGAAGCGGACGCGCGCGAGGCAACAATCTGGATCGAGGGACTGGATCGGATCAACAAGGCGCTAGGTGGGCGCGGTAATGGGATACGCTTCTGCGTGGACCTGTCGGCGACCCCATTCTATATTCAAGGCAGCGGCAACGAAGTGGGTAAACCTTTCCCTTGGGTAGTGTCGGACTTCAGTCTGCTCGAGGCGATCGAAGGAGGTCTCGTCAAGGTGCCGCAGTTACCAACCGAGGATGGTACCGGTGAGGAGGTGCCGCGGTACTTCAATGTCTGGCGTTGGGTACAGCGACAGGCGCAAAACGACGGGCATATCGGGCCAGTGACGGTGGCTGAGGTGATGCGCTATGCGACCTCGCCGATCGTCACCCTCGCGGCGAGCTGGCGAGAAACCTACGCAAAATGGAAGGAGCACTTCGCGCAAGGTAATCGCAAGCATGATGTACCGCCCGTGTTCATCATTGTGTGTCGCGATACCACCATCGCAAAAGAACTCTATGCATGGATAGCGGACGGCAGCGCACAATACGGCGCCGGCGTGCCAGAGTTCCGGAACGCATTCGGTCGCGAGATGACGATCCGCATCGACAGCAAAGTCGACGAGGACATCGCCACCGGCGGCAGCCAGGACGAAACGCGGCGGCTGCGGTTCGTGCTTGAGACGATCGGCAAGACGGAGTGGGCGGGCAAGAAAGTGCCGGAGGAATACGCAGCTCTAGTCGAGCGCAACAACCGCAAAGCACTGGAGGATGAAGACAGCAGACGGGTCATCTTAAACCCCGACGTGCCACCGGGGCGAGACGTGCGTTGCATCATATCCGTGTCGATGTTGTCAGAAGGTTGGGATGCCACAACGGTGACGCACGTAGTCGGGCTACGGCCGTTCGGTTCGCAGCTTCTTTGTGAGCAGGTAGTTGGACGTGCACTTCGCCGCACATCTTATGTAGTGGATCCCGAAACCAATCTCTTCACAGAGGAGACAGCACAGATCTTTGGGGTACCTTTTGAGCTCATCCCATTCAAGGTCGAGGGCGGCAAGCCTCAGCCGCCATCGCCGCCAGCAAATCATGTCTATGCCGATCCGGAGTGCGCCAAGTACGAGATCGAGTTCCCGGTTGTTGAAGGCTATCAAGACCCGGGAGTGATTGAGGTGAAAGTGAACTGGGATCGTGTTGGGGAGCTAGTGCTCGACCCGGATGAGGTTCCGGACGATGTGCTCCTGCGGGGTCTGACCGCACAGGACGGGCGTTTGATTGCATTCGGCCCCGGTGCTGCGGTGAGAGTAAATCTGGAGGCTTGGCGTAAAGGGGTTCGGACGCAGCAGGTAGCGTTCGAACTGGCGAAAGTCCTAACGGAGAAGTGGAAGGCGGACCGAGGGGACTCGATTCCGGCACATCGATTATTTCCGCAGATGCTTGGGGCCGCGACACGCTTCATTGATCAGCATGTCGAACCAATCAAAACGCGCGCAAAGCAGGATTTCGCGCTCAACCCATACTTCGGAAAGGCGATCGCGATGCTGCTCAATGCCATGGAGTCTGTGGACGGGGGCGGCGCGAGTCAGGAGAAGGCGATTCTGGCGCCCGGGGCCGCGGCCACCCGCTCCACCCGGTTTGTGGACTTCCATACTGGTAAGGCCTTGCACGACGTCAGGAAATGCCATCTTAATGCTGCTGTGTTCGATTCGGACTGGGAACGCCAGGCCGCTGAGCTTCTCGGCGCGCACGCGACGGTCGAAGCCTGGGTAAAGAACGACCGACTCGGGCTCGTCGTTCCATACCGGAAGGACGGCGTCTCTAGGAAGTACCTACCAGACTTCATAGTGGAACTGAAGAACGGCGACC
Organism: Pseudomonadota bacterium; assembly: GCA_021819085.1. GTDB lineage: Bacteria > Pseudomonadota > Gammaproteobacteria > Acidiferrobacterales > UBA6901 > JAJYCY01. Next base: position 1,858 of record JAKASJ010000073.1, on the reverse strand, counting down.
GGCTACTCGTCGAAATAAAAGGACAGATTGGGGATGCCATGATCAAGAAGGCTGCAGCGGAGCGCTGGTGTCGCGCGGTAACAAATGACGGACGATTTGGACGATGGGAGTACCGCCTGTGCTTTGGGGCCGGAGAGCTGGGTACTGTTCTGGATGCCTTGGCGCAGGAACATGGCCGCGCGCCAGCCTGATCTTGACCGGCCCGATGCTCACGAGCAGGTTTCTCGGTAATCGAGAGACCGGCTTTGTCTACGAAAATAACGCCTGTGGCCGAGGTTACCAGCAGGGGAAGATAAGGGCGGTATTGGACTTTCTCGAGCATATAGCTGGTTCCGTCTGTTTGACGATAAAACCGTCCACGACGGACCCTTGTTGTCGGGTCATAAGAGTCCTCACGAAACACGATAGGCTGCAGATTGGTATCCCATAGAAACTGTGCGGGGGAGACGATGGGTCTCGGAGAAATCGCGCGCAAAGAATTGCCGTCGCCTTCGTAGTAGTCGCCCGTATTGGGTCGCGCCAGGATCACGCAGCTGTTATTGATCATGTTGCGGGTATCCTCCCATCCCGTCCACCCCTCAATACACCCGCATCTTCATCACCACGACCCCCACGATCACCATATCTGCGGTAACCGGAAGAATGTGGTAACGGCGATTCGCCGGTTTGAGGTATCGCTCGTCGACCTCCACCAGCAGTTGCTTAAAGGTCGGCTCCGATGTGGGCTTCCCAATGACGATCACATAATCCCGACCCTTGGGTTCCCGGTCAGGATCCACGATGATCGTGTCCCCTTCGAAAAAGGCAGGCTCCATGGAGTCGCCACACACATGGAGCGCGAACGTCCGGGGGCCGAACGTGCCAATGACGGCGACCCGTTCCAGTGTCGGGGCTGAGGAGTGAGCGCCTCCTGTCTCGTGCCAATCCCTCACCTGGGCCCAGGTGATGAGGGGGATTAGCGATACTTGCCGTTCGGGTCCCTTATCGATATCCGAGATGTTTTGTTTGGGTCCTTTTCCCGTAATGAGCCACTTCGGCGAACATCCGATCCGCTCCGCGATATTAAAGAGGTTCTCGGGCCGCAGGTGCTTGGTTTCGCCGGTTTCCCATTGAGCCACAGCTGACCGCGAGACCCCTGCGGCGTCCGCTAGGTCCTGTTGCGTCAGCTGAGCTTGTAGCCTCGCTTCTTTAATCCGTTCGCCAGTACTCCCCATGTTGGAAAGCTTACTGACTATGGTCCTAAGCATGCTTGACACCGAAGGGTAAGCATGCTTACACTTTTGGCATGCGAACCAAGGACGCGATTAAACAGTTTCGGACGGCGGTTGCGCTTGCGCGCGCCCTTGGATGTACCCCTCAAGCGATTTATCAGTGGGGGGAACGTGTACCGAAGTTGCGCGCCTATCAGATTGAGCTTCTTACCAAAGGGCAATTGAAGGTCGACAACACACAAGAACGTAGTGAGCGCCATGACTAACCATCTCTTCTCCCGCGGCAGGCATTCCCTCGCAAGGACGCGAGGGCTTTTTAGGAACCGCGCATTATCCCACGCGCGTCCGGATACGGCCTACGAGGTGATCGAGGAGCAGCTCTTTGGGGGCGTATTACGGCCGGAGAGGGTAGGGCAGGAGCGGCGATCTGACGAGATGCCGGAACCGAGCCAGCAAAAGCCCAGGATCCGTGATTTTGCCGGAACAGGGCATCCGACGAAATCCGCCCAAGGAGGGAGAGGGGAGGATGACGTGTGGAGACAGGAGGGGTTATGCGGCGCCGGCTGATGGCAGGGGATTTGACCGAAAGCCCGATCCAAGGCCGCGGGCCGATCGTGGAGGAGAGGGTCTCCCTCGAGCCGAGCGCC
>JAKASJ010000072.1 GCA_021819085.1 Pseudomonadota bacterium | reverse complement strand
CAATGGTTGTAATCTTCATGTTGGTCGCCTCCTATCCGTTAAGTGGAACTTCGTCAAACCCACTTTGGCACTTTGATGCCGTTTCAGGAAAGGGGGCGACCATTCCATTACGAAAGCCGGAAGAGCCTTTAAATATGGCGCAGACAATTCAACCAGAAAATCGGGGCCGCCATGGGGGCACAATCCTTGTGGTATCGGCGGCGGTCGCTTCCTCCGCAAAAGCCATATTCGTCAAGCTGGCCTATGCATACGCGGATTTGCTGGTCCGGTTTCAACGATCCTTCTGGCGTCGATCTTCCTGGGCGAACCCCTGACTGCAGCCAAGATCGTCGGCACCGGCCTGGTACTCGCCGGAATGCTGCAGCTGCGCGCTGCGGACGCCGATTAGCGCCAATGACCTGGCAGCACCGTGCTCGGCTCAACTTCGGGCCTGGCGGAACAACCCGTGTGGCGTCATGGGCACTGCTTCTGGAACCGCATCGTCGCCGAACCCGGAAAGTGGTAGACCAGGCTGCAGCGAGAACGCAATTCGAAGCCGTGGGCCTTTGGGCTTGCCCGAATCCCGGCGTACTTTCGCCGCCAGACATGTTCCTTGCCGAGCCGTTAGATGCCGGTTCATGCCCCGCCCGGCGGGACGATCGAACCTTTCCCCGCCATGAGTTCAGGCGTTGGGGTCTTGCATTTTTTGCCTGGACGGACCGGTGAATGAATAGCCAACCCCCATTTGGATCTCTGGAACAGGCCACATTTTGCTTCATGCACCGGGAGTTGCTATTGTGGAATTTTTCAAGGTGCAATATCTCGCCATATGACAAACACGACTATTCAGCTATACGGAAAGTCGGTATGCATTGAGCTGAGCGCAACAGCCGAACGCGCCCTCGCAAAGCGCGACGCACCTCTATTCGTCGAGGTGCAGTTGATATTCGGCTGCATGATTGCCAAGCGGGTATGGTTCCGGGACAACGCGAATGAAGAGGCGGTGCCCGTCACTTCAAAGCTTCATGTGTGGTTTCGGCCTGCGCGCTACGACAAGACATGCAGCTTCGACGAAATCGATGGCGGTGCCGTTGCCATGGACTACCCGATGGTTGCGGGGCGCAAGAACTTTGTTCCGGACGTTGTGCGCATCGATTATCGGGCCGGAAAGTGGACCGGTGATTTTACCTATTCCATGGATATCTTTCGTGCACAGAACCCGTTGCCGGCTCAAGGGTGACCTGGTTGCCGTTGGGCGTGCCGGGTTCCCGGAAGCGTAAGAGAAACAAGCCGAGGGCGCTCAATACTGCGGGGCGCAGAACCGGTCACTTTAAAAACGTATTTAAAGACAACAGGTTCGTAACCTTCCGGATCTCGATTTTTTCCACGCAGAGGATTCTTTTGATTTTTCACCATTGATTTTGCGGTGAAGTATCAGCCACTATCCCGGCATTGCCTGCGGCAATCCGTATGTACCCGAATGCTCGAGTGGTGCAAGGTAAATCGTAGTACTCGCGTCGAAGGGACGGAGCCCTCCATAGGCTTTTGCGAGATGGACGGTGCAAAAAGGGCCCCGTGCCCGGGAGAACAGCCATGGCCAAGGTGGTCGACAATCTGGTCAGCGCGCAATCGGTGCTGATATCTGGCGCAGCCGGGGTCGTTACCATGGTGATTGCCAACACACTGTGGATGGCATACCGGCTGCCGCCCCGCTGGATTGCGCTGGCCCTCAGTTTCCTGCTGGGTTTGGCGGCGTTCGTTGCAATCAGGCAGACCCTGGGGCAGCGCATCCTTTGCTACCTTTGCAGCTCAAGCATCATCTTCCTGGTCGCGGTTGGCAGCAATCGTGCCGGCATGATCTTGACGGGATTAGCCGAACCCGCTGCGCAGCCATCGGAAGTATCCGGTATCGGTGGGAATTTCGGTATTCCGGGGCATGTGCTGCAGCATCTGGACATGAGCGCGCGGACCCGGACCGGCGGCACCGGTCGCATGCGGCCCGCAATGACGGATGGAAATGCCCGCAGCCGCCAAGGCCCGGCACCCGGATTTCCGGTACTGCAGCTGCCCGGCTTGCAGCATGGCAATCCAGCGCCACCGCCGCCGCCCTCAGGCGTGGCTCAGGCACAGAGGTCGGGGCAAAAGCGCCCCTTAGCGGCGCCTGGTAGGAAACTTCGCTTCTTTACCCGGTGGTAACCCACGGGTTCCGTCGCCGACGGTATCGGCCACGCCATCGCTCGAGTCGGTCCGTGTTCCGCATCATCGAAAGTGTCGTGTCGACCACAGATGCGCCAGGCAGGCAAGGTGCCAGCCAGCATCGTATCGATACCGGAATCTGCGTCAGACCAGCATTGCAACCGCTCCCGGACAGAAAGGGTTCAGGCTGTGCCGTAAGGCACGGCAGCTTGCGTTTAGTCCTGCCCGGGTCCGCTCACGGGACAGCCAGGCAACCTGGATTGGTGAGCAGGACTGCAATCTGCTCGGCTGGCACCGGACGGCTGAACAGAAACCCTTGGGCTTCGTGGCAGCCGTGATGTCGCAGGAACTCCATGTGCTCGGACTCTTCAACACCTTCTGCCACCAAACCCATCCTGAGACTGCGGGCGAGGTTAGATATCGCCACCGTAATCGCCATGTCCTTGTCGCTGACCGTCAGATTTTTAATAAAGGTCCGGTCAATCTTGAGATAGTCCACCGGAAACTGGCGCAGATAGCTCAGCGACGAGTAGCCCGTTCCGAAATCATCGAGCGAAATGGAAACCCCGAGTTCCTTGATCTGCCGCATCATGTCGATCGCGGTGTCGATGTTTTCCATGAGCAGGCTTTCCGTCAGCTCCAGCTCGAGCCATTCCGGAGAAAGGCCAGTTTCGTGAAGAACGCTGCGCAGCGTTCTAACCAGACCACCATTGCGGAACTGGCGCGACGAGATGTTCACGGATACGCGCATCGGTGGCAAGCCCTGGGCCTGCCAAGTTGCATTCTGTAAACAGGCGGTGCGCAACACCCACGTACCGACGGCCACAATCAGCTCGGATTCTTCCAGGACCGGCAGAAATTTATCCGGCGCCAGAATGCCCGACTGCGGGTGATCCCAGCGCAATAACGCTTCAGTGCCGACGATACCCCCGGTAGCAAGGAGAACGCGTGGCTGATAATAGAGGATAAACTCCTCATTTCTCAGGGCACGCTGAAGCGATGTCTCCAGCCCCAGACGCTCCATAGCCCTCACGTTCAGGTCCCTGGTGAAGAATTCATAGCGATTTCTGCCCGATTCCTTGGCACGGTACATCGCAGCATCCGCATCCTTGATCAGATGCTCGGCGGTCATTCCGTCCTTCGGATATACGGCAATACCGATGCTGGCGCCAGGTGTGATCTCATGTTCCCCGAGCAGAACCATCTCGCCCATCTGGTCGATGATACGCTGGGCCAGCCGGGCCGCGTCCTCCACCCGTTCGAGGTTGTCCATCAAGACGGCAAACTCATCGCCCCCCATCCGGAAGACCGGATCGCTATCACGCACACTGCGTCGGATACGAACCGCAGCCTCAAGCAGCAACCTATCCCCGGCCTCGTGGCCCAGGCTGTCATTGATCACCTTGAAGCGGTCAAGATCAATCAGCATGACACAGAACATCCTGACGTTGCGACCGCGGTGGATCGTCGTCTGCCGAACATGCTCGGTGAAGCTCGCACGGTTCGGCAGCCCGGTAAGCGGATCCTGGTATATCTGATGACGCGCACGCTGCCTAGGCCCAAGAGACAGGCAATCCTGCCCCAGTCCCGCGGCGACGTTTCCGGATCGCTTCGCGGCCACGACGGTACCAATATAAAGCGCAGACAACGTTGCAAACACCGCGAGCAGCACCCACAGTAGCTCTGCACCGATGCCACTGGGAAGACCTGCTCTTGAATCAACCTCCATCACCCCCTGCACGGGAGCGTCGGGATTCGGACGGACTGGGAAAAACGATACCACCCGGTCCGGAGCCGGGATGATGCGCGCAAGCAGTGAGTTGCGGTCATCGAAGCGGCCGATGCTCGTTGCGCGGCCGACACGGGCCGCCGTGAACTGTGCACGGTAGGCCGTCCGCGGACTGGTCTCCGGTTGTCCGGAGGAGAAGACGGTGAGCCCGTTCAATGTGAACAGCCTCACGCCGGTAATATCGAGACCACGGATTAATGAGCGGACTTCGCGGCCCAGACGTCTGCCATGATGATTCGGAAGAAGGCGCGCAGCGGCGTGCCCGGAATCGCGCAGGATCTTCTCATAACCCGGACCAAGACTGTTGGCCAGGATTTTTGCCACAACCCGGTTGGTGCTGGTTGCCTGCTGTTCGGTCATCCTGAGGACGCCGTGCCAGTAGAGCGCATACAGGCCGCAAGCCGCGATCGCGATACCCAGAGAACGTGCTACCGAAGCGCCTCGAAAGGGTTTGAACATTCTTGATATTTTCCGAAAGATGCAATTTGCCTCCTCGCAGACCGAGACCAACCGCGGCTGCGCGGGCACTCTTATTGCGCTATCGGCCGGGAAATGCGCAAACTTTAGAGGTGCGGCCCGTACATGCGAATTTCTGGCGTTTCAGGAAGGCTAGCCTGGATTTCCACGGCGCGCTGATCGGCTAATTGCTGGGCTGCCTGCGTCGCTTGCGCGCGTCGGCCATGTATCTACCAACCTTCAGTTTTCTCGGCCTAAATGCCGGATTGACCCATCCG
>JAKASJ010000035.1 GCA_021819085.1 Pseudomonadota bacterium | reverse complement strand
TTCGCACAACGTGTCCGTTTCGGCCATTCGACGGTCACCGAGCCACAATCTCATTGACCAGTCGAGGGACAGCTTGGCGGCGCATTGCTGACTGAAGCGGCCAGACAGTCGAACGGCAGCTCAGGCCGAGTAGTTCGCGTAGGCCATTCGGCCGCTGGCAGGGGATAGCCGACGTCAGTCATGGTCCCTCGCCGACGATGACTGCTAGGATGCAGGTGTCCATCATGCCGCAGAATCCCGCTTTCAGAAAGATGATATAAGGCCCAGACGACGAATGTATTGCTATAGTTAAATTGGAATCTCGGCCCCGTCCGGCCCGATGCCGGAGAGGAGAGGATGCCAAAAACCATAAAGGAAGGCGTCATGTCTGACGGGCAGATCACAGCACGGACAATGCGCGAGGCCTTTTCGGCGGGAAATGCCTTGGTGCGATCACGATTCTGGCAGTATGCCGGGGTGGTAATCGTTTTGACGGGCCTGGCGCTGGCCGGTGGCTTCCTGCAAAACTTTGCCATCAGGCATCGGTTATGGACGTTCGGGGTTGCGTTCGCCGTCCTGTGGGGCGCGATCTTCGGGATATTCAATCTCGGGCTCTATCGCAGCTTCTGGGAGAGCATGTGTGGCCAGCCTGTGCGCGCCCAGGTTTTGTCCTGGGGGTTCCGAAAATCCTCGCGCTGGGCGTTGCCCGTAATCTGGGCAATTCTCTCCATTCCGTCCGTCCTGCTTCATGCGCGATCGCCTCAGCCGATCACACACCCGCCATCGCTTGGGGTAATTTCGGTATTCGTTCTGGAGGGTCTCGCGGGAATTGTCGTGAGCTACGCTTACGCACTCATCGCGCGCTTTGATGCCGCTCCTGCCGACGCTTTACGCATGGCGATGCGGATTTTCCAGAAAGGCAAGAGGCGCTGGTTCGCGCTCCCATTTGTGGCGGGGCTTGTGCTTGGCGGTGCCACGGTCCTCGTCATTTTGGCGGTAATGCTGATCGTGGCGCTGGGGAAGGCGCTGGCCTTGGCCAAAGGTGTCATGGTTTTGATTCTGATCGTGATCCTGGTACCTGTCGGGCTGGGAAGTCTGTTCGCGCTGTTTCCGTGGATGGGAGGCGCCCTGCTTGCGGCCTCCGGAGATCTTACCGATAACGGATCGCTGCAGGGGCTCAGCATATCGGGACAGGGCCCAGCATCGATGTCGAGCGCCAGACTGTTCTTGCGTGACCCAGGCGGGTCTCCCCGGTGGTCCCTGCCCTGGAACCTCGATACCCTCGGACCTTCGTTCGTCCTCATCGCCGCTGTCTGGATCGTGGGGCGTCTGCTGTATCCGGACGGAATCGACTTCACGCAGGGCGCGCTTTTCATGTTGATTTTCATCGTGGTGATGATCGCCGCGACCGGCTATGCCGGATGGCTTGTGGTCCGGCGCGGCGGCGGGACACCCCGGCAGGCGGTGCTGGCGGGGCCGTTGTTCCCTGTGATCTTTGGCGTGTTGAGCAAAGTCGGATGGTGGATCGATGCCCGCGCGCTCGACGAGGCCCCGCCACACCCGCTTCCCGCCCTCCACGAGGATTGGGCTATGGTTGCCGGGGTGCTTGTATTCTGGGCGGGCGTGGCGTTCTCCGGCGGCCTGATCGCGCGCTCGATGATGAGACGCCAAGGCGAGGGTGATGCACCCATGGCTGGGAAGCAGGGAGGACCTTGGAAGGACTTGGCGAGCGGTGTATTCCGCAACCTTCGAAACGGCGCGCGAGTTGCGTTCTTTGCCAACGTCGAGCCCGGCTCTTGGGTGATCTCCGTGGGGCAATTGATCGCCCTGATACTTTGGTATCTCGCTGTCGTTGTCATTTTAGATAGAACGTATTACCGCGGCGACCTGACCTTTTATTGGCGTGCCTTCCGCGCCCACAGCACGGGAGTGCTGATCAGCCTGCTGAGCGGCTGGCTCACCGCGCGGCTCGCTGCACGACGAGTCCACGCCCTCTTGGTTCCCGTCGCCCTCGCCGCCGCTGCGTTTCCCATGTACCTGATTATGTTCGCGATCTATCACGCCGCGCTGCACTACCACTGGTCCCTGACGCGTTCGACGTGGCACGAGATATATTTGGGGTTGGGCGCCTGGTACCTCCTGGCCGTGGTCATGTTCGTGCGCCGCTCGGCCGGCATGCGGCTCGAGCGGGTCGGCGCCGCCGTGCTGCCTGTCATTGCATTGACCATTTACAACTATCGTTTCCCCCCGTATGCCTTCTGGTACGGGAAGCCCGCGGCCAACCCGGCGGTTGCTTCCGCGCGCTCGGGTGATTCGCCGGTTGCCGAGAAGTTCCTCTATTTGGAGCCGCGGCTTGCGCGCCAGGCGATCGGGTCCCTACGTCCCCACGAGGGCAAGCGCGCGAATTTCTATTTCGTCGGATTTGCCCCGGACGCCGATCAGAACGTATTCATGAACGAGGTGGAAGCGATCAGGAAACTGATGGATGCCCGCTTCGGTACGCAGGGGCGCTCGCTGCTGCTCATAAACAATCGCAACACGTTGGGCCATTATCCGCTTGCTACCGTAACGAATCTGCGCTTGGCGCTGCGCCATATCGGATCCGTGATGGACCGGAGAAAGGACGTACTCGTCATCTATCTCACGTCGCACGGATCCCCCTCGTTTCACCTTGTCTCTGACTTTTGGCCTTTGCAGCTTAATGAAATCAATCCTATTTTGCTCAGACACCTGCTCCATGAATCGGGAATCAAATGGCGCGTGGTCATCGTCTCGGCCTGTTATTCCGGAGGCTTCATCGCGCCGCTTCGGGGGCCGACAACGCTGGTGATGACCGCGGCGGACGCGACCCACACCTCCTTCGGGTGCAGCGACCACGGAAAATATACCTACTTTGGCAGGGCTCTCTTCGACGATGAATTGCGCCGGACGTACTCCTTCAGTCAGGCCTTCGAACAGGCATTGCCCATCATCCGCGCGCGCGAAAAGCGCCTGGGGGACGTGCATTCCAATCCGCAAATCGCCGAGGGCGATGCGATCCGCCTGAAGCTTGCGCGGATAGACCAGCGCCTGAACACGACCCCACGACCCGCAGAGCGCATCGCGGCTCAATTCAGTTCCACACAACCTGTCAGAGCAGGGCGGTCGCGCTAGCGGCGTTCTACGCGCTCGCCGGTGGACGCTGCACCCTCACTGTCTACGCCCCGGAGCGCACGACGCCTGCTTCCCGCGAGGAGGCCGCTCTGTGTCGAGGATCAAATCCTTTTTGTAGAGTCCGGAATCCCGGAGGTCCGCAGTCCGTCATATAGCAGACCGATCCGGCCAATTCATTGAATGTCGGCAATGGCCGATTTCCGGTCAGTCACAGCCTGTCCTTATCGAAAATTCTTCGGCCACGCGGGTGCTGTTTGATTTCCTCATTGCTGTATACCGCATTCATCCGTCCCTAAATCCCGGGGTCCTCGCGCTGCGCCAGCCGCTCACGGTATATCAGCGATCGGCACGACGGCCACACATTCAAGTGCACGAGTTGATGACCGCGCCTGGGCAATTAAGGGCATCGGCATTGGTAGCCTGAAGAAAGAGGTTTCAGGCGTCACCGACAGCCGGAATAGTGATGGTCGCGGGTTCGAGAACGAGATCGATGATGTTCAGAGGTGAGTACAAAAGAGAGGACTAATAATCGTAACGTCTGCACTAAATAACAATTTAAACAGATACTCAGTGCGCCGTGCCAAGGCACGGTCTTTCAGTGGGTGCAAATCCCACCCGGCAACTTTCGCTCTGGCCGGAAGCAATCGGAGCAGGCGCAGAGGCAACGAAGCGACTGAAGCCTTCGATGTAGAGAGTCCTGAAAGGGACTTGGCGAGCATGCAGGCCGTAACGGGAGTGAACGCTGAGCAGGCCTCGAAAAGTTTAACGCGGAAGCCGACCCGGCTAAGTTACGGGGAAGGCTATCACTACTGGGGAAGCGAGCGTAGAGAGCACCCAGGGGTTCCGCCGGGGTAGTGGCGATGGCATGCATGAAAGAGGAAGACCGCGCAACACGGGAAACCCCGTCACGTGATCGAGCGTGAGGATCAACCGGACGCCCGCGAGGGACAGGCCGGGCGTGATGGGGCGACGGAGGGGCCGGTAATACCGATGAAACCGGGTAATGCCGGCGGAGGGAAGCGGCCCTGGTTCAGGATCAGCGCAAGACATAGCGAGGGATTGGAGATTGGGAAACCTAGCAACTCCAGAGGCTATCCAGAAGCTACAGAGGGCGCTGCATGCCAAAGCGAAGGGTGAACCCGGCTTTCGGTTCTACGCGCTGTACGACAAGGTGTACCGGAAAGACGTGCTACAACACGCCTATGCCTGCTGTCGCGCCAATCAAGGGGCGGCAGGAGTGGACGGCGAGCGTTTTGAGGACATCGAGGCATACGGGGTAGAGCGCTGGCTTGGGGAACTGGCGGACACACTCAGGAAGAAGACCTACCGACCGCAAGCACTCAGGCGCGTGTACGTCCCCAAACCGAACGGTAAGCTGCGGCCGTTGTCGATCCCCACGATCCGCGACAGGACGGTGATGATGACGGCGATGCTGATACTCGCCCCGATCTTCGAAGCCGATCTGCCGCCGGAACAGCACGGATATCGGCCGGAACGCAGCGCGCTGTCCGCGGTGCAGGAGACACGCGAACTGTTGGTGACGGGTCGCACCCAGGTCGTCGATGCGGATCTGACGGACTATTTCGGCAGCATCCCGCATGCCCAACTCATGACATCGGTGGCGCGCCGGGTATTAGACCGGCAGATACTACATCTGATCAAGATGTGGCTCGAGGCCCCGGTGGAAGAGGCCGACGATCAGGGCCGCACGCGGCGCACGACCCGGAACAAGGACAGCAAGCGGGGCATTCCTCAAGGCTCACCGATTTCACCGCTCCTCAGCAATCTCTACATGAGACGGCTGGTGCTGGGGTGGAAGCGGCGGGGATTCGAGCGTTACTTCGACGCTCGTATCGTCACCTACGCCGACGATCTGGTGATCTGCTGCCGCTATCGGGCTGAAGAAGCCTTGGCGGCGCTACGGCAGGTTGCCAGCCAGATCGGTCTGACGGTGAATGAGGATAAGACCCATGTTTGCCGACTGCCGGAAGGACGGTTCGACTTTCTGGGCTACTCTTTCGAACGTTGCTATTCGGAACAGACGGGGCGATCCTATCTGGGGTCGCGTCCGTCAAAGAAGAGCATCCGGCGCATGATCGAGGCGATCAGTGCGCAAACCGAGCGAAAGATGCTGTGTCTGGATGCCGACATCGTGGTCGCGCGACTGAACCGGAAACTGGCAGGGTGGGCAAACTACTTTTGCCTCGGCCCGGTCAGTAAGTCGTACCGGGCAGTCAACGCACATGCCACGCAGAGGCTCCGCCGGTGGTTGTGCAATAAACACAAGATCAGCGGCAATGGGAAGACACGCTTCCCGGAACAGTACCTGCACGAGACACTCGGGCTGGTCTACCTGCCGGCGCTGACCCGCAACCTCCCGTGGGCGAAAGCATGAGTTCCTGTCCGAGAGCCGAATGCGTAAATAGCGCACGTTCGGTTCGACGAGCGGGAAGTGGAAACGGGGTGATGGAGCAGCTACTTGGGCACTGGCGACCGAAAGGGCCAGCAACAGACAAGCCTCCCTCCTACAGCTACCGCGCCACTTCTCGACTCTACTACATTCTGTTCGAGTCCTGCCGGCCACCATTTAGCCCTCCAGCATTGTCCAGATTCCCGGCATGGGCCTTGAACAGTATCTTGTGGGCTTTGGGCTCAAGTATGTTATGAGCCAGAGGGTGCGGCTCGCACAAAGCTTGGCGTGCGCCACCTCGAAACTACCCCGGGCATCCTCGATGACGGCGTACTCGCGGCTCCTCGCGAACCTGAAGACTTCGTTGGGCGTAAACATGAGGTGCGACAACGCCATATCGTCGCGTTCGAAGTCACGCACAAACGTGCCTGTAAGTGCCCGGGCAACCCTGTGTTTTGGCCAATTCACTCAGCGCGCGCGTCGGCTGTGATGTGGGCAATGACAATCGGCAGCAGCCTGTGTTCCTGTGCCGAATTCGCGGAAGGATTGCACGTGCTGGGCTATCGTATTCGATTCACGCTATTGTCCGGAGAGTATTTCGAAACCGCAAGCACGGCACCGAGAACAAGGTGCTGCCGATAATTGCCAGCGAGGCGAACTGCTGTCGAGATTGCCATGGTGGCAGGCAAGCGTCCCTGATATGCTCATACCTGCATCTTTTCCCGGCGCGCGATGGACCGATTTTTCATCTAATGAGGGCATTGCGCAGCTGGAACTGGGCACCGGCTGAGGCACGTGGTCCGAGTGGCGATTCGCGCGACGGAGGTAATTGATGATTGGCGCACGATCCGATTCCCCAACAGTGTACAGCGGCGTTCGTAAGTTCAGCCTGCTTTCCGATTATGACATCTTTCTTTTCAAACAGGGGCGGCACTTCCGGTTGTATGAAAAGCTCGGGTCGCATCACCTGAATGCGGATGGCGTCGAAGGAGTCTATTTTGCAGTCTGGGCCCCAAACGCGCTGTCGGTGTCTGTGATCGGAGATTTCAATGCCTGGTGCAGGACGGAACATGTTCTGAATGCGAGACCGGACGAATCGGGCATCTGGGAAGGATTCATCGCGGGTATCACTCCGGGGGCCATATACAAATATCACATCAAGTCCCGCTATAACGGCTATGTGGTCGACAAGGCCGATCCGTTTGCGGTCCGATTCGAGGTACCACCGCGCACCGCGTCCATTGTCTGGAACCTCGATTATCGGTGGAGCGATTCGCAATGGCTGGCGAACCGGCGCAGGGCCAATGCCCTTGATGCTGCCATGTCAATCTATGAGGTTCATCTCGGCTCATGGCGTCGGGTGCCCGAAGAGGGCAATCGTTCGTTGAGCTTCCGGGAGCTGGCTGTGGACCTCGTCGAATACGTTCGTACCATGGGTTTTACCCATGTCGAGCTTCTTCCTGTGTGCGAGCATCCGTATTACGGGTCCTGGGGCTATCAGACAACCGGGTATTTCTCTCCCACGGCACGTTACGGGGTACCGCAGGACTTCATGCACCTGGTCGATGCACTGCATCAGGCCGGAATAGGCGTGCTGCTCGACTGGGTGCCGTCGCACTTTCCCAGCGATGAGTTTGCGCTGGCATATTTCGATGGTACCAGCCTGTTCGAGCACGCGGACCCGCGCCAGGGCTTTCATCCTGAGTGGAAGAGCTACATATTCAACTACGGGCGCAATGAAGTGAGCTCCTTTCTCGCTAGCAGCGCCTTGTTCTGGCTCGACCGTTATCACGTCGACGGTCTGCGGGTCGATGCAGTCGCATCGATGCTCTACCTCGACTATGCGCGCCAACCAGGAGAATGGATTCCGAACTATTATGGAGGCAACGAAAATTTCGATGCGATGCATTTCCTGCGCGCCTTGAATCACACCGCCTATCGCGAATACCCAGATATCCAGATCATTGCTGAGGAGTCGACGGCCTGGCCCATGGTTTCCCGGCCAACCGACCTGGGCGGCCTGGGTTTCGGGCTGAAATGGAACATGGGCTGGATGCATGACACGCTGGAATACTTTTCGCGAGAGACGATTTACCGCAAGTATCACCATAACCAGCTTACGTTCAGCTTGTGGTACGCGTTTTTCGAAAATTTCGTCCTTCCACTATCGCACGACGAGGTTGTCCACGGAAAAGGTTCGCTCCTGGGAAAAATGCCGGGCGACGTCTGGCAGAAATTCGCGAATCTGCGGCTGCTGTTCGGGTACCTTTACGCACACCCCGGCAAGAAACTGATGTTCATGGGCGGGGAGTTCGGTCAATGGCAGGAGTGGAATCACGAGGAGAGTCTGGACTGGCATCTGCTCGGCGAACGGGCACACCATGGAGTACAGCTCTGGGTTCAGGACCTCAACCGTGTCTACCGTACCGAGCCCGCATTGTATCAGCAGGATTTTCAGTCGGAAGGATTCGAGTGGGTTGATTTCCACGACTGGGAAAAAAGCATCGTGAGCTTCGTACGCAAAGGCCGCAATGCATCTGATGCCGTTCTCGTCGTGTGCAATTTTACCCCAGTGGTGAGGACAGATTACCGCATCGGCGTGCCTGCGCCCGGGTTCTGGCGGGAATTGCTGAACAGCGATGCCGGGTGCTATGGCGGAAGCGGGACGGGAAACCGTGGCGGTGTAGAGTCAGAACCGGTCGAAGCGCACGGGAGGCCGCATTCGGTTTCCTTGATCCTGCCTCCGTTGGCTGTTCTTTTTTTCAGATCGCCGGGCGCCTGACCCAAAACGGTCCGGCAAGGTAATCTCGGACCGTGCTGCGGTTGTCGGGGACCTGGCTGTCAGAGTGTCCTGTTGGGTCCGGGACATTTTCCTCGTGGCTTCCGGCATTTCCGGCAGTCAGTCACGTCCGGCCTTGCGGCGAACCGAAATCGTTGACAGGCCGGGGGAGGCAGCTGCCTCTGCCAGGACTGTCTCCTGTCACGGTGCCCGGAATGAATCCGCTTGGGATCGATGTTTTTGTGCGCTGTTGATCCGTGCCTTGGCCGGGTTTCCGCGCAAAACTGGATTGGTTGCCACCGAGCCGATGCGGGCATCGCCCCGTAGTGGTGGAATAGCACCCCCTTCGGGTTGGAACTGCCTACCCGGCGAGCCTTAACGCGCAATTTGCGTCACCTGGGTCCTCCTGCCATTTGGGCCGCGGATTGCCGGCACATATCGACATCCGATTCCCGGTTAGCTGATATAACGCATACGGACCAATATTTAATTGGTAAGACAGGGGCTTAGGGAAACCAGACATCGACTTTCTGTCTGCAGTTTGGGAGCCATCCGGAACGGAAGCCGGCATTGGCCCCGGACCGTTAGGATGGCACGAATTTTGATAGATATTTAATAATTCTAGAATGGAAAATTTCCACATCAATGCCACAAACCATTCTGCTGCTGGATGACGAACCCGATAACATCGTGCTCATGGAGCAAACGCTCCAACGCAAAATGCGCGACGTATCGACGATCAGTTTTGTTTCACCGCGGGAAGCCCTGGCTTGGTGTGCCGGAAACGAGCCCGATCTGTGTCTTATCGATTATCGGATGCCGGAAATGAGCGGCATCGAGTTCATGGCCCAAGTGCGCCAGAACCCGCGCTTTTACGGAATTCCCATAGTGATGATCACCGGCGTGGCTCCCGAGGACGTGCGGCCCGCAGCGCTCATCGGCGGTGCCACCGAATTTCTGAGCAAGCCGATCAATCCCGTCGAGATGGTGGCGCGTTGCCGGAATCTTCTGATGCTGCGTCAAACCCTCCGCGACCAGCGTCGGCAGGCACGCCGGCTCGGCGGTGAAGTGAGCGAAGCGGTGCGCGGGATCGCGCTGCGCGAACAGGAGATCATCATCGGCCGGTTGGTGCGTTTCAGCGAGGCACGTGACGAGGAAACCGGAAGCCACATGCGCCGTATGGCCTTTCTGTCGGAGCTGATTGCGCGGGAGATCGGGGAAAGCCGGGAATTCTGCGACATGCTACTGCTTGCCGCGCCCATGCATGACATCGGCAAGGTCGGCATTCCGGATCGGATATTGTTGAAGCCTGGGAGTCTCGACCCAGTCGAGTGGGAAATCATGAAAACCCATGCGTCCATCGGTTTTGATGTGCTGAAGGACAGCGATTCGGCCCTGCTGAAGATGGGTGCCGAAATCGCCCGTTCCCACCATGAGAAATTCGATGGCCAAGGCTATCCGCAGGCGCTGTGCGGAGAGTCGATTCCTCTTGTCGGGAGGATTGTCGCCGTAGCCGACGTGTTCGACGCCCTCGTCAACGAGCGCCCCTACAAACCTGCATGGGCACCCGGAGATGCATTCGACTTTCTGCGGCGTGAACGCACCAAGCATTTCGATCCTGCATGCGTGGATGCGTTGTTGAAGCGCATCAGCGAAGTGATGGACATCGAGAACGAATTCAGCGAGCACCAGCTCCCCGACGACGGCTCCGCATCCCGTTCGTCGCTGCGCGAAGTGTCCAGCCGCTGATCGCTGCCGGTTTTGGCCCCTGGCCCGGACGATTGTCCCGATCCATGCGGCGGCCACAACCCGAAATTCTGCAGACAGACCGCATTTGCACTGGGAGAAAGTACCGCGCTGCCGATGCTGCCCCTGGGTCGGCGCCAAAGGCGACAGAGTCTGCGCTTGGCAGCGGGGGGCTGAGACTTTTCCGGCTGTAACGGGTGCGTTCCGACCCCTGTGGCCAAGGCAGGGAGACGGCATGCGGGTCGTATTTTCGGGACTATGTCATTACGGCTATGCAGCGTATCGTCAGGGTCTTCCCGGCCGGTAGCCATCAGGCCTCTCCACAGTGTTGTCACGCACCCGGCCTGGTCTGTAAAGACGCCTATTTTCGGGTATTTAACCCGGGTCCGGCAGTAATCGGCGAGGTATGCACCAAGTTGTACCACAGGAAACCGAGGCGCTCCCGCAGCGCCATGGCGCTTATCGACAGGCCTTTTGTCGACGGCAAGTAGCCGAGTAGGCCGGAATACTTTGTGCCGAGTGTGGCGAAGCCTGTCGGAGCGGGAGTCACATCGATCCCGTTGGTCTCGAACGCCCATACCGCCCGCCGCATGTGCCAGGCGCTGGTGACGAGATACACGTGGCCGATTTTGGCGGCTGTAAGCAGCCGACGAGTGTAGCGGGCATTTTCCCAGGTGGTCCGGGATTTACCCTCCACCCACCGGACATGTGCCCCGAAATCCTGCTTGAGGCACTGCTGCATGAGGTCGGCTTCCGAGGCAGATTCTCCGAACGGCGAACCGCCGCTGACCAGTATCGGTAAACCCGTCCGTCGCTGAAGCCAGGCGGCGTACCGCAGGCGGAGAAGATCGGTTCGTCCGACCGTGTCGCCCCCGTACTCAGGGGCATTCGCGTACCGCCCGCTGCCGAGAACGACGATGGCCTGGATATTCTTGCCCGGCTTTTTCAGGGAGGGGCTAAGGGCCGGGGCATAAGCGTCGAGTCCGGCCATGAGATCGTGTCCAGTCAGAGGAAGGGATAGTACGATAAGTGCCGCAGTGCCGAGACCAATAACCGCGGCGCCTAACCACGGCCTCTTTACATGCAGCAACAGACCCAGTATGAGGACGATGATTATTCCCCCCGGGGGAAGCAGCAGGAGGGAGATTACCGAGGTCCAGTCAGTGC
The DNA here is from genome assembly GCA_021819085.1 of Pseudomonadota bacterium. Lineage (GTDB taxonomy): Bacteria > Pseudomonadota > Gammaproteobacteria > Acidiferrobacterales > UBA6901 > JAJYCY01. The sequence continues at coordinate 16,228 of JAKASJ010000035.1, read as the reverse complement.
CGTTCATGATCTGCGTGTCTGTTGCTCCGCATGGTACGAAGAGCGCACCAGCGGTCCGCTTGCCACATTACTGAATCCCATTCCGGAGCCGACGGCCGCGAAATGCTCAAATTCCTCGGGCGTTACGTAGCGACGTACGGGCAGATGGTGATCACGGCTTGGCTGCAGGTACTGTCCTATAGTCAGCATCTCGCACTTATGGTCGCGCAGGTCGCGCATCGTGGCCTCAATTTCTTGATTCGTCTCGCCCAGGCCCACCATCAGTCCGGACTTGGTAGGGATTCCGGGGTGGCGCTCCTTGAACCTGCGCAGAAGTTCGAGGGAATGACCATAGTCGGCACCAGGGCGCACCGCCTTGTAAAGATGCGGAACAGTCTCAAGGTTGTGGTTAAATACATCCGGAGGCGCCTCGTCCAGCGTATCCAGCGCTTTGTCCACCCGTCCGCGAAAGTCCGGCACAAGGATTTCAATGCCGATTCCGTGATTGTGCGTGCGCAGTGACTGGATGCAGGCCACGAAATGTCCGGCACCGCCGTCGCGCAGATCGTCCCGGTCCACAGACGTGACCACCACAAACCTCAGCCCCATGCGGGCAACTGTCAGGGCAAGGTTCAAGGGTTCCTGCGGATCGAGAGCCCGGGGCCGGCCGTGCGCGACGTCGCAGAACGGGCAGCGGCGCGTGCAGATATCGCCCATGATCATGAATGTAGCCGTGCCCTGGCCGAAACATTCGCCGATGTTCGGGCACCCCGCCTCTTCACAGACCGTATGCAGCCCGTTGGAGCGCAGGATCGACTTCAGGCGTGCTACTTCGGGTGTATTGGGCGATCCGGCACGCAGCCAGCGTGGTTTCGGCAGGCGTTCGACGGCCGGTGTGATCTTTATCGGGATGCGCGCCGTCTTGGATGCGCCTTTGAGAGGGTTCGGCTTCGTATTGAAGCCGTCCATCCCGTCGGCGCCCTGATTGTCATGACGCATTATGGAAGTTCCACGGTACTGTATTGTTTTTCATTGTAACCCAGATTTCCGTACAGCGTGTCAAGCAGTGCCGCTTCGACCTCACTGAAGTCCGGTTTGGGAACAAAGTCGGCCAGCTGCGTGACTTCCAGGCCCGGATAGCCGCAGGGATCGATGCGTCTGAAAGGGCCGACGTCCATATCAACATTGAAGGAAAGGCCGTGATAGCTGGCACCACGGCGAATACGCAAGCCGAGCTGCGCGATCTTGCGCCGGCCGACATAAACGCCGGGCGCGCCTTCGCGTCGGCATCCGGTGATTCCGTAGCGGTGCAAAAGATCGATTACAGCCTGCTCGAGGGTGCGTACGAGCCCCTTGGGGCCAAGCCCGCGGCGTCGCAGATCCACAAGGACATAGGCCACCAGCTGACCCGGCCCATGGTAGGTGATATCCCCGCCGCGGTCGGTCTGAACCACCCCAATGCCGTGCTCGTCGATGGGCGCTCCATGCTTTGCATTGAAACCCATCGTGTATACCGGAGGGTGCTGCAGGAGCCAGATTTCGTCTGCATCGTGCGCTTCGCGCCGCTCGGTGAAAGCGCGCATGGCGAGCCAGGTTTCACGGTAATCTGCAAGTCCGAGCCTGCGTACCCTTGGCCCATCGGGCTCCGCGTATCCACTCGGACAGTTCGAAGGCATGCGGTGTGGACCCTGGCTCATCGCTAAAGGGCCACTAGGACGTCGTCGCAGGCGGAAAGCTCCTGGTAGATCGCGTCCAGTTGCGCGCGGCTATGCGCGGTGATGGTCAGAGTGAGCGCGACATACTTGTTTTTGCGGCTGGGCCGCGCTCTAACTGCGTGCAGATCCTGTGGCTGGACATGGCGCGATACGATGCTCTGTACCAGAGCTTCGAACCGGATGCTCTGGCGCCCCATCGCCTTGATATCGATGCGGCAGGGAAATGCCATAGGCGCAGACGGTGTCTGCCCAGATCCGTTACCATGGCCATTGCCGCGCTGGGGTGCGCTCATTCAACCTCACCGTTACGGAAGGCGTGCTTGTAGTCCTGGTAGAAAGCCTGCAGACGGGAGTGCATCGGCCCAGGCCGGCCCATGCCGATGTCGCGGTCGTCAATGCGCACGATGGGCAGAATTTCCTTGGTCGAGCTGGTCAACCATACTTCATCGGCGGAAAACAGTTCAGGCCTGCGGATTTCCCTTTCGACACAGGGAATGTTGTTACGATGTGCCAGTTCTATGACCAGGTCGCGTGTGATTCCCGGCAGAATATACGGCCCTTTTCCCGGGGTAGAAAGTACACCGCCTGACACGATGAAGATATTGCTAGCGGCGCCTTCTGTTACGCGGTCATCACGGATGAGTATCGCTTCCGCGCAACCGTTTTCGATCGCCTTCTGCCGCATAAGGACGTTTGCCAGCAGCGCGATTGCTTTGATATCGCAGCGTGACCAACGTATGTCCGGAACAGTGATTGCACGTACCCCGGCCTCAATATGTTCAGGGTCCGGATAGGACAGCGGTTGTGCATAAGCGAAGACGGTAGCAGCAATCCCGGCAGGAAAAGCATGATCGCGCGGCGCAACCCCGCGTGTCAGTTCGAGATAAATCGATTGGTCGACAGAGCCGTGTTCCCCTGCGAGTTCCCGGAAAATGTCTTCCCACTCGCGCGCTGTCATCGGATTCGAAATTCTGACGGCAGCGAGGCTCGCATCAAGACGCTGCAGGTGGTGGGACAGGCGAAACGGGCGGCCGCCATATACCGGAATGACCTCATAGACCCCGTCGCCGAACACGAACCCCCGGTCGAACACGGAAATCCGGGCCGACTCGGAGGGTATGAACTTGCCGTTCAGGTAAACGCGCGTGGGAAATGCCATGTTCGTTCCGTCCAGTCTGCAGTGATCGCCCGCGGCAACTTTATCTCAGCTATGGCCGGCAGCCCGCCGGGCATGGGTTGTAGCGCATTATACTCTGGCATAGCCGCGGTGCTTTGTCCCCGTCAATGCAGCCGCTGGCATCCGCAAGAGGACCTCCCGGGCGATGGACTGCCGGACAGCGACCCAACAATGGGGCAGGGTCGCTGCCCGGGATCCGGTGACTTCGCGCCCGCTTCCGGGCACGTCCGGACCGGTGCGATCTGGGTTCCGGTTTGATTCGGACACTACCCCGGCTGACATCCCGCATGGTGCGGCGGGGCAAGCACGGGCGGTCCGGTACGCCGGCTCCAATTCTTCCCATGCTTCACCGCAAGCTGTGTTGCGCATATCCGAAGCGCAACGGCCGGCTTATTCCACCACGACATAGGCATTGTGAATTCCGTAAGCGGCAATGCGCCGCGCAAGCCTGTCGCTGTCTGCAACACTCGGCAGCGGGCCGATACGCACCCGGAAGGGCATATTCGGTGTGGAGCGCGATCGCTGCACGCAAACTTGCGTGAAGTCGGCCTCTTCGAGCCGCGTGCGCAGTGTTTCCGCGTTGCGCCTGCTTGCAAAGGCACCGACCTGAAGGTATAGCCGCGGCGGATCGAGGGCGGTCGCTTTCGCGGCCGGTGCCGCGGGGGCTGCGTAGGCCGGTGCCTTGGCGACCTGAACTGGGTTCTCCCATGGCGCGATCCCGTCCACTTCAACCAGAGCGGTCCCGGTGCGCAGCATGCCGAGCTTGGCTGCTGCCGCGTATGACAGGTCAATCAGCCTGTTGTTCAAGAACGGACCGCGATCGTTGACGCGCACGATGACCGAACGCCCGTTGGTCAGGTCGGTTACCCGGGCGTAGCTTGGCAAGGGCAGGGTCTTGTGCGCGGCGGTCATCGCGTACATGTTGTAGCGTTCGCCGTCGGAAGTGAATTTGCCGCGGAATTGGCGCCCATACCAGGAAGCGATGCCGCGAGCGTGGTAACCGGCCGCGTCTTTCAGTGGGTAATAGGTCTTGTTGAAAACCGTGTAGGGCTGATTGCCTATGGGGCTCAGCGGCTCTGGCTTGGGAACGGCGTTCGGAACGCTCTCGACTTCCGCCAGAGGCATGCGCCCGGGACCGTCGTGCTCATAGTAACCGCCTTTGCGCGGGATGGTGCTGCAGGCAGCTTCCAGAAGCAGCAGAAGCAGCAGAAGCGGGCGACTGAGGGGCCAGCGCTTGTCGCGCCCGGTTTCGGCGTGACTCGGGAATTCTTGCAGGGAAGCGGCAAGGCGCATCAGTGAGTGATGATTTTGCGATGTGTATGGACGCTCATGAGCATCCCGAAAGCGGCCATCAGTGTCACGGTCGCACTGCCGCCATAGCTTACCAGTGGCAAAGGAACCCCGACGACTGGCAACACGCCGCTTACCATGCCGATGTTAACGAAGAAGTACATGAAAAAGGTCAGCGCCAGACCTCCGGCGAGCAACCGCGTGTACGTGTCCTGCGCATAAAAGGCGATTAGCAGACTGCGCCCGATGATGAACAGGTAAAGACAGAACAGCATGGCAATGCCGAGAAACCCGAATTCCTCGGCGAAGACCGCAAAAATGAAGTCGGTCGAGCTTTCCGGCAGAAAATCGAGATGGGCCTGGCTGCTGTTGAGCCATCCCTTGCCGAAAAAGCCTCCCGAACCGACTGCGATCATCGACTGAATCGTATGGTAGCCGGTGCCCAGAGGGTCGGAAGTCGGATCCAGGAGGGTGGCGATGCGTTGTCTTTGGTATTGGTGCAGGTGCGCCCACAAGAGCGGCGCTCCCATGGCGGCCAATACCAGAACTGCCAGGATCGAACGCCAGCTCATCCCGGCTAGAAACAGGACCGTAAGAGCGGAGCCTAGTATGAGTGCGGCCGTGCCGAGGTCGGGTTGCTTCGCGATCAGCAGGATGGGCACCAATGCGATGGCTCCACCCAGCCCGATATACCGTGTCTTGGGCGGCAGGGAATCGCGCGCAAAAAGCCACGCCAGCATCATAGGCATGCCCAGCTTCATGATTTCCGCCGGCTGAAAGCGGATGATCCCCAGGTTGAGCCAGCGTCGCGCCCCGAGCGTCACGGATCCGATGGCGAGGACGGCGACGAGCAGCACCAGTCCGAAGGCAAAAATGTATGGTGACCAGCGCCGCAGTGTCTCAGGACGGATCTGCGCGACACCGACCAGCACAGCGAAACCCAGCGCCATACGCAGTGTGTGGCGCACCATCAGCATGGAGTTTTCACCGCTGGCGCTGTAGAGCACAAACATGCCTACCACCGACAACAGCGAAAGTGCGAGAAACAGAGGTCTGTCGATATGCCAGCGCTGCCAATTATTCATGGTTCAAAGATTAGAACAGAAACTTCAGAGCGGAAAGCCCGTATCCAGGGCGGACGGCCGCGCCGGTTGTCATCCACTGTGTCACCCGGCATGGTGTGGCGCCTGTCGGGGATGCCCGGGTGCATTTGCCAGCGCGGGGGGATCGGGCAGCAGATAGGCGTCCATCACCTTGCGCGCTATCGGTCCCGCCACCTCGCCACCAAAGCCGCCGTGCTCCACGATGACGGCAACGGCGATGCGCGGGTTTCCGGCGGGGGCGAACGCAATGAACACCGCATTGTCGCGCAGGTTCTCGGCGACCTTCTTGGCATTGTAACTTGCGCTTGCCGGCATGTCCTTTACCTGGGCTGTACCGCTTTTGCCGGCAATCTTGTACGGAGCATCGTGACCCATCACGTATCCGGTGCCTCTGGGCGAGCTGACTACGTCCGTCATATCATGAACGATGTCCTTCAAATCGTTCATGTTGCTCAGCGCCACCGTGTGCCCGGGCACCGGCTTGAGATAGGTCAGAACCCGGGTCGTCGGATTCTCAATTGCACGCACGATGCGCGGCTGGAAACCCACGCCCTTATCGGCCAGCATGGCCGTGGCATTGGCCAGTTCGAGCGGGGTGACCAGGACTGCTCCCTGGCCGACACCCATGATGACCGTTTCGCCCGGATACCACGGCAAACCGTGGGCGGCCTTCCAGGCGGGTGATGGGACCAGTCCCCTGAATTCCCCCGGAACGTCGACGCCGGTTCTGGCGCCAAACCCGAACTCATTGAGAATGCTGTCTATGCGGTTGATCCCGAGATGTACGGCGAGATTGTAAAAATACACATCGCAAGATTCCACAATAGCGTCGTGCAGGTCGACCACACCATGACCGCCCTCGCGCCAGCGCCAGCAATGGAACCGATGCGTACTCCCAGGCAGGCTGTACCAGCCTGGGCAGTAGTAGGTCTTGTTCGGATTCAGGCCCCCCTCCAGCGCTCCCAAGCCGAGGAACGGCTTGATGGTTGAGCCCGGTGCATACCGGCCGTCGAGTGCGCGATTGAGAAGCGGCCGGTCCGTATTATCCATCAGGGCCTTGTAGGCGGTCGTGCTGATACCATCCACAAACTGGTTCGGGTCATAGCTCGGGGTGCTGACGAACGCCAGAACACCCCCGTTTCTGGGATCTATCGCGACCACTGCCCCCCGGCGGTCACCGAGCGCCTGCTCGGCTGCTGACTGAAGACGTGCATCCAGGTTGAGATACAGATTCTCTCCTGCTACCGGCGGTATGCGGTCAAGGGTACGGATTGCGCGACCCTCGGCATTGACCTCGACCTTCTTAATGCCGCTCTGGCCGCGCAGCACGTTCTCGTAGCTCGCCTCGACTCCAAGTTTGCCAATGTACTCGATGCCGCGGTAATCGGCGTTGTCGATCACCTTGGTGTTGCTCTCGCTGATTCTGCCTACGTAGCCCAGTGCGGCAACCGCGAGCGCTCCCTGAGGATAGTAGCGCTCCAGGCGCGCATGCAGTTCGGCGCCGGTGAGCTTGTAGCGCTGCACCGCGAAGCGGTCGGCCTCCTCTTCCGTCAGATTGTTGCGCAGAACCAGACTGTCGAAATGTGGCTTTTCCCGCAGCTGTCTGTAGAAATTCCTCAGATCGCGCGGGTTCAGCGTCACCACCTTGCCTAGCTCCGACAACAGGGCCTTCATGTTCTTCACCTGGTTCGGCACGATTTCCAGGGTGAGGACCGGGTAGTTCTCGGCGAGCACGACCCCGTTGCGGTCGAAGATCAATCCGCGCACCGGTGCAATCGGGACCGGGTTGATGCTGTTTTCATTAGACAAAGTCGCGTAGTACTTATGGTCGATGGTCTGCAGATACGCGAGCCGTCCGATCAGCACCAGCACCAGGAAGGTAATAATGGCCACCACGACCAATATGCGTGAATTGAACAGGCGCGATTCGCGCAGGTAGTCCTTGATCGGTGTTCCAGGCATGGGCTCAGCTTACGCGCGCCCGGCGTCGCACGTCTCGCAGGATAATAAACAGCCATGGCCAGATGAGCATGCTGACAACGCTCGATGACCAGTATGACCACCGCACAGGAGCATGTGTAACCAGGTCCTTGATCCAGAGCACAACCAGATGGTTAATGGCCACCAGGACAAGCACCGTCATCGCCTGCTGCCAGCGCGGAAACATGCGCATGCGCAGGTGTAGCTTGAGCGTAAGGAATGCAACCAGGGTCTTGGCCAGCGCTTGTTCTCCAAGCAGCGAGCCGTAGAGAACATCCAGTATCAGCCCGACTGTCCAGCCGACGCCCACCCCGACGCGTTGCGGTGTGGCCATGCACCAGTAAATGAGTACCAGCGAAACCCAGTCGGGACGAAATGGCTGAGCCCACGCGGGCCCGGGTAGAATCGAAAGGATCAAGGCCACCACAAAGGTGAAGGCGATCACCATCCGGCTGCGGTTGTTCTGATCGAGACTCATTGGGACCCTTGCGGCCGGCGCGTTGCCCCGGCGCTGCAAACTAAGGCAGCCGAGGAACGCAAATGTTCAATGCCCATGGTCGGCGCCAGCGGAACTATCTGCGGCGGCCGCGGGTGGTCGTGCGGGCGCGCGGGCAGCCGGCGGCCGCCTGGTTGTGTCGGGTATCGCCCGGACTCCGTTCAAAGGAGTCGGCTGGGGCCCCGGCGCGGATGCCGGCGGCAACGTCCTGCCGGGAGTGATCTTGGTTGGCCAGATCAGCAAGACTTCCTTGTTGTACTCCAGGTGTGCGACGGGGCGGGCATGGATATTCAGAAAGGGTTCATTCGGATTGTTAACAATGCGAGTGACGCGCGCCACCGGGTACCCGAACGGAAAAGTCCCGCCGATACCGGAGCTGACGAGAAGATCACCCACTTTGATGTCCGTCGGCGCTGCGAGATAGCGCACCGCAACACTGCTTTCAGCGCCGGTACCGAAGACGATGGCGCGCAGGCCGTTGCGGGTATCTTCGACCGGAATGGCGTGACCGGGATCGGTGATCAGCGTGACGCGGCTCTGTTCCGGGTCGACTTCAGTGACCTGTCCCATGATGCCGTGGTTATCTATGACCGGCTGCCCGTTATGCACCCCGTCCAGGCTGCCCCTGGCAATGACAATCTTGCGCGTGAACGGCTCCTCGCTGACCTGAAGAATCTTGGCAACCACAGCCCGATCTGCGACCAGTGCCGCAGATCCGAGCAGCTTTCGCAGGTGGGTGTTCTGGGCTACGAGTGCATCGTAGCGTTCAAGCTTCGCCTCGAGCAGAGGCTGTCTGGAAGCCAGCTTGTCGTATTTCTGCTGCAATGCCTCATTGCCGCCGACGAAGTTGAGGAACGATTCGACCGCCCGGGCCGGAAGAGTTGCTGCAACTTCAATGGGGTAAAACACAACGCTCAGACCTGCACGGATCTTGGCGAGGTGCTGGCCACGGTGGTCAAGAACCATAAGTGCCAGAGACAGTGCAGTGAAGACGACAAAGCGGGTCAGGACGGTAGGCGTACGCAAAGACCAGCCAGATGAACTCAGCATCAATACATCCAGTGTAGATTATTCGTGGACGAAAACCTCGCTCAAGGTTTCCGTTTCCTCCAGCGCCCGCCCGCAACCCCGTACCACGCATGTCAGGGGGTCTTCAGTGACAACAATAGGCAAACCGGTCGCCTCGCGCAACATCCGATCCAGATCGCGCAGCAGCGCGCCGCCCCCGGTGACCACCAGGCCCTTGTCGGCTATATCGGCCGCGAGTTCGGGCGGGGTCTGCTCCAGCGCCGCCTTGATGGCGCTGACTATGCCGGTAAGCGACTCCTGCAGCGCGACATGAACCTCCTTGCTGTTTATCACCATGCTGCGCGGGACGCCGTCGGCAATGTGGCGACCCTTGATCTCCATCTGCCGCACCTCGCTGTCGGCCCAGGCGGTACCGATTTCCTTTTTCACCTTTTCGGCGGTCGCCTCGCCGATCAGCAGCCCGTACTTGCGTCGAACGTAATTGATGATTGCTTCGTCCATCTTGTCGCCGGCGATGCGCAGCGAATGGGAATATACGATGCCGCCGAGAGAGATGACGCCGACCTCGCTCGTGCCCCCGCCTATGTCTAGGACCATGGATCCGGTCGGGTCGGCGATCGGCAGGTCGGCTCCGATGGCCGCGGCCATCGGCTCCTCGATCAGGTATACTTCGCGCGCACCCGCGCCGATCGCGGACTCGCGGATCGCACGTCGCTCGACTTGGGTGGAACCGCAGGGCACGCAAATCACGATACGCGGGCTCGGCTGAAACAGGCGCTTCTCGTGCACCTTGCGGATAAAGTGTTTGAGCATCTCACCGGTTACGGTGAAGTCGGCAATAACCCCGTCCTTCATCGGGCGGATTGCCTGGATGCTGCCTGGAGTGCGTCCTAGCATGCGTTTGGCTTCAGAACCGACCGCAAGAACGCTGCGGCTATTGCGGGCCCCGAACTCCTGGCGGATCGCTACGACCGATGGTTCATTGAGAACGATTCCCTTGCCACGCACATAGATCAGCGTGTTTGCCGTGCCGAGATCTATGGCCAGGTCGCTCGAAAAAAAACCGCGCAATGTGCGAAACATGGATGAGGTTTTACCTTGTCAATTAGTCGTAATGTGGGAAAAGCGCATAAAATCGTCCTACTCTATCAACCGTCGAGAGCAGGTTCAACAGCGGACCTTAATATGTTAACTTGGATGACCGTTTGAGGTGTGCTGCGCACCCGGGGGACTCGAATGTCATTGGATCGAACAGACGTAGAACGCATTGCCCATCTTGCACGCCTGGAGGTCGGCGAGCAAGAACTGGCTGCCTACGCCGAAACCCTGTCCCGGATACTCGGTTTGATCGAGCAGATGAACGCCGTCGATACCGAGGGCATCGCTCCGATGTCCCATCCCCTTGACGCCGGACTGCGTTTTCGCGCGGACGAGGTGACTGAAACGGATCAGCGGGAGGTTTTTCAGGGTATCGCGCCGTCCGCGCAGGCCGGTCTGTACCTCGTGCCGAAGGTGATCGAATGAGCCGTAGCCTCCCCCGCATCGCCCGTTCGGGTCGCTGATTCCGCCTATGTCCATGCACGAAAAGTCTATCGCCGAGCTGTCCAAGGCGCTGAACAATAAAGATATTTCATCCCACGAGCTGACTTTGGCGTATCTCGACCGGATCGAGGCGCATCGTGATCTCAATGCTTTCGTTACGGTTGACCGGGCGCGCGCTTTAAAGCAGGCGCAGGCTGCGGATGCGCGCCTGAAGTCCGGCCAATCCGGCATGCTGACCGGTATCCCGATTGCCCAGAAGGATATTTTCTGCACCGATGGCCTGCCGACGACCTGCGGATCCAGAATGCTGGCGAATTTCGTGGCGCCTTACGATGCGACCGTAATCCAGAAGTTCAACACCGCCGGCTGCGTGCTGCTGGGCAAGACCAACATGGACGAGTTCGCAATGGGGTCAAGCAACGAGACCTCCTTTTTCGGGCCGGTGCATAACCCCTGGGATCGCCGCTGCGTTCCGGGCGGCAGCTCGGGGGGCTCGGCCGCGGCAGTGGCAGCGCGGCTTGCTCCGGCTGCCACCGGTACCGATACCGGTGGCTCCATCCGTCAGCCAGCGGCGCTTACCGGGATTACCGGGCTTAAGCCCAGCTACGGGCGGGTGTCGCGATACGGCATGGTCGCCTTTGCGTCGTCCCTCGATCAGGGCGGCCCCATGGCCAGGAGCGCCGAGGATGCGGCGCTGCTGCTCAACGTTATGGCCGGCTTCGATCCGCGCGATTCCACTTCTGTCGACCGCCCGGTTCCCGACTACACCCGCACCCTGGATGAATCGATCGTGGGGCTACGCATTGGGCTGCCGCGCGAGTATTTCGGCGAAGGTCTGGGCACTGAGGTCGGTCGCATGATCGAGGCTGCCCTTGACCAGTACCGCAAACTCGGTGCCAAGGTCGTGGAGGTAAGCCTCCCGAACAGCAGGCTCGCAATCCCCTGCTACTATGTGCTCGCGCCGGCCGAAGCATCCAGCAATCTGGCCCGCTATGACGGAGTCCGCTATGGCTACCGTGCACCTGAATATGCCGATTTATGGGAGATGTACGCGAAGACCCGGGCCCAGGGATTCGGCGCTGAGGTCAAGCGCCGCATCATGATCGGCACCTATGCCTTGTCTGCCGGGTATTATGACGCCTACTACCTCAAGGCGCAGAAGCTGAGGCGACTGATCAGTGGTGATTTCGACCGTGCCTTCGAGCGCTGTGACGTGATCATGGGACCGACCTCGCCGACCACTGCTTTCGAGTTTGGTTCGAAGACGGACGATCCGGTTGCGATGTATCTGAGCGACATATACACCATTTCGGTCAACCTCGCGGGGTTGCCCGGAATGTCGATCCCCGCAGGGTTCGACGGCAGCCGACGCCCGATCGGGCTGCAGATCATTGGCAGGTATTTCGACGAAGCCCGGCTGCTCAACGTAGCTCACAAGTATCAGCAGGTGACGGACTGGCACCTGCGTGTGCCGGAAGGGTTCTGAGCTCCCTGCCGGAAGCGGTGGAAAGGCCGCGGGCGCTGTTGTCGATGCGAGAGACGGCAGCGGCAAATCAAAATGAGGGGTGCGAAGGTCGAATCCTGCAATTATACTGCGGGGCCCGACGACCGGCGCTTTTCTGGCGGCACGTCTAACGGTATCGACGGAGCATTCTTTGTCCGAAAATACCAAAAGAGGCCTGGCAGTCACGGAAACTGCCACCGGCGGTCGCGACGGCGCGCGTCGGGCTCGCGCAAAATCCAGGAAAAGGCTTGTTGATGGAATGGGAAACGGTTATCGGTCTTGAGGTTCATGTGCAGCTGCTCACTAAGAGCAAGCTGTTCTCGGGATCCAGCACCCGGTTTGGGGCGGAGCCGAACACCCAGGCCTGCGCGGTCGACATTGCCCTGCCGGGGGTGCTGCCGGTCATGAACAAGGAGGCGGCGCGCATGGCCGTGAAATTCGGTCTCGCGGTCGGTGCCACCATAAACCGACGCTCGGTGTTTGCGCGCAAGAACTATTTCTATCCAGACCTGCCAAAGGGTTACCAGATCTCGCAATACGAATTGCCGGTCGTGCAGCTCGGCAAGCTCGTGATTGACGTGGACGGGGAACGGAAGGAGATCGGTATTACTCGCGCCCATCTTGAGGAGGATGCCGGCAAATCGTTGCATGAGGAATTCGAGGGGCTTACCGGCATCGACCTGAATCGTGCCGGTACTCCGCTGCTGGAGATCGTCTCCGAGCCCGACATGCGTTCGGCAAGGGAGGCTGTAGCCTATCTCAAGAAGCTGCATGTTCTGGTGCGCTACCTCGGGATCTGCGACGGCAACATGCAGGAAGGATCGTTCCGCTGCGACGCGAATGTTTCCGTGCGACCCAGGGGTCAGCATGCATTTGGTACCCGCGCCGAGCTCAAGAACATAAACTCCTTCCGTTTCGTGGAAAAGGCGATCGAATACGAGATCGCACGACAGATCGATCTGATCGAGGGTGGCGGCAAAGTCGTGCAGGAGACGCGGTTGTACGATTCCGTCAGGAATGAAACACGGTCCATGCGCAGCAAGGAAGAGGCCCATGATTACCGCTATTTCCCCGACCCTGACCTGCTGCCGCTGCAACTCGAAGCCGGATTCATCGAGGAGACGGCGAAAAGCCTGCCGGAGCTACCTGACGCCAAGCGCGAGCGCTTTGTCCGAGAATACGGCCTTACGGCCTACGACGCCGAGGTGCTGACGGGTGCTCACGAGATAGCGGATTACTATGAGGCAGCGGTGCGCGCTGTCCCCGGACAGTCAAAATTGACGGCAAACTGGATTATCGGGGATCTCAGCGGTTACCTCAACCGTGACAATCTCGAGGTTACGGCCGCGCCGGTGACTGCAGACATGCTGGCCGGGCTGGTGCGCAGGATTGCGGACAATACGATCTCCGGCAAGATCGCCAAGGAGATCTTCGAGGCGATGTGGGGCGGCGAGGGTGATGCGGACGCCGTAATCGAGAAAAAGGGCCTCAGGCAGATAACCGACGGGTCCGCCATAGAACGGGTCATCGAAGATATTATGGCGCAAAACCCAAAGCAGCTGGAGCAATACCGCTGTGGCCAGGAGAAGCTTTTCGGATTCTTTGTCGGTCAGGTCATGAAGGCCACGCAGGGCAAGGCCAACCCGGCACAGGTTAACGAACTGCTTAGAAAAAAACTAAGTGGCACGCCGGCCTAGCAGGTAGCCGGCGCGATCTACCATTCACGATAAACCAGCCAACCGCACGGGGAAAACAAGTGAGCAGCACAGCAGACGACCGCGTCGCATTCTATCGCAGACTTTTCTATATCACGCTGTTTTCCACCCTGATTATCAAGATCATCCTTGCCGCGGCAATCCCGATAACGGCTGATGAGGCCTATTTTATCGAGTGGGGCCAGCACCTCAGTTACGGCTATTACGATCATCCGCCCCTGGTCGGATGGATCCTGTGGGTGCTTCTGAAGTTCGGAAACTCAACGTTGCTGATGCGTTCGCCGGCGGTGGCGATGTCGACGATCATCGGCGTCGGAATCTATCTGCTGCTGCGAAGCTATGATCAGGCCCGTGCCTACTTGGTTGCGGTGCTTTACATGATTTCGCCCATAGCCGTTCTCGGCATACTCATCACCACCGACGGGCCGCTGATTATATTCTCGTTCCTGTCCTGCGCGTTTCTGTTCAGGGCGCTCAGGGACAACTCCATGAAGTTCTACTTCTGGGCCGGCGTCTGCCTTGGCCTGGCGTTTCTTTCGAAGTATTTCGCGGTACTGCTGATAGGCTCCTATCTTGCCTACTACCTGTTTTCCGACCGCAATCGCGATAAGACGCGCGGATTCGTGCTGCTCTTTCTGGCATCGCTCCCGTTCGGCCTGATCAATCTGTACTGGAACTACACGCATTGTTGGGACAACATACTTTTCAATCTTCTCACCCGCAATCACGGAATGCAGCTGTCCTGGGGCAAGTTCCTGATGTGGGTGGGGATTGTGGTCTATCTTGTCACACCGCCGCTGCTTTTCTACCTCATGCGGCACCGGCGTGAACTGGCAGCGCGCGTGCACGCAAGTGAACTTAAGATCTTCGTTTATTCGTCAGCCATACCGTTCGCATTCTTCACGGTGCTGTCGACCTTCAAGGACATCGGTCTGCATTGGCCATTGTCGTTTTACGGATTTGTATTCCTGTCACTGGCGATCTACCTCAGCAATAAGGAGCTGGTGACAGCCACGAAATTCATGGCGTATTTCACGGCTTTCCACCTTGTGCTCGTGACCGTGGGCCTGGTCATGCCCCTCAAGGACTGGAATTTCACGAAGCAATATGACTCCATTGTCTTTACGGAGAGGAACAACGTACTCTGGAAGGACATGATGCCGTATGCGGGCAAGTACGTGTTCGCGACCGACCGCTACACGACATCCTCGATCTTCTCCTACCTCAGAAATCAGCATGTCATCGTGTTCGGTGTCGGCTCCTACCATGGCCGACAGGACGACATACTTACCGATTTCCGCAAGTATGCCGGCAAGAACATCCTGATCATGACCAAAAGCACGCCGCCGGTTCCGGACTATGCGCCTTATTTCAGGTCGATCAGGATCCGGAAGCTGATGGTTGCCGGCACCCCTTTCTATATGGTGTTCGGCCAGGATTTCAATTACCAGGCCTATCGCGACAAGGTGTTGAAGTGGATCATGACGGCCTACTACAAGATGCCGCACTGGCTCCCTCACGGACCCTGCTATATGGACGTGCGCTATGGGGCGCACTAAGAGGAACGTCTGCCGGTAGCGTAGCGCGACGGAGGGAGCTTATTCTTCCTTCATGCAGGTGCGTTCCACGTCGACCTTGGCAACACCCTCGATGGAACTCACTGCCTCGCGGATACTGCGCACGATCTGTTCCGCGTAGGGGCAGTGAGGAGTGGTGAGCTGGATGTCCAGGTGGACATAGTCGCCGATGATGTCAATGTCCTGAATGAAACCGAGCTCCACGACATCGTGCCGCAATTCCGGGTCAATGACCTTCCTGAGGACCTGATAGACCTTTTCTTCGGTGACTGGTGTGGGCATCGATTGTCCTCCTCGGTTCGAGTCAGTCTAGCAGAATTATGCGCTGCCTTCGTGCATTGCTTGATCCGCCAGTGCCGGCGACCGGGGCGTCATCGTCCTAGGGTCAGAGCCTGAGGGGTTTAACGGGATCGCTCATCCAGGCATCGGATTTTCGCCAGTCGATCCCCGGGTCATCTACGAAGAGCTCGACCTCGTTTCCGTCCGGGTCCGAGAGATACAGACTCTGGCTCACCGTGTGGTCCGCCAAGCCCTCAATGGGGTAACCTTTGGTCTTGATGCGCTCGTAGACCCGGCGTAGATCGGTCAGGCTCTCGCCAACCTTCCATCCCACGTGGTAAAGCCCGATGCGTCGACCGGAAGGCGGTGCCGGCGCATCACCGACTTCTATCAGTAGCAGCTCGTGATGGGTCCGGCCACCGGTAAGCAATGCGGCGCGGCCGCCGAATACGGTACCGACCTGAGCAAGGCCGACAATTTCCGTATAAAAGGAAACTGCCGGCGAAAGACGCCGCACGTAGAACACCACATGTGCCAGTTCCGTCACTGTGTCACTGTATAGATTAGCGGGTCGTCGCTGGGTGGGCACCCGTCGCACGCAGGAAGTCTTGTGCTCCTGCCCATTCAGATTTCAGTATACAGTCCGCGCCAGCAGCGCGAAACGTTCCTTTTCACCCGGCGCATTTGGCGCGCGGTTTCCGGCGGAGCCGGGCAGGCTAAGTACACACATCCGTAAATATAGTGACGTATAAAATGTGGCAATCACCGGCGATTCGGAGCATATTTCCCTCCACTGGAGGTGAAGTATGCCAAGAAAAAGTCCATGGACTATCACGCTCTCG
>JAKASJ010000071.1 GCA_021819085.1 Pseudomonadota bacterium | reverse complement strand
GATCCGCAACCTTGTTGAGTATCGACCATGCGGCCAGCATGCCAATGACAGTGGTCTTTCCAGAGCCAGTCGCCATCTTGAGCGCGTAACGCTGAAAGGCACGGTAGCCGGCTTGCTTTGCTGCCGGTCCGGGCTCATCGAGCGGCACCTCGATGCCTTGCCTCAGGTCATGGGGCCCCTCGACCAGGAAGATCACCGTCTCTGCCGCCTCAACCTGGGCATAGAAAAGTGGCTGCACCCGATCGGGTGCGCGCCAGAGATCGATCAACTCACGGGTTACTTTCGTGGCACCCTGGTACTCTCTTTTGCGCCAATCCTGCACCCGCTGGCGCAGCAGATTCGCCAAGTCGAGCAGGTACTCAGTGCCCTTAACATCTTCATCGAATATCTCGACCTGACCGGCTGCGCGGCGACCGCGGGCAGCGCGTTCCGGCACGCGAAGAAAGTAGCTCGCCAGGCGCCGGCCCGGCCGTTTCTGCGGCGCCTTGCCTTCCTCGATGTGCCAGTGCTGCTTCGGCTCTTCGTAGGGTGTGTTGATAATTGGATT
This sequence comes from Pseudomonadota bacterium, assembly GCA_021819085.1. Lineage (GTDB taxonomy): Bacteria > Pseudomonadota > Gammaproteobacteria > Acidiferrobacterales > UBA6901 > JAJYCY01. The sequence goes on along the minus strand of JAKASJ010000071.1, from coordinate 4,538 downwards.
CTCAACGGCGTTGATGTGCGTCGCCATACTGATCACTCCGCCACGTCGAGGACGCGCATCAGCTCGTTGCCACGTTCGTCGATCACCTTTACAGCTACGCGTTTTCGCTTCCCGAGCGCGAAGGGCTCACTTACCGTGCCTGCCAAGTGGCTCCACACCGTCTCATCAAAAGTAGCCTTCAGTGACCGCTGCAGGCTGTCCCAGGCACTAGTCTTTGGGAAAAACACCTGCGTGGCGTAAAAGCTAAGTCCGTCATAGTCTGAATCCAGCATCCAGCAGGGCACATTCTCGCCTCCTACAGATTCAGTTTCGAGTGACTCGGGATCGAAAAGGTCCAACCCCTTCAGCTCTACCTCGTACAGTGGTTGCCCGTCGGCCCCCTTCTTTTTCGACTTCCGGATATTGAAGTCCGGCAGGCCGGTAACGGAGAAAATTTCGGAGGCGCGCGTGGTTTTGAGCAAATCAGACATCGCAACGTCGGGTGTTACGGCTACGTAGGCTGCTGGAATGCGCAGTTTGGCGTCCTCGATCATACTGCGTGCGTTCGGCTCAACTGCGAAACCAAAGAAGTAGAGTAGATCGTACTTAAGAAAGTGCGCCTCACGAGCGGCCTCATAGACGAGCGACGCCGACACCGCGCCGTCCTGCGGCCCGAAGACGATCGCGATTCTCTTGTCGCCTTCCCTCGCCTCGGCGTGCAGGTACTCGGTGTCAACGGTACGCCGAACCCCAGCCAAGGCAAGTTCGCGGTTGCCTGGCAAATGTAAAGTCTTAGACTGTCGCAGTACCTCTGTCATACGCTGGATATGTGTGGCAACCTCGCTTTGGGTAGCGCCAGCGTTAACACCGGTTTCAAGCGGCTGCACCGGTGCGATCGTTGCCTCGACAACGAATGGTCCGGACACGCGCGTGACGCCCGGCACTTCCTCCGGCCGATCAACCAGCACTTCCGTCGTCGGTGGCTCGTCATTCGCGACCGACTTCAACGTGATATGGGGCACAAGGCCTCCGATTTCCTCACCCTTGCGATTCTGCTTGCGCTTGTACACAAAACCGCCCACCGGCCCGATTTTCGGCGACTTCAGCTCGTAGTAGGGGAAAGTGGCGGTCAACAGCCTTTGGCGTGCAAGCGCGAGTGGCACGCGCGAGGTATCGCACGTAATCCAACGCCGACCCCATTGCTCCGCAACGTAGGCGGTGGTGCCGGAGCCACAGGTTGGATCGAATACGAGATCGCCCGGGTCGGTGCTCATTAGCATGCATCGCTGAATGGCCTTCTCTGACGTCTGGACTGCGTAGATCTGTTCCTCTGTGAAGCTACCTGTTCCGGTATCCAGCCATACATTGTCTAAGGCTGTCACCGGGTTGTCCTCGAGTAACAATACTGTCGCGATTCCGCGACCGGATTGTTTTAACCGTCCCTTCGCTGCAAGTCTATCCATCTCACCCCTAGGTGCCGGGTCATAGCTCCAATGTCTATTCGGTGCCGGTCGGCTTTCGACCCCATTTAATACGTATGGACCACTACGACCTTCCTGTGCACCTTGGGAAGTGCTTGGTCCAAGTGTGCCAATCCTCCAACCTTCCGGAATCTCCACCGCACCATTTAACTCGTCATTTGATAACGAACGGTACTCAGAGAGGTCGGGCGAAAACAGCTTTGTATACGTTTTGGCACCAATATCTCCAGGCCGCTTTGGACGCAGCAAACGGCGAATCTTTTGACGTGTAATATCTCTTGCGTATACAATAATGTAATCCACGACTGATTGAATCGCTGATGTACTCTGGGAGCTAGTTTTAAAGAAGGAAATAAGACCAGAAAAGTTGGCGGCACCGAAGACCTCGTCAAGGACCCCTCTTACATAATGTAGGTTTTCATCGGATATTTGGACAAAAAGGCTTCCACTGTTGTTTAATAACTCCCTTGCCACTGAAAACCGATCGCGAAGATATGTCAGGTACGAGTGTAGCCCAAGTTCCCACGTATCACGATACGCCTTAACCATTTCTGGCTCACGCGTCATGTCCTCGTCACGACCATGATCCACGCTCCGTTTGCGAACAAATGGTTGAAAGTTCGAGCCGAATTTCACTCCGTACGGCGGATCGATGTAAATCATTTGCACTTGGCCGCCAAGCCCCTCAAACTCGAGCAGCGAGTTCATCACCGCGAGTGAATCGCCCAGGATCATCCGGTTTTGCCATGGACCCTTGTGTTCATACGCCTCGAGGTTCTCGCGGATGTCCATGTGCGAGTCGCCAAACAGGTCGAGCGTCTGGCCACGTGCCTTGCGGTGCCTTATCCCATCCAGAACGGCCTTGGTAGAATGCCGCTCATGCACGAATAACGGCACTGTCGGCACCCGGATCTCGCGTCGCTCCGCCTTACCAGCCCAGTTCAAGTATGGACTGGAGATCTCCTGCAGCAAGCGCGCCGCCTCGGCGATGGATGTGACCCGCACCGCGTCACCCTTCCACTCCTGAGGCTCACCGAACACCGCGCTCTCGCCTTCCTTGCCCGCGCAAACAATTAAGCCGAGCAACCATTCACCGAGATCACGTTCACGCTGCTCGTCCCACGACAGCGCCGGGTCGAGTGAACTGTCATACCGGTAGGTTTTTGGAGCCCTCGCGGCCTGAAACTGGTCTTGTACCCCCGCATCCGGTCGCTGCACAGCCTGATCGCGGTGGCGGTACTGCGCAGCGGTATCGGAAACGCTATCGTCCTGCGCCTGCATCTCAGATATCTCATCCTTGACCACACCGGATGAACCGTTGCCGCTGTGAAGCAGTCGTTCGACGAGTTCCTCCCTCTTGCCATGCGTCGACTGGCCCAATGAACCGAGCGCGTTGCGCAACTGCGCCATATTGAGCTTCTCAATCAGATGCTCCGGTTTCGCGCGCTTGGCGCTGGCGAGCGCATCGGCCATCGAGTCGCGCGATCGCCGATCGGCGTCGACGCCAATCTCTTCACACAGCTCTTTGAGCTGCTCCGGTTCCAATGATTTGAGCAATGCTTTCTTAAGATTCATCCCCATCCCTTATCATTTCTGGATCGCGGCCGAGCACAGGTTGATGTAGTCACATTGCCCACACGTCTTCTTCCCCGGGCTGGCCGGCAACACGTTTTGTCGCAACGCAGCCGCCGCCGCTCGCACGTCGCGTTTTACATCCTCGATAAAATCATCATCTACAGACCGCCTCTTCTGCTTTTGTTCGTCCAGCTCGTAGATCTCCACATAGTCCGCGTCTCGGCCGGTGAGCTCACGGTAGCCGAGCGCGTAAATGTGAAGCTGGGTCTCGGTGACCGCTTCAGCCTGTGCCCGATCATTTGATTTCAGATCCACGATCGTCACCTCACCGGTATCCACCCGCCGCACCAGATCGATCCGACCTGCCACCGCGACGCCGTCTCCCAGCGCTATCTCAATCACCTTCTCGGAGAACTCCAGGTTTTTGAACTCGGCGGCATTCTTCCTGATGTAGCCCGCGATTACCTTTTCGGCCGCACCACGCAATTGTTCACGTAATGCCGGATAGGCATAGGGTGCGCGCAGATGACGCTCGACCAGCGCCCGTGCTTCGCCAGGATCAATTGCTTCACCTCTGAGCGCGCGAGCGTGTACTTCAGCAAGCGCGTCGTGAAGCGACTTGCCGAATCCGAGGGCTTCGTCTAGTGGCGCGTTGAACCCATATAGAATTCGCAGCTTGAACTGATACGGACACTCGAAGAAGTACTTCACGTCCGAGAACGACAGTGTGACGTTGGCGACCGATGCCTTCGGTTTCGGATCAAGCCGTTTGCGGTCGATGTAGTCTTGTGGCCGGCGCTTGACGTACTTAGACGCCAACACCTCATTAAAAAAGTCTGAGGGCGCCTGGGCGGCATGGTTATCATCATGTGGTGCCCAACTCATATGCAGAAACTTCTGCGCCCGGGTGGCGGCTACGTAGAAGAGCCGCTGCTCGTCCTCAAGCCCACCGCGGTAACGTGCCGCATTTAGAAACGCATCAGCCGGGAGCAGATGCCATGCTGTACGGCCACCGCTGCCCTTGGAAGGGAACCGGTTTTTCACAAGTTGCGGGATGAATACTACCGGCCATTGCAGACCTTTCGCCTGGTGCACCGTCATGATCCGAACTGCGTCCGGGGTTACGAAAGCGCTGTCCTGCCATCCCTCTGGATAGGCGTGCTCGGCGTGGTAACGCAGAAAGCCAGCGAAACTCTTGTACTTCTCAACCGGGCTCGAGTGGAAGTGTATGCTCTCGAAGTCGGAGATTGCCTGACTGAACTTGCCGAGGTTGTAGAAAACGACCTCGCCTCTGCCACCTGGCACCCGTTCCTCACGCAGCGCTGTATTCTCGAGAAACGCCACGAACTGACGCTGCAGATTGTAGACCTTGAACTGACCGATAGCAGCGCTCTTCATGTCGGCGCGCGCCTTGGCCACCGCTGCGATGGCGGCATCCAGCGCCTCTGGCGCGATCCCAAGATCGGCCAACTGCCACGCGCTCCGGACGGCCGCCTCGTCTGA
>JAKASJ010000034.1 GCA_021819085.1 Pseudomonadota bacterium | reverse complement strand
TTCCGATCTAGGGGCCATGGGTCCGGTGTGTTCCCCACGCGCGTGGGGATGAACCGGATTAATGATAAATCCGGTACATCAGAGAGGAGTGTTCCCCACGCGCGTGGGGATGAACCGTTTTGGTGGCGTTTTTTCTGCTTCGGCAACTGGTGTTCCCCACGCGCGTGGGGACGGGGCCCTGATCGGGGTCAACCGGACCACCTGGCTGTGGTGTTCCCCACGCGCGTGGGGACGGGATGAACCGGCTCCGGACAAAGCTCCTATTCCGGAGGACATGTGTTCCCCACGCGCGTGGGGATGAACCGCACTACCTTTCTGAAACGGTCCCGAACCTCAACGTGTTCCCCACGCGCGTGGGGATGAACCGACAACGATCTGAGGATGTGGCATCGACTGCTTGGCTAGACAAGCGGGGGCGCGGTGCTCCCTCCTATCCCAGACGCTTTACCAAGTCCTCCGCCCGCAGGTGGGTGTAGCGTTTCAACATCTGCAGGGTCTTGTGCCCGGTGATGGTCGCGACCTCCATCGGGTTGAGCCCCTTCTCGAAAAGCCTGCTGGTCGCCTCGTGCCGCAGGTCGTGGAAGCGCAGGCCCGCGAGCATCACCGGGTCCACCTCTTTGCCGGCGGCGCTGCAGCTTGACTCGTACGCCGTCCGCGCGCGGGTTAGCGCACGGTCAAACGCGCGCGTGATGCTATCGGCGTGAACGCCCCACACCCGCCCATCGATGCGGCGGACCAAACCGTCCAAGACCGTGAGTGCTCGACTTGAGAGCGGTACCCGGCGGGGGGTGCCGGTCTTGGTTTCCGGCACCAGTAGCACCCGCGCCTTTTTGTCCACATGCTCCCAGCGCATGTCCGCGATCTCACCCCGGCGCAAGGCGGTTTCCAGCGCGAACCGGACGATGTCCCCAACGGGTTCACCCTGGTCGATGTCGGCAGCGGCGAGCAGCAACGATTCTTCACCGGGCAAGAGCCGCCGCTCACGCTTGTCGTCCGCCCTCGGCCGGCGGACCAGGGCGACCGGATTCCCCCAGGGTAGGTGCATGTGCCATTCTTTCTGCGCGACGGTAAACACATGAGACAACACATTCAGTTCGCGGTTGAAGGTTGCTGGGCTTACTTGCTTGAGCCGTTCTTCCTTGTGCTGGCTCATCGCTTTCCCGGTGATCGCCGGGAGAGACATCTGCGCGAGCGGCTGCCCCTTCAATACGCCAATGCGCGAGATCTCTTTCGTGAAGCCGCGTTTGCCCGGCGTGACTTCCTTTTCGTACTGCTCCAACAGGTCCAGCAGGGTGGTGGATTCCGATTGCGAACGGTCAATGAAAGCGCCCCGGTTCATCTCATGCTCGATGTCCTGTGCCCAGGACTGCGCTTCGGATTTACTACCGAATGTCCGGGTCTGCTGCCGGTAGCCGCGCCGGCGGATCAATGCCTGCCAGGCAGGCTTGCCGTGCGGTCCAGGACGCTTTACGAACGTCGCCATGCAACCCCCTCTTTTTTTCATGGGTGTCGCAGGATTGTCGCAAAGTTGGGGTCAGGCGGCCAGAATTTTCGATAACTGATTGATTTTAATGGCGCTCCCTAGGGGACTCGAACCCCTGTTTTCGCCGTGAGAGGGCGACGTCCTGGGCCACTAGACGAAGGGAGCAACAGCGGACCTTTTTCAGGCACTTGGAAAGCGGTGGTATTATACGCAGCCGGACTCATTTAACAATGAACAATAAATATCCGTCGTCGGTCTGACCCATGCCGGAAAGGTGACACGATTAACGCTCCTTTGATCATCCCTCGTGCCGAGCATCCTATCTCGCGCACGCTCATCAGCGACAATGCTCTGAAAGTGCTTTATCGGCTGCGCGATGCGGGCTACGCCAGTTTTCTGGTGGGCGGTTGCGTGCGTGACCTGATGCTCGGGCATGAACCGAAGGATTTCGATGTGGTGACCGATGCCAGTCCTGAGCAGATTCAGGAAGTTTTCCGCAACGCACGCCTGATTGGCAGACGATTCCGTCTCGCCCATATCCATTTCGGTCGGGAAATCATCGAAGTCGCGACATTTCGCGGCATTCCGACGGATCATGACGAAGACGAGCCGCTGCACGCCGAAGGCAACGAGGAGGGCGCGCGGCCGTCGGTACGCGAATCCCGGCACGCCGCGCTTTCCGACTATAATATCTTCGGAACCCAGGAAGAGGACGCGTTGCGGCGGGATTTCACCGTAAACGCGCTCTATTACAACATCCGGGATTTCACCGTCATGGATTATGTCGGCGGAGTGCGCGACCTCAAGGAAGGGGTCCTGCGCATGATCGGCGATCCTCGGGCCCGTTACCGTGAGGACCCGGTACGGATGCTGCGTGTCGTGCGATTCGCGGCAAAACTCGGCTTTCTGATCGAGACAGCGACCGCTGCGCCGATCCGTGAGCTAGGACATCTGCTGCTCGAGGTATCCCCGGCGCGCATGTTCGAGGAGGTCCTCAAGCTCTTTCATGGCGGCTATTCGGCCGAAACCTACGAATTGCTGCGCAGCTACGACCTGTTCCGCTACCTGTTTCCGGCCACCGATGAAAGTCTGGCGTCGGAAAGCGAGGGGTTTCCGCGCGTGCTGCTGCCCAAGGCGCTGGAAAGCACGGATGCGCGGCTGGCCGCGGGCAAGCCGGTGAACCCGGCGTTCCTGTTTGCCGCCTTTCTGTGGGAACCGGTGCGCCTGCGGATGGATCAGCTGGTGGGCGAGGGTATGAAAGACCAGGATGCTTTGCGCCATGCCGCAGATTCGGTGCTGAAAGACCAGCAGCGGCACGTCTCCGTCCCGAAGAGGCTCAGCTTTCCGATGCGCGAAATCTGGGAGATGCAGTTGCGTTTTCCGCGTCGCCACGGCAAGAACGCTGCGCGCCTGCTCGAGCACAAGCGCTTCCGCGCCGCCTACGATTTCCTGCTTCTGCGCGCCCAGGCCGGTGCGGCCGACCCGGAGCTCGCCGACTGGTGGACCCGCTTTCAGGAAGTTGGACCCGAGCAGCGCACCGCCATGGTGCGCGCGCTTGCGCCCGCCGCCGCGGGGCGCCCGAAGCGGCGTCGCCGCCGCCGTGCAGCAGGCCGTGAGCCCGGCTGACCTGGCCTGCGCCTATGTGGGGCTGGGCAGCAACCTGTACGGTCCGGCCGCCCAGGTGCGCACAGCCATCGGGCTGCTCGGCGATCTGCCCGAAACCCGTGTCGAGCGGTGTTCGGGGCTTTATCGCAGCTCCCCCGTAGGGATCACAAGCCAGCCGGATTTCATCAATGCGGTATGCCAGCTGTCCACCCGGTTGGAAGCGCCGGTGCTCATGCGTCATCTGCTTGCGCTCGAGGCCGGCCGGGGGCGGGTGCGTGCCGAAGCCGGCGGCCCGCGCATCCTCGACCTGGATCTGCTTCTCTACATCGGTCCGGATGGCGTCCAGCAGGTCAGCGGGTCGGCTGAAGTGGTATTGCCGCACCCGAGGCTCCACGAGCGCGCTTTCGTCCTGTATCCTTTGCATGAAATAGCACCCGCATTGGAAATCGCGGGGCAGGGGGGCGTAGGCGATCTCATGGCGAAGTGCATCGGGCAGACGATCGAAAGGCTGGCTGACGCCGCTGCCGGCCGGGAAGACGCAGGAACGTTCGAAAGATCATCATGAATCCCGGAACCCTGCAAGTTTCTGCGACCGTGGGCCAGGCGCGAAATCCCGGATACGTGGTGGTCGAAGGCCCGATCGGGGTCGGCAAGACGAGCCTCGCCCAGAAATTGTCGCAGGCATTCGGCAGCGACCTGCTTCTGGAGCGCCCCGAGGAGAATCCGTTCCTCGAGCGCTTTTACCAGGCGCGCAAGCAATTCGCGCTGCCTACCCAGCTGTTCTTCCTGTTTCAGCGTGTGCGCCAGTTGCAGGAACTGAGACAGGGCGATATGTTCAGGCCGGTTCGGGTTGCCGATTTTCTCCTCGAAAAGGACAGTCTGTTCGCGCGTCTGAATCTTGACGATGACGAATGGCGTCTGTATGAGCAGGTGTACGCGCAGATGAGTCTGGATCTGCCGACGCCGGACCTGGTGATCTACCTGCAGGCGCCCGCGGATGTACTGATGGAGCGTGTGCGCCGGCGGCGCGTCCCGCACGAGCGCCTGATCGAGCGGGATTACATGGAATCCATCGTCGAGGGCTACACGCGGTTTTTCCATCACTATACGGCGGCGCCGTTGCTCGTCGTCAATGCGGCGGAGGTGAATTTCGTGGACAACGAGGCCGATTTCAAGGCATTGCTGGACCACCTGCGCGGCGTGCGCAGCGGCCGGCATTTCTTCAACCCGCTCCCGGCCGGTTCATGAAATCCGTCACCGTCGCGGCGATCCAGGCGATGAAGCGGGCGCACGAGAAAATCGCGTGCCTGACTGCATACGACTACAGCTTCGCAGCCCTGCTCGATCGCGCCGGCGTCGACATGGTCATGGTGGGCGATTCGCTGGGCATGGTCATGCAGGGCCACGATTCCACACTGCCCGTCAGCATGGACGACATGGTGTATCATGCGGCCTGTGTGGCGCGCGGGGTCAGCCGTGCGCTGCTGATCGTGGATCTGCCGTTCCTGAGCTACCAGGTGAGTCCGGCCCGGGCGCTGGAGAATGCCGGACGCCTGATGAAGGACGGCGGCGCTCAGGTGGTCAAGCTTGAGGGGGGCGCACCGATGGCCGATACCGTGCGCTTCCTGGTTGATCGTGGAATTCCGGTCTGCGGCCACATCGGGCTCACGCCCCAGTCCGTGCACCAGCTTGGCGGTTACCATGTTCAGGGCCGGGATGGCGTTGCCGCCCATCGGATCCGCGAGGATGCGCGCCTGCTGCAGGAAGCAGGGGCGAGTCTGCTCGTGCTCGAGGCGGTGCCTGCGGCGCTGGGCGAAGCGGTCAGCGCCGCGCTCGAGATACCGGTGATCGGCATCGGTGCCGGTGCCGGCTGCGATGGCCAGGTACTGGTGTTGCAGGACATGCTCGGACTGTATCCGCGTCCAAGCCCGAAGTTTTCGAAGAACTTCATGCCGGGAAGCGCCAGCATCGAGGCAGCGGTGCGCGCCTTCGTCGAAGCGGTGCGCGCCGGGACGTTCCCCGGTCCCGAACAGTCCTTCAGCTGAAACTATGGAAGTTTCCGCAACCGCGGCTGACCTGAAGCATCGGATTTCGGGTCTGCGTTCGCGCGGCCGGCGCATCGCCTTCGTGCCGACCATGGGCAATCTGCACGCCGGACACCTGCGCCTGATGGAACGTGCGCGCGAACACGCCGATGCCGTAGTCGCCAGCATCTACGTCAATCCGCTGCAGTTCGGCGCCGGCGAGGATTTCGCGGCGTATCCGCGCACGCTCGAGGCCGATCTTGCGCAGTTGCGTCGCGCCGATGTGGATCTGCTGTTCCTGCCGTCGGATGCGGAGGTTTATCCGCGCGGACAGGCGGCCCAGACGTTTGTGGAAGTTCCGGTGCTGAGTGACATTCTGTGCGGAGCGTCCCGGCCAGGGCATTTCCGGGGCGTGACCACCGTGGTCAACCGCCTGTTCAATCTGGTCACGCCTGACGTGGCACTTTTCGGCAAGAAGGATTACCAGCAGTGGCTGCTGATACGCATGATGGTGGGCGATCTGGGGATGCCTGTACAGATCGTGGGTGTCGAAACGGAACGTGCCGCGGACGGCCTTGCGCTGAGCTCGCGCAACGGCTACCTGAGCGAAGCGGAGCGGCGTGTCGCGCCGCAGCTGTTTGCAACTTTGAGCGCATTGAAGGATCAAATGGAAGAGCAGGGGGCTGTTCCGGCGGAAGCGGAAGCGCGGGCAAACGCCACGCTGACGGGGCATGGATTCCGCCCGGATTACATCAGCATACGCCGGCGCGCGGACCTGGCAGTACCCGGCCCTCGGGACGCCGAACTGGTTGTGTTGGCCGCGGCGTGGCTCGGGCGCGCCCGGCTGCTCGACAACGTCGAGCTGAATCGGCCCGCACCAGGCTGAACCCCGGGGTTTACGCGCGTCTCTGATAACGGTTTCCGGCAGTCCGGAGGGGGTCGTTCGGGAGGGCGCACACCGGCCTGGCTGCGCGGATTCCAACCGCGGTTCGGGCGCGCCCCGGCCGGTGGAATTTGAACGAGGCGGTGTAAAACCGGATAATGGCACATTATGCTGGCGAGCAATGCCATCCTGGGTACGAATTTCTAGAGGCGATCCCATGCACAGAACTCTGCTGCGGGCCAAGCTGCACCGGGTCCATGTGACCCATTCGGAGCTCGATTACGAAGGCTCGGTGGCCATCGATGGACGTCTCCTGGATGCAGCCGACATCCACGAGTACGAGCGCATCGAGGTCTACAACGTGCGCAATGGCGAACGGTTCAGCACCTATGCCATTCGCGCCCAGGACGGATCCGGAATCATTTCGGTGAACGGAGCTGCCGCCCACAAGGCCAAGCCGGCGGATATCCTGATCCTGTGCGCCTATGGCAGCGTCGATGAAAAGGAGCTGGCAGCGTTCAAACCGCGTCTTGTATACGTCGACGAGCACAACCGCATCACCCACACGCGCAACGCGATACCGGTGCAGGTGGCCTGACCCCGGCGGGGCGGCGGCCCGCCGTCGCCGGTTCCGGTTTCCCGGAACGCCAGGGCGCTGTCGGGACTGATGCGCAGACCGTCGAAGAACTTTCTGCACGCATCCCGCGACGGCTCGCGCATCGCGGAGTTCATGCCGAACGCACCCGCCGAGCAGCTCTGTGCACCCGGTCTGATCCCCGCTTCGCTATCGGTCTTGTCGATGACGTCCGATCCAAAGCGATCAGGTGCCCCCGGCGAACACTGGCCAACCCCGCCCGCACGGGAATACGGCGAAGGGCGGTAGCGGTGAGGCGGGAACCCGCACTGTCCGAGTGCCAGGAAGCCTGCGTGTCGGGCCGCTGCATCCGCTGGCGAAACACGCGGCTTCGCGCGCCAGCGGCGCCCTGACCGTCGTGCGGATCCGGGACCGGCGGATGCCGTCAGATCCTGCTGCGTGCCGATGAGCTGTCGCCGGCTTCATACCAGCGGCGGGTGCGGGTGACCACCCACACCACTGCAAGCATGACCGGCACTTCGATCAGCACTCCGACCACGGTGGCCAGCGCCGCGCCGGAGTTCAGTCCGAACAGTCCGATGGCCGTGGCCACTGCAAGCTCGAAAAAGTTGGATGCACCGATCAAGGCCGAGGGACACGCAATGGCGTGGGATTCGCCCAGGGCGCGATTGGCCAGGTAGGCAAGCGAGGCGTTGAGCACCACCTGTGCCAGGATCGGTACGGCAAGCAGGACGATCACCAGCGGCTGCGCGAGAATCTGGGTGCCCTGGAACGCGAACAGCAGCGCCAGGGTGGCGAGCAGCGCAACCATCGATGGCCGGGCGAGCGCATGCATCGCAGCGTCGAAGCGGGCGGGACCGCGTGCCAGGAGAATGCGCCGCGCGCCCTGGCCGATGGCCAGCGGAACCAGCAGATAGACCAGCACCGAAGTCGTCAGCGTTGCCCACGGCACGGAGATCGACGAAAGCCCCAGCAGCAAAGCGACGATGGGCGTGAAGGCAAACACCATGATCATGTCGTTGAGCGCGACCTGGCTCAGGGTGAACAGCGCATCGCCGCCCGACAGGCGGCTCCAGACGAACACCATCGCGGTGCAGGGCGCGGCAGCCAGCAGGATCAGACCGGCGACATAACTGTCGATCTGCCCCGCCGGCAGCAGCGGGGCGAAAAGGTGGCGGATGAACAGCCAGGCGAACAGCGCCATCGAGAAGGGTTTGATCAGCCAGTTGACGACGAGCGTCACGGCGATGCCGCGGCCGTGACGCCGCACCTCGTGCAGGGCGCTGAAGTCGACCTTGGCAAGCATCGGCACGATCATCACCCAGATCAGCGCCGCCACCGGCACGTTGACCTGGGCGATCTCGAGCCCCGCGAGCGCGGCGAAAGCCCGCGGAGCGAGTTTTCCGAGAACGATCCCGGCGGCAATGGACAGGATCACCCACAGGCTGAGGTAGCGCTCGAACCGTGACAGGATCCCGCCGGCAACGGCGCGGCCAGCAGTTTCGCATTGCACGCTCACGCGCGGTCCTCCGTCCCGCCGGGTGCAGTCCGGTCGCTGTCGGCGCGTGCCGTAATCGCCCGCAGCGCGTGCGCCAGCGAAACCGAATCCAGCTCCGCGAGCGGCAGCGCGAGCAACATTCCGATACGCCGGCGCAGCAGCGCATGGGCTTCCTCAAAAGCACGGCGCTTGTGCTGCACGTTGCCCGGCACAGCCGCCGGATCCGGCATGCCCCAGTGGGCATGCGCCGGCCGTCCCGGCCAGACCGGGCAGGCTTCCGCCGCGGCCGAGTCGCAGACCGTGATGATCAGGTCCATCGCCGGTGCGCCCGCCTGGGCATACTCGTCCCAGGACTTGCTGCGCAATCCTTCAGTGGGCCAGCCCATGCGCTGGATGATCTCCAGGGCGAACGGATTGATCTGGCCTGCCGGCCGGCTGCCAGCCGAGTAGGCGCGCAGGCGCCCATCGCCGAGCGCGTTCAGGGTGGCTTCGGCCAGGATGCTGCGCGCCGAGTTGCCGGTGCACAGGAACAGCACGTTGCGGAAATTCGGATTCACCGGTCGATCTTCCCTGGTCCGGAGAAGGTCGGCGCAATGCAGGTCGGCATGCCTCGGGTCCGGTGGCCGGCCGCACCCGGACCGCAGCGGACGGAACTGTCCCGGGCCATCATTCCGGACCACTCCCGGTTGTGACGGGAGACGACACCCCACCACAAACCGGGTCGGACATGGGCAGGCAAGGGTTCCCGCCGCAACAGTTCTCGGTGAGGTAGGCCAGCAGCCCGTTCATGACTTCGAACTGTGCGGCGTAGATCACATAACGCCCTTCCTGTCGGGCGCTGACGAGTCCAGCATGTGCCAGCTCCTTGAAATGGAAAGACAGAGAAGAGGGTGCGATGCCGGTGACCTCGCCGACTTTACCGGCTGCCAGGCCGGCAGGCCCGGCCTGCACGAGGGCACGGAATACTGCCAGGCGCGAGGCATGGCCCAAGGCGGAGAGCGCGGCCGCAGCCGTTTTTATTTCCATATTTCAAGTATTATTTAAATATTGAATGAAGTCAATTGTTGATCTGCGGCCATCCCCAGCCATGAAGCGCGCCCTAATTTGTGCACCCGCAGCACAGTGCCGGGCTGTGCGGAAGGGATGTGTGGGGTTGGATCGCGCGCGGCCTTCAGCCGGTATCGGTTACGAAACAATGGGATGCAATGCCTGCGATGATGCGCGATAATGAAGGCGCTTATCGGTTCAGCGAGAGTCTGGGTGAGGCAGCCAGTCTTTTGATAGTACTTCCGGGACGTCGGCCATCCGGCGGGGCGTCCGTCCCGCCTCGATCAGGATCATGGCCGCGCGTCGGCGCAAAATACGTATTTTAAGTCGAAGGGGTGTGGGTATGCGCGTATTGGCGGGCGACATCGGGGGCACCAAGACACTGCTTGAGGTTGCCGATGTCGGCGTGAGCGCGCGCCGTGTCCTCGCGCAGGGACACTATCCAAGCACGGAGTACGACGGCCTGCTGCCGATGATCCGGGAGTTTCTCGGTACCGCCGGTGCCGGGACGGCGGCGTCCCTGCATAGCGCATGTTTCGGAGTCGCCGGGCCGATCGTCGATGTCAGTACCGGCCAGTGTGCAAGACTCACGAATCTGCCGTGGGAAGTCGATACCGCAGTTTTGGCGCACGGGCTTGGCATCACGCGTGTGCGCCTGATCAACGACTTCCAGGCTGTCGGTTATGGTATCGAGGCACTGGGGTCCGGCGACCTTGCGGTGCTTCAGGAAGGCAGCGAGATCGCGCAGGCGCCGCGGGCGGTCATCGGCGCAGGGACCGGTCTTGGGGTCGGCATCCTCGTTTGGCAGCACGACCACTACGAAGCGATTCCGACTGAAGGGGGGCATGCAGACTTCGCACCGACGAATGGGCCGCAGCTGGATCTGTTACGCAGCCTGATGGACCGCTTCGGCCGTGTGTCCTGCGAGCGCCTGCTCTCCGGACCCGGGCTTGTGAACATCTACTCCTTTCTCTGTGCCGGCGCCGCGGAAGCCGCGCGGTTGCAGGCAGTGATTGAAGCGCAGGACCCGGCAGCCGCCATTGCGCGTGCCGCGCAGGAACAGCGCGATGCGCTCGCGGTCCGCGCCATGGACATGTTCGCCGAAATCTACGGCGCGCAGGCCGGCAATCTTGCGCTGACCTGTCTTGCGCGCGGCGGGGTATACATAGCCGGCGGGATTGCCCCCAAGATCATCGACATGCTGAAAACGTCGGGATTTCTCCGTGCCTTCAACGACAAGGGGCGCATGTCGGCAGTGACGGCGGCCATGCCGGTGCGTGTGGTGATGAACCCCGGGGTCGGGATCATCGGCGCCGCGCTTGCGGCCGGCCGGCTGTGAGAGACGGCTTCCGTCGACCGGTGCGGCCCGGGCCGCACACCGCGCGAAGGCAGGGCTGCACGGAGCCGGTCGAGCCGGTGCCGAAGTTCAGGGCGGATGCCCTTCCTGGAATATCCGGTAGTCGATGTCGGGGAACAGGTTGTCGCGCGCCGCGATTTCGCGCAGGTAGCACCCGTCGAAGCGGGTCTGCTCCGCCATGTCCGCGCAGCGGTGAAACCGGTGGATGTGCGTCTTGAAGCGTCGGACCGCGTAGTCCACGGCGGTGCCGGTTTTCATGATGAAGGACCAGTCGCTCGCCTGCGCAAGGAGCAGTTCGCGTGCCGCCTGATCGAGAGCCTGGCGCGTCAGATCAGCGGACTCCGGGAAGCGTCGTTGCAGGGCGCCCATGCGTTCGACGGCGGCGTGCAGATGCGGATAGGTCCAGTCGTTCGAATCGTTCAGCCATACCTCGTGAAAACCGCCGGCTCCCCAGCTGGATTCGGCGGGTGCGGCAGTCTGCAGCCGATCGCCGTGGCGATCGAGGTACTCGGTGGGCGTGATGGTCTCGATCCCGGTCTGATCGCACGCGATCCTGCGCAGCAGGAAATCGATCCACTGCGGCCCTTCGAACCACCAGTGGCCAAACAGTTCGGCGTCGTAAGGCGCAACCACGATCGGCGGCGCATTGCAGGAGGGCGCCAGCCACTCCACCTGCCGCTGGCGGTTGAACATGAAGTTGCCCGCGTGCTGTGCCGCCCGGGCGCGTGCCCAGCCGGGATGATAGGGCTCCTTCCATTCCCCCTTTCCGGTGATGCGGTGGTATTTCAAGCCGGTAAAGCCTTTCACGCCGGCGTGCCGCAACGGCAGCATGTGCGGCGCATCGACGTCGAAGCCCGCGTCGCGGTAGAAATCGCGATACAGGAAATCCCCCGGGTAGCCCTCATCGGCCGACCATACCTGCCTGGACGATTCGAAGTCGCGGCCGAAGACTACCGGTCCGGCGGGCGTACGCAGCGGCCGGTGCACGCCGTGGCGCGGCCGCGGATCGGCGTTCAGCACGCCGTGGGAGTCCAGGAAGAAATGATCGAATCCGAACTCGCCCAGAACGCGTTCGAATCCGGGCAGATAGCCGCATTCCGGCAGCCAGATGCCGCGCGGCCGGTGCCCCAGGACGCGCTCGTGCGTGCGCACCGCCATGGCCAATTGGGCATGGAGACTGTGTGGCTGGGCTGCGAGCAGCGGCAGGTAGCCGTGGGTCGCGCCGCTCGTAACGATCTCGAGGTGACCCGATTCCATCAGCCGCCGGAAGGCCAGGGTTATGTCCTTCTGTTCGACGAAGCGCTGGCGCAGCCGCTCGTAGCGTTGCGTGTAAAAGATCGCCAGCGGATGGAAGCATCGATCCCGTCGCGTCCGGGCGCGTTCGCCTGTGAGCGCGCGTAGACGTTCATCGAGATAGCGCAGGTACCGGTTCTGCAGCAGCACATCGGTCATCATCGCGAGCAGGGTGGGCGTCAGCGAGAGCGTGATGCGATATGGCACGCCATCGTGCTCTAGACGTTCGAATACCTCGAGCAGCGGCAAATAGGTCTCGGTGAGCGCCTCGAAAAGCCAGTCCTCTTCGAGGAAGCGTTCATGCTCCGGATGCCGCACGAACGGCAGATGCGCGTGCAGTATGAGGGCGAGGTAGCCTTTCGGGCTCAAGAGCTGCAGATCAGCGGCTGCTCACGGAAGCCGACCATACCAGACGCTGGCCGTCGAGGCGGCCGCCGGTGCGGACGTACATCTGCCCGAATTCCTCCTCGCTGATCCACCAGTCCGTATCGGTGTGCGCCGAGGCGCGCGACGAAGGAAGGCGCGCAATGCCGCGATCTATGGCGGTGATGAATGCCTTGCCCTCACCGTAGTAACCGAGCTGGGCGTAGAGCTGCGTTTCTGCCGCCAGGTCGCCGACGTGAAAGTACCACCGGCCGCTGTCGCTCGGCAGGGGTATCTCATCGAGGACGTCCAGTACGCGGTCCCGGATGCGGCACAGCCGGATGCGCAGATCCGGCCGGCGCCGCAGCGTGCCAGGTTCGAGCGCCCAGTAGCCGTGCAGGATTCCGGGCTTCTGTGGCAGCAGGCCCAGCAGGGCGTCGGGGAGCGGCGGCAGGGATTCGATGTCTTCGCCGAGGTCAGCCGCAACGAACGGTACCGGGAGATCCAGACTGGCTGGCATGATCGCGGGCCTTGCCTGCCGGTCACGCCTGGCGCCTGTCCGATCCGCCGGTTTGCGGGTGCGTGCCGTGGCGGAGCCCCGTGCGGCCCGGCTTGGCTTGCGGGCGGTGGCGCTCGCGGTATGAGGGCGTGCGGCGGCCGTGGCGCGTTTGCGCGATGCCGCATGCCGGTTTGCCGACCCGCTGACAACCGGCCTGGTGCGGGCAGGTTTGGCTTCCGGCCTCGGCTTTGCTCTCTTTCTGGCCGATTTCGGCTTCTTGCGCGCAAGCAGACGCAGCAGCTCGTTCTTGCGAAGCCCGGAATAGCCGCTGCGTCCCTGCCTGCGGGCGATAGTGCGCAGTTCCTTCAGCGTTTTGTCACGCATCGCGAAGTCTTTGTGCTGTCATGCTGCAGGCATCCTCCCGGTTTCCGCGGCCGAGCACCCGGGCGGCGTCCCGGAACCCGCGAATCAATTTTTGTATCCCGCACAATTGAAATTGTATAGGACGATGGCCGTTCTGTCGCCGCCCGGGGCCGGAAAAACTCTTGGCCGGCGGGCGGACGCAGGCCGGGTTGATCGGCGTCAATGTCGCATCTGCACGGTATCGGCATCATGCCATCCCAGAGACCAGGATCGGGATCAGATTGACGGTCATAAACAGCGAATCGCCGGTTTGTGGTGCGGTTCTGGCGGCAGGAGGAGTTTCATGTTTCTGAGACACAAGACCAATCACGATATCGTCGAGATCCTGGATGTCGACGCGCTGTTCGACCCGTTCAAGAGCCGGGTTGCCGGGCGCTACCACGCTGGCGAGGAAATGCAGGAGCCGGCAATGTTCAAAAAGCCCGAGCTGGTTTTCCTGTCCGGGGAGCTGCTGCCACGCTGCTGGGTGGATGTGCACTATCGCGATACCACCGCCGGGTCCTGAGGTCCGGCGCCGCTCAGGAGCGCAGTTTCCGGGCCGATTCATACAGATCGATATAGGATTGCGCGCTTGCGCGCCAGCTGAAGTCCTGTTGCATGCCGCGGACCATGAGGCGGCGCCAGCTGTGCGGGTCGCCGTAAAGCGTCAGGGCGCGTGCCAGGGCCGCAGTCAGGGCTTCCCGGCTGTCGCCATCGAATACGATCCCGGTGGCCACGGCCGCGTGCAGGTTCTCTTTGCTGGCATCCACAACCGTGTCCGCAAGACCCCCGACCCGCCGCACGATCGGCACCGTGCCGTAGCGCAAGCTGTACAGTTGGTTGAGGCCGCACGGCTCGAAACGAGACGGCATGAGGAACATATCGGCACCGCTTTCGATGCGATGGGCGGCCGTTTCGTCATAGCCGAGGCGCACTGCCATCCGGCCGGGATGGCGGGCGGCGAGCGCCGTCAGCGCATCCTCGTAATCGCGTTCCCCGCTCCCGAGAAATATGATCTGTGCCCGCTCCTGCATCAGATAGGGTACTGCATCGAGAGCCAGATCGACGCCTTTCTGACGCACCAGGCGGCTGACCATGCCGATCAGGGGTGCCTTCGGATCCGGCACAAGGCCGTTTTCGATCTGCACGGCGCGTTTGTTGTCACGCTTGTCGCCAATCCGGCCGATGTCGTAGTTGCGGGTGATGCGCGGATCGCATGCCGGATCCCATTCGCGGACGTCGATGCCGTTGAGGATGCCGACCATGCGTTCCGCCCGGTGCCTCAGCAAGCCGTCGAGCCCGAACCCCAGCTCCGGAGTCTGGATTTCGCGCGCGTACGTCGGACTTACCGTGCTCAGCATGTCGCCGTAGACCAGTCCTCCCTTGATGAACGAGACCTGGCCATGGAACTCGAGCGAATGCGGGGACCACAGGGACGCGGGCAGCCCCAGTCTTGCGAGCATCGTCCTGTCGAACAGCCCCTGATAGGCGAGGTTATGGATCGTGAAGACGGTCGCGGGCCGTCGCGGAGCATCCATCATGAACACCGGCGTCAGACCCGTCTGCCAGTCGTTGGCATGGACCACGTCCGGGCGCCAGGAAAGGCCGGCCTCGCCGAGCGCGATGGAGGCGGCGACCCGCGCAAGCAGGGCGAAGCGTTCGGCATTGTCTGCCCACGGATGGCCGAGCGGATCGAGGTAGGGGCCTCCGGCCCGGTCATAAGCCGGGGGGTAGTCAGCCAGCCAGGTCTTGACCCCGGTACCGGGCAGGCGGCTTTCGAGCAGACGGACGTCCGCGGCAATCTGCGGCAGGGCAATCTGCGTCACGGATTCCGCACGGCCGGCGCGCTCCAGGGCTGCGCGATATCCCGGCAGCAGCAGGCGCACATCGCAACCCTGCGCCTGCAGCGCGGCGGGCAGGCTGGCGGCGACGTCGCCGAGACCCCCGGTTTTGATCAGCGGGTGCGCCTCACTGGCGACGAACAGGACTTTCAGCATCGGCTGTTTCTGGATGACTTTAGGGGAGGCAGCGTGCAGTTTACCCGAGGCGTTGCTCGCTAATCCACGCCGCACAGTGCGGTGCGTGCGCGCCCCGCGGGCCGGACCGTGGTGTCCTACGCCCCGGGGGTATATTGACCCGCCTCTTGATAGGCACGCAGGAAGCCCCGATTTGTGCTTCAATACGACTTGGCATAAATGTGCCCGCCGCGCGGAAAGCGGACCGGGTAACCACCGTGGCCGGGACGCCGGAATTGCCGGTGTGATGCGTACGGGCGTCAGGCTCCGAAACAGGGAACTGAACGGATGATCAAAGAGAGCAGCGCGCGGTTTGTCAGCCGGCTCACACGCGACACGCTGGCGCTGATCCTGGCCGGTGGGCGCGGCAGCCGTCTGCAGCAGTTGACCGAATGGCGGGTCAAGCCCGCCGTGCCCTTTGGCGGCAAGTTCCGCATCATCGACTTCCCGCTGTCCAACTGCATCAATTCGGGCATCCGCCGCATCGGTGTGCTTACCCAGTACAAATCCCACTCGCTGATCCAGCACATCCAGAAAGGCTGGGGGTTCCTGCGCGGCGAATTCGGCGAGTTTGTCGAATTGCTGCCGGCGCAGCAACGAATCGAGACCTCCTGGTATCTCGGCACCGCCAACGCGGTGTACCAGAACCTGGACATCATCCGCAACCACAATCCGAGCTACGTGCTGATCCTGGCCGGCGATCACATCTACAAGATGGATTACGGCCCGATGGTTGCATATCACCTCGAGCATGCAGCCGACCTGACGGTCGGCTGCATCGAAGTGCCGCTGGAGCGCGCCAGCGCCTTCGGGGTGATGGATGTCGACCGCGATGGACGGGTAACGCGTTTCGTGGAGAAGCCGGCGGATCCGCAGCCGATGCCCGGGCGTGCGGACGTGGCGCTGGTGTCCATGGGAATCTACGTGTTCAACACTGATTTCCTCTACGAGCAGCTCATTCGCGATGCCGACACCCGGGATTCGAGCCATGATTTCGCCAAGGACATCATCCCGCCGGCTATCGGGCGCTATCGCGTCATGGCCTATCCGTTCCGCGATGTCCAGAACGGACGGCAGGCCTATTGGCGCGACGTCGGGACCGTAGACGCGTTCTGGCAGGCCAACATGGAGCTGATCGGGCTCACGCCGGAACTCAACCTTTATGATGAGGAATGGCCGATCTGGACCTACCAGGAGCAGCTGCCGCCGGCGAAATTCGTGTTCGACTTCGATGACCGCCGTGGTATGGCCGTGGATTCGATGGTGTCGGGCGGGTGCATCATCTCTGGCGCCACGGTCCGGCATTCGCTTCTGTTTTCCAACGTCCATGTCGAGTCCGGAGCCGTGCTTCAGGACGCGGTGGTGCTCCCGGACGTGCACGTCGGTGAAGGTTGCCGTCTGCGCCGCGTAGTGGTGGACAGGGGTTGCAACATCGAGCCAGGCATGGTTGTCGGCGAGAACCTGGAGCAGGACAAGCTGCGCTTTAACGTGACGCCTGGCGGAATAACGCTGGTCACGGCCGAGATGCTGGGTCAGGGACAGCACCATGTCCGCTGAGGCGCGCTTACGGGTTGTGCTGTGCTGGCACATGCATCAGCCCCAGTATCGCGACCTGATCAGCGGCGAGTACCGGCTGCCCTGGACCTATCTGCACGCCATCAAGGATTATGTGGATATGGCCGCCCACCTGGAAGCCCTGCCCCAGGCACGTGCGGTCGTGAACTTCACACCCGTCGTTCTCGAGCAGATCGACGACTATGTGCGCCAGGTGGATGGGTTTCTGAACGACGGCCTGGCGATTCGGGACCCGGTACTGGCAGCGCTTGGGGCTGCCGCCCTGCCTTCGGATGGCGACTCGCGCCTGCATCTGGTCAAGGCGGCGCTGCGTGCCAACCGCCTGCGCATCATCGAGCGCTTTCCCGCGTTCCGCCGGCTGGCGGAAATGGGCGAATGGCTGGTCGCCCATCCTGGTTCGATCAGCTTTGTGAGCGATCAGTTCATCGCGGACATCGTAACCTGGTACCACCTCGGCTGGCTGGCGGAGCACGTACGGCGCAAGGACGCGCGCGTACAGCACCTGATGGCGAAGCCCGAGGGTTTTACGCTGCACGAGCGGCGCCAGCTGCTGGAGATCATTTCGGGGCTGCTGGCCGGGGTCATCGAACGCTACCGGCGCCTGGCGCAAGCGGGGCGCGTCGAGCTCTCGGTGACGCCCTATGCGCATCCGATCGTTCCGCTGCTTCTGGATTTCGGGGCGGCGCGCGAAGCGATGCCCGACGTGCGCCTGCCGCTGCTCGAGCGCTACCCCGGCGGTGCCGAACGGGCGCGATGGCATGTCGATCAGGCGGTCGCCGCGTTTCAGCAGCGCTTCGGATTCCGGCCGGCCGGTTGCTGGCCGGCCGAAGGGGGTGTGAGTACGGCTACCCTGGAGCTGCTTGCGGCCGCCGGCTTTCGCTGGACAGCGAGCGGAGAAGGAGTGCTGCGCAACAGTCTGGCGAAGTCCGCGCCGAATGCGCAGACGAATAATTCCACGCAGGCCCCGCCGCCGTGCCTGCATCGCAGCTATCAGGTCGAAGCCATTCCGATCCGCTGTTTTTTCCGCGACGACGGTCTGTCCGACCTCATCGGGTTCACCTATTCCGACTGGGCTGCGGATGATGCGGTCGCCAACCTCGTGAGCCATCTGGAAAATATCGCCACCGCCTGCCACGCCGAATCCGGCGCCGTGGTGTCCATCATCATGGATGGCGAGAACGCCTGGGAGCACTATCCGGAAAATGGATACTATTTTCTCAGCGCATTGTATGAGCGTCTGTCCGCGCATCCGCAGCTGGAGCTGACCACCTTCTCCGCATGCCTGGACGCCGCCGCCGCACCGCCTATGCTGCCCGGCCTCGCGGCCGGCAGCTGGGTCTACGGCACTTTCTCGACCTGGATCGGACATGCCGAGAAGAACCGGGGCTGGGACATGCTCGGCGATGCCAAACGCGCCTTCGACACAGCAGTCGGGGCGCGCCGGCTGAGCGGCGAGCAGCTGCAGACCGCCGAGCGGCAGCTGGCGATATGCGAGGGATCGGATTGGTTCTGGTGGTTCGGCGACGACAATCCGACCGAGACCGTGACCGATTTCGACTGCATGTACCGGATGCATCTTGCCAACCTGTACCAGTTGATTGGCGAGGAACCGCCGCAGTACCTGTCGCAGTCCTTTACCCGCGGCGGCGGCGAACCCCGGCACGGCGGCGTGATGCGGCCGGGCAAGCAGGGTTAGCGTTCAGCCTTGCGCCTCATCGCCTGCACGCCCTGAAACATGATGCCGGCTGTAGCGAGCCGGGGACCCTGCGCCTGATGAATCCGCCACCTGATACCCGACCTGCGAATCCGCTGCTCGACCGGCGACGTGCCGGTGTGCTGCTGCATCCGACTTCGCTGCCCGGCGGGGGTGCCTGCGGCGACCTGGGTGCCGACGCCCATCGCTTTCTCGATATGCTGGCCGAGTGCGGCGTGGCCGTCTGGCAGATGCTGCCACTTGGCCCCACGCATGCCGATCTTTCGCCCTATCAGTGCCTGTCGGTGCATGCCGGGGATCCGCGCCTCATCAGCCGCAGGCGCGTGGAGGAATGGGGGTGGCTGAGTTCCGGTGGTTCCGCTGCCGACGGCAACTGGCTCGCGCGGGCGCATGCGCAGTTCGCGCGGATGGCGGATGCATCCGCGCGGCTTGCGCTGGAGGAGTTCGCGCGCGTCCACGGTTACTGGCTCGAGGACTACGCCCTTTATCAGGCGCTGCATCAGGAGCAGGGCGGGCGGCCGTGGTGGCTGTGGCCGGAGGCGCTGCGCGACCGACAGCCGGCGGCGCTGGCGCAGGCACGTGATCGGCTCGCCGCGGCCGTGGGGCTGGTGCGTTTTGAGCAGTTCGTGTTTTTCCGGCAATGGCAGGAATTGCGGGAGCACGCCGCGCAGCGCGACATACTGCTGTTCGGCGACGTGCCGATATTCGTTGCGCACGACAGCGCGGACGTCTGGGTATACAGGCAATACTTCGCGCTCGACGACGACGGGCAGCCGCGCACCGTGGCGGGCGTGCCGCCGGACTATTTTTCCAAGACCGGCCAGCGCTGGGGCAATCCGCTCTACCGGTGGGAGAGGATGCAGGCCGACGGATTCCGCTGGTGGCGCGACCGATTGCGCACCCAGCTCGCATTGTTCGACCTGCTGCGCCTGGATCATTTTCGCGGCTTCGAGGCGTACTGGGAGATTCCGGCGCATGAGCCCACGGCCGTCAACGGACGCTGGGTGGTGGCGCCGGGCGAGGCGCTGTTCCGGGCCCTGGAGGAGGAATTCGGCAGGCTGCCGCTGGTGGCCGAAGATCTGGGGCTGATCACCGAGGAGGTCCGCGCGCTGCGCGCAGAATTTTCCCTGCCGGGGATGCGTGTGCTGCAATTCGCCTTCGATGGCGGAGCCGACAATCCTTATCTTCCGCATCGTCACGAGGCCAATGCCGTCGCCTATACCGGGACGCATGACAACGATACCACGCTCGCGTGGTACGAGGCCCTGCCTGCCGACAGACAGGCGTACGTCCTGGACTACCTCGGTGCACCCGGCGATGCCATGCCCTGGCCGCTGATGCGCGCGGCGCTCGAGTCGGTGGCCATCCTCGCGGTGCTGCCGATGCAGGACGTACTGGCACTTGGTGCCGGCTACCGCATGAACACTCCGGGCACCACCACCGGCAACTGGCGATGGCGCTTTGCCTGGGATCAGATCACTCCGCAGTCACTCGCCAGGCTGCGGCACATGGTGCAGCTGTACGGCAGGCTGGAAGCGGGCCGCTAGTCCGGGCGCGCTGCCGGGCCAGGATTGATGCGTCCGGGTCGGCGAAGCCGGCGCTCCGGCAGGCATTTACAGCCAGATCATGCGGCCGGTTTCGAAGCGGTGCGCCAGTGCGGGATGAAACGGGAATATGCGTATCTTGTAGGACTGCAGGCCGGCCAGCGTCGGCCGCAGATCGAGCCGGAACAGCGTTTCGCCCGCGGCGCCCAACTCGCCGGGGGTGAAGATGTAACCATGACGGGTGACGAATACGCCTTCCTCGGACTCGGTTCCCACCAGGCATTCCACGAGCACGTCTTCGGCCGTGAGCTCGTGCAGTTCCACCGCGATGCGGATGTTGATCGCGGTTCCCGACTTTATTTCGGAAGGCGCGGTATCGAGTCGCCGCATCTTCACGAGCGGCCAGGAGCGCGCGACACGCTTTTTCCACTCGGCCACGTCCTTGGCGCGCGCGAATCCGTTCGCTGCCAGCACCAGCGCCTGTTTGCGCGCGCGGCCGTAGTACTTGCGCATGTAGTCCATCACCATTCGCTCGGCATTGAACCGCGGCAGCAGGGATTTCATGGATGCCTTGGACTTGCGGACCCAGCCCTCCGGGTAACCGTTGCCATTGCGGTTGTAGTAGAGAGGGATGACCTGCTTCTCTAGTATGTCGAGCAGCTCCTGGCCCTCCTCGCGGTCGCGATAGGCGGGTTCGAATTCCGGTCCGTGCGGCGTGATCGCCCAGCCGTTCGATCCGTTGTAGCCTTCGCCCCACCAGCCGTCGAGCACGCTCAGGTTGATTACACCGTTGATGCCGGCTTTCTGGCCCGAGGTCCCGCTCGCCTCCAGGGGATACTCCGGGGTATTGACCCATACGTCCACTCCGGTCACGAGCTTGCGGGCGAGCGCAAGATCGTAGTTCTCGAGCAGGATGATCTTGCCTTCGAATTCCGGCCGCCGTGAAAACTCGTGAATCACCTTGATGAACTGCTGCCCCGGACGGTCGTTCGGATGGGCCTTGCCGGCAAAGAGCAGCAGCACCGGGTGGTCGGGGTCGTTGAGCAGGCGTGCCAGGCGCTGCGAATCCGAGAACAGCAGGGTCGCGCGCTTGTAGGTCGCGAAACGTCGCGCGAAGCCGACGACCAGCATGTCGGTTTGGTGCGGTGTCAGGTGCTGCGTAAGCCGCTCGATCAGGGTCTTGCTGCATCCGCTGCGCCGCAGCTGTGCGGTGGTGCGGCGCTTCGTTTCCATCAGCAGTTCCGCGCGCAGCGACTGCAGGGTGCTCCAGTAGCTGTGATCGGGAATGTTGTCGATGCACTGCCAGTAGTCCTCGTCGAGCAACTCGTTGCGCCAGCCGCTGCCGAAGCGCATGTCGAACAGGTTGATCCATTCACGCGCCAGGAACGTCGGCACGTGCACGCCGTTGGTCACGTAACCCACCGGATTTTCCGAGGGCGGGATCTGCGGCCAGATGTAGCCTTCCATGCGCGACGCCACCTGGCCGTGGATGCGGCTCACACCGTTGTGGTAGCGCGAGCCGCGCAGGGCAAGGGCGGTCTGGTTGAAGCCGTCGGGATTGGCCGGGCTGTTTCCGAGTTCAAGGAACCGCTCCATGCCGATCCCGAGCTCAGTCACGAAATCTCCGAAATAGCTGCTCATCAGGCTGTGCTCGAAGATATCATGTCCGGCCGGAACCGGCGTGTGCGTGGTGAAGACGGTGCCGGCAGCAACCAGCTCGAGCGTACTGTCAAAATCGAGTCCCTGGCTGGTATGCACCCGGCAGCGCTCCAGGATCTGGAACGCGGCATGGCCCTCGTTGATGTGCCATACGGTCGGCGAGTGGCCGAGTGCAGAAAGCGCCCGCACACCGCCGATGCCCAGCGCGATTTCCTGCTGGATGCGGGTGTGCACGTCGCCGCCGTAGAGCTGGTAGGTGATGGAACGGTCGGTTTCGGCGTTGTCGGGCAGATCGCTGTCCAGGAGGTACAGGTTGATGTGGCCGGCTTTCGCCTTCCATACCTTCAGTACCACGCGCCGTCCCGGCAGATCTACGTGTACGTGGGTTTCCGCCCCGTCCGGCCCGAGTGCCGGGACGATCGGCAAGTCGTCGAAGTTGGTGGGTACGTAGTGCGCAACCTGGTTGCCGTGGGCATCGATGGTCTGGGTGAAGTAGCCCTGGCGGTACAGCAGGCCGACGGCAACGAACGGAATGCCCAGATCGCTCGCCGCCTTGCAATAGTCGCCGGCAAGGATGCCGAGGCCGCCGGAATAGATATTGAAGCTCTCATGGAATCCAAACTCGGCACAGAAATACGCCACCAGATCCTGCTTGGGATCGAGGTAGTGTTCGATGCCCGGGGCGACGCGCTGCTGGCTGTAGGTATCGTAGGCGGAGAGTACCCGGTTGTACTCCTCGATGAAGACCCGGTCTTCGGCCGCCTCGTCTAACCGGCCCTGCGACACTCTGCGCAGGAACACCTTGGGGTTGTGGCCGCTGCGGTCCCACAGTTCGGAGTCAAGGCGGTAGAATAGTCCACGCACCGTCCGGTCCCAGCTGAACAGCAGGTCGTTGGCGAGTTCGGCCAGCCGTGCCAGGCGCGGAGGAATCGACGGCTGGACCTCGATCGTAAAGCGCGTACCAGGCGCCGACTCGTCCCTTGAAGGCTGCGGAGGTTGGTTCATTGAGCTACGTCGTCGAGGCGGCCGGATCTGGGATCAGCCAGCAAGGGTGGCATTAGACGGTTCGCTGGGCGTTTGATCCATAACCGGACATTACAGCGTGTCATACAAATTGGATTGGTACCGAGGGTCGGAATCGAACCGACACGGTGTCACCACCACCGGATTTTGAGTCCGGCGCGTCTACCAGTTCCGCCACCCCGGCCCGCTGGAGGCAGTATATCCATTCCTGCCGCCCGATCATAGGGCCCGGCGGTCGATTGGCGGGCGCAGCCGGACGGTTGCCAGGGTGTCACAGGAGAACATGCGCAAATCCGATTTTCATTTTGATCTGCCCGCGGCGCTCATTGCCCAGGAGCCGCCCGCGCAGCGCGGCGCGAGCCGTCTGCTGGTTATCGATCGTCGCACCGGAGCCGTACGCGATCATGTGTTCGCCGATCTGCCGCAGCTGCTGCGGCCCGGCGACCTGCTCGTGGTCAACGATACGCGTGTCATTCCGGCACGTCTTTACGGCGTCAAGGACAGCGGCGGCCGTATCGAGCTGCTCGTCGAGCGCGTGCTCGACGAGCGTCGTTTCCTGGCGCAGTGTCGTTCGAGCAAGCCGCCGCGGCTCCAGCAGTCGCTGCACCTGGATGGGGGCGTGGCGGTGCGCATGGTAGGGCGCCGCGGCGAGTTCTGCGAACTCGAGATCGGGAACGGCACCGGCAGTACGGTCCTTGAGGTTCTGGAACGGATCGGACACATACCCTTGCCACCTTACATCATCCGCAGTGACCGGCCATGCGACCGCGAGCGCTACCAGACGGTGTATGCGAGTCGGCCCGGCGCGGTTGCCGCTCCGACCGCCGGACTGCATTTCGATGCGGCGATGATCGAGCGTCTGGGTGCGCTCGGGGTGCAGACCGTGGCCGTGACGCTGCACGTGGGGGCCGGCACGTTCCAGCCGATGCGCGTCGAAGATCTGCGCGCGCACCGCATGCACCGGGAGCGCTTCGAGATCAGTGCGCAGGCGGCCGGACTCATTAACGCCGCCCGATCGGAGCGCCGGCGTGTGATTGCGGTCGGCACCACGGTGGTGCGCGTGCTTGAAAGCGTGGTGCAGATGCGGGAGCAGCATGCGGGAGCGCCGGCCGCGGGGCACCCGCAGACGGAGGACAGCGCGGCCGGGACGGTTGTGCCGTGCAGCGGCGAGACGGACATCTTTATCTACCCGGGCCATCGCTTCCGGGTCATCGACGGGCTGATCACGAATTTTCACCTGCCCGAGTCGACCCTGCTCATGCTGGTCTGTGCGTTCGCCGGGACCGACCGGGTTCTCGCCGCCTACCGCCACGCGGTCGGGCAGGGCTACCGGTTCTTCAGCTACGGCGACGCCATGTTCATTGCCCCCGGTTCATGAAGCCGCGGTTCCGCCGGTGTCCGGTCCCGGCCGGACTTTCCCGGTTGTCGGCCGTCGCGCATGCCGGTATAACGGCACCCATGTGCACTGCGTCCATCCATTTGTCTTCCGGCGTGTCGCCGGGACCGGGCAGACCGCGAGGCCCGGAAGCGGACTACCGGTGCCGGCCTGTTCGCTGGTCGCACCCGGTCTGTCCGGAAGATGATGCGGGCATTTCCCGCCGGCATCGGTGCCGCCGGGCGGACGCGTCCCCGGCGCGCAAGACGCATCGTGCGGCCACAGTTCTGACCCTGCAGGATCACGGGGGCGTCGGCGCCCGGGGGCAGGTCTGAGTTGTCAATTTTCGTATTCCCGAAAGCGCGAACGTGAAATTCGACCTGCTAGCGAGTGACGGCGCCGCGCGCCGCGCAAGGATGACGTTTTCCCGGGGAACAGTCGAAACACCGGCGTTCATGCCGGTCGGCACCTATGGAACCGTCAAGGCCATGACCCCGGAGGAACTGCAAGGGGTGGGTGCCGAGATCATCCTCGCGAACACCTTCCATCTCATGCTGCGTCCCGGCATGGAAGTCATACGCCGGCACGGCAGCCTGCATCGCTTCATGCACTGGAACGGACCGATACTCACCGATTCCGGCGGCTTCCAGGTGTGGAGCCTGGGGAAGATCCGCAAGATCAGCGAGCAGGGCGTACAGTTCCAGTCACCGGTGGATGGAGCCCGCATCTTCATGGGCCCGGAAGAGTCCATGGCGGTGCAGCGTGACCTGGGCGCGGACATCATGATGGTCTTCGACGAATGCACCCCGTTCCCGGCGACCGAACCGCAGGCACGCGCCTCGATGGAACTCAGTCTGCGCTGGGCTGAGCGCAGCAAGGCCGCCGGCGCCGGGCCCGACCGGGCGCTGTTCGGCATCATCCAGGGAGGCATGTATGAACACTTGCGCGAAATTTCCCTGACCGGTCTCGTACAGATCGGGTTCGACGGCTATGCCCTGGGCGGGTTGTCGGTGGGTGAGCCGAAGGCCGATATGCTGCGTGTCGTCGAACGCTTGGCGCCGCGCATGCCACCTGACCGGCCGCGCTACCTGATGGGGGTGGGCACGCCCGAAGACCTGGTGGAGGCAGTACGCCGCGGAATGGACATGTTCGACTGTGTGCTGCCCACGCGCAATGCCCGCAACGGCTGGCTTTTTACCCACTACGGTGCCGTCAAGATCCGCAACAGCCGCTACGCCCGCGACACCGCGGCGCTGGATCCGGCCTGCGACTGCTATACGTGCCGCAACTACAGCCGTGCCTATCTGCGGCATCTGCATCTCAGCAACGAGATCCTGGGGGCACGGCTCAATACGATCCACAATCTTTACTATTACCAGACGCTCATGCGCGGTCTGCGGGAGGCGATTCTTGCAAAAACACTGGATGATTTCGTCAAGAAGTTTTATTGTATGCGCCGCCCGCCTGAGGAATGAGGCGGTAATGCGGCCGCGATTGCGATTCCAGGGACCGGGACACGGCCGTCGCGGCCGGGCGGCGAAAATGCGACAGAAGAACGGGCCGCAACCGATGAATCCACTACTGACCGGTAATCTGATCGACCCATGATGAATCCATTCATCCCCAATGCCTATGCTGCCGGGCCGGCGCAGACCGGAGTTGCTGGCGGTGGTCTGCTGGGGTTTCTCCCGCTCATCGCTATTTTCATCGTCTTTTATTTCCTGCTGATCCGGCCACAGAGCAAGCGCGCAAAGGAACACCGGGCCATGGTCGCCGCTCTCGCCAAAGGCGACGAGGTGGTCACGAACGGTGGAGTTCTCGGGCGCATCACCGAGGTCGGTGAAGTGTTCGTGACAGTGGAAATCGCCGAGGGCGTATCCATCAAGGTACAGCGGCAGGCGGTTGCATCGCTCATGCCTAAAGGCACCCTCAAGTCGACTTAACCATGGTGATCCCGGATGCTCACTGCTGGCGCGCGCAAGCGGCCCCGCAACGCCGGGCATGGTGCGTGCCGCCCCTAAGATAACGCGTCATGAACAGGTATCCGCTGTGGAAGTATCTGCTGATCCTCGCGATCGTCGTTTTCGGGGTGATCTACGCGCTTCCCAACCTGTACGGGGAGGACCCGGCGGTAGAGATCTCGGCAAGCCATGCCACCGGCAAGGTTGACGCACAGACCCTCACGCAGGTGGAGCAGACGCTTGCCCGCGCAAGCTTCCCCTACAAGTCCGCCACGCTGGGCATACATGGCATCATCGTACGTTTCGCCAATACGACCGTCCAGCTGCGCGCGCGCGATCTTGTGCAGCAGGTGCTGGGCGACAATTACACGGTAGCTCTGGACTTGCTTCCGGCTACACCGGTATGGCTGCGCTGGATCCATGCCAATCCGATGTACCTCGGGTTGGACCTGCGCGGCGGCGTGCATTTCCTGCTGCAGGTGGACATGGCCACGGCAGTGAAGAAGGCCGAGCAGGCCTATGTCGACGACGTGGCCGACGCCCTGCGCAGGAAGGACGCACACTACCTGTCGGTGTCGCGCCCGGACAGCGGCGGTGTGCTGATCCGGTTCCGTACCGCGCAGCAGCGCGACGAGGGCAGTGCCGTGATCGACCGGAAGTTTCCGGAGCTCGTGCTGACCGACGAACAGCAGAAAGGCGAGTACGACATCCTGGCCAGGCTCGGACCGCAGGCCCTGGAGGAGAAGCGCAAATTCGCCCTCGACCAGAACATCACTTCGCTGCGCAACCGGGTGAACGAACTGGGTGTCGCCGAGCCGATCATCCAGCAGCAGGGCAGTGATCGCATCGTCGTCGAGCTTCCCGGTGTCCAGGACATCGCGAAGGCCAAGGAAATCCTCGGGCGCACGGCAACGCTCGAAATCATGATGGTGGACGAGAGCCACAGCCTCGCGGCAGCGGTGGCAGGGCAGGTTCCGCCCGGCGACAAGATCTACTACAACCGCAGGGGTCAGCCGATTCTGCTCAAGAACCGGGTGATCTACTCGGGCAACGATATCGTGGATGCATCCGCCGGCATCGACCAGCAGCAGGGCGGCGCCGTGGTCAATATTACGCTCGATTCGCGCGCCGCGGCGGTGAACGAGCGCGTCACTGGCGCGAACGTCGGCAAGCGCATGGCGGTGGTGTATATCGAAATCCGGCACGAAACCAAGCTCGATGCTGCCGGCAAGCCGGTGCTGGACAAGCGCGGTCGGCCGGTGAAGCAGGCGGTGCGCATCGAGCGGGTGATTACGGCGCCTGTGATCCGCGAGCAGCTTGGTGCGCGCTTCGAGATTAGCGGCATGGAGAACATCGAGCAGGCGCGCAACCTCGCACTGCTGCTGCGCGCCGGAGCTCTGGCGGCGCCAGTGGAGATCATCGAGGAACGCACGGTCGGTCCAAGCCTCGGCGCCGACAACATCCGGCGCGGCTTCCACTCGACCTGGATCGGATTCGCCGCGATCGCGGTTTTCATGATCGCCTATTACCTCATCTTCGGGGTCGTTTCCGTCGCTGCGCTCGCGATCAACGTGGTGCTGCTTGTGGCATTGCTGTCGGTACTGCAGGCCACCCTGACGCTTCCCGGCATGGCCGGCATTGCGCTTACCGTGGGCATGGCAATCGATGCCAATGTGCTCATCAATGAGCGCATCCGCGAGGAACTGCGCAACGGCAACACCCCGCAGGCGAGCATCAAGACCGGTTATGATCGTGCGTTCGGCACCATCCTGGACTCCAACGTCACCGCTTTTATCGCCGGCCTGGCGCTGTTCATCTTCGGCTCCGGTCCGGTCCGGGGGTTCGCCGTGGTCCTGTGCCTGGGGATCCTTACCTCCATGTTCAGCGCGGTCATGGTGTCACGCAGTCTGGTCAACTTGCTGTACGGCAGCCGACGCCGGCTGGAACGCATTTCCATCGGCAATACCGCCTGGAAATAGGCCCCTTGCCACGGTAGCGACGCGCCATGGAATTTTTCAAGATACGAAAAGACATACCGTTCATGCGCCACGCGCTGGTGTTCAACGTGATTTCCGCGATCACGTTCGCACTGGCGGTATTCTTTCTGGTCACGCGCGGGCTCAACCTCGGAGTGGACTTCACCGGGGGTACGGTGCTGGAAGTCCGCTACGAGCATCCGGCCGACATCCCGAAAATCCGCGAAGCGCTCGCTACGCTCCATTTCCGTAACGCCGGCGTTGAGA
This sequence comes from Pseudomonadota bacterium, assembly GCA_021819085.1. Classification (GTDB taxonomy): domain Bacteria; phylum Pseudomonadota; class Gammaproteobacteria; order Acidiferrobacterales; family UBA6901; genus JAJYCY01. The sequence goes on along the minus strand of JAKASJ010000034.1, from coordinate 821 downwards.
ATTTCGGCACCTCGAGCGAAGTGCTGATCCGCCTGCCGCCTGCCAGGGGCAAGGCGGCCAACCTGCTGTCCGACCGGGTGATGGCGGTGCTGCATGCGGATAACCCGACGGCGCAGCTGCGCAGCGTACAATTCGTGGGGCCGGAGGTCGGCAGCGAGATGCTGAACAATGGCGCGCTGGCGCTGCTCATCGTCGGGCTTGGCATCGTGGTCTATCTATGGTTCCGGTTTGAATGGAAATTCGGCGTTGCCACGCTCGTCGCCAACTTGCACGATGTCGTCATCATTCTCGGATTTTTCGCTTTCTTCCGCTGGCAGTTCTCGCTCACTGTGCTGGCGGCGGTGCTTGCGATATTCGGTTATTCAGTGAACGAATCGGTCGTCGTGTTCGACCGTGTGCGGGAGAATTTCCGCAAGATGCGCCAGGCTTCCGTGCCGCAGATAATCGACAACGCCATTACCCGCACGCTGTCGCGGACCATCATTACCCACGGCTGCACCCAGATGGCGGTGCTCTCGATGCTGTTCTTCGGCGGCGAGACGCTGCATTACTTCGCACTCGCCCTGACCATCGGAATCCTGTTCGGAATCTATTCCTCGGCGCTCGTGGCAAGCCCGGTCGTCATGTGGCTCGGTATCTCGCGCGAGGACATGATCCCGTCCAAGAAGGACAGCGCCCAGCTCGACGGCCGGCCCTAGGAGCCCGTCCGAGTAACCATTCCTGGCACCACCGTCAGCCGTGCTGTCACCGGAATCATCGCTGGGGATTCGGGTGGCGCGGCGGCGGGCTGTCAGCCCATCGCTGCCTTGAGCTTCAGGAGG
>JAKASJ010000033.1 GCA_021819085.1 Pseudomonadota bacterium | reverse complement strand
GCCAGCGTCTCGCAGTACACGATCGGAGCCGGTGGAAGCCTCGTGCCGATGGCGACACCCACGGTCAGCACGGGGACCAACCCAGCCTCCGTCACCGTCGATCCCTCCGGCCATTATGCCTATGTGGCGAATTTCAAGAGCGCCAGCGTCTCGCAGTACACGATCGGAGCCGGTGGGAGCCTCGTGCCGATGAGCCCCGCCACGGTCAGCGCGGGGACCAACCCAGTCTCCGTCACCGTCGATCCCTCCGGCCATTATGCCTATGTGGCGAATTACAAGAGCACCAGCATCTCGCAGTACACGATCGGCACGAATGGAAGCCTCACGCCGGATGCGCCGGCCACGGTCGCGGCACAGCCCGGTCCGATTTCGCTGGCGATGAGCCATGGCACGAATCCGGTTACCGTGGTGCCGAAATATGCCTATGTGGCGAACACCGGCAGTGCCAGCGTCTCGCAGTACACGATCGGAGCCGGTGGGAGCCTCGTGCCGATGAGCCCCGCCACGGTCAGCGCGGGGACCAACCCAGCCTCCGTCACCGTCGATCCCTCCGGCCATTATGCCTATGTGGCGAACACCGGCAGCGCCAGCGTCTCGCAGTACACGATCGGAGCCGGTGGCAGTCTTACGCCGATGGCGATACCCACGGTCAGCGCGGGGTCGAGCCCCGAGTCCGTGACCATCGATCCCTCCGGCCAGTACGCCTATGTGGCGAACACCGGCAGTGCCAGCGTCTCGCAGTACACGATCGGAGCCGGTGGGAGCCTCGTGCCGATGGCGACACCCACGGTCGCGGCGGGGACGCAACCCGTCTCCGTCACCGTCGATCCCTCCGGCACGTATGCCTATGTGGCGAACTGGGGAAGCACCAATGTCTCGCAGTACACGATCGGTGCCAATGGAAGTCTCACGCCGATGGCGACACCCACGGTCAGCGCGGGGACGAACCCCTACTCCGTCACCGTCGATCCGAGCGGCCGGTACGCCTACGTGGCAAATGAAACCAACGCCAGCGTCTCGCAGTACACGATCGGTGCCAACGGAAGCCTCACGGCAATGAGCCCCGCCATGGTCAGTGCGGGGACACAGCCCGCTTCCGTCATTGTCGATCCGAGCGGCCCGTACGCCTATGTGGCAAACCAAACCAGCAACACTGTCTCGCAGTACACGATCGGTGCCAACGGAAGCCTCACGCCGATGAGCTCCGCCACGGTCAGCGCGGGGACGTACCCGGAGTCCGTCACCGTCGACCCGAGCGGCCAGTACGCCTATGTGGCAAACAAAAGCGACAACACCGTCTCGCAGTACACGATCGGCTCGAATGGAAGCCTCACGCCGATGAGTCCCGCCACGGTCAGCGCGGGGGCGCAGCCCTCATCTGTCACCACCACTGGCAGTTATCAGTAACGATTCGTTCAATCCCCGGCGCCGCTTTGCGCCGGGGGCGTGGATCGGGGTGAACGCCACGGGTGCGCATCTGCCAGGGCGGCGGGAATCGGATTGACGGACCATGGTCGGCGCTAACAGTTCTTAGATCAGGTCTTATCGGTGAGTCATCGGCGAGGCTCCACCGGTACTGTGTGCCGTGCCGGGGTGCAGGGGAAGACCGTCCGGTGTCCTGGAGGGTCCTTCAAATGCCTGGGACAAGGCGGGTTGGCGGCTGTTTTGATGCGTACGCATCGCCTTGCAAAGAAGAACGATACCGGCATTGAACTGGGAGATCATCATGTTTCGCACCTGTGTCACCCGCAATATCCCGACGGCGCTTGTGGTTGCCGTCCTCCTTACGCTGGCGGCCTGTGGTGGCGGAGGCGGAGGCGGAGGCGGTGGCGGAGGCAGCAGCAGTGGCAGTGGCGGCAGCACCCCGACCGGCACCGTCAGTGTCTATCCGCGGTTTGCCTATGTCGCGAACGCACAGTCCAATACCGTCTCTGAATACTACGTCGATGCGGCCACCGGGCAGTGGCATGACAACGGCTATGTCCCGGCCGGGAGCTCCCCCAGTTCCGTCACCGTCGATCCCGCGGGGCACTCTGTCTATGTGGCGAATCACAACGACAACACCGTCTCCGAGTACACGATCGGCGCCCACGGCACCCTGACCGCGATGGCGACTCCGACGGTCGCCACGGGGACCAACCCCACCTCCGTCACTATCGACCCCACAGGGCATTACGCCTATGTGGCGAATAGCAACGGCGCCACCGTCTCCGAATACGCGATCGGCACAGGCGGCGTGTTGACGCCCATGGCCACCCCGACGGTGCCGGCCGGGACCGGCCCCGTCTCCGTCACCATCGATCCCACGGGGCACTATGTGTATGTCGCGAACGCCAACAGTGCCACCGTCTCCGAATACACGATCGGCACCGGCGGCGTGTTGACGCCCATGGCCACCCCGACGGTGCCGGCCGGGACCAGTCCCGTCGCTGTCACCATCGATCCCACGGGGCATTATGTGTATGTCACGAATAGCGGCGACAACACCGTCTCCGAATACACGATCGGCACCGGCGGCGTGTTGACGCCCATGGCCACCCCGACGGTGCCGGCCGGGACCAGTCCCGTCGCTGCCACCGTCGATCCCACGGGGCATTATGTGTATGTCACGAATAGCGGCGACAACACCGTCTCCGAATACACGATCGGCAGTAACGGCACGCTAGCAGCGATGGCGGTCCCTGCGGGTGCGGCGGAAAGCTATCCCAGCTCCGTCATCGTCGATCCCACGGGGCGCTATGGGTATGTCACGAATCAGACCAGCAATACCATCTCCGAGTACTCGATCGGCAGCACGGGTCAGCTCGCGGCCCTTGTCGTCCCCGCCCTGGCTACCCAAAGTGGTCCTGACGCAGTCGCCATGACCCAGGGCACTACGCCGGTCACGGTGACCCCGGTCGCGGCGTATGTCGCGAATGAGGGCGATAACGACGTTTCCGAGTATACGATCGGCGCCCACGGCGTCCTGACTGCCATGGCCACTCCGACGGTTGCGGCCGGGAACGGTCCCGAATCCATTGCCGTCGACCCCTCGGGGCGCTATGCCTACGTGGCAAATGACCTCAGCGCCAATGTCTCTGAATACACCATCGGCACGGGCGGCGTGTTGACGCCCATGGCGACCCCGACGGTTGCAGCGGGGAATAATCCCCAATCCATCGCCATCGACCCCTCGGGGCGCTACGTCTATGTGGCAAATTACACTGACGGCACGGTCTCCGAGTACACGATCGGCGCCGGCGGCGTATTGACCGCGATGGCGACCCCGACCGTCGCGGCAGAACTGGAGGCCGACTCCGTCACTGTCGATCCCTCGGGGCGTTACGTCTATGTGACAAACGTGCAGTACACGACGGTCTCCCAGTTTAGGATCGGCACCAACGGCATCCTGACGGCGATGAGCCCGGCGACAATCACGACCGGGCCCGTAAGTTACCAGGATTCCATCGCCGTCGATCCCTCGGGGCGCTACGTCTATGTGGCAGGAGATACCAAGTCAGTCTCCTCGGGCTACGATTCAGTTTTCCAGGGCCTGATCGGAACCAATGGCACCCTGACGGCGATGAATCCGGAGATGGTCGCCGCTGGGAGTGAAGACTACTTTCTTACCGTCGATCCCTCGGGACACTACGTCTATGCCGTGAATTACGGTGACAACACCGTCTCTGAATACACGATCGGCAGCAATGGCGCCCTGGCCGCGATGGCCACCCCGACGGTTCCGACTGGAAGCGGCCCCTGGTCCATCGCCGTCGATCCCTCGGGACACTACGTCTATGCCGTGAATTACGGTGACAGCACCGTCTCTGAATACACGATCGGCAGCAATGGCGCCCTGGCCGCGATGGCCACCCCGACAGTCGGGTCTGGCAGTGATCCCATGTCCGTCACCACCTGGGCGACGATCCAGTAGTGCCTGGGCGCTCAGGAATCGAAGAGAGATCAGCGACCAGGCTATCTTTACCTGTCGGACGTGATGATCGAAGTGCGCAATGAACAGTTGGAATGACGGGTGACAGGTGACAGGGCAGGGATGCGCCATCGCCCGGGGCGAGTCCACACAGGAACAGTCCCTGTACCGGTTCTGACGTCCGTGGGGGCAAGCGGCTGCTGAGGGGTCTGAGGATTACTGTCGTGGTGCGTGGATGTTCATATTCGGCAAAGTGTTCCTGATTGTGTTGAGGGGGGGCGTGGATCATTCATTTCCGCTTCGCATCCGGGGAATCCGTCAGAGAGCCCGTGTTCTCGGGGCCACCGTGCTTTTGCCGGGCCCCGTGGCGAATGATGTGTCGTACATGTTTGCTACGCCCAATGTCCAGATTCGACGGTAAATACTGCGAGGGCGGCCGCCAGGCGGCCGGGTGAGGAACGATGAGACGATTCAAGCGGAGTTTCCTGGCAAGCGTCCTGGTCCTGGGCGGCGGGTTCGTCCTGGCTGCTGGCGCTCAAGCCTACACCTTCACGACAATTGATGGTCCGGGGGACAGCGGGGGTACGTTTGCCACCGGGATCAACGACAACAGTGCCGTCGTGGGGTACTACGTGAGCACGTCGGGTACCCATGGGTTTCTGGACCAGGACGGCACCTTCACCACCCTCAATGATCCGCTCGCAACTAACTCCACGTTAATTTACGGGATCAACGACAACGGTGCCATCGTGGGAACGTTCAACGACGGCACGGGCAATCACGGGTTCCTGGATCTGAGTGGTACCTTCACCACCCTCAATGATCCGCTTGCGACCGGCGACACGGTAGCTCTGGGGATTAACGGAAACAACGCCATCGTGGGGTATTACGTAGGCGCGGGCTATGCTGTTCATGGATTCCTGTATCAGAACAAAACTTTCACTACGATCGATAACCCGGCAACGCCCGGCGAGACGTACGCCTATGGGATCAACGACAACGGCGCCATCGTGGGATCTGGATTCCTCTACCAGGGTGGTATTTTCACCACGCTCAGCGAGGGTGCTAGCGGGATCAACGACAGCGGCGCAATGGTGGGATCATTCACCGACAGCACCGGCAGTCATGGATTTCTGAACCAGGGCGGCACCCTCACTGTCGTCAATGATCCATTCGCGACCGGTGGCACGGCGGCCAACGGGCTCAACGGAAACGACGCCATCGTGGGATGGTTCTGGGACGGCACAGGCGCGGGTGTTCATGGGTTCCTCGCCACGCCGGGACTCATCGGTATGCCACCCACAGCACCCGTCCCGGACCCGTCCAGCCTGGGACTGATGGGCTCGGGTCTTGCCCTCCTGGCCTTGCTGCGTCGAAGACGACGGACAAACGTCTGAAGGGGGCCGGGATGGGGCGATGGGTTCAGTCGGGCACGGGATACCGAAGGACTGGGCATTCTTTGGCTGCGTTCCCGCGTGACGCTCAGTACGCGCGGACCTTTGTTCCATTCATTAACCTCGAGGAATCATCCCATGATCCATAGCACCTCCGCGATGTTGGCCCATCGCCCCGTACCGTCGGTCCGCACAGGACTGTTTGTTCTGATGCTTGCCACAGCGGCCGTGCCAGCCGTAGCGCAGACCCCGTACCGCTCCGAATCCGGCCAGGTCGTGCGCCATTACCATTACCCGCAGCCGCTCAATAAAGTGGCCGAGCACGCCCACAGCAAAGGCGCGCACGGTACTACGGCGGGCATGCGGGCCACGATGCAAAGATTCAAAGGCAACAAAGAAGCCGGTTTGGTGCATCTGCCAGCCGGCCGCGGGCCCCAGGAGTTCCATCAGCATTGGCCTGATAACCGTGCGTCCAACGTTGCCGTCCCGGGGAGGTAGAACGCTGCCTGGCCCATGCATGGCGGTGGCTGTCCAGATTTAAAATGAATGGGCATCAGGGGACATCCGGAATTTCGGGAACACCGGGCGCCAACGGCTCAAGCTGATGGAATGGCCGCCCCTTCCCTGAAGGGCATCTCAATGTGCCAGAGTGAAGCCGTGACTGTTCCACTCAAACCTTCGAAGAGGAGGCGACGCATGAAACTTGCGACCGTGGGATCCGATTTGGGGAATGGAGTCCTCCAGATGCATGGCCCGGACGGATAGGGCAGGGCGGTGCTGATAAAGCGGATCAGGCGCGAGCGGGTTGACGTTCTGCGGAAATCTCGCCCGTCGCCATGATCAACATGGAGGCCTGCGGCAGCGGGCATCTTTGGGCGCGCAAACTCCGGACGATGGACCACACGGTGAAGATCATGATCCCGCAGTTCGTGAAGCCCTATGTGAAATCCAATGAATCCAAATCTATGCCGTGCCTCTGGCGCTCAAACTCCAGAGCCCGGAGTGATATCCGGCCCAGAGCTTCGGATGCAAACCGCATTGATACACGATAAAGGAGGTTACTCATGTTCCGCGTTTCCGCAACTACCGCTGCATTACTCATCGCACTGATCGGGCTCCCGTTGTCGACTTCGTCACACGCGCGGGGCATTCCACGGCATGTAGAACATGGTAATTCTGCCTGCATGGGGGCGCCATTCCATTTCACCGGATTCAACTATCGCATCATGGAGATTCGCTGGGTACCCATTGGCGATCGCTTTGCAACTGCCATTGCATCCTACGTTGCCGCTGTCCAATCGCCGAACGGATATCTTGTTTTCAAGGTGCCGGTGGAAAACATGCAAAGTGGTGACGCTAACGCGCCTGGTGTCGACATCACCGCATATTACAAGGATGGGACAAACGCTACGACCAATGAGACCCCGTTCTCCAGGTCAGGAGCATCGCAGATGACAACAAACATCCCTCGCGGACAGGGGATGACCGTGTATTACGCGATCCCGAACGTGCCGCGTCCGACCAGATCAAATCCGGTCGTCAGGCTGATCCTGCGCTACACCGCAAATAATGATCCGGGTTATCCGGATACCTATTACATGCGCTACCCAATCGTATCCCGATGACGATACGGGCAGGTCTGTCCGTGACGGACATGGCACACGGCAACATGCGGAATGCAAAGCAAAGTATGCAGTCAATCGAAGGTGGTGATATGTGCGTCGCTATAAAAAGTCCCCGGCCGGCATCCATGCCTGTCGGCTGCGACAATAACGGTGTGCGATGCGCCTGCTTTCATCGGGATCCGCCTAAGATAGACAAAAACGGCGAATTTTCAGAACCTTCCGGCTGCTGAACGGGAATTCCCTCTTATGGGCATTCAGCATGTACAGGGAATGGTTTTCGCGGTCTGCCTTGTTGCGCTGACGCCCGTGTCCGCGCAGAGCGCTCCGTACGTCAGGATGGTCTGCAAGGTTGCCAGGGCGAATCACGATTTCAGCCAGATCGCGATTTCAAAGTCCGGGACGGTGTGGGTACTCAACGCAGGTGCGGGGTAAATATCATGCACTGTACGCATTCACGCCGGCAGGGAAATTGACTGGCCGGTGTCCGGCGCCGTGGAATCCCGTGGCCTCTGCCGCCGCATGCTGGACGGGCCGGAGTCAGATTGCCCGGCGCTCCGCAGTGGCCATAACCGCAGCTGTGCCGGATGCAAAAACAGTAAATAACCATGACAAAAGGGGGATATCAAATGGAAAATCTGCTTCCACGACTTCGCGGATTTCTGGTCGCGCCGCGCGCCACATGGGCCACCATCGCGGCTGAGCAGACAACGCCATCTTCGCTGTACCGTGACTGGGTCATCTGGCTGGCGGCGATCACCCCGGTCTCGATATTCATCGGCCTGGCGGTATTCGGGCTTTCACTGCCATTTGTTGGCACGGTCCGCGTGGGTACGGGCGCGCTGCTTCTGCAGATGTTGGTGGGCTACGTGTTGGCGCTCGTCGTGGTCTACCTCGTCGCGCTGCTCGCTGCCGCCATATCTCCCGCATTCGGCGGCCACAAAGACAATGTGCAGGCGCTGAAGCTCGTCGCCTATGCATGGACACCGGTCTGGGTGGCCGGTGTCCTGCATCTGATTCCGGCGTTCGGGGCACTTGCTGCCTTGGCAGAGCTGGCTGCACTGATCTACAGCATCTGGCTCCTGTGGGTCGGCGCGCAGTCCGTGCTCACCGTGCCTCAGGACCGGGCCGCAGGGTTTACCGCGGTGCTCATCGTGATCGGCGTGATCCTCGCCATCGCCGTCGGGGCCGCCAGTGCGGCGCTGAGCGGCACCGGTGCGATGGCGCCGGGCGCTGGGTTGCCGTTTTCGGCGCCCCACCGCGCCAGCTTGCCTGGCTCCGGTCTTGCCAATCCGGCACTGCAGGATGCCATGCGTGCGGCTGCAAGTGCCGGATCAGCGTCCGGTCCCGTCAAACCGCTGGCCCCCGGCCAGCTGGGTGCCTTCCTGCCGGCGGCCGTGGATGGCCTGGCGAGGGGCCCGGTCAGCACGTTCAGCAGCGGCTTGTCCGGCCTGCAGATCAGCAGCGCGAAGGCACGCTACGGTACGGGTACTCAAAGTATCAAGATCAGCATCACGGACCTCGCCTCCGATCGCACCATGCTGGCCCTGGCGGGGGCCATACAGAAAGATCAGCACACGGCCACGGGCTACGACAAGATCTTCCAGCAGAATGGCACCACCGTCATGGAGCATTGGGTCGCTAGCGACCACTACGGCACCTGTTCCGTGATCATCGCCGACCGCTTTAAGGTCAAGGTCACAGGCAATGGCCCCGGCATGGAGACCTTGCTCAGGGACGCGCAGGCCGTGGATTTCGCCGGGCTCGCGAAGCTGAGCAACGCCCGGTAGGGCGCAGATCCATTTCCTGCGGGGCATCCCGTGTGCGGCACGACGTTGCCGGCTGCCGCGCCGTCCATCGCAAATCGATGCCGGACGCCACGCACTGGCTGGTGCCCGGGCTACTTCGGCTTGGTGAGTTCCCGCAGAATGCGTTCCTGTTCGGCAAAGGACGGAATGCGTTGCTTGCCGTGCGGGGCCGGCGTGGCGCCGGCCGGACTGCCGTCCGGCCGCGGTTCTTCCGTTCCGGTCGCCGCCGTGCCGGCATCGTCCGTATAGCGACCGCGGAATCCGGCGGGCGGCTGGTTGTCGGAACGCAAGTACTCCGCAACGCGGATTTGCTTGTTGATCCGGGTTATACGACGATCGATCCAGACCAGATCGTACAGGGCCCAGGCGGCGGCGATGGCCGCCGGCACGAGCATCAGCCCGTTGCCCAGGCTCAGATACAGAATTATCGCCGCAGCGGTCAGCCCGGTGTAACCCAGGGCACGGGGCAGATCATCGAGATAGACGCGGTGTGCCCCGAGCGGGAACAGAAACCACAGGAAATATGCGATATTCCGCCGTTTAAGGCGCCGCACCAGGCGCCGGTTCGCACTCTGCAGTCCGCCGCCTTCGAGATCCAGATTTTCCCAGGCACGCTTCATAGATGGCACGGCAATTAGCGAAAAATATTTGAAATAAGCCCCGATTATGCTGAAATGGCAGGGCTGAATCCAACCGCGCCCCCGGCGCCCGGTCTCTCTGACAAAACATCATGGCTGATCGCAGACTCCAAGTATTCCACACTGTAGCGCGTCTCCTCAGTTTCACCAAGGCAGCCGAGACGCTGCATATGACCCAGCCGGCGGTGACGTTCCAGATCCGCCAGCTGGAGGAGTATTTCAATACGCGCCTGTTTGACCGCACCCATAACCGCATCAGCCTCACTGCGGCAGGGGAGCGCGTGCACGAATATGCCGAAAAAATCATCGTGCTGTATGGCGAGATGGACAGCCGCGTGCGCGAGCTGACCGGCGACGTGAGCGGCATCCTGATCATCGGCGCCAGCACCACCATCGCCGAGTACGTGCTCCCCGGACTGCTCGGGGAATTCCAGGCGCGCTATCCCGACGTCAATGTACGGCTGAGTGTGTCCAACTCTCTGGGTATCGTCCATCTGGTGGAGAACAACTCGGTGGACGTGGGCATCGTGGAGTCGCCGGTGGCGAACAAGAATCTGGCGGTGGAAGTCTGCTGGCATGACGAACTCGTCTTCATCTGTCCGCCGCATCACGCACTGGCGAAGAAGACGGTGATCGCGGTGGACGAACTCACGACCCTGCCGTTCCTGTGCCGCGAGGAGGGTTCCGGCACGCGCGAGGTCATCGGTGACTATCTGGCCCAGAACGGGATCCAGCTGCAGGATCTGAACCTCTGCATGGAGTTCGGCAGCCCGGAGTCGATCAAGAGCGCGGTTGAAGCCGGCCTCGGCGTGTCAATCGTTTCGCGTGCCACCGTGGGCAAGGAACTCAAACTCGGAACGCTCGTGGCACTGCCGCTCAGGCCGGCGCTGGAGCGCCCTTTCTCCTTCGTGCATCAGCGCCAGAAATTCCGCCTGCGGGCAGTAGACGAATTCATGAACTTCGCCCACGAGCACTGTGAGCGCCGCGGCGCGCAGATCAAGGATGCACAGGCGGGGAATTGAGGTGCCTATGAAGCGCGGCCGGATCGGGAGGGCAGTACCGGGACGGCCCGGGCGTGCTGCCGATTCCGGGGACGGGACCGTGCCGTGAAGCAGTTCGTGGTCGTGCAGCATACCTATTCCGAGTTCCTGGGCACCATCGAGAACCAGCTTGAAAAGCGCGACATCGGTTTCATTTATTTCCGCCCGTTCGTAGGACAGGACCTGCCGGGCAGTGCCGGGCAGTTCGATGCGCTGTTCCTGCTGGGTGGATCCCATCCGACCGCGGATCGCGAGGCCTGTCCCTGGGTCGACGATGAATTGCGTCTGATCGGGGTCTTCCGGCAGGTGCGGCGTCCGATCGTGGCCTTCGGTTTCGGCGCCCTGCTGCTGGCCGAGCACGAAGGTGCCCGGATATCGGCAACACCGCTGCATACCGGCTACTGGACCACCGGCCACAGGACGGCGGCAGGTTCGGGAGATGCCCTGGCCGAAGCGGTGGATGGCCGGCGCCTGCTCGTCCTGTACAACGGCAGTGCCGCCCTGCCGGCGGGCATGGAGCCGATCGTGGTGGACGACGACGGCAACTGGCTGGCGTTCCGGCCGCAGAAGGAAAGCTACGGCATGCTTTTCCGGCCCGAGATCAAGCCCGGCATGATCGAGGACATGATCATGGAGGCCAAGCGCCCGGTCCCGGACAACATCGGCGACCTGCTGGCCGAGGCGCGCAGGGAGTGGCAGGGCATGGAGGAGACCAAGGATCGGGTGATCGTCGCTCTGGTGAAGGAGCTCGATCTGATGCGGGAACGCCACAAGATGCCGGTATTCCGGCTGAATGTTCCGGACAATTCCTAGATCGCAGGTGTTGCCATGACGGGGTGCGGGGAACATGTCGAAAGTTGACGAGCGGCGGCTGCGCGACATTCTGCGGAGCCTGCCGGAATCGCAGGCACGGACTCTGCTGGAGTTCGCCGAATTCCTGGACGCACGCAGCCGCCAGGGCGCGGCCGGTGTCGAGGCTTCTGGCCCGTCCGCCGCCCCGATGCCGGCGGATATCCCGCGTCCGGCGCAGGAGAGCGTGGTGAAGGCCATCAAGCGTCTGGCGGCGACCTATCCGATGCTGGACCGGTCCAAGATGCTGAACGAGACCTCTTCGCTCATGACCCAGCACGTCATCCAGGGCCGGGATTCCGTCGCAGTGATCGATGAGCTCGAAGTCATCTTCCGCCGTCACTACGAAACGCTGCTGGGCGGAGCGGGCCAGAAATGACCGCCGTACCGTCTTCGCCTCGCGGAGCCTGAATAACCGGAGCCGGCCGGCGCGCGATGCGCGGCGAAACAGCGGCCTGCGCACCATCGTCCAGATCTGCCCGGGAGGTTGTGCCCGTTCCGCCGTGCGCGCGGACGTTCAGAGTATTTCCGTCGCGTAATCCGCCAGGCGCGAGCGTTCGCCGCGCTGCAGCGTCACGTGCCCGCTGTGTTCCCAATGCTTGAAGCGGTCGACCACGTAGGTGAGCCCGGAGGTAGTCTCGGTGAGATAGGGCGTATCGATCTGCGCGATGTTGCCGAGGCAGACAATCTTGCTGCCCGGACCGGCGCGGGTCACCAGGGTCTTCATCTGGTGCGGACTGAGATTCTGGGCCTCGTCGATGATGATGAGCTTCTTGAGAAAGGTGCGTCCGCGCATGAAGTTCAGCGACTTGATGCGGATGCGGCTGCGGACCAGATCGTGGGTCGCGGCCCGGCCCCAGGCTCCCCGTTCGAGGTGCTCGCTCGGGTTGAGCACGTCCAGGTTGTCCTCGAGCGCACCCATCCACGGTCCCATTTTCTCCTCTTCGGTGCCCGGCAGGAATCCGATGTCTTCTCCCACGGGAACCGTGACGCGCGTCATGATGATCTCGCTGTAGCGTTTTTCTTCCAGCGTCTGGGTGAGGGCGGCCGCGAGGGTGAGCAGGGTCTTGCCGGTGCCGGCGTGTCCCAGAAGCGTGATGAAGTCGATGTCCGGGTCCATCAGCAGATTGAGCGCGAAGTTCTGCTCGCGGTTGCGCGCGCTGATGCCCCAGACGCTGTTGTGGGCGCTGCCGTAGTCCTTGATGACTTCGATGACTGCGCTGTCGTTTTCCAGCCGTCGCACCACGGCTTCGAAGGCGCGCTCGCTTTCATCGAACAGAAACTGGTTCGGCAGCCAGGTGCGTGCCAGCGGCCCGCGGATACGGTAGAAAGTGCGGCCCTGATCCGCCTTCCACGATTCCATGTTCTTGGCATGGTTCTCCCAGAAATCCGGGCCGAGCTTCATCGTTCCGGTATACAGCAGATTGGCGTCGTCCAGAACCTGGTCGTTGGTGTAGTCCTCGGCCCGGATTCCCAGCGCGTGCGCCTTGATGCGCAGGTTGATGTCCTTGGAAACCAGCACCACGTCGGCCTCGGGGTGCTTCTTGCCCAGGTCCAGGGTTACGCCGATCAGCGTATTGTCCGGGCTGCCGTCAGCCATGCCGTTGGGAAGGTGGCTGTGTACGGCATCCATGTGGAAATAGAGCCGCCCGGTCTGAATCGATTCGGCTGCAGCCGGCAGCTTCAGGCCGCTGCTGATGTCGGCGTCGCGGTTTTCGATCAGGTCGTCGATGAAGCGGCTCACCTGGCGCACGTTGCGCGCCACTTCGGACATGCCCTTTTTTGCGTTATCGAGCTCTTCCAGGACGACGATCGGGAGATAGATGTCGTGCTCCTTGAAGCGGAAGATCGCGGACGGATCGTGCATCAGGACATTGGTGTCCAGCACGAAAATCTTCTTTCTGGGTTCGGGCATTGGTGTTACCGGGAGTTCAGGCGCATTCAGAGTGCCCTGAGCGCATCGAGCACATGCGCGACATGCCCTTCGACCTTGACTCCGCGGAACTCCTGCCGCAGGACGCCCTTGCGGTCGATGACGAAGGTGCTGCGTTCTATGCCCATGTATTTCTTTCCGTAGAGTTTCTTCTCCCTGATGACATCGAACAGCGCGCACAATGTGCCGTCGGCGTCGGAGACCAGGTCGAAAGGAAAGCAGTTCTTGCTCTTGAAGCTTTCATGCGACTTGATGCTGTCGCGTGACACACCGAGAATTTCCGTCCTGAGCTTCCTGAACTCCTCGAAGTTGTCACGAAAATCCTGCCCTTCAGTCGTGCACCCCGGCGTATTGTCCTTGGGGTAGAAGTAGAGAACCACGTTCTTGCCGTGCAGGTCGGAAAACCGGATGGTCTGGTCATCCGTTGTCACCAATTCCACGTCCGGTACCGGCTGCCCGATTGCGATGCCGCCCATTCCTGCCCCCCTTGCCTTGCTGTCTTGCCGCCGGCTGCGTGCGACCTGATGTGCTGACGCCGTGCCCGCTGACCGTCGCCTAGATTACAGGGGTTCCTTATTCCAGCACAACCGCCCTCAGTGTTCCGGCAGCCTCCTCCGGGCTGATGGTGTTGACAAAGAGTCCCGATCCCAGTTCGAAGCCGGAAGGAATCGTGGTTCTGGGGCAGATCTCCAGGTGCCAATGGAAGCTCGCGGCATTGCCGGAGCTGTCCTCGCCATGCGGTACCGAGTGCAGGAAGTAATTGTACTGGGCGCCTCCGAGCACTGCATCGAGGCGCGCCATGGTGCGGCGCAGCACGCGTGCCAGATCGGCATGGTCTTCGGCGGTGCTCTCGAGGAAATCGGCGTGATGCGTGAGGGGCAGGATGTGCACCTCCCACTCGTAGCGACTGGCAAACGGCTTGATGGCGATGAACCGCTCGCCGCGTTCGATGACGAACTGCCCGACATCTATCCTGCGGCGGATCTCGCCCGATTCGCGGTCGTAGAATGTCGCTTCGAACGTCAGGGCTTCGTCGATCAGGCTGCAGAAAATGCAGCGGTGATTCTTGGTGAAATAGGCGCGGCTGTTCACGACCTCCGCCTGCACGTTGTCCGGTACCACCGGCATGCCGATGATCTGGCTGTGCGTGTGGGCGATGCTTGCCCCGGCGGCCGGGCCGAAATTCTTGAACACCAGCACGTAGCGCAGGCGGCGGTTGGAACTGTAGAGCTGCTCCATCCGGGCCCGGTATGCACCGAACAGCAGGGCGAGGTGGGACTCGGTCATCTCGTGCACCGCAGCGCCGTGGGAATTGTGGTCGATGATGACCTCGTGGCGGCCGTAGCCGTCGATGGTCTGCTGCAGGCCGAGATTCAGGTTGGGGTTCTCGCGGTCGTCGCCGAGCACCGGATAAAGGTTCTCGACGATGCGGATTTCCCAGGGTCCCTGCGCCGGGTAGGTGGCGATGGCCGGTGGGGTCATGGACTCGTTGCCGACGCAGAACGGACAGGTATCGACATGCCGGCGCGTGTCACGCGGCGCCGGAGCCTCGGCCTTCTTCGGCCGCATGCTGCGCGCCGTGGCCACCAGGACGGATTCAGTGGGTACGATCGGGTTGATGCGGATCTCTCGAACGGGTTTCTCGTTTTTCATGGATTCGACTTCTGCCAGACAGAAAATAGGAACACGGACCCCCCCTGGCCCGGCGACGGATTCCGGACCGGCCCCGGGTACGACCCGGACGATGTCGTCGCTGTTCCGGGATTTGCGCTATTCAAACCTGGCAAGACATCCGGGTGTGGCGGGACGGGATCTGCTCGGCCCGCAGCGGGGGGCGTGTCTGCGCAGCAGGATACTAAAATGCGGTGCGTTTGCCTATTGGCAGGCCGGCCACGGCGGTGCGGCGCCGCTGCCGTGGCCGGGCGATCGGGGGCGTTGGCGCGCCATGGTGCGCGGATACCGCCGGCGGGCGGTGCGCGGTCAGTTGTCGCCTGGAAAATTGGGATGTGGATAGCGCACGAAATAGCTCTGTGCCTTGACCGGCAGGCCCGCGACATAGGCCGCCAGCGCCTGGATATCGGTGTCTTTCAGACTGGCGGTTGCGCTCGACATGACCACGGACGGACGGCTGGCCGCATCTTTGCGGAAGTTCTTGAGCGTGCGTATGACGTATTTCGGCTGCTGCCCGGCGATGCGCGGATATTCGCCCCGGCCCATGCCGCTGCCGCCGTGGCAGGCGGCGCAGTGCTGGGCGAAGATCGGGGCACCCTTCAGTGCCAGGCCGGTGTCTGTGGTCGGACGCCGGGTCAGGGGCATGCTGGAGAAATAAAGCGCAATGGTGACCTCCTCGTGGGGCGTAAAGGTCCTGGCCAGCTTCTGCATGACCCCCACGTACTCGTCCTTGCGTTGACCGTCGGCGAACTGGCGCATCTGTGCCAGCAGGTAGGCGGGATTCTGCTCCGCGAGGTTCGGGATATCCGGGTTGACGCTGTTGCCTCCGCTGCCGTGGCAGTACACGCAGAACGTATCGGTCTGATTGCGACCGGCCTGAACCAGGGATTGCATGGCGGCCGGATCCTGCTCAATGGTCTGCAGACGGGCATCGAGCGCTGCGGTCTGGCCGGCGGCCAGCGCGCCGGCGGGCGTTGTGGCCAGCAGGCCCAGAGCGACAAGCATCGCGGCCAGGTTCCGCACCTGTGCGGCTTTGGTGATAGAGTGCATGACAGCAGTTAACCGCGTTTTTCCCACGAATTCCCCCCCGTTACCTGTAGGCCGACGCCCGAAAGCGCGCTAGTCTAACTTTCGGTTTCGGCGTTTGAATTGATGCAGATCATCAAGTTGCCTGCCGGCCGGTGTCTGTCCGACGGGAGGCGGGGGCCCGACCGGCCGGGCGCACTTGTTTTGAATGAGGCGGAAAAGTACTATCGCCGCTCAACTCCTTAAAAGCCCGGTATTCTTTAAAATATCTATGTTCCACGGCAGCATGGTCGCTCTGGTGACGCCGATGCATCCGGATGGCGCCCTGGACCGGACGGCATTACGCAGATTAATCGATTTCCAGATCGAAAACGGGACCACGGCGATCGTTTCGGTGGGCACCACCGGCGAGTCACCCACGCTCGACATGGAGGAGCACTGCGAGGTCATCCGCCTGTCCGTGGAATACACCCGCGGGCGGATCCCGGTCATCGCCGGCACCGGCGCCAACAGTACCGCCGAAGCCATCGAGCTCACCCGGTGCGCGCAGGCGGCCGGGGCTGACGCCTGTCTGCTGGTGACTCCCTACTATAATAAGCCGACCCAGGAAGGCCTGTTTCTGCATTACCGCGCCATCGCCCAGGCCGTAGCCATCCCTCAGATTCTTTATAATGTTCCCGGACGGACCGCCTGCGATCTGCTCCCGGCGACGGTGGCGCGCCTGGCGGAGATCCCGAACATCGTCGGGATCAAGGAGGCGACCGGCAATCTGGATCGCGCCCGCGAAATTTTCTCCGCCTGCGGCCCGGATTTTGAGGTCTATTCCGGGGATGACGCGACCGCGCTTGAACTCCTGCTCCTGGGTGGAAAGGGGGTCATTTCGGTCACGACCAACGTCGCGCCGCGTGCCATGCAAGACATGTGTGCGGCGGTGCTGAACGGCGATGCCCAGACCGCGCGCGCGATCAACGAGCGATTGATGGGTTTGCATCGGAATCTGTTCGTGGAAGCCAATCCGATTCCGGTAAAATGGGCATTGCAGCAGATGGGACTGATCGAGAGCGGCATCCGTCTTCCCCTCACCCCCTTGTCGCCGCAGTATCACGAGACGGTGCGTCAGGCCATGCGGGGCGCAGGCGTTGTCTCATGACTGCCCGTCCGACGCAGCCCGCGGCGGCCACACCAGGAAAGGAAGTTTGAAAATGAATGACAGACGAATCGTCGCCGGTGTGGCGCTGTGCGCCCTGGCATCGCTGCTGAGTGCCTGCGGGACCTTCTCCTCCCCCAAGCATCTGTATGAGAACAGTTTTCTGCGGCCGCCACTGGAGGTACCTCCGGGGCTGGCGCTGCCGGTCACCTCGGATAACCTGGGAATCGGTTCCGTAACCGGCGCCTCGGGGGTTTCTCCCGAGGCGAACCAGACGGTGCTGCCGCAATTCCCCGGCATGCGGCTGGAGCGTGACGGCTGTGAGCGCTGGCTGGTGGCCCAGGCAGAGCCGGCGCAAATCTGGGATCTCATCCAGCGGTTTGCCAAGGACAGGAATCTGCCGATCATGCACGAATCGCGTTCGCAGGGAATCGTGGACACCGGCTGGCGCGACGTCGAGCCGTATGCTACGGCCGCCACCGCCGCCACGCCGCGGGTGCTTGGCGCCCGCGCGGCCTACCGTTTCCGGCTCGAGCGCGGCATGCATCCGGGGAATACCGAGCTCTATATCAGCCGGCGCGCCGTGTACGAGGTGGCCACGGGCCACGGCGCGATCTGGGAATCGGCGCCGCCCGACCCGGAGGCCGAGGCACGCATGTTGCGCGCCTTTATGGTTTTCGCGGGCGCGGGCACGCCGGCCGGCTCCACACCGGTTACCGCTCACGCGTCGCTGCGGGTCGATGCGCAGGGCAATACGGTGCTGAGTTTTCAGGACAGCCTCGACAACGGTTGGCGCCGCGTGGGCCTTGCCCTGGAGCGCATAGGCTGGCTGGTCAAGGACCGCAACCGCTCGCAGTGGACCTATCGCGTGCAGCAGGCGCCCGCAGGCGGCGGAAAGCCCGGATTTTTCGGGCGGCTGTTCGGTCATCACCCGGTGACCCGCGGACCCGTGTATCTGGTCGGGCTCCACGCCGGAACCGCTGGCTGGGTTGACCTCTATCTGAGGAAGACAGACAACGCGCCGGTGCCGCAGGCGGTTGCCGAACCGTTGCTGAAGCAGCTCTACGAACAGCTGAAATAGGCGAGGAGGCAGACTGCCCGGCTCAACCGGTACCTTGCGGTTCGCATCGCTGGGCAGCGGCAGTCGCGGCAATGCGACGCTGGTCGAGCATGGCACCACCTGTCTGCTGATCGATTGCGGATTTTCGGTCCAGGAACTGAGACGGCGCCTCGCGCGGGTTCACCGTGAAGGCTCACAGCTGAGCGCCATCGTCGTCACCCACGAGCATGGCGACCATATTCGCGGGGTCGCGGCCTGTGCTCGCCAGTTCGGGCTGCCTGTGTGGCTGACGCCGGGGACGCTGCACGCCGTCGCCGACCAGGCAATGGGCAGCCTGTCCGGCCTCAATCTGTTCAGTTGCCACGAACCGTTTGCCATCGGGGACATCGAAGTGCGTCCCTTCCCGGTACCGCACGATGCGCGCGAGCCGAGCCAGTTCGTGTTGTCGGACGGCGACCGGTGCCTCGGTGTGCTGACCGATACGGGTTGCGCCACGCGCCACATCGAAGCGAGCCTGACCGGCTGCCACGCCCTGATACTCGAGTGCAACCACGACCGTGACATGCTGCGCAACGGCGCATACCCGCCGGCGCTCAAGCAGCGCGTGGGCGGACCGCTCGGACATCTGGACAACGAGTCGGCGGCGGCGCTTCTGGCGCGCCTCGACACCTCGCGTCTGCAACACCTGGTTGCCGCCCATCTGAGCGAGAAGAACAACACGCCTTACCTGGCGCGGACCAGCCTGGGCGGCGCGGTCGGTTGCGCGGACTCGTGGGTACAGGTCGCCGACCAGGACCATGGGCTGCCATGGCGCGAGATCACATGATGCTTCTGCCCGCGGCGCCCCTCCCGTATAATGCCGGCGGACAAAATCATGGGTAGCGACAAGATCGACACTCATTCCGGGCCAGCCTCCACGATTGCCGGCGGGGCGCCAGCGAGGATCGTCAACATGCGCGGTTCTCCGGTGCTGTCTGCATTCCGTCACCGGCGGCTGCTCGAACGCATGCGTCGGGCGGTTCCGGAGGTCGCTGCCGTCTACGCCGAATACTGGCATTTCGCCGCGTTTTCCTCCGGTCCCGATGCCGCCGAGGAGGCGGTGCTCCGGCGCCTGCTTACCTATGGTCCGAGCCATGCGGCGGAAGCAGCCGCGGGCGGACTGCTGCTCGTGGTGCCGCGCATCGGCACGATCTCACCCTGGTCGACCAAGGCCACCGACATTGCCCGCCACTGCGGGCTTGCGTGCCTGCTGCGCCTGGAGCGGGGTGTCGCCTGGCATATCGCTGCGGCCGACGGTGGCGCGCTGGCGCCGGAGCGGCTGGCGCCGCTGCTGCCGTTCATGCACGACCGCATGACGGAGTCCGTGCTCTACGGGTTCGAGGAGGCGGCAGCGATGTTCCGCGAGGACACGCCGGCGCGGCTCGTGACGGTCGACGTTCTGCATGGCGGACGCGCGGCACTGGACGCGGCGAATGCTTCGCTCGGACTCGCGCTGTCGGCCGACGAGATCGGCTATCTTGCAGACAGTTTTGCGCACCTCGGCAGGAACCCCACCGACGTCGAGCTCATGATGTTCGCGCAGGCGAACTCCGAGCATTGCCGGCACAAGATCTTCAATGCCGACTGGGTCATCGACGGGAGATCCCAGGAACGTTCGCTGTTCGCGATGATCCGCGGTACCCATGAGCTGCATGCGCGCGGCACGCTGGTGGCGTACCGCGACAATGCCGCGGTGATCGAGGGGTTCCGCGCCGGGCGCTTCTTCCCCGATCCGGCATCGCACGAGTATGCCTATCATCAGGACGATACCCATATCGTGATGAAGGTGGAAACCCACAATCATCCGACCGCCATCTCGCCGTTTCCCGGGGCGGCGACCGGCAGTGGCGGGGAGATCCGCGACGAGGGAGCGACCGGGCGCGGAGCGAGACCGAAAGCCGGTATCACCGGATTCTCGGTGTCCAACCTGCGCATCCCGGGCGCGGAGCAGCCGTGGGAAACGGATCACGGCAAGCCCGCCCGCATCGCGAGCGCCCTCGAGATCATGATCGACGGGCCGCTCGGCGGCGCATCCTTCAACAATGAATTCGGAAGACCGAACATCGGCGGCTATTTCCGTACCTACGAGGAAACGGTCGGCGGCGAAGTGCGGGGCTATCACAAGCCGATCATGCTGGCCGGCGGGATCGGCAACATCTGCGGCCGGCATGTGCACAAGACCGGATTTGCGGCCGGCGCGTGCATCATCGTACTGGGCGGCCCGGCCATGCTCATCGGTCTGGGCGGGGGCGCGGCATCGAGTGTCGCTACCGGCCGGAGCAGCGAGGAACTCGACTTCGCGTCGGTACAGCGCGGAAACCCCGAAATGCAGCGGCGTTGCCAGGAAGTGATCGACCAATGCTGGGCGCGCGGCGCCGGCAACCCGATACTTTCCATCCACGATGTCGGCGCCGGCGGTCTGTCGAACGCTGTTCCGGAACTGATCAACGATGCCGGACTGGGCGGGCATTTCGAACTGCGCAGCGTGCCCAACGACCAGCGCGGCATGTCGCCCATGCAGATCTGGTGCAACGAGGCGCAGGAGCGCTACGTTGTGGCGGTGGATGCGACGCAACTGGCGGTGTTCCAGACGCTGTGCGAGCGCGAGCGCTGCCCGTGCGCGGTGATCGGGCATGCCACGCTCGAGCCGCGCCTGGTGGTGGAGGACCGCTATTTCGGCGGCACCGCCGCGAGCACGATGCAGGATGGGCAGCGCGACGGCTGCCCCATCGACATGGATATCTCCGTGCTGCTCGGAAAGCCGCCGAGGATGGTGCGCGAGGTGCGGCACCTGCGCCGCCGGCCGGCGGCGTTTTCGACCGGCGGCATCGATGTCGCCGACGCGGCGCAGCGCGTGCTGCGTCTGCCGGCGGTCGCGCACAAGGGCTTCCTGATCACCATCGGCGACCGCAGCGTCGGCGGCCTGGTGTGCCGGGACCAGATGGTCGGTCCATGGCAGGTCCCGGTGGCCGATGTGGCGGTTACTGCGACCGGTTACCGCGGCAACACCGGCGAGGCCATGGCGCTGGGCGAGCGCTCCCCGATCGCGCTGATCGATCCGGCCGCGAGCGGACGCATGGCGGTCGGTGAAGCGCTCACCAACATTGCGGCCGCGCGCATCGAAAAACTTCCGGATGTGAAGCTTTCCGCCAACTGGATGGCCGCTGCCGGCCATCCGGGCGAGGACGCGGCGCTCTACGATACCGTGCGCGCCGTTGCCCAGGAACTGTGTCCGGCGCTGGGCATCAGCATCCCCGTCGGCAAGGATTCCATGTCCATGAAGACCGTGTGGCACGATCCGCCCGGCACTGAGCGCTCGGTGACCGCGCCGCTGTCGCTCATCGTGTCGGCATTCGCGCCGGTGATGGATCTGCGTAAAACGCTGACCCCGCAGCTGCGTACCGATCGCGGTGCGACCGATCTCATGCTGATCGATCTCGGAAAGGGCAAGAATCGCCTCGGCGGTTCGGCGCTGGCGCAGGTGTACAAGCAGACCGGTGACGCAGTGCCGGATGTGGACGATCCGCGCGTGCTGAAACTGTTTTTCGCCGTCATCCAGGCGCTCAACGAACTCGGCTTCCTGCTCGCCTATCACGACCGTTCCGATGGCGGTCTGTTCGCCACGGTCTGCGAGATGGCGTTCTGCGGACGTACCGGTGTGTCGATCGACCTGAGCGACCTCGGACGCGATCCGGTGGCAGCGCTGTTCAACGAGGAACTGGGCGCGGTGCTGCAGATTCCGCGCGAACGCCGCGACGGGATCCTGGGGGCATTCAAGAAGGCCGGTCTGCTGCGCCATACGCGCCTCATCGGCACGATCAGCGACGACGACCGGGTTAGCTTTATGCGCAACGGTCGCGTAGTCTTCAGCGACAGCCGCGTCAATCTGCAGCGGATCTGGACGGAGACCAGCTACCAGATACAGAGCCTGCGCGACAATCCGCAATGCGCGCGGGAAGAGTACGATCGCATTCTCGACGACACCGACCCGGGACTCAGTGCGCATCCCAGTTTTGATCCGGACGAGGACGTCGCGGCGCCCTTCATCGCCCGCGGCGCACGTCCTCCTGTTGCCATTCTGCGCGAGCAGGGCGTGAACGGCCATCTGGAGATGGCGGCAGCCTTTGACCGCGCCGGCTTCCGGGCCGTGGACGTGACCATGAGCGATATCCTCGACGGTCGGGTGCGGCTCGACGAGTTCAAGGGTTTCGCGGCGTGCGGCGGCTTTTCCTATGGTGATGTGCTTGGGGCGGGGGAAGGCTGGGCGAAATCGATTCTGTTCAACAGCCGTGCGCGCGACGGGTTCGGCGCGTTCTTTGCCCGCGCCGACAGTTTCGCGCTGGGCGTATGCAACGGATGCCAGATGATGTCCAACCTGCACGAACTGATCCCCGGGGCCGAGCGCTGGCCGCACTTCGTCCGCAACACCTCCGAGCAGTTCGAGGCGCGGGTATGCATGGTGCAGGTTCCACAGAATCCGTCCATCTTCTTCCGCGGCATGATCGGATCGTTCCTGCCGATCGCCGTTTCCCACGGCGAAGGCCGTGCGGAGTTTCGCGAGCGCACCGACCTCGATGCTGTGTTTGCCGGGCACCAGGTTGCCATGCGTTTCATGGACAACCGCGGGGCGCCGGCCGAGACCTACCCGGCCAATCCGAACGGATCGCCCCAGGGCATTGCCGGCCTGACCACGCACGACGGCCGGTTCACGATTCTCATGCCGCATCCGGAGCGCGTGGTGCGCGCCGTATCCAATTCCTGGCGACCCGATCACTGGAACGAGGATGCGCCCTGGATGCGCATGTTCCGCAATGCCCGGGTGTGGGTGGACTGAGTCGCCACAGGCGTGGGGCAGCGGATGCCGGTTGTTTCAGCCGGGTGCCGCGCGTATTATCGCGCGGGACATCGTGTGCGTGAGCCGGAACGCCGGCCGTATCGCTGGTCGGAGCGGGGCTCGCAGTGCGAAACCGTACTTTGCACACGGTATGGTGTATTGGAAGCAGGTTGGCGGTCCATCTGATCGAAGGAGCTTTCGATGACCGATTTGAATTCCCAGACATCACGAGATTTGCTGGCGCGGCGCGTACGCCTGTTGCGGGTGGCGCGCGGCTGGTCGCAGGAAGTGCTGGCCGAACTGAGCGGTGTCCACCGCAACTACATCGGTCACATTGAGCGGGCCGAGATCAATGCCGGCCTAGACAATATCGAGAAGATCGCCCAGGCGTTTGACATGCAGGTGCATGCGCTTCTCGCCTTCCATGATCTTAGCGAGTTTGCCGGCCTCCTGAAGATCGAAGACGGCACCGGCCCCTACCTGCCGGCTTTCGCCTGAGCGATTGAGCGCACCGCGCCGGGCGGCGCGGTGCACCGAGCCGGGGTTATTCCGCGCCGGCTGCCTGGGTTTTTTGCGACGCGATCTGACTGCGCACTGCATCCATGTCGAGCGCCTTGGCCTTGGTGATCAGTTCTTCGAAGGCGCTGGCTGGCAGGGCTCCCGGTTGCGAGAAGATGATGATCTGATCGCGGAATATCATCAGGGTCGGGATGGACCGGATCTGGAACGCGCCAGCCAGTTCCTGCTGTTCCTCGGTGTTGATCTTCGCGAAAACAACGTCCGGGTGCTGTTCTGATGTTTGCTCAAACACCGGCGCGAAAGAACGGCAGGGTCCGCACCACGGCGCCCAGAAGTCGAGGATGACCATGCCGTTATTGTTGATGGTCTCGTTGAAATTCTCTTGGGTGATCGTCATGATGCTCACAATATGGGCTCCTCTGGCTCATGGGGCTTCAGGCGTACCGGAATGAAGGCAGGCTGGTGCGGTGCGGTTCCGGATAGCCAAAAAACGGCATTTTAATCGAATGGCGCCGCCGATGCATGTGCCGGCCAGTGACAGTTTTCCGGCCACGTGCGGCAGCCAGAAGTCCGGCACCCCGCCGTCTGTCCCGCGCCGGGGGCCTTGGCGCCGCATCTCCCGACCCCCGCTCATGGGCATCTGATTCCTTGCTGATTCAGATACTTGCATTTCACGTGCTCGGGATTCTCAGGCCGGTACAACCTTTAGATGGCACAGGAAATGCAAGTTCCCTGAGTGGAATTCCGCTCGCCGACCGGCGGCAAGGGGGAACGCGGCATGGCGCCCGGACCGGGATACGCAAAACGAGGGTTCATCGCGGTGCTCACCGCAGTCGGGTTCTGCCTGGCCGCGGCGGCACACGCGCAGTGGTATGTCTACCAAAGGCCCGACGGTTCGCGCCTGCTCTCCGACCACGCTCTGGGCAGTTCCCGCTATCGCCTGATCCGGGCGAGCAATTCGGTCCGCGGCATGGGCGCAGTGCTGGCGCGGCGCGGTGTTCGGTCCGCGCCGGCCGCCTCCGGCCGCTATGACCGGCTCATCCGGCGCGATGCCGCAGCCGCACACGTGAGTGTCGCGCTGGTCAAGGCGGTGGTGCACGCGGAATCCGGTTTTGACCCCGGGGCCGTATCCCCGAAAGGAGCCTCGGGGCTGATGCAGCTCATGCCGGCCACCGCCGCGCGTTATGGTGTACGCGACGTCTTCGATCCGGCCCAGAATCTCGGTGCCGGGGTTCGTTATCTCAAGGATCTCCTGGTGGAATTCGATGACAATCACCGACTGGCGCTTGCCGCGTACAATGCCGGTGCCAACGCGGTCCTGCGCTACCGGGGTGTGCCGCCATTCAACGAGACGCAGACGTACGTGCGCCGGGTAATGCATTATCGCAACCGCTACGTGAGAAATGAGTTCCGCGCACGCTAGCGGCCGCGGCGTTGCTGCGGTCAGGCCAGCAGTACCGCAACGATGCCGGTGACAAAGATCCCGTCGAATGTTCCGGCGCCCCCGATCGATGCGATCGGAGCGCCCATGCGGCGTATGTCCCGGAGCCGGAGCAGATCGGCGCCGATCAGGACTCCGAGCGTGCCGCAGACGTAGGCCAGCGGCGCCGCCTCGACGGGATTGACGATCAGGGCCACCAGGGCCGCACACACCGGCGCCACGAAGATCGGCATTGCGATGCCGATCCCGCGTACCGGACGGCTCAGCCGGTAGCTGACGGCGGCGACCACTGCGATCGACAGCAGTACCTGCCATGCCGGCAAGGCGTGACGCGAAAGCAGATACAGAGAAAACCACACCGGTACCAGGCAACCCCCGACGTTCACCGCGATGAGCGTCCTTCCATGGTATTCCCGGGTCATCTGGCGCAGCAGTCCGCGCAACGGCGGCGGCAGCGCCGCGTCGTCGGGTGGCGCCTCGGTCCTGATCGAGAACAGCGGCAGATTGAGGGCACTGCCGAACAGCGAGGCAAATAGGAGCAGGGTGGCCGAACCCCAGGACAGGCCGAGTTTGCCAAAAGCGATCGACAGCACGCCGAACTGAACCAGAGCCACCAGGACACCCACAGCGAAGAGGAACAGCACGAGCTGGGGCAGCGAGTACGGAGATCGCACCGGCTATGTGTCCCGCGCGGGGCGACCGCGCTCGGTTCGGGAACTGGGCATGCGCTATTGTGTGCCAGGCCGCAGTCCGGGTCCATTGGGCACGGCCTGCTGCGACAATCGCGATGATCCCGTCGAACAGGGCTTCTGAGCCGGCCTGGTCCGGTTCCACCACCATCGCTTGCAACCGGGTGGCGGTTTGCGTAGTATTTCCGCCCGGTCCCGGCCGGATGGTGGCGGGAAGGGCGTTGAAGCAGTTGTACTCAAGACCGGTTGTCGTCCCATGCTTTACAGTGAGCTGGTTGTGCCACCTTTCTTAGTCTCTTCTTCAGCCGCATTAACCCGGGAATTTCCCGTTCATGCTCCGAGGAGCGAGAGGTAAATATGCAAAGTGGTACCGTAAAGTGGTTCAACGACGCGAAGGGTTTTGGTTTTATTACCCCGAAAGACGGAAGCGCAGATGTGTTCGTGCATTTTTCCGTGGTCCAAGGGGATGGATTCAAGAGCCTTGCCGAGGGCCAGCAGGTGGAGTTTGAAGCCACCAAGGGTCCGAAAGGCATGCAGGCGACCAAGGTCGTGCCACGCTGAGGGCGGCACATCCGGACCTGGTCCGGATTTCCTTAGTTGATCAAACAGCATCGGAAAGCCCCGCGCAAGCGGGGTTTTCCGCATTTGTGCCGAAATTTGCCGCCGGACGGGGGTGGTTGCGGCCGTTGCCGACCTTTGGACCCCGTTGCGGGCGGTCATCGCGATCAATGCTGTTTTTTTGCAGTAATTCCCGGAAAACACAGTCTTTCTGTCGGATCCCTGAGGTACCACACAGACCGCGCTTGGGTGCCGGTGGCCGTGGGATATCCCAATTCCTCCCGGTTTTTTGCATAATGCGCCACCTCTGCCGGGTTTGTAGCCGGTCGGGTTCATTCTGAACTGGCGATGCCTGAGAATAATAAGCCCGAGGATTCGGTTCCGGTCCGTCCGACGAAAGACGGCGGCACTTTGACGTCGCCGACGATGCGTGTATTGCATTTTCTGCGCATGCTGGTGCTGGGACCTCCCCGTGACCCGCTGTCGCCGCAGACTCGCCAGCACATCACGCTGATCGCGTTCCTCGCGTGGGTGGGGCTCGGCGCGGACGGTCTGTCCTCCTCGTGCTATGGTCCGGAAGAATCGTTCCGCGCGCTGTTGCCGCATACCGATCCGGCGATTTTTCTCGCGGCTGCCACGGCCCTCACCGTCTTTGTCATTGCCGTCGCCTACAATCAGGTGATCGAGCTTTTCCCGAGCGGTGGCGGAGGCTACAAGGTGGCGACGCGTCTGCTCGGCCGGCACGTCGGCCTCGTCTCGGGCAGCGCCCTGGTGGTGGATTACATGCTGACGATCGCCATCTCGATCGCCGCCGGCGTGGACGCGCTGTTCAGCTTCCTGCCGCACGCCTGGGACCCCTTCGGGCTGGAAGTAAAGATCCTGCTGCTTGTCGCGCTCCTGGTTCTGAATCTGCGCGGTGTGAAGGAATCGATCCGGTTTCTGCTCCCGCTGTTCCTCGGATTCGTGTTCACCCACGCCTTCCTCATCGTCTACGGCGTGGGGCTGCGCGTGCAGCACCTGTCGGGTGTGCTGCACGCCAGCATCAGGCAGTTCTCTTCCATGCAGCACAACCTGGGCTGGATCGGGGCGCTGGCGATCATAATGCGGGCCTACGCCCTGGGCGGCGGTACCTATACCGGTATCGAGGCGGTCTCCAACAGCGTCAATGTGCTGAAAGAGCCGCGGGTGCACACCGGCAAGTGGACCATGTTCTACATGGCACTTTCACTGTCGTTCACCGCCGGCGGGATCATTCTTCTCTATCTGCTGTGGAATGTGCGCCCAGTGGCGGGGCAGACCCTCAATGCGGTGGTGTTTTCCGCAATACTTTCAGGCTGGCATGTCGGAAGCGTGAACGCGGGCCATGTTGTCATGGTCGTTACCATGCTGCTCGAGGCGGCCCTGCTGTTCGTTGCCGCGAATACCGGCTATCTGGGCGGTCCGGCGGTTCTGGCAAATATGGCCGTGGACCATTGGCTGCCGCACCGGTTCTCGCAGCTGTCAGACCGGCTGGTGACAAAAAACGGCATCCTTCTGATGGGCATGGCCGCGATCGTCGTGTTGCTGGCGACCGGTGGAAGCGTCGATCTGCTCGTTGTCCTGTACAGCATCAACGTATTCCTGACGTTCACGCTCACGCTGCTCGGCCTGTGCGTCTATTGGTGGCGCCACCGCAACGCCGAGACGGGATGGCGCTGGCGGTTGCCGCTGTCGCTGCTCGGGCTTGCAGTAACCGGCAGCATCCTGGTCATCACGTTGATGGAAAAGTTCGATCAGGGCGGCTGGGTCACGACCCTGGTGACCGGGTCTCTCATCGGGCTGTGCCTGCTGGTGAGCCGGCACTATGAGATGGTTCACCGGCAGCTCGAGTCCCTGGACGATGTGCTGACGACGCTGCCGGCGGCGCCGGGTCACGCCGTTGCGCCGCAGCTCGAGGAAGGGGAGCCGGCTGCGGTCTTCTTTGTCTCGAGCTACCGCGGGCTCGGCATCCACACGCTGCTGAACTCGCAGCGCCTGTTCCCCGGCCGCTTCAAGAACTTCGTGTTTTTGACGGTGGGCGAGGTGGACACGGCCGGTTTCAAGGAGGACGAGACGATCGAGCAGCTGCAGAAGAACGCCGATGCGCAGATCGTGAACTACGTGAATTTCTGCCAGGCACACGGCATGGCTGCGACCGGCTATGTCGATTTCGGAACGGATCCGGTCGAAGTGGCCCTGAGGCTCGCCGACCGCACGCTGCAGCGCTTCCCGGGCAGTGTGTTCTTCGCAGGTACCCTGGTGTTCCGCAGCGAGAACTGGCTTACGCGCCTGCTGCATAACTACACGGCGCTTGCAATCCAGCGCAAGCTTCATCTGCGCGGCGTGCCGCTGGTGATCATGCCCATGCTGGTGGAAAGCCGCTCGCCCGCAAGTGCAGCGGTGCCGGCACGCAATCCGGTGGATGTGGCGGCCCCGCTCCCGGCAGACCACCACCCGGAAGGTCGTTGAACGCCATGAAAATCCTGCTGCTGTCCGATGATCTGATGAGCCGCGTGCGCATCGAGTCACGCTGGAAGGCGGCGGGCGCGCAGCTGCTCAAGAATGATTCCGCGGTCGAGCCCGATCTGATCGTGGTGGATCTCGGGGTTGCGGATGCGCTCGAATCCATCAGCCGCATGCACAATGCGCATCCCGGTACAGACATTCTCGCTTTCGGTCCGCATGTGGACGGAGACGCTTTTCGCCAGGCGAAGGCCGCCGGCGCCACGCACCTCGTGGCGCGCGGCAAGCTGGTGGAAAAAGTTCTGGCGCGGATTGCCGGCGGCGGATAGGACTGCGATCGGCCGCCGGCGGCTTCCGCCGGTTTGTGCT